>NZ_FORD01000003.1 GCF_900113925.1 Nitrosomonas sp. Nm34
CGCATAAAATAGCGATGGGGTGGATGGGCTATGCCTATTAACTGAAGAAATCCCCACTTTTTGCCATAACTCCACCAGAAAACACAAAAAAGCTTAATGCTTAACAACAAATTCTGACTACAAATACGATTCATCCAAATTAAAAATCAATTTCTGGCAAATTCGCTCTTAGTTTGGATGCTCGTGCAATATTCGGGCTAGGGCGCTGCTAAGCAAGCCGGGCAAAATTAATACACGAAATCTCGCACAGCCAGATAATTATGATTATCATATAAAGGGGTATATTGATTGGATTTCCGCCGTAAAGTCCTGTCTGTTCGAGAGAAAGAAGGATTGACGATATCCGAGGTAGAGCGACCTGATTTGATGTTGGCGTGGTAGGGTGACGCGCTGGATCAAGAACATTAAGCGCAAATCTCAAGGAGTTCACAAACACAAAATTGATCTTGATGCACTGTGGCAGGAGTGCTATTCCTGATTATCCGATACCTATCAGTACGTGCAAGCAAAACGTTCATGTGTAGCGCAGAACGCTACAAAGCACTGTGTAGCCAACGAAATCAAACTGCCGATATGTTCTTCAAACCCTACACATTCTGAATCATTCTTGGTTGGTTAGGCTAATAGCTGGTTTGAATCTCATTACGGCAAGTGCTCCGATAAAAAGCTCTGGCAACTTATTCCATTTTTAAATCTAAACTGACTTTGTCAGCTTCAACTTGCCATATTAATTATACTGCCTACGGCTCGCCTTCGCGTCATTTTTAATTTAGAAATGAAATTATAAATACGAATATGGCGCACATTACTGCGCATCAGGAATTGAATCTGGGATAATATCAGATGGCAAATAAGACTAGTAGCCACGCGCCACTTAACGAGGAAATTGAGTAAAACTGACTTCAGTTTATACAAAGAAAACAGATAAATGTAGAATCATTACCATACTAAGACAAAAGAATTCCTAAAAATTTCTTTAATTGATATCTACTTTATCGATTCAGGTAAAACTGGATTGGAATGAAACAAATGAATGAACAACACTTTCGATAAACTAAACTAAGATAAATTGTATTTATATAATATCTTAATAGCTTTTTAAGTGTAAGAAAACAATAAGCTTGGCGGTGACCTACTTTCACATGCGAAAACACACTATCATCGGCGCAACTTCGTTTCACGGTTCTGTTCGGAATGGGAAGAGGTGGTTCCAAAGCGCTATAGCCGCCAAGCGTAACCTTTTTGTTTTAAAGTAGATTAAAACAAATAAACTTTTAAATTAATTTTCCTGTCAAGAGATGTTAATTTATTCTCAAAATTATAGGATCAAGCCGCACGGCCAATTAGTATCGGTTAGCTTAACATATTACTATGCTTCCACATCCGACCTATCAACGTTGTAGTCTTCAACGAGCCTTTAGGGGGATTTACTCCCCGGGAAATCTAATCTTGTGGCAAGTTTCCCGCTTAGATGCTTTCAGCGGTTATCTTTTCCATACTTAGCTACCCGGCAATACGACTGGCGTCATAACCGGTACACCAGAGGTATGTCCACTCCGGTCCTCTCGTACTAGGAGGAGCCCCACTCAAATTTCCAGCGCCCACGGCAGATAGGGACCAAACTGTCTCACGACGTTTTAAACCCAGCTCACGTACCACTTTAAATGGCGAACAGCCATACCCTTGGGACCGGCTACAGCCCCAGGATGTGATGAGCCGACATCGAGGTGCCAAACTCCCCCGTCGATATGAACTCTTGGGAGGAATCAGCCTGTTATCCCCGGCGTACCTTTTATCCGTTGAGCGATGGCCCTTCCATACAGAACCACCGGATCACTATGACCTGCTTTCGCATCTGCTCGACTTGTCAGTCTCGCAGTTAAGCACGCTTATGCCATTGCACTATCAGCACGATTTCCGACCGTACCTAGCGTACCTTCGTACTCCTCCGTTACACTTTGGGAGGAGACCGCCCCAGTCAAACTGCCTACCATACACGGTCCCCAATCCAGCTTATGGATCTAGGTTAGAATCTCAACAACACCAGGGTGGTATTTCAAGGACGGCTCCATATACTCTGGCGAGTATACTTCACAGCCTCCCACCTATCCTACACAAGTATTGTCAAAATCCAATGTAAAGCTACAGTAAAGGTGCACGGGGTCTTTCCGTCTAGCCGCGGGTAGATTGCATCTTCACAAACATTTCAATTTCGCTGAGTCCCAGGAGGAGACAGTATGGCCATCGTTACGCCATTCGTGCAGGTCGGAACTTACCCGACAAGGAATTTCGCTACCTTAGGACCGTTATAGTTACGGCCGCCGTTTACCGGGGCTTCAATCAAGAGCTTGCACCCCATCATTTAACCTTCCGGCACCGGGCAGGCGTCACACCCTATACGTCCACTTTCGTGTTTGCAGAGTGCTGTGTTTTTATTAAACAGTCGCAGCCATCTTTTTATTGCAACCTTTCTCAGCTCTTCGCGCAAGGCGATTCACTTACTAAAGGCACACCTTCTCCCGAAGTTACGGTGTCAATTTGCCGAGTTCCTTCTCCTGGGTTCTCTCAAGCGCCTTAGAATTCTCATCCTTCCCACCTGTGTCGGTTTACGGTACGGTCCTTACATAACTGAAGCTTAGCGGCTTTTCCTGGAAGCATGGTATTACTCACTTGGCACTCCGAAGAGTGTTTCGTTATCACGTCTCAACTTAGCCGCCCGGATTTGCCTAAGCAGCATGTCTACACGCTTCAACCAGGACATCCAACACCTGGCTGAGCTAACCTTCTCCGTCCCCGCATCGCATTATGTAAAGGTACTGGAATATTAACCAGTTTCCCATCAGTTACGCATTTCTGCCTCACCTTAGGGGCCGACTCACCCTGCGTCGATTAACGTTGCACAGGAAACCTTGGGTTTTCGGCGAGGAAGCTTTTCACTTCCTTTATCGCTACTCATGTCAGCATTCGCACTTCCGATACCTCCAGCAATTTTTACAAATCACCTTCACAGGCCTACGGAACGCTCTCCTACCATTCGCACTTACGTGCGAATCCCTAGCTTCGGTGTATAGTTTAAGCCCCGTTACATCTTCCGCGCAGGACGACTCGATCAGTGAGCTATTACGCTTTCTTTAAAGGATGGCTGCTTCTAAGCCAACCTCCTGACTGTCTATGCCTTCCCACCTCGTTTACCACTTAACTATATCTTTGGGACCTTAGCTGAGGGTCTGGGTTGTTTCCCTCTTGACACCGAACGTTAGCACCCGATGTCTGTCTCCCATGCTAAAACTCTTTGGTATTCGGAGTTTGCAATGGTTTGGTAAGTCTCAATGACCCCCTAGCCATAACAGTGCTCTACCCCCAAAGGTTATACATGAGGCACTACCTAAATAGTTTTCGGAGAGAACCAGCTATTTCCAGATTTGTTTAGCCTTTCACCCCTACCCACAGCTCATCCCCTAATTTTTCAACATTAGTGGGTTCGGACCTCCACGAAGTGTTACCTTCCTTTCATCCTGGCCATGAGTAGATCATCTGGTTTCGGGTCTACACCCAGCAACTTAGTCGCCCTATTAAGACTCGCTTTCGCTACGCCTCCCCTAATCGGTTAAGCTTGCTACTGAATGTAAGTCGCTGACCCATTATACAAAAGGTACGCAGTCACCCCATACAGGGCTCCCACTGTTTGTATGCATGCGGTTTCAGGATCTATTTCACTCCCCTCCCGGGGTTCTTTTCACCTTTCCCTCACGGTACTAGTTCACTATCGGTCGATTACGAGTATTTAGCCTTGGAGGATGGTCCCCCCATCTTCAGACAGAATTTCACGTGTTCCGCCCTACTTTTTTCAATCCTAGTTCCACATCAGAATTTTCGCCTACGAGACTATCACTCTCTATGGTTCAACTTTCCAGAAGATTTGACTAATTCCAATGCTAAAGATTGATGGCTGATCCCATTTCGCTCGCCACTACTTTGGGAATCTCGGTTGATTTCTTTTCCTCTAACTACTTAGATGTTTCAGTTCGTTAGGTTCGCTTCGCTCATCCTATATATTCAGATGAGGATGATCCTTGCGGATCGGGTTTCCCCATTCGGACATCTCCGGATCAAAGCTTGTTTATCAGCTCCCCGAAGCTTATCGCAGATTTCCACGTCCTTCATCGCCTGTAATCGCCAAGGCATCCACCACATGCACTTATTTGCTTGACCCTATAATTTTGAGAACTTCTTTTCTTGATACACAACTCCAGATTTTTAAAATACTACCGATCTTTCCAGATAATATTTTATGCTCCAACAAATATTAATCAATTGATTCAATTAATATTCATATATCAGCTTTTATGTTTCTGAATTTGTTTAATTTACAATCTACTTTTTCTATTTTTTTAAAGAACAAAGCCAAACCAGCAATAAAATATAATCTTATTTTTCATGATTACCGAGAGATATTTTTCTCGAACCATCAAGATTGGACATAATATGGTGGAGGTGAACGGGATCGAACCGATGACCCCCTGCTTGCAAAGCAGGTGCTCTCCCAGCTGAGCTACACCCCCTATCTGGTGGGTCTGGGTGGACTTGAACCACCGACCCCACGCTTATCAAGCGTGTGCTCTAACCAACTGAGCTACAGACCCATAAAGGATCCTATATTAGCACAACCTTTTGCCTCATATCTCATTTGCTATTTAACTTTTAAAACAACCAATAGATTGTAGGCGCTTAGCAATATTTCATTAGAAAGGAGGTGATCCAGCCGCAGGTTCCCCTACGGCTACCTTGTTACGACTTCACCCCAGTCATAACTCTCACCGTGGCAAACGCCCTCCTTGCGGTTAGACTATCTGCTTCTGGTGAAAATTACTCCCATGGTGTGACGGGCGGTGTGTACAAGACCCGGGAACGTATTCACCGCGACATGCTGATCCGCGATTACTAGCGATTCCGACTTCACGGAGTCGAGTTGCAGACTCCGATCCGGACTACGACGCGCTTTCTGAGATTAGCTCCCCCTCGCGGGTTGGCAACCCTCTGTACGCGCCATTGTATTACGTGTGAAGCCCTACCCATAAGGGCCATGAGGACTTGACGTCATCCCCACCTTCCTCCGGTTTGTCACCGGCAGTCTCACTAAAGTGCCCAACTGAATGATGGCAATTAGTGACAAGGGTTGCGCTCGTTGCGGGACTTAACCCAACATCTCACGACACGAGCTGACGACAGCCATGCAGCACCTGTGCCTCGATTCCCTTTCGGGCACTTCCACATCTCTGTGGAATTTCGAGCATGTCAAGGGTAGGTAAGGTTTTTCGCGTTGCATCGAATTAATCCACATAATCCACCGCTTGTGCGGGTCCCCGTCAATTCCTTTGAGTTTTAATCTTGCGACCGTACTTCCCAGGCGGTCAACTTCACGCGTTAGCTACGTTACCAAATCTTTTAACAGATCCGACAACTAGTTGACATCGTTTAGGGCGTGGACTACCAGGGTATCTAATCCTGTTTGCTCCCCACGCTTTCGTGCATGAGCGTCAGTGTTAATCCAGGGAGCTGCCTTCGCCATCGGTGTTCTTCCACATCTCTACGCATTTCACTGCTACACATGGAATTCCACTCCCCTCTATCACACTCTAGTCATATAGTTTCAAACGCAATTCCCAGGTTAAGCCCGGGGATTTCACATCTGACTTATACATCCGCCTGCGCACCCTTTACGCCCAATAATTCCGATTAACGCTTGCACCCTACGTATTACCGCGGCTGCTGGCACGTAGTTAGCCGGTGCTTCTTATGTCGGTACCGTCATTCATTATGGATATTAGCCATAACTATTTCTTCCCGACCGAAAGAGCTTTACAACCCGAAGGCCTTCTTCACTCACGCGGCATGGCTGGATCAGGCTTGCGCCCATTGTCCAAAATTCCCCACTGCTGCCTCCCGTAGGAGTCTGGGCCGTGTCTCAGTCCCAGTGTGGCTGGTCGTCCTCTCAGACCAGCTACTGATCGTTGCCTTGGTAAGCCTTTACCTTACCAACTAGCTAATCAGGCATCGGCCGCTCTAAAAGCACAAGGTCTTTCGATCCCCTGCTTTCCTCCTTAGAGATTATGCGGTATTAGCACATCTTTCGATGCGTTATCCCCCACTTTAAGACACGTTCCGATGTATTACTCACCCGTTCGCCACTCGCCACCAGGGTTGCCCCCGTGCTGCCGTTCGACTTGCATGTGTAAAGCATGCCGCCAGCGTTCAATCTGAGCCAGGATCAAACTCTTCAGTTTAATTTAATTCTATTTGCTCAGCATTTAGCATATATTAACATCTATACACTATTTACCTTGTATAACTCTTAGTTACTAATTTAATATCAATCAAATTAGTTATATTTACTAAGCGCCTACATCTATTGGCTGTTTATTTTTTTAAAGAGCTGGTTGCTTTTTTTTCGTCTCAAGCAACAGAGATGTGCATTATACAGACCATATTTTCTCCGTCAAGCTTTTTAACATTTTTTTTAAAATAAATTTTCTCAATCAACGAATACAATAAACTCACATCGATTATTTGATTATTGTTTCAATAGTTTACAGGCATATTACAAAATATTACCATCCTGTTATTCTCTATTGATTCAAGCGACATGTTTCAACTTTGCATGTTACTGCGCTTTTCCAGGATTAATTGGTTGCGCTATAAAGTAATGCTCACCACCTGACAATGAGTGACAGCAAATTACGATTTATTATTTGCCAGCCGCTACAAACACAAACAGGGCAACCCCTGAACCACTCTGATTGTTACTCAGAATACTCTTTTGCCTTCACTTCCAGAGTAATCCTTAATTCACGCTCAGTAACTGGCCAGATCAATTTTAATTTGACAGCCTGCATAATCTTTTCATAGCCTCCCTCCGATTGAGATACAGAAAAGTGAGGTTGCGCACAAAATCTGATTGGAGCAGAAGTACTCATTAGCAGCATACCCTGCAGAACCACATCCTCCATAGCGATGTTAGTGATATCCGCCAAATCCATATATTGCCCAAAACCGCCCAACACCGTGGATTCATCTTTAACATAACGGCCACCTGGACCATCACAACTGGGCATAGCTAAATTGATTTCGGTTTCCAGATGGCCCTCTACATTCCCCGACAAGTGATAGGAAACTAAAAGGCGGTTGCCAGAAAGCTCCAGTACCTTAACGACTTCACCTTGATCGTTTTTGGACAAGAAACGGATACGAGACTCATCTTGTGATTCGAGATGATAAATTAATGACACTTTATTTAGGTTGTCAAAAAACAGGCTTTGCGGATGAGCGTCAACCTGTAAGTCAGAAAGAATAATTTGATTCTTAAAATTGATCCGATCATGCGCAGATGCAATACCCGTACCGCTATGTTTGGGTATTTCAAGTGCATTGGGTTGTATTTTGCAGTAGTAATGTTCTATTTGACGACGTAACGTGTCACCAAAATTATGCTTGAGCTGATAGGCATCAAATTCACATAGGCTCGCATTGCCATCAAGCTTAACTACAGCCTGGAGTACTTGATTATGTAAATAGGCTTCTTCCACACCGTCCAGATCGGTATCCTCGATAAAAAAAGCAGGACGTGGTGCACACTCATCCAACAAACCTTCTAATTCGACAACATTATTGTATATAGCTCGTCGCAAATGCGGGAGATATAGACCACCGAACAAGCCATGCCAATAAGCATCATTGGCTTGTGCAGCATACAATTTTTGTCGCATCGCATCAGAGCATTGCGTTACCGGCAGCGCAGCAAAACGGGCAGAAAGGGATAGCATACGCTTGTGCATCCAGTTCGATTCAGGGTAACGAGAAAAAAAATTTTTCCAGATACCTCCGCGTAGAAAGGATTTATTATGCTCATACCAGCCAGTTGCTTTTGCCTGGCGCACTAGATCAGCATAAGCATTAGCTGGTCCAGCAGGTAACGTCCATTCATTCATCTCAATGTAGGAGGTAGTCGGCAGATAAATTATTCCATGAGATTTTTCCAAAGCATGATAATCATGATAATGTCGAGGAAAAATTTTGGGAGAAGCCAGTACACCTTGAATAAATTGCTCAAGCCAGCCCTTCTCATATACCCACTGATAGGTCTCAGGCCAAATGCCAAATTTCTCGATATCATCGAAATAAATAGCGGCAACACCCTTGTTTGTTGTTGAGTTTTCAGCTAGAGACTCAATATAGGCCACCGCTTCATGTGCTGGGGAAAAAGGTAACTTATAACGAAGCATTTCAGATATAGGGAAAAGATCCAAGGCGCGATCATCTTCCTCGGTGGTAAAGAAACCATTGAGTTCTGCTTTGGTTTTGCCCGCACACATAAAATGATAATCATCTACGATAACGTAGCGAATCCCGCAATCTACCAACGCGGGCACCACGGTTGATTCCCATACCCGCTCAGTGAGCCAAGCACCCTGTGGACGCTGCCCGAATCTTTCCTCTAATTTCTTGGAAAAAGTTTCAATTTGTCCAATACGGTCCCGATTGGGAATAACCGCTAATACTGGTTCTGTTTCTCCCGCACCGAAAAGCTCTACTTGCCCCCGCATGACCATCTCACGCAATAAAGCCATATCATTGGGGTAATGCTCAAATAAGAAATCAAGTAGCCATCCAGAAAAATGAAGAGCAAACTTAAAATCTGGATAACGATATAAAACTTGTAAAAAAGGTCTATAACAACGCAAATGCGCATCGACTAAAACTTCTGCAAAGTTTCCAACCGGCTGATGCGCATGAACACCAAATAGTAAAGAGATAGATTGAGATGCCACTAAGTTTCACTCGTTTTATGTTATGGACAGTTTGAAGCTCCTAAACTAATGCATTTTTTATTTTATGAAAACAATTTCATACCAGGCGTCTATTCTTTTTACTTTGACCCGCTTTACGATGAGCGCCGCATCGTTTCAATCACCTCAGTATATCTTCCACCCTGACTGATTGGCTCCAGCACGATTGCGGGTACTGGCAATTTCAGCAAACGATAGAGGTTGGCAAGATTTTTTCGAAACAATTGATCAAAACTAGCAACTGCCTGTGCAGAATTATAATCACCAAACCACCAGAACCAGTCAGAACTCTCACATGATGCAAGCTGCTGTTCTACCATTAATTTTTCTTCATCCGTCAGACGCCCGCTCTTCATTACAAAATCATAACTCTGTTTAGCTGTACATAATAGATCCCAGGCTAAATTTTTGTCATGATCACCTATCCAAGTAGAAAAGCTTCCGTAAACCCAGCTTCCTGCAGCTAGTACAGGTAAAATTTGGGTTTCAGCCTGCGTATCAATTAAATTCACAATATAATCACGATAAGTCGTTGTTTGAATGAATGGGTGGTTTTCAAGCAAATCGTAAAGATCTTTGAGAAAATAGTAACCATTATAAGGATAAGACTCCCAGGCATTTTCACCATCAAGAATGACACTTACAATGGGATACGTAATTGCCTGCACCTCATGATGAATTTTCTCAAGCATATGGATAAAATTTTCTGCTGCATCGCGCCCAAACCATTTTGAATATTCGAACCCGATCATATCGGATAATTTGTCATCACGAAAAAAACAAAACATCCCGTTTTTTTCCTCAGATACTTGGTAGGGGCGGTAAAGATAGTGATTCCGATTCGGTAACGATTGATTCGGAAACGATTTACGCAAGCTGTTAACCAATACACCCTCACCACTGGCACTCCATTGGCAGTCCAATTCCATGAAGATATTCAGCAAATCTTTTGATATCCCCCCTTCAGCAGGCCAGAAGCCCGCAGGCTGCGTATCAAAGTATTGTCTGTGACGATTGATAGCTGACTTTACATGAAAGGTAACGCGCTCACATCCTCCCGGATAAATTGCATTCGAAGGTAAAGTAGCCTCGGGAAGACTATCACGCGCTGACGAGAAATCAATCAGCAAAGGAGCCAACGGATGAAAATGAGGCGTAGTGGATAGTTCAATTTGACCGCTGGCAGCAAGTTCACGGTAACGTGGAATCAATTCCTGAATAAGCTTTCCAATAAGATTAAATAGCTGCAATCTATCTGTATAACTAAAATTTTTACCTTGCGCCATGAGCTTTACCACAAACTCATGGCTTCGCCGCACACTTTCCCCCGTCCATGCAAGGTGATACCACATTAACAGATCAGCCAGATACTGACCGGAAACATAGATTAAATCCTTATCCCCCTGCCTTTTGAGCATATCGTACACATCATGCAAATGTTGATAGGCAGGATAAGGTTTTAGCATGGTGGCATGATTGCTCTGAAAGCAGCTATTCAGTATAGATGCACGTTCATTCACCGTGATCATATTCAGATCGGGCGTAGCAAGCAGGCGTAATAATGGATCACGTATTTTTTTCTGTGTAAACTGCTGTGCATAATCTTCAAGTTGATCCAACAATATGGGCACAAAATTGACGATCGCCTTGACACAGGGATGTTGTTCTAAGTGATGCGCCATATCAGTGTAATCTTTGATGGCATGCAAATATACCCACGGCAGCAAGAATTCACCTGTGTCACGGTCCCGGTAATCGGGTTGATGCATATGCCATAGTAAAGCGAGATTCAGTGGTTTCATGAATTAAAAGCAGATTGCCTATCTAATTACTCAAAAAAATATGAATTCTTAGTTAAGACCCGTCATATGGGCATGCCCAAGAACACCATGCCGATTATGCTGATCCATTCCTAAATCAAGCCTGACTCTGCTGGCTTCACCTTGCTGTATTATTCATACTGCCTGCCGCTCGCTTTCACGCTATTTTTGATTCGGAAATGGAATGGCTTACTAATGAATTGAGGACGGTATTACCCTCTACCAGCCCCCCCTTTTCAGATGCTTAACGAACATAATGTATGCTTTGACCCAGCATTTCGGGCGTTATGAGTGTAATCCCTTTTTTCGTTACATAGAATCGCTTGCTGTCTTCTTCTGGATCGAATCCAACTTTCAATCCTTCCGGTATGACGCAGTTTTTTTCAACGACCACGCGCTTCAAATGGACATGCCGACCTATATCTACATTAGGAAGCACGACCGAGTCCTCGACGATCCCATAGCTTCGAACTTGGACATTGGAAAATAATAATGAGCGACGAATGGTTGCGCCACTAATAATACATCCCCCCGAAATCGTAGAATCAAGCGCATGTCCTCGTCGATCGTCACCATCAAACACAAATTTGGCAGGCGGTAATTGTTCCTGGTAAGTCCAGATCGGCCAGTCTTCATCATATAGATTAAGAGCAGGTGTAATGGTCGTAAGATCGATATTAGCTTCCCAGTAAGCATCCACTGTCCCCACATCGCGCCAGTAAGGAATACCGGCAGCCATATTGACACAACTGCTATGAAAGCTATGTGCATAAACACGATGATGATTCACTAAGTACGGAATCAAATCTTTACCAAAATCGTGCGAAGAATGAGTGTCATCGTGATCGCGAATCAATTGTTCAAACAGAAATGAAGCATTAAAGAGATAAATACCCATGCTAACCAATGCACGATCTGACTGACCTGGCATGGAGGCGGGATGATCAGGCTTCTCAGTAAAACTAGTCACATGCCATTTATCGTTTACCGCCACCACCCCAAAAGCAGTGGCTTCTTCCAGTGGTACCTCCAAGCAGGCAATAGTGATGTCTGCGCCTCTTTTTTTATGCTCGACAAGCATTCTACTGTAATCCATTTTATAAACATGATCACCACCCAATATCAGAACATAGCCAGGAGCATGATAACGCAAAATATCAAGGTTCTGAAAAACAGCATCGGCAGTCCCTTGATACCAAGTTTCTTCAGTTCGCTGTTGAGCTGGAAAAAGCTCGACATATTCTTTGAACCGCCCATCAAGAAAGCTCCAGCCACGCTGGATATGGCGAATCAGGCTCTGCGCTTTATATTGAGTAACCACTCCAATACGCCGCACACCCGAATTGACACAATTCGACAGAGGAAAATCTATAATACGGAACTTACCACCAAACGGCACAGCTGGTTTAGCACGCCAGTCTGTTAGATGATGTAAACGGCTGCCACGTCCTCCTGCGAGTATTAATGCAAGCGCGTTATGTGTAAGCATTCAATATCTCCCGATCTGAGAAGATCCATTTAATTGATAATATGAATATGGATAATCAATACATCAATCACAACACAAGCAATCCAGCATAGAAAATAAGCCCATCTAGTAGATGTTATAGCGTTACTATAGTCAAGCTCGCCACTTTATACTTTAGAATATGAGTTGTATTATGTAATCTATTGTATTTATAGCATCTTATCTTACTGGATCTTAATTGTCATTTCCAGACATAACCCTCTCTTGTTTTCTTGTTAGTTACTATCGAGGCCTATGAAATCTGAACTTGTACATACCAGCACTGATTCATTGCAAGAAATGTTGTTAGCGGCACGATTACATAACCCATTTGATTACCTGGGCGTGCACAGGGAGCAGGATGATGCGCTGGCAACAAGAGTATTCCAGCCTTATGCTGCCAATGTCTGGATTCAGACAGCCAATGGTTTTGAGCCAATGACACGGATCCATGATGAGGGTATCTTTGAATGGCATAGCAAAATACCTCCCATGCACCCCTATCTCTTGCGAATCGAGGAAAAGACTTCACTGGGAGCCGTGCGTGAATGGTATGACCCCTATGCTTTTCCTGTGCAAATTTCCGATTATGAGCTGTATTTATATAATGAAGGCAATCTGCGTCAAGCTTATCGAACCCTGGGTGCACAGTTGACTGCCATACATGGAATTGCCGGTGTCCGCTTTGCGGTCTGGGCACCCAATGCTGAACGTGTCAGCATAATTGGTGATTTTAATCGTTGGGATGGGCGAATACATCCAATGGCTGTTCATCATCATAGCGGCGTATGGGAATTATTTATTCCTGGTTTACCAAGTGGCACCCTTTACAAATATGAGATTCGCAATCGTAATACTGGCGATATCTTGATCAAGACAGATCCTTTTGCAAATTATCATGAGCTGCGCCCCAGCAATGCAGGCCGCACTCCAATGGAAGAAAACTTTGTTTGGCAGGATACAGATTGGATGCAGAAACGAACTGGCTGGGACTGGTTACATGCACCACTCAATATCTATGAAATTCATGCAGGCTCATGGAAACGGCATCCCGATGGGCGTTTCTATACTTATCGTGAGCTTGCCCAGCATTTGATTCCTTATCTGCTCGACATGGGCTATTCACATGTTGAATTATTGCCGATATCAGAACACCCACTTGATGAGTCCTGGGGTTATCAGACAACAGGCTATTTCGCGATATCAAGTCGATATGGCTTGCCAGAAGATTTCAAATTTTTTGTGAATGCTTGTCATCAAGCAAACATCGGAGTCATCCTGGATTGGGTGCCAGCCCATTTTCCTCAGGATATTTTTTCCTTAGCCCGCTTCGACGGCACTGCCCTTTACGAGCATGAAGATCCTCGTCTGGGATTCCATCAAGACTGGGGAACATTTATTTTCAATTATGGGCGTAATGAAGTGAGATCGTTTTTACTCTCAAGCGCGCATTATTGGTTAAATGTATTCCATATCGATGGATTACGTGTGGATGCAGTAGCTTCAATGCTTTATCTGGATTACTCACGCAAAGCAGGAGAATGGTTACCCAATAAATACGGTGGCCGGGAAAACCTCGAGGCGGTAGATTTCCTGCGCGAACTCAATATTATGGTGCATGAAGCGTTTCCCGGCGCGATTACTTTGGCGGAAGAATCTACCTCGTGGCCAGCAGTATCACGTCCCACTTATGTGGGTGGATTAGGGTTTTCCATGAAATGGAACATGGGTTGGATGAATGACACGCTTACTTATATGAAGCTTGACCCCATTCACCGTCGTTATCAGCACAATAATTTAACCTTTAATCAGTTATACGCCTACACCGAAAACTTTGTATTGCCACTATCACACGATGAAGTGGTGCATGGTAAAGGCTCTTTGTTAGCCAAAATGCCAGGCGATGTCTGGCAGAAATTTGCCAACTTGCGTTTGTTGTTTACCTACCAACTGACTTGCCCCGGCAAAAAACTTAATTTTATGGGTAACGAATTTGCTCATGGGTCTGAATGGCAAGTTAATAAAGAGCTTGATTGGAATTTGCTGGAATATGAGCCTCATCGCGGCGTACAAATGGCATTACGCGACCTGAATCATCTTTATATGAATACCCCCGCATTACATCAGCTTGATTTCTTCGCGGAAGGGTTTAGCTGGGTCGATTGTCATGATGCAGAGCAATCTGTCATTAGCTATCTGCGTCATGCGCAAGATGGTTCGTTTAGGCTGATTGTATTAAATTTTACGCCAGTCACGCGCATGAAATACCGTATCGGCACGCCTGTCAGCGGCTCCTACCAAGAAGTATTTAATAGTGACTCCGCTTATTATGGCGGGAGTAATATAGGAAATGCTGGCTGGATTACCACAACCGGAGAACCCTGTTTAAGTTTTGCTGATTCCCTCATGATCACGCTGCCACCATTAGCTGGGATTATTCTGAGGCCGAGTAATACTTAAACAGCCTAGTACCTCACCGAACTTTCTATTCATAGTCAGTAGCGTTTACATCCATGACATCAAACAAAGAAGGCATATTGGGGTTAGTCTGGATTATCTTCATAAACAAAAAATTTACGCAGAGCGATTACTCTTCCGTTTTTAATGCCTTGATCCATTTGCGGTATAACTGATCGGCAATGGTATTCAATTTCGACACGCGAGACTTCAGATTCATTTGCATGGCATCAGCTGATTGCACTGCAGGACTGGCCTGATTCTGTATAATTTCTGTCGCATTCATTCTACTCCAGCTAAGCACCATGTCTTCGGTCATCTCCACATGGCACTGCATTCCCAGATGAATTCCTAATGCAAATGCCTGATTTTGGCAATAATCGTTGGAAAGCAGCAATGAACTTCCAGCAGGTAAAGAAAAGGTCTCCCCATGCCAGTGAAATAGTTCAAATTCTTTTACATCCTCTAACCATTCGCGCGCAACCGGATTATCCGCCACGCGGACTTTTCCCCAGCCCAATTCTTTGATAGGATTCGCCTCAATAATACCTCCAAACGCTTTGGACATAAGTTGGCCACCCAAACAATGCCCCAATACAGGCACATCATGAGCTACTGCTTGCTTAATCAGGTTAAGTAATAAGTCAATCCAAGGCAGGTTATCGTTGACGCTCATGGGGCCTCCCATCAGAGCCAAGCCACTAAATGGATAAATATTACCAGGAAGGCCCTCCCCCTGATCGATGCTGATTAGCTGCCAGGGAATATGATTGTTGTCGAGAAATGTGGCAAAATAGCCAGGTCCCTCAATAGGGGAAAATCTAAAAATTGCAATTGGTTTCATGGCGATAACCTTTCTGGTATAACAAATCTTTAACTGCTAATTGTAGCTTTTTCCATTGAGTTCTTTCTTCTGATTGTATTTTTAAATGATTTTGTGAACCGGGACCATTCGACGCACTTTTTTCAGGCTCAATTTAATCGATGCCAATCACCTTTCAATCAGCTTGACAGATCAGGAGGAATAACGCTCTGTTTTTCCATTCTTTTAATCAACAGTTATGGCCACACACAACACTACGTTCTCTGATCTGGTTCGTTTAGAGCAATTGCGCCACATTGAAACGGGCAAAGCAGAAGCGCTGTCATACGCAAGCATCGCTGATATGGAAACCCACGCTGTTTCTGATTTCAATTACCCTGTTTTTCTAAAACGGCTAACCACCCGTGCCCGGCGCCTGATTCAGGATAATGCGCTAGCTACAACATTACAATATCCCCAAAAACTTTTTATCCGTGCGAGCCGAATAAGCTTAATAAGCTCGGCAATTTTGGGCGCATTGGCAGCAGGTAATGCAATAGGCGAGTCTTCCACGCTCAACATATATTGGTTATTAGCAGTTTTGCTCGGCTTCAATTTAATTTCCATTATGCTGTGGGTGATAGGTATTTCATTCAAATCACAGGGATTGAGTGCAGGGGTTGTCGCTCAGCTGGCTTGCTGGTTACCCTATCGTCACAAGGAAAAGGAGAGTGATACGATTGCTTTACTTGCCGCACGCGGCTGGTGGGAAGCCAATTTGACTGGTACAGTTGGCAAATGGCGCATCAGTATTCTCACTCATCAATTCTGGCTGACTTATCTGGCGACCGGGATAGTCTTACTGGTGCTGCTCATGATGGCAAAGCAATATGACTTTATTTGGGGAACGACATTACTACCAGAAAGCAGTCTTCCTGAACTGACTCAATGGCTGAGTAAACCTATGGAATTTTGGGGTCTGGTTCCTCCCGACAGCTCTCAGATTGCAGCAAGCCGAGTGAGCGCGATTATACAAGAACAAGATGCGGAAACCAGAAGTGCCTGGGCCAAATTCTTGTTGAGCGCCTTATTGCTCTATGGCATTGCGCCTCGGCTTATATTGCTACTTGTTTCTGTGCTGATGCTAAAACTAGCTGAGCATCGCTTCAAAATAGATCTCTATTTACCTTACTATATTACTTTACGACAACGTTTAATGGCGCATCAACTTGAGTCCAGCGTCATTGATGCAGACCCGAATATAGTCGTAGATAAAAAGATCACTCCTCGACAAGTTGGCCAGGGTATATTGCAAAATGCACTCGCAATTGGGATTGAACTTGATGATCATATCGTTTGGCCAGATGGCATGAACTGCAGCAAAAATGTCATTGATCAGGCATCGTTTTCGGAAGCAGCCAACATCATCCAGAAATCCGATAGTGCGTTGCTGATTGGTGTGGCTGCTCATCGCCTGCCAGACAGAGGCGTGCAACGTACCATCCGGGATCTGATGACTTATACCTCTGGAGAGGTTTGGTTAGTTTTACTGCGCAGCCGCGCAGCCATTCCCGTTGCCGACACACGCAAACTCGCATGGTTCAGAACGGCTGAGGCATGCGCTATTCCCGCTGAATGTGTTATCACTCAATAACCATGAATGTAGCAGATAAAGCATCACACCAGGATATTCCCTCATTGATAAATATTGCAGTGGTAGGCCACACTAATACCGGTAAGACCTCGCTGATTCGCACCATGCTGCGAAGCAATCAATTCGGTAAAATCGAAGATAGTGCAGGAACGACTCGCCATGTTGAACGGGCAACTATTTTTGCTGATAATGAAGCCATATTGAATTTACATGACACCCCTGGTATTGAGGATTCTCATGCACTGTTAAGGCAACTTAAATCGATTGGCACGCATCATAAATCGTTTTCACCCATCGAAATATTAGAAAAATTCATTGCCACCACGTCTATCGATGATCCATTAGAACAAGAAGCCAAGGTCATCAGGCAAATATTGCGCAGCGATGTCCTATTGTACATCATCGATGTGCGCGAGCCTGTATTGGAAAAATATCTGATGGAAATCGAGGTGCTCAGCAAGGCTATGAAACCCATCATCCCGGTTTTCAATTTTATTGCCAACCACACAGCAGAGCTTGCCATCTGGCGAAAAAAACTGGCTGCTTTCAATCTTCATACCTCATTAGAATTCGATACAGTCGCCTTTTCTTTTGAGGCGGAGAAGCGGTTGTATCAAAAAATACAAACTCTGGTGGAATCACACTATGAGCAATTGCAGAAACTCATCAATTACCGCGCCACGGTATGGGACCAACTCTGCCTGTCTGCAGCCAGACGCATCGTTGAGTTGATTGTATCGGTTGCCTGCTATCGTGAAAGCAAACGGAACCAGAGCGATAGTCATGCAAATTCAACCGCCGTCCAAAAATTAAAGGATTTCGTGAGAAAATCCGAACAAAGCTGTTTAAGAGATTTGCTAACCATTTTTAATTTCTCAGAGAAAGACATTGCTCTCCAAAAAATTCCTGTCAGCAATGGCCAATGGCAGCTTGATATATTTGCTCCCGGGGTTCTCAAGGCGTATGGTCTTGATATTGGCAGTGCTGCACTCAAAGGTGCAGCAACAGGCGCAGGAATTGATCTGATGGTGGGTGGGCTAAGCTTAGGAGCAGCCACTGCCTTGGGTGCGATCGCTGGCACTGGCTGGTCAACATTTAAACGCTATGGCAAGGAGATCAAAGCCAAAATTCAAGGCATGCAATGGTTGTGTGTGGATGAAAGCACGCTGCAGATACTCTACCTCCGTCAGCAGCAATTGTTGTCAAAACTGATGCATCGTGGTCATGCTGCGTACCAGGCAGACCAGATTGATACGACCACTGTATCTGCTTCAGAAAAATTACCCAGTAACTGGCCCGATATAATCAATACCCTGCAACAGAATCCGATATGGTGTAAACCTTCTACCGCTCGAAATCAAGATCCACAATATCAAAATATTGAAGCCAAACTGATCAATGCATTGCTAGCTAACGGCTAATTCCATTTCCAAATCAAACATGACGCGAAGGCGAGCTGCAGACAATCTCAATAATATGGCAAGGTGAAGCCGACAAAGTCAGTTTTGATTTAGAAATGCAATCAAACCCATCTGACGCTCGTCAAGAAACAGGCAGTAGTCATCTCCAGCACATGGCGGATAGAACGCGCACCGACACCGCCAAGATAACTCACAGTTCTCTTATATTTGGGAAAATATCGTAGATTCAGCTTTCATTCAGGATCTGCTGGATAAGATGACAGTCAGTATCGCACATGATGAATCCATCTCAATTATTAGTTGCTGAAACCAGCACAATGAGCATCACTGAATGGTGTAATTTGATAATTAATTTTGTTTAGCCTGGATATTTTGCCAAGCTGATTTAGCGAAATATCCAGGCTAACTCCACCAAACTCAAATAAAAATTGATATGAACAGATTCAAACTGATTTGTATGACTGTCGTCTTGGCTTGCTCGATATCGGCAGCTTCAGCATGGACCGCTGATGGGGATAGTATCGACTTTGATAAGAGTGATCTTGGAGACGATTTTGATTCTGATGTTGATTTTAGTAATGATTTCGGTAGCGATTCCGGAGAAAACTTTGATTGGAACGGAGATTTTACAAACAGTTTTGTGACAAGAGATATGGATCAAAGGGAAGACTTTTATCCAAGTGCAGATTCGGAACAGAGTAGCCTCATTTATCAAAACGAAAATTTTACTCAGCCGGAAAATTTTGAGCGAGCCGATAATCCAAGCCCAGGACGAGACTTTGAGCAATACAATGAGGTTATGACAAAGGATTACGCTAATCATGATATGGTGGGATCTGTTCATCAAGATAAGCAGTCTGTCGAACTCACTCACCCTCCGCAGGAAGGTGAGTTTGTCCCGGATAATGAATTCGCCCCAATTCATCAAGCTACCAATGGAGATTCCACTCAGCATGGTCAGCCTATTCAGCAGGATGGATCAGCTCAGGCAGACTCGTCCATCCAAACCAATGTTGCTCAGGGTGATTCTTTAGCCCAGAACATTCATATTCAGAACGCTCACTCGCTTCAGAATAATGAACATGATCACCACGGTGCACTTAGCCACGGTATTTTGCATGGTCAGCATCACGCACATTACCATGATTTTGGTATTGGATTTGGGCTAGGTATCGACCCAGGATGGGGAGCTGGTCCTTTTTATTCTTTCATCCCTTTCAGCAGCTTTGGTTATTATGGATATGGTGGTTTCGCACCTTATAATAGTTTTGGTTTACACAGCAGTTTCGATTCTTTTGGAGGAATTGGTTTTTATAGTGGCTATGTTCCTATTGCTTATGCTGGCTTTGGCTCCTATGGCCGTTTTGAAAGTTACTATCCGTCAGGTGGCTTCCCCGCGGTGATTGCTGATCCGGCATTCCCAATAACCATGACCAGCGTGCCGCCCAGCAAACCGGCTTATATTCAACAACAGAATGTTTCACAACCTGCTCCTGAGCCAAAAACCAATTATTGGCACTATTGTCGAAAACCAGAAGGGTACTATCCTTATGTTAGGAAGTGCCCTGATGGTTGGGTAAAAATTCCTTCACAGCCTTCTTAATTAAATTTCAAAGGAAATCTGGTTATGCCAAGAATTACTAAAATATCCATGCTGCTGTCACTCACGCTGCTCACAGCATGTGTTCACATACCGACGGGACCAGGCGTAATGGTTTTACCCTCAGCAGATAAAACGTTTGAGCAATTTAGATCGGATGACTTGCTCTGTAGACAATTTGCGAGCGAGCAAGTCAGCGAACAAACGCCACGCCGTGCATCCATATTCAGCGGTATGGAAACCGCCGCTCTTACAACTGCATTAGGCGCCATCGCAGGCACTGCTTTTGGTGGCGGACGAGGTGCGGCCATTGGTGCAGGGAGTGGCTTATTGGTGGGAGGATTGGCTGGCAGCAGTTCTGCACAATCTTCAGGAAATATCAATCAACAGCGCTACGATACAGCTTATATGCAGTGCATGTATGCCAATGGTCATCGCATCCCCTCTCCCGGGCGTTTTGTCAACGAGGGATACTCAAGCAGCGGTAGCAAGCCGGCACCCCAACGTGCTCCTTCAGACAGCTATCCACCTCCCCCTCCAGGCAGCCCTCCGCCGGCTCCTCCCTACTAAATTTATTTAATGATACTATTTCAAACGTCAATAAGTAGAATCATGAAATAATCCCATAGCGTAAATAGCGTAGTGAGTCGGATCGAGAATTGCGTCGATCTTACCGCAGGTAAAATGACCATACCTTACGTTCTGGCCGATGGTCATGAATATAGAGTTGAAATGGATCAACGCGATAATTAAATGAACTGGGAAGTTACTTTTGCAGAACCAGGCGGTCAATAATCATGCTTCATTGTGGATGGCTCCCCGCCCGATGGACAGGTGGGGTTGTATACTACTTGTCCGCTCATCTTCATCATATAAACGCATTAACCCTCATTCTCGCGCGATCTCATCTTCTAAGATAGCTGTTCTGAAAAGCCGGTCATGCTGAACCATACCATACGCTGGCGATCAAATTTTTGCTGAACTTATTTGAAAAAATGGGGATCCACATGAAAAAACGCACTTGGCTGAAAGGGTTGGCTACATTGATCACACTGCCTTTTATCTCATCCTATCCACGCGAGTTAGGTGCCGAACAACAAAGGAGCACAAAAATTAAAATCGATCCGATAACCGTTGCCCCGCTCAATAAACCGCATGAAGCGTGGCGTTCGTTATTGTCACCCGAGGCTTACCAGGTATTGTTTGAAGAAGACACGGAGCCTCCTGCAAGCAATCCTCTTAACCAAGAATATCGTGATGGCACCTACATTTGTGCCGCTTGCTATTTACCCTTATTCGATAGCAAACATAAATATGATAGCGGTACCGGATGGCCCAGCTTTACCCAACCTATTTCTGGCCATATCGGCACCAAACGTGATTTCAAGCTGATCTGGCCTCGCACCGAGTATCACTGCGCACGCTGTGAGGGCCATCAGGGCCATGTCTTCAATGATGGCCCACCGCCACGCGAAGAGCGCTGGTGTAATAATGGATTAGCGCTAAGGTTTATCCCTAAAGAAGAAGCACTCCCCGAACTGAGGGGATAAAACATAAAGGCTGAAAGATTAAATCAAATTACATGAAATGAATAGCCGATGGGCTGACATATGGCTATTCTTAATATTGGCTGCCCTTGCAGGCTGGCAGTAGCCGGATCGGATTGATCTGACCGGCGCTGACAAATCGTTTCTTAAATCAAACGCTTGATAAAGCTCATGGTATGATCGAAACCATGTCGGGATATATCAGTGGCTACTTACGAGTCAATCAGCAAGACAGAACTGACCACGTCGAAGTCGTACAGATTATTTTGGGCCAACCAAAAACAGCTCTCAGCATTATATAATCCCATTTGAGTATCTTATACTATTTACAAATCAAAGATGATGAGAAGGCGAACCGCAGACAGCATCAATAAAGCAGCAAGGTGAAGTCGACAAAATCGGAATCGATTTAGCAATAAAATGATTGGTGTATCGGGTCTATAGGCTAGCCTATTTTTAATCAGCACTGTCAATGTCCTCCTCAAAACACGATCATATAAAAGCTGAATTTCTCAATCCGCTGTTAGAGCAAAATTTGCAGCAATGGAAGCAAATATGTCCTTCCATTCAGGAAATCGAAATTCCTGATAAACATTTTCTCTATCGCCAAGGGGAAAGCTGCGCAAATCTTTTTTGGATAAAAGAAGGTATCGTAAAACTTACCTATCTCACGATCCAGGGTAATGAGTTGACGCTTGCTTTAATAAAATCAGGGTGTGTCATTGGACAACTGCAGCATGATTGCGCTAAACCAATCATGCAAGAAAGCGCACAGGCTCTGGGAAAAGTCTCGTTCTATCGGATAGAATATGAAGATTTCAGAAAGTTGATATATCGCTGGCCGGAGTGGTCATGGGCTGTTTTCGAGACCATGTCTAACCGTCAGCAGCAGATTGAACGCAAACTCCGCACTATCCTTACTCAGCCAGTTGGCAAACGGGTTGTTGCAACACTCCTTGATCTTGCTCAATTATTTGGAACACGATGTAAACATGGATATTCATTGGAAGTTTTCCTCACTCAGCAAGAGCTGGCAGATCTAGTAGGTGCCAGCCGTTCTGTAGTCAGTACCATCATGAATGAGTTTAGAAATCGAGGATTACTTGACTATACGCGCGAGCAGATTTGTATCAACGATGCCGCATTAATCAATGAGCAATCGTTTGATTAAACTCAGCTGTTGCGATATTTACCCTAAGCGGTTGTTGTCTAGCTAACAGACATTGGCAGTAACACCGTATTAAAGTACTGACTGTTACTCACCATCAATAAAGGAGCAGTCAAATGAAAATAATTTCACCACGTAACCATGGCTATTTGGATTTCCTGACAGTGGTTATATTTTTACTCGCACCTACCTTATTAGGTTTAAGCAAAATACCCGCAATGCTTGCATATGGGTTGGCTGCAGTTCATCTTGCTGTTACCTTGATTTCCGGTTTTCCCTTTGGCGCCTTCAAGATAATTCCCTTTACGTTGCAAGGCTGGATCGAGCGCATAGTTGGGCCGGTATTAGTGGCAGTTCCCTTCATCCTAGGTTTCGCTGACGAGTTTATCGCTCGGAATTTTTATATTGCCATGGGACTTATTATTATTGTGGTAGGATTACTGACAGACTATCGAGGTGAAAATCGCTCAATCTTTATGACGATAAAAGACTAATTTTCTAAAAAATGGCTATCACCAGGATATGAAATAGGTATAGGCACCACAGCCCGACAGGAATGCTTACGTCACACAAAGAGAGCGCCAGGATTCAACACCTCGCATGCTTTTTAGCACATCACTGGAGGAAGTACCATGCCTATACCAATCGTTATTTTGATACGGCTCTTACTGATCATTTGCGCAACATTGCTTCTTACTCCTATCAAACAAGCAGTAAGCGCTTCGCCATCCCTCTTTTACACTGTTCTACCCTTAAACATTAGTAAAAAAGATTGCCTGAGTCGTGCATACACAGCAATTGCTTCTGAAGTAACAGGACAAATCCTGCAGCGTGCAGATGATGTTGCGCTAGTCAACAACGATTATAACCTGGCCGTGCATTGCCGACGAACCAGTGATAAAAAGAGTTTCATCACCATCATGGTCACCCACCAATCGAGTTTCCAGGAAGCCAAAGAGCTTGCTTTGAGTATTCAGCACGCAATGGAAACCGGCTCGCTCAGATGAGCCTGTTGATTGAAAAATTTCAGGCCACCTCTAAAAATAGTTGGACATGAAATAAGATAAGCAATTGTTTCTGCCAGCACCTTCATTCCGACCTCCCAGTTCACATACATATCTATATAAAAAACCGTAACTGGACAAGGTGTAGCGTGCAATGATCCGGTTGGACCGTATGCATCGAGGCCACAGATCTGCTCCTTCTATGAGCACAATTTGCGCGATACTAGGGAGTGGCCTACTATACAGCTACATGAAAGAATTAGAATTGCGAAAAAGTGTTTCTCTAGTCCTGACATAGCCTTTTCCTTAAGCGATCAACTGCGATTGGCAGGTTCATTTATCAATAGCCAATTTCCCCTCAAGAATTTTTCATTATTTCTATCACATCTCACTTATGTCGCTAATTAGCGACAAATTACTTCACGTAAAAACAGATAGTTATACAAATGACACGAGATATGTTAATAAATTGGCGACAATTTATTTATAATCTTTCAACCTTATTTTAGTCAAGTATTTGATTATATTATATAAAATTTATTGGCACATATATTGCTCACAGAGAACATAATAATAATTATTATTAATTGTTTCTTGATTTACATCAAAGTATCGTAACTGATAATTATTAATAATTACTTTATTAAGTATCTAATCCATTATCAACAACAAAACATCAATAACCTCCAGGGCTGATTCCGGTATTGGGTGATGATTTCGCTTAATCAAGTGTTTGAAAGTTTTATCTTAATTTTTAAATGTTAGGTATGAAGCATTAGTAGATATCGTCAAATTGCAAGCAGTATCAGCTTACTTATGATGCTGGCAGCGCACTCTTGCAGATGCCAATAATTATCAATTCATTCAAGTGCAGTCAAAAGCTACCTACTATTGAAGCATTACGCTTAATCAACGTTATTGCCACAAATTTATTTCAGTAGTTACAAGCTTGTCTGGCCACCTCAGGGTTTAGAAAGTGTGCTTTTTTTACCTTTACAAATCTATAGCCCTGTTGAGGTGAGAAACCTCACAGATAAAGACTGCCTTTAAAAGCAAATTAACTTTTTCTAGCGGTTGCGCTTAACCCCCACACAAGAAATATCAATCTTATTTAATTTAATGAGGGCTTGGATCATGCCAAATGATTTTAAGAAATTAAACTCCGTAATGTTACGACTCGTATTGTTAATTCTCTTGCTATGCATTATGCCAAATGCAATAGCGCAGGAAGAAGATGATTCTGAGGGAGAAGCCCCAGACATCGTTCTCCGGGGTGATGGAAAATGCACAAAATGCCATGACGAGACCAGCGATTATCCTGTGTTTGCCATTGGCAAAACCAAACATGGGACTGTGGCTGATAGTCGTACTCCAACTTGTACAAGCTGTCATGGAGAGAGTGATCAGCATATGAATAACGACGATGCGATGCCGCCACCACCATCACGCACCTTCGGGAAGAATTCGACGACCCCTGTTTTGGAGAGGGATCAGGCATGTTTAGACTGCCATCAAGGGGGTAAACGCATGAATTGGATAGGCAGTGCTCATGCGAACCGGGATATAGCATGCACTTCTTGTCATCAGATTCATACCGACCGAGATAGAGTCCGTGACAAAATGACTCAATCAGAAACATGCTTCACGTGCCATAAGGAGCAACGCGCCCAGATTAACCGTCCTTCCCGCCATCCCATTCGAGAAGGAAAAGTGGTGTGCTCAGACTGCCATAATCCGCACGGCTCAGCTGGTCCGAGCATGACAGTGCGCGATAGCGTCAATGAAACTTGTTTTACCTGTCACATGGAAAAGCGCGGACCCTTCATTTATAACCATCCACCTGCCCAGGAAAATTGTGCAATCTGCCATAACCCGCACGGCACAACAGCACCTAACTTGCTCAAAGTGCGTTCACCTTTCCTTTGCCAGGAATGCCATGAACCCAATACTCACCAGAGTTCCCTCGGAACGATCACAGGAGCTTATGCGAGAAATACACTCGCAAGAGGTTGTATGAACTGCCACACCAACATTCATGGCAGCAATAACCCAGAAAATGTTCGCAATAATGGACTCTTTCAACGCTAATTACCAGGAGAAACAGCAACATGAAACTACCTTTTTCTTTTCAGATCAAGGTTGCCGCTACCTTGCTGATCATAGCCAGCTCGGTTTGGGCAGAACAGGATGAGAATATTAAACGGCTGACTAAGCCACAGAGCACCATTAATTTTGGCGCAGGCTATCTATTCAATGATAATGCCCGCTTTGGTCAATTTAATGGCTTACGTGATGATGGTTTTTACGGTATTTTCAATCTCGACATAATAAGAAGAAATGATGATACCGGCACCTGGTTTAAGCTACAAGGTCGTAATCTGGGTTTCAAGAACCGGGATATCCGGCTTGAACATAGCAGACAAGGTAATTGGGGTTACTTTTTTGAATTCAGCCAGACACCACGGTATGAACCCTTCACAGCCAATACTGCAGTTGGAGGCATCGGCAGCTCCCATCTGCAGGTTCCCACTACTCCCACTGCCGGAGGCCCTGAGCATCTTAAAACCGAACGAGAATCTTTTGCATTTGGTATTAATAAATTCCTGCCTGCAAATTTTGAACTGCAACTCCATTTCAAGAATGAAGATAAAGATGGCGCCCGCATATTCGGACGAGGCAATCGGTTAGGCCCGCCTGGACCCACTGCAGTAGGTGGTTATGAATTCCTTCCTGAGCCTATTAATTACACCACGCGTATTTTTGGTGCCACACTCAATTATAACGGCAAAGATCTCCAGTTATCCGGAGGTTACTATGGAACACTGTTTGAAAACAAAAATAAAGCCTTGACCACTACTGGCGGCAGCAGTGTAGGCGGAATTTTTGCCCCTGCCTTATTTACTCCTATTGCACTACCCCCCGACAATCAAGCCCACCAGGCGTTTTTATCTGGTGGGTATTCCTTTAATCCCCATACACGGGGTACATTCAAGGCTTCCTATACGATAGCAAGTCAAACAGATGGCTTCTTTCCAACCCAGCTTGCAGCTCCTGGCACTCCGAGTGATCTGCATGGCAAAGTGGACACCACATTAGTGCAAGCAGCCCTTACTTCCCGGCCGTTATCCAAGCTTAACTTACTGGCAAATTTCCGCTATGAAGATCGTGAGGATAAAACGCCAGTTTTTCTTTACAATCCGAATGCCTTTAATGTTGATTTAAATGGAAACCGTTGGACTGGATTTAACACCCCACGTTCTTTCAGGACCTTTACCAATAAATTTGAGGCGAACTACGCATTGCCAATGAATTTGCGTCTGATTGGTGGTATTGATTATGAGCACTGGGATCGGACTGGAACACCTCAAACAACAGGCCATCGAAATAGTACCGACGAACTATCCGGACGCGTAGAATTAAGGCGCACAATGGCAGAAACTTTGACAGGAACCCTCTCATATATACACAGTGACCGCTGGGGTTCACATTTTTTAACCAACACCACAGCAACAGGCCAACCATTCTTTAACCTGATCGCGCCGATCAATCTCGCTGATCGCAATCGGGACAAAGTGCGGTTATTGCTTAATTGGGAGCCTTTTGAGCCTCTATCCGTGCAAGCCGCGGTAGACCACTCATGGGACGATTATAATGGCGACCGCAATAACTCAGGCTTTGGTATAAAAAAAGGTATGGCACGAAACTACTCGCTGGATGCTGTTTATACATTTTCCGAAAATTTGCAAGCAAATGCATGGTTCTCAAGAAACGAAACACAAATCGATCAGAATTCCAGAACACCTGCGCCGCGCGTCCCCTGGTCTGTTAAGCTGGAAAATTCAAGCACTTCATTTGGCGTTGGCGTAAATGGCAAACCCCATGAGAAACTCGATATCGGCACCAACATTACTTACTCTGAAATAACTGACAAGTTTAAACAATCAATCACTGAAGTTGAATGTTGTCCCGGTAATACGCCGGTACCCGATATTAAATTCAAACAAGGTAGATGGAATTTATTTGCAAGATATGCCTTACAAAAAAATCTAGGCCTTCGCTTGGATTATATTCTGGATTATTTTAAAACGAACGAGTGGACCTGGAGCGGATGGACTTATACCGATGGCACTCGTTTAAGCCAAGATCAAAGGCAATGGGTCAATTTTCTTGGCATTTCTGCCTATATAAATTGGCAATAATTCAACGCAGAAAGAAAACTGGCCAGCTGGATAAATCTGCTGGCTAGAAAGTTCCAGGATGACAAGTTAGGGTATGGCGCCTGGTATGCGTTTTACCGTACTTATCGCTTTCAGATAAGCGATGAGTTCTTCTATCACCTTTTCCCGCGCTGGAATCTCGGCTGTCAGTGGCGGCATGGTCGTGTTATAGCGGATGCTGGATGGATTATCAATCCAGCGTTTCAGATATTCTGGTTGGATATACTCGGTCACACTCAGCGGATAATTTAATTCAGGCGCCTTGCCGCCACCTTGACCATTGATGGTATGACAGGCAATGCAGTGCTTGCGAAAATGGAGAAAGCCTTGCTGTACTTGCTGGGATGCATTGGCTGGCGGAAAAAGTGCTGGAAAACGGGTGGCAAAAGAGGCCAGTTCAATCTCTTTTATCTGATAAGGCATGTCAGCCGCGCCTTCTTCGCGTAATTCAGTTGACTTCAGACTATCCCATACCAGGTATAACGGCTCTAATTTAACCGTTTCATTATTCTGCAAGACGTTTTCCAGCGTAAACGGTGAATCATCTGCGCTAGCAAAAGCAAAATAGGCGTCATATGCAAGAAACTTTGCTACGGGAATGCTTGGCTGGTAACCATCTGCACAGAGAAAAACGATCTCTTCTGCCTCTCTCCAGTTTTTGCCAAAAATATGATCAAAAAGTGACCGTGCTGAATAAACTTGGTAAGTACGTATTCTTTTTTCATGTGGCTCATAAATTTTGAGAAAGCGCTCAGATGCAATCGCTGCGAATTCTTCCAAATGCAGGATTCGAACGATCTCACCCTTGTTTTTAAATTCAATCTTCGTATTAATCGCACTGCCTCGGGCAAATGCCAAGTTGGTTAAACCCATCACCACGTACACAACAACAAGCATGAATCCGCAATAGCAAAGATTTCTCATTTTGTTCTACCTCATGATTTTAGTTAAGCTACCTATCCTTTATTCTTCTGATAGATTTAGACTAAAATACAATGTACGCCGACACATCAGCAAATAATATCTTTAGGTGCTCAATTCATTAGAAGTAAGTAATTTTTTTGACCTGCTCTTTTGACAAACACATCGCAAGATATATCTGTCAATGCTTAAAAAGAAGATAGCAGATTATGAAAACGGCTAGCTGAATAAAACTTGATACAAACTGAACGAGAACACTGCCGATCAGCTTCATTCAAATGAACTAATTCCAAGGAATGAAAACGGTTGCTTGTACTTTACCGTACTTACTTCTATTAAAAGGCATACTGTTCCTTCGCCCCCGGCAATTTTTTCATCCTTCTGCCTAAAGCGATAGCCCTAAATCAAACTCCTCTATATTTTCTTTTATTTTGCGCTAACGCCTCCAGCTGATCAGTTACCTCTTCCCTATCCCGCGAAAGCACATCTCTGATCAGAACAGTAGCCTGTCAAAATCAGAAGGCGATAAGCTATTCAACACCTCAGCAGTGAGATCCTGCTTAAAATGATCTACTACTTGGTTCGCAATTTTTGAATACCATCCATATGAATTTACCTTTAACAGTAAATTTTATGGAAAGCTTTCTCTTCAAGCTTAGAATTATATTACAAACTGAACCTCCACCTGGTTCCTGGTGCCTGGTAATTAACAGCAATGGTTTATAAAAGTCCGAATCTCCAGCCTACGTCAGAATGACAATACCATGGCGCATTATATAATTGATACCGGCTGATTACCGACTCCATGACAAGGTTGCATAAGTTCGTCACCGCTTTGGATTTCGGCTTGCGATAGACCACTACCAAGTCTTTGAGGGTAAAATTTTGCCAGCTGTTGTAAACTCTGCCTGACAGCTTATGCTCATTCCATTACTGATTGAACCGTGACCTGACCATTCATGAGCATGGGGAGCAGCCAGTCGCGTAGAGCCACTAACTTTTCATTTTCCTGCTCTAAAATATCTTGCCTCGTAAAAATAGCGGATACTGCTGCTGTATATTTTTCAGATACATTCTTCGGCGGGAGTGCGATCTTTACTGTTTTAAGAACACTGGCCGATACTTCCTTAAAGGTTGAACCGGAAGCATACTGGGTGATTGTCTTCAAGCTACTGTTTACTGTGTAATAGATAAAGGCTGAGGAATATTCTTTATTTGGGACAAATGACTTAAAACCTTGATTTGTCGTAAGTTCATTCCGAGCAATGGCCATGTAACCTATTGGCGCTCTCGAACTCAATAAAACAGTCCCCTTTGGATATTTTTTAAGTTTAGCAGACTTGATTCCGACCTCACTGACATCTGTTGCCCCTCGGGTTATAAATTTCTTTCCTTGATTATCAGAAAGGTCGTTTGGTGTAATCCAGTGAGTGCCATTTCTACAAAAATTATCAGTTTCTGTTGTCGATGGCGTGCTTCCGCCGACTATCTGCCCTAGGTCTTCTAATGTCCCTTCAATCCATCCCTCCGGTATTTCTCGCTTCAGAGTTGGGTTGTATACCATTTTGCCACCGGAGCTTTTATAGGGTTTGCTGTTGGCGTCGGGCTTGCCATTTGAGAAGGGCTTGCCCTCCCTTCGGCGCTGCTCAGGGCAGGGAGCGAAGTCGAAGGGAAAGTCAAACTGCACAAACCAATAATCGTACAAGGTCTTCGCCACTGCTTCCAGCTCGGCATTGTTGCGGTTGTTAAGCTCGATTTTAGCGTCTAGTGACGACAGAAGATTAGCAATCTTTATTTGATCTTCCAAAGCAGGCTTGAAAGTGTCGATTTGATGAACAAAATTCCGATTCAAAGTGGGATTAGCTGAACCAGAATCAAGTTGCGCGAGCGGAAGAGCTTTCAAATAATAAAAAATATATTTCGGATCGTTACCTTTGAAGTCTTTTACCCAAAGACTCGTATCGTGAGGCCAAAAATCAGATTCAATGTAAAATGCCGTACCCAAAGTACCTTTTCGGCCAATTACTACACCCGGTCCTTTTACTTTGAATTCATTATGATAGCTAGTAACTCCACTAGAGGATACTACCGGATATAAACCATCCATTTGTGTTTTCTTTGTAATATCAAACCCTCTTTGAAGAGTTAAAATTTCTCCTATTTTTCCTTTGACCCATTTACTCATAATTTAAACTTGCCAACTGCTTTTTAATCTCCACCTCTAATTCCCGCGACTGGCTGAATAAACTCTCCAAATTATCGCTAAACCCTTTCATCTTGGTGGCAAACTGTTCCGGCGTGATGTCCACATAGTCAATCTTGACATCAAAATACTGACCGGCGCTGAGCGAGTAATTCTTGGCTGCGATTTGCTCATAAGTGACCGCCACCGAAAAATCCTCCTCCTGCCGCTTGGCATTGAACACATCGATGATGCGCTGCTCTTCTACCATCGTTAGCACAGTTTTCTGGTTTTTACCGTCCTTGATTTTCTCACCCAGACTCGAGGCATCGATCAGCACTACATCACCCTGATTGCTGGCATCGATAAACAGAATGGACACATTAGTGCCCGTGGTCGCGAAGATGTTGCTCGGCATCGACACCACACCGGCCAGCATTTTGTGTTTGACCAGATGTTCGCGGATGCCTTTGTCGATGCCGGCTTGGGCGGTGATGAAGCCAGTCGGCACCACCACCGCTGCCTTGCCGCCGGGCTTGAGCGATGTAATGATGTGCTGCAGGAACAATTGGTAGATTTCCATCTTGTCCGTGGCCTTAGCTTTGACCTTCGGGATGCCAGCAAAGAAGCGCTCCTTGCTAGTCTTGGTGTCCAGCTCGTCGCGGTAATCGCTGAAATCCATCTTGAATGGTGGATTGGAGACGATGTAATCGAAACGCTTCAGCTCGTTGCCATCCTTATGGTACGGGTGCAGCAGGGTGTTGCCCTGAATCACGTTGGGAATGGAATGCACCAGGTTATTCAGGATCAGGTTGAGGCGCAGCAGGTTGGATGACTTTTGCGAAATGTCCTGGGTGTATATGCTGCAACGGTTTTCGCCGATGGCATGGGCCACGTTCATCAACAAAGTGCCGGAGCCGGCGGACGGATCATAGCAACTGACATTTTTGATTTTGCCTTGCTGTTCCCTGGGCACCAGAATTGCCGCCATGATGCGGGCGACCGCATGCGGCGTATAGTATTCCGCGTATTTGCCACCGCTGTTGCTGTTGTAGTCCTTGATCAAGTATTCGAAAATCGTGGCGTAGAAGTCGAATTTTTGGTTGAAGATGCGCTCGAAGCTAAACTCCACCAGTTTGTTGATGATCGCGCGGCAGAAGGCATCGCGTTTGAATTCGTCGGCAATGTATTGACTGAGCTGGTCGAACAGCACCACCTTGGCGCCGCCGTCGGTTTTAACTGAGAACACGTCGTTGTTGCTGATGGCGATATCCATCAAAGTATCATCGAACAGTTTGGCGAAATCCGGCGCGTTCTGCTGGCTGAACAGGTAGCTGATGAAATGGTTCGACTTCAACCGTGCGGTATCCGCTCCCATTTGCAATTGTAGCATTTCCAGATCGTCTTCACTCAGTGCAGCCAAGGCTTCTTCCCATTTCTCCGCTGTGGCGATAGATGGGTCGATTTGCTTGGCCTCAAACGCGAATTTGTCGTTTAAAAATTTGTAGAGAAAGGTTTGGGTGATGATTTTGAACTCGTTGCCATCGTTGCCCAAGCCATAGTTGGCGCAGATGCTTTTCAGGCTGTCGATCAGGGTTTTGGTTTTTTGTTGGAACTCAAGTTCTACCACGCACGTGCTCCGGTATTAAATTCTTGCAAATATTCCGCGACGACCAGCTGATTGATATAGCGCGAGGCGTCGGGATTGAGTTTGATTTGTTGTTGTTTCATAAAGCGGTGGATAACCAGCGGCATCATGACCCGCTCAAAATAACTTTCATTGTCGAGAATCTGGGTGTTTTGCAATACTTGCTCGTCGGCATCCTGCTTGACACCAATCAGAGCCTCGAAGATTTTACGCTCTGAATCGGAAATACTGCCGCGCTCGGTTAGCCGTTTATGAATGCGGGTATATTTGGCATCGCCCTGATATTTCTGACGCAGCTGGTTGTCCTGGCGATTGAGCTCTTTGATGCGCTCGTGAATCTTATTCAGGGCATCGATGTTGGCATTCATTTCTTCTTGAGTGACTTCTGACAGATTCTTTTTCTTGAATAGCCGTTCCAGTTCTTCCTTCAACATAACGAACATGGGATCTTGCTGGTCAAAATTGCTGGCCAGCGCTTCACGGGTGCGGCGCAGGGTGTTCTTCAGCTTATCGGCCAGCACCAGTTCTTCTTCGCCGATTTTAGTGAACTTGAAGATCACCTCTTCCAGCGCCACATTCAATAAGTTAGCGGTACCGGCTCCTTGCTCGAGGGTCTCTTTGAGATTGAGCAAGTCAAGATGGTTACTGGTTTCCCGATACAGCAGATTGAGTTTTGGGAAATCCAGCCGTTCCAAATAAGCATATTCTCCTTGCAAGCGAATCAAATTGTACAGATTTTTGGCGTCAGCCAGCGCTTTTTTCAACGCCAGCACGGTCTCCCGGTCTTGTAATTCGCTGAGCTGCTGCGAAAACACTTCGGCATTTTCAATATTAAAACGGAACAACACGTCCTTGATATGCTCAATCTCAGTGGCGATTTCGGCCTGCGATTTGAACAGCTTGGAGTAATGCTCCATCTCATCGCCAAGCTCGGCTTGCAATTCGTCAAAATAAGCCTTATTAGTCGCATCGAACTCCTGGCGAATGTCGGCAAAATCCACTACATAGCCATAGCGGAAGCCTTTGTAGGTACGGTTGACCCGCGTCAAGGCTTGCAGTAGGTTGTGTTTGCGGATGACACGGCCCAGGTAAAGCTTTTTCAAGCGCTTGGCATCAAAGCCGGTGAGCAGCATATTGTAGACAAACAGAAAGTCGATTTTGCCGGCCTTGAACTCTTCCACCCAGTCTTTGCGCGCCGCCTTGGTGCCGACATCGTGCAAAATCAAAGCCGCGGATCTCACTCGATTGCTTTGTTTGCGCTGGAATCGATAAGCACTTTCTGGTTGGGCTGCTTTCGCATAGAGGGCGTCTTTAACTTGTGCTGCTGCCGGCATGGGGCTTTTGGCATACTTCGTGTTGAATATTTCAAACATCTGTTTAGCTTGTTCCGAGCTGTCACAGATTACCATGCCACCAATGCTGGCATCACTGAGTGCGCCACGGCTTTTTTCGAAATCGGTGATGATGTAATCGAGCATCGGTTCAACAAAGGTGGAATGGGCATAGACCAATTTTTTGTCGATGTCGCCTTGTTGCACTTCGACTTCTGCCAGTGCTTGTTGTAGCGTGATTTTATAATGGGTCGCGATTTCTTCCCGGATCAGCCGCAAGGTATAACCGTCGGCAATAGAGGCATTGTAGTAATACTTGTGGATATAGTCGCCAAATAGTGCACGTGAGTTGTAGTCATCACCCAGCAGTGGCGTTCCGGTGAGGCCAATTTTGATCGCGTTGCGATCCGACTGATCCAGATTAGCCAGGAAGCTCCCTCTAGGATTGTAGCTGCGGTGTACTTCATCCAAAAAGTAAACGCGCTGAATGGCGATAGCGTAGTCTTTAGTGGATACGACATCAGGATCATCTTTGAATTTTTGAATGTTGACCACCGTAATCTCCGGCTTGCCGGAGTGGTTGTGAATGACTTGCGTGACTTTGATGTCCCGGCTGAATGCCTCGCGCGAATCAATCGTGTGCACAGTCAAGCCGCGGCTGGTGAATTCGCGGTGCGCCTGAATTAGCAGGTCGAGCCGGTCGACGATGAAATAAAATTTGGGGATGATGTGCCGTCGCTGGAAGTAATCGGTTAAAAAGCGCACATTATAGTAGGCAAGTGCAGTCTTACCGCTGCCCTGCGTGTGCCAGATAATGCCTTTTTTGCCTCCCTCGTTTAGCTTGTGCTCGATGGCTTTGGTGGCGAATAACTGCGGATACCGCATGATGTGCTTTTGCAAGCCATCGGTTTCAAACACGTAGACCAAGGTGTAACGTAAAACGAAAGCAAGCCGCTCGCGGCTCAGCAATGAAGTGCAGATGCGATTAGTCGGCCGATTGGGGTCTTTGTTGGTGATGAACTCAGGATTGCTGCGGATGACTTCAAGGTTGTTATCTTTCAGCACGTTCAGTTCGGTTTCATCCGATAACGGCTTGAGTAAGGCCGTGAGATTTAAGATTTCTTCTTCGCGAAAATAGTTGAATTTGGGCTCTTGGTAAGACGGGCTGGCATAGAATGCGCCTTGGATGGGTTGAACCTCACCCTCATTGTATTCCATGTTATTAGAGAAGATCATGAACTGGATGATATTTACAAAACGCCTGAATTTTGAATTTTGGAAACGTTTATTGATCCGATCGCGCTCCGCCAGTATACCCTCGCGATTATAGGGCTTTTTAACTTCGATAAACACCAGCGGCATACCGTTGACGAGCAGGATGATATCGGGTCTGAACTCCTCATCGCCGTTTTGGTAAGTGAGTTCGGTTACGACATGAAAGCTGTTGTTGTTGAAATTCTCAAAGTCGATCAGCTTGATACCTGAGCGGGCGATGAGCCTCTCGTGGAAAGCCTGGCCTAAATCCTCATTATCTAACGCCAGTTTCATATCTTCCAGCAAACGGTCAATATCGGCCTCTTCCAAGCCGGGGTTGATCTTGCCAATCGCAGTTTTGAATAGCGCTGGAAATATATTGGTTTCCAAGCCCCAATGCTGGTCTTTAAGCGACAGATATTGGTAACCCAGACGAATTAAATGCAAGATGACAGGGATTTTGACGCGCGTATCTTCTGTGAACTTCATGAAAATCTTTAAAAGAAATTAAATCACCCTCAATTTCATTATTTGCCTTATCTGCTACCTCTTAAATTATTAATAGGCTCGGCGTAGTAATGGCTTATCTCTATAAGCAATAAAAAACCCAGATAAGAAACACTCTGGGTTTTTGGTTACTAAAATAATTTCGGTGTATTCTAAAACGGAATATCATCTTCCAGATCGTCAAACCCGCTACCTGTCTTATTATAGTTAGCAGGTTTATTAGCGTAGCTCGCACTGCTATTGTATTCCCCTTCCCTATCAGCAGATTCGAAGCTGGCGCCAGCTGCGCGGCCACCTAACATTTGCATACGATCAGCGACAATCTCAGTGGTATATCGCTCAATATTAGATTTATCCGTCCATTTACGTGTCTGCAAGCGCCCTTCAATATAAACCTGAGAGCCCTTTTTGAGGTATTCACCCGCAATCTCAGCTTGCTTGCCAAACATCACCACGCGATGCCATTCGGTTCGCTCTTGCTTTTCTCCACCTTTATCTTTCCAGGTATCGGTGGTAGCAATATTCAAATTGGCCATGGCGTCACCGCTTGGCATATAACGTACTTCCGGATCCCGTCCCAGGTTTCCGATCAGGATAACTTTATTAATTGATGCCATTTATGCACTCCCCTTCAATAATTGGACAACTTTTTCTTCATCAAACCCCTTGAGGTCGACTTTTAGATAAGCCACCTGTTCATTGGCCAATACCAGCGCTTCATAAACGCCGGGCAATGCTGCCAGTTCACGCGACAGTCCACTGGCTTGAGCCGCATCCATCTGTTCAACATGATACATTTTGGAGCGCACTGCTGCAGGTGCTTTCATGGTAGCTGCCAGATACAACCAGGTAACCAGCAATAATGCGCAGAAGGCGGCAATCGCATCCATGCCGTAATGCTGATAAAAATACCCCCCCACACTTGCGCCAACAAATGCACCCAGAAACTGGGTACTGCTGTAGACTCCAATGGCCGTTCCTTTCGCGCCAACCGGTGCGATTTTTGAAATAAGTGAAGGCAGGCTGGCTTCCAGCAGGTTGAAAGCCGTAAAAAACACCAGTAGTGCCACTGCGGTTCCCCATAAGGATTGATGCATGAGCGCCAGTAAAATTTGCCCCGCCAGTAGCAGGACGACTGCGGCAACGAAGATGAGTTTGAGTTTGGCTTTCTTTTCCCCGTAGATAATGGCAGGCACCATCAGTACCACCGATAAAACCAGTACCGGCAGATAAATCTGCCAATGTTGCTCCGCCGCCAGCCCCGCATCACGTAGTGACAGTGGCACGACCAGCCAGAGCGCCATCAATACGGCATGTAACGCAAAAATACCATAGTTCAGGCGCAATAATTGCGGATCACGCAGAACATCGGCAAAGCGTCCGGTGGATACTTCCGTATCGGAATGAAAACGGCTGATGACAGGATCAGGGATCATTTTGTTAACAACTACAATCGCCGCGATCGCTAAGATACCTGTCATAATGAAAATACCCGGTACGCCGATCCATTGGTTCAGCAAAGGCGCCAGCATCAGTGAAAGTGCAAAGGTAGCACCAATAGTCATACCGATCATGGCCATGGCTTTGGTGCGGTGCTCTTCGCGAGTCAGATCGGCGGCAAGCGCCATAACCGCTGCAGAAATCGCGCCTGCGCCCTGAATGACACGACCGGCAATGACCCAATAAATATCAAGGGCAGTCGCGGCCATAAAACTACCGATGGCGAACAGCACTAGCCCTAAATAAATAACAGGCTTACGTCCGATGCGATCAGACATCCAGCCAAACGGGATTTGCAAAATCGCCTGGGTCAGTCCGTAAGCACCCAATGCGATCCCCACCAGCGTGTAATTATCCCCACCGGGAAGATGTTCTGCAAATAGCGCAAAAACGGGCAAAATAATGAATAGTCCAAACATGCGCAATCCATACACACCGGCCAGGCCGATGGAGGCGCGCTTTTCTACCGGAGACATTTTTTCGGAAGTTGATAATGCAGACATGAATCAGATTGTGAGAAAACTGGAAAGTTAGGTATATTAGCAGGTTGACCCATACTTAGGTAGCTGATGGAACTGATTAAGATTCGCGGGGCACGCACCCATAACCTCAAAAATATCAACCTCGATATCCCACGCAATAAACTCGTGGTGATAACCGGCTTATCCGGCTCAGGTAAGTCCTCGCTCGCATTTGATACCCTGTATGCGGAAGGACAGCGCCGCTATGTCGAATCGCTATCCGCCTATGCGCGGCAGTTTCTACAACTGATGGAAAAACCCGATGTCGACCTGATCGAGGGATTATCCCCTGCCATCGCCATCGAACAGAAAGCCACTTCACATAATCCACGCTCAACGGTTGGCACCGTCACTGAAATCCATGATTACCTGCGCTTGCTGTTTGCGCGCGTGGGCGAGCCGCAGTGCCCGGAGCACGGCATTACCCTGTCCGCCCAGAGTGTCTCGCAAATGGTGGACCAGGCACTGCTATTGCCGGAAGGCACCAAACTGATGATACTGGCGCCGAGCGTGGTCGGGCGCAAAGGAGAGCAACTCGATCTATTCGACGAACTGCGTGCGCAAGGATTTGTGCGCGTGCGGCTCGATGGAGAAACGTATGAAATCGACAATCTGCCAAAACTGGAAAAAAACAAGAAGCATACCATCGAAGTGGTCATTGACCGGTTGAAAATATCGCCTGATGCCAAGCAGCGATTGGCGGAATCGTTTGAGACCGCCTTGCGTCATGCTGATGGCCGCGCCCTGGCTGTAGAGATGGAAAGCGGCAAGGAGCATCTGTTTTCCGCCAAATTCAGTTGCCCGGTATGCAACTATGCCTTATCGGAGCTGGAACCCCGCTTGTTCTCCTTCAATAACCCGGTCGGCGCCTGCCCCAAATGCGATGGGCTGGGACAGATTACCTTCTTTGATCCTGAACGGATCGTTGCCTTCCCGCATTTATCCCTTGCTTCCGGCGCGATCAAACATTGGGACAGGCGTAACCAGTTTTATTTCCAGATGCTGATGGCACTGGCCAGGCATTATGATTTTGATCTGGAAACGCCCTTCCAGCAATTGGACGAAAAAATCCAGCACATCATCCTGCATGGTTCCGGCAAGGAAAAAATTAAATTTTCTTACCTCAATGAAAGTGGTCGACCCTATCAGCAAACACATGCTTTTGAGGGCGTCATTCCCAGTCTGACGCGCCGTTATAAGGAAACCGATTCACAAACCGTGCGCGAGGAATTAGCGAAATTCATCAACTCGCGCGCTTGCCCGGATTGCGAAGGGACGCGCTTGTGCCGTGAAGCACGGCATGTGCAGGTCAATGGAAAAGCTATCTATGAAATCAGTGCATGGCCGCTCAAGCAAGCGAAATGGTTCTTCGATGAGCTAACGCTGGCTGGACACAGACAGGCAATTGCGGAACGAATCATACGGGAAATCGCCACCCGCCTGCAATTTCTCAACAATGTCGGACTCGACTATCTGTCGCTCGACCGCTCTGCTGATACCTTATCGGGCGGAGAATCCCAGCGTATCCGCCTGGCGAGTCAAATTGGCTCTGGCCTGACAGGTGTGATGTATGTACTGGATGAACCTTCGATCGGACTGCATCAGCGCGACAATGGCCGCTTATTGGAAACGCTGCAGCACCTGCGCAATCTCGGCAATAGCGTGATCGTGGTGGAACATGATCAGGATGCCATTCAGCTGGCCGACCATGTGATCGATATGGGACCTGGCGCTGGTGAACATGGTGGCGATGTTATTGCGCAAGGCACCCCGGCAGACATTCAGCAAAACGCCTCCTCGCTGACTGGTCGCTACCTTTCAGGCCGATTAGCCATCGAGGTGCCACCAAGCCGCACTTCCCCCAATCCTGAACGTATGCTGAGAATCACCGGTGCATCTGGCAACAATCTAAAGAATACCGATCTCAACTTGCCTGTTGGCCTGCTGGTCTGTATTACCGGGGTGTCGGGTTCAGGCAAATCCACGCTGATCAATGACACGCTATATTGCGCTGTGGCGCAACATCTCTATGGCAGCAGCACGGAGCCTGCGCCTTATCAGGAGCTTGAAGGCATGGCCTTTTTTGATAAGGTGATCAATATGGATCAGACACCGATTGGCCGTACCCCACGCTCTAACCCGGCTACTTATACGGGCTTGTTTACGCCGATTCGTGAACTGTTTGCCGGTGTCCCGCAGGCACGCGAGCGCGGCTATAATCCTGGGCGTTTTTCGTTCAACGTCAAAGGAGGACGTTGCGAAGCCTGTCAGGGGGATGGCGTCATCAAGGTAGAGATGCATTTCTTGCCAGATATCTATGTCGCCTGCGACGTCTGTCATGGCAAGCGTTATAACCGGGAAACACTGGAGATCCAATACAAAGGCAGAAACATCTACGAAATCCTGCAGATGACTGTGGAAAATGCTTTTGCATTCTTTGAGTCCGTGCCGGTGGTCGCGCGTAAACTGCAAACCTTACTGGATGTTGGATTGGGCTATATCACACTCGGACAATCGGCTACCACGCTCTCAGGCGGGGAAGCGCAGCGTGTAAAACTGTCACTGGAACTGTCCAAGCGTGATACCGGCCGCACGCTTTATATCCTTGATGAGCCTACTACCGGTCTTCATTTCCAGGATATTGATCTCCTGCTAAAGGTGCTGCACCGGCTGCGTGACCATGGCAATACCGTTGTCGTGATTGAACATAACCTCGATGTGATTAAGACCGCGGATTGGGTCATCGATCTTGGGCCAGAAGGGGGTCATGGCGGCGGCCAGATCATTGCCGAAGGTACACCGGAAGATATCGCGCAAAACCCGGCCAGTGTCACTGGCGAATATTTAAAACCGATGCTTGCTGCCGCGAGTAAAAAGAAAAGCACAGAGGTAAATGCTTGAACCCACGCGAACTGTTGCTCAACAGTTTCCAGGCAGCGCTAGATGCAGCTGATCCGCTAAAAATCGTCCCGACTCATTTGCCGAGTCAACCCAAAGGAAAGACCTTAGTAGTGGGAGCAGGCAAGGCTGCCGCAGCCATGGCGCAGGCAGTAGAAGCGCATTGGCCAGCGAAAGCGCATTTAGAAGGCATTGTCATCACACGCTATGGTCATGGCCTGCCTACCCGTAAAATAGCAGTCATCGAAGCAGGTCACCCGTTACCTGACCAGCATGGTGAACTGGCCACACGAGCGATTCTGGCACGCGTGCAGGCACTCGACACCAACGATTTGCTGCTCGGTTTGTTCAGTGGCGGTGGCTCCAGCCTGTTATCGTTGCCGATGACAGGCGTCTCGATGGGTGAACTTAAGGATATCACTCGACAACTGCTGCTTTGCGGTGCATCGATCCAGGAAATTAATACGGTGCGCAAACATCTATCCGCCGTACTGGGGGGCAGACTGGCTGCTGCTTGCCGTGCGCCGAGCCATTGCTTGATTATTTCCGATGTCACCGGAGACGAACCGACGCATATTGCCTCAGGCCCTTGTGCGCCTGATCCCACTACTTATGCCGACGCGCTCGCCGTGATCAAACATTATGCCATCCGCGCTTCTCCTCATGTCATGAATATTCTGCAGAATAAAAGTCAGCATAGCGAAGAAGAAACTCCCAAACCGGGTGATCCCATTTTTAGAAAGGTAAAAAATTGCGTTATTGCCACGGCACACCAATCACTCGCAGCCGCTGAGCGTTTCTTTCGCACGCACCACATCACGCCGCTGATGCTGGGCGATACCGTCACCGGAGAAGCCAGGGAAGTGGCCAAAGTATATGCGGCTATGGCAAAAGAAATCCGCCATTACGGTAATCCGTTTAAACCACCCGTAGCATTAATCTCAGGTGGAGAAACCACTGTAACGGCCAAAGGCCATGGCCGAGGTGGGCGTAATACCGAATTTTTACTCTCGCTCGCCATTGCATTGGATGGACTGAAACAAGTCTATGCACTTGCCTGTGACACCGATGGCATCGACGGCACAGAACAAAACGCTGGCGCTATCCTCACTCCCGATTCGCTCACTCGTGCTCATCAGCTTGGTCTCAATCCCAATCCCCTGCTAAATAACAATGATGCCTATACCTTTTTTGAACAACTCAATGACCTGCTCATCACTGGGCCTACTCGCACTAATGTGAATGACTATCGAGTGGTTTTGATCTTATAGAGATTTTCTATCTATTCCATGGCCGGTAACTTACTGGTTCGGCGAAATGAAGTGCCAGCTTTATTCAAGATGATTCTATTGAAGTTCTCATTCTATTTCTAAATCAAACCTGACTTTGTCGGTTTCAACTTGACGCATTATCTCTATACTTTACGCATATCACCTATTAGTCATTTTTTATATGAAAATGAAATTAATCTTCTTATTTTTCAAGCGATGAGGCCGCTTGTATCGTTTCTACTAATCACTGCAGCTACAAAATCAATTAAGCTTTTTTCACCAAGTGCCGATAACTAAAACAGATTTAGTTGCAAAAATTAAACGAGCAAGGAAGTTACCGTCTATTTTATGCAATGAAATTCTGAAGAGCGCTGAATAATTGAATGTAATTAGGTGCGAGGGAGTTGTTCCAGCAATATCACTCCAGTTCGAAGCAGATTGCTGAACTGTCAGGTCGAGTTAATGATAGTTCTCATGAAGCTTTATGTGAATATCATATACCATATGCATCGATTTAATTAATAACATTCATGCGTATTTATCAATTCAATCGAAGGAGTTTTTAAATAATGGGACATGATTCATTAGGTGGTGGACACGGAAATGGGCATGGAAATGGACACGGAAATGGACATGGAAATGGGCATGGGAATGGACATGGAAATGGAAATGGGAATGGGAATGGGAATGGACATGGTAATGGGCATGGAAATGGACACGGAAATGGACATGGAAATGGGCATGGGAATGGGAATGGGAATGGGAATGGGAATGGACATAATGAACAAAACACTCTAAATCTTAAAGAGATATTAGATCAGCTTTTAAAGGATCATACTCCAGATCATGGTCATAAGGTTGATGCACATTTAGAATATCTTAACCAATCGAAAGATGTTGAGTATTTAGAATACACAGGAAATTCACAGCATTTACAATATTTAGAAAGCTCAGAGCATTCTCAATATTTAAATATTGATGTGGAAGATTATGAAATTCCTGCTTTGCATCAGCTTGATAGTGGTGGCTATGGTAGTGATTCTCTAGTTGGTGGCTATGGTGATGACATCATCAATCTTGGTGGGCTTGGTGATCACATTATTCAGATTAATAATGACCATCTACCCTTCCAACTCGGTGATATTCATGCTGGTGCAGATATGAACCTGTCCTTTACTCATGTTTCCCAGATCAATAATAGCTTTACCTTTGAATTCACGGATGGGAATTCATCGATTACGTTAGTTGGTGTATCTGCTAGCGAAATTACTACCCATCTGGAGATATTCAATTTGGTTTAATTAAATCAACATATGTAGCATATGTTCTAGATAGCCCGCAAGAAATATGCGGGCTTTTTTTATAACCCAAAAAAATTATTGTGTATAGACATTTCATATATTCCGATCGATAGAGATTTAATGACAAAAAATATATTGATGCTGGCAATACTTATTATATATGACTAAAGCAAGCATTTTGGTGTGAGCCTGGCGCTGGTGAGCCGCACATAAAATCAGCGGAAAAGAAAAAGAATGTCAAATATGAGGCATGGTCCTATACATAGCTCTATCATCTGCTTAATTCTTCACCGGCATAGCACAATTAGGAAACTTCGCTTTCTCTCGAATATCCAATTAATACGTAGTATTACCAAGAAAACACTTATGGCGTGCAATGCGAATCACAGGTTGATCTCCATATAACAGGATATCCTCAAATAGGACTGTCATTGTTTCGAAGATATGAAATGGCAAACCATGACACAACACACCCAATTGGTGTTAAAAGAAAGCTATGCCATATTAGCAAACTTTTATATCGTCGATATCGTTGAGCTTGACAATCTCAAAAAGATCGGAAAAGTTATTATGATCATAGACGCTTACAGAGATATCAAGACGAAACGCTATTGGGACGTTCCAGAAGGGATTGCTTGATGCACTTTACTTTAATTGCAGAAGGTCATCGCTATTATGCCAAACATTCTAATTACCGGTAGTAATCGCGGACTCGGCTTGGAGTGGTGCCGTCAGTATGCGGCGACAGGTTGGCGGGTTTTCGCCACTTGCCGATTTCCTGCACAAGCGGAAGAATTGCAACAGCTGGAAATCGAACACAATACCTTAACCATACATCGGCTGGATGTCACCGATTCCGATCAAATTGGCGCCTTGGCAAGAGAACTTGCGGACTATCCTATCGATCTCTTGATCAACAATGCGGGAGTTTATTTCGAGAAATACATTCAGCCAGAGCAGGACATTGATTATGCAGCCTGGTCCCACACTTTCTGCGTGAATACGATGAGCGCATTGCGCGTGAGCCGCACGTTCCTTGATCATTTGCGTCATAGTCAAAAGCGTTTAATTGTTGCAATCAGTAGCCACATGGGCTCCATTGCCGAGATCGAAAGTCCCGGTAGTTACTACTATCGCTCCAGTAAAGCGGCGTTGAATGCCACCATGAAGGGATTTTCATTAGAGCTAAGACCGCAGCAGATAGGAGTATTATTGCTGCATCCCGGTTGGGTACGAACGCGGATGGGCGGTCCGGATGCGCCACTGACTACCCAAGAGAGCGTCAAAGGGATGCGCGCTCTAGTCGACGCCTTTGCCTTGGCAGATAGCGGTCGCTTCTTCCGCTATGATGGCAGCGAAATCCCTTGGTAATAAGACAAACTGTACCAGGAATGATCTGTTGAGCCGCTTGAGTAGTTTAAGTTGGGCGGACCTGTCTCGCCACGGCGTAGGGAATTTGCGTTAAGCTGTATGCTTTATACATGCGTTATAGAAAAAAAGAGGTGTAATTTTTAATGCATAAAATGGTGTGGTGATGATGGGCAGAATCTGGGAGCTTTTTGAATCACGCGTAAGTCATCTTCGTTTTCAGGATGAAAAAGTAGAGCTACATTTTCCCTTTACCTACATTCATTTGGAACACAAGCCGGCTGTCGTCTGGAGCCAGGAGGTGATAATGCTTATGGAGCATGCTCAGCTTGAGGTACCGTTACCACCACTGCCCAATACTGTGATCGAGGGTTATTTAGAGCTGAACGGGAAACATTATGAGCCGATCCCGCTTCCGCTACCTCAGACTCATACTCATCCTCAAAAGCAGAGTAGCCGATTATATTTGCAATTTGCTGATGAAAGTGTACTGGCGTTACATGGAGAGCATTTGGAAATCAGACTGGTGGGCGAAAAGCTATTTTTGAGCGATCGATCATGAGATCGAAGAACAAAAATATTTGAAATATGGTTACAAATTTATTCGAAAAATAAACTCTAAAAAGATCAAGTGCTCATTCTCATAGCAGCTTTTATTTTCGCCATATGGTGCCATGAGTGACAATACTGAGCTGATTTGCTGGCTGCTTCACCCTCCATTTCTTCAGCGATCTTCTTCGTTACTGGCCAATTAATCATAAAACTTTAATAGCTAAGGGCTAAAAGCTAAGCAAATTAGGTAAGTATATTGTTTTGCTTGGTCGTAATACTTTATTACTCAAAATAATGCGCCACTTCTGTATTTTTCGGTATGTAGTCAAGTTGTTGCATTAATCTTTCAAGAAATGGTCGCTGCCCTTTCAGGATTTTCTTCTTAGCCTCCTGTACTTCAAACCATCGCGCTCTATCGACTTCAGAAAACTGCTGAATTTTGCCGCTCCTGGGTGGCCATTCCATGCTAAACAGGTTACTTACGAGGTTTGAAATGTCAAAATCATGTTTTAGAGCCCATGCATGCACTATTTTCCGACTAGGCTGTTTTATTTCACCCAGGTCAATAAACATGCCGTCTACTTCATGTCCTGTTTCCTATCGAAACTCTCGTTTAGCCGCAGCGAGCGGATCTTCATCTTTTTCATATATCCCTTTTGGGATTGACCATGCTCCCTCTTCCCTTTTCGCCCAGTGAGGCCCGCCAGGATGAACCAGCATGACTTGAAGCTTGCCATCAATAAAGCGGTACAAAATAATACCTGCACTTTGAATGCTCATGAGTTAACTCTACAAAACTCACTAATTATGTCGAGAACAAAATCTATATCTCTGCTGCCTTTCTAGACGCATATTTAGGCACCTATATCACCATTAAATGTAAGGTGAGAAAAGAAAAAGGAAACAAAATTCTAAACTTGATAAGGCAGCATCAAAGAAATTAACCTCTATATAACTACTTTTCCGGGGTAGGTGTTTCGGCTCCCGGGAAAATACCCACCCGAGCGATGCCATCGCTACCAATGACGCCGCGGTACATTCCTATGGTATTGAAGCACATGGCATGATTGCCTTCTGCATCCAACACAATCAAGCCACCATCACCCCCCATGGCGGCAATTTCTGCTAGCACATTATTGGCCGCATCGGCAATCGGTTTATGCTGTAATCGCACCTGTGCTGCCGTATGGAACGCAGCTGCCGCTCGAATGAACATTTCTCCCGTGCCAGTGGCAGATACTGCAACCGAGCGATTGTCCGCATAAGTACCGGCCCCAATGATCGGCGAATCTCCCACGCGTCCGAAACGCTTGTTCGTGAGTCCGCCCGTTGATGTACCAGCAGCGAGATTACCGTGACGATCCAGCGCCACGGCACCCACCGTACCGCGCTTTTCATGCTCGTCTGGCAATAGTACACCAGCATCGTGATCGCGCAGTACGTGTTCTTTGGCAATCGCTTTTTGTAACTGATCCCAGCGGAATTGTGTATAAAAATAAGATGGATCTACGATCGCAAGGCCCTGTTCAGCAGCAAAGGCTTCAGCGCCCTCGCCCATCAGCATCACATGCGTGCTTTTTGTCATCACGGCATGAGCAGCAAGGATCGGATTGCGGATTGTTGTGACCGCAGCAACAGCCCCAGCCATGAGTGTAGAGCCCTCCATAATCGATGCCTCCAGTTCGTTGCGGCCAGTATGGCTGAACACCGAGCCTTTGCCAGCATTAAATAAGGGGCAATCTTCCATCACCACGATTGCCGCAATCACAGCATCAATGCTGCTGCCACCTGCTGCAAGTACCGCATAACCCGCCATTAAGGATTGAGCGAGCGCCTGTGTGTAAGCGTGCTCGAGTTCTGCTTTCAACTTACCACGCTTAATAGCGCCAGCGCCACCGTGAATGACCAACCGGATGGGTGAGATATCAGCCATTACGGAGTTAATTCCCATTTTTCTCCCAAGATAAACGTATTGAGCTTGTTTTTAATATCCATGAATCATTCTAAAATTACCATTGACTACTTGATTATAGAAATCTCTTATAGAAATCTCTTCGAGATTTTCTCATTCTCCAAAATGGTAAGACTGCTGCGAAGTGTATTTTATGTCACTGCAAACACAAATACTGTGTTGCGCTCGTTGCAGAGAACTGCCCTGCGGTTCCATAAAGATCGGCGAGCGTCATGCCGGCCCTGCCTGCCGTATCAGGCAGGGCTGCATGGCAGCCCTGAACCAATCCGCTCGTCTAAGCACCGCCTCGCCACGTCAGCGTGTCTTCAAGAACTCCGTCAGAGCATGCTTCTCCTCGCTGGAAAGTTCTACACCAAAATAATGCCCTTGATTTTCAATCAAATCCGGGCAGAGATTAGCACCACTGTTGGGATCGATATGAGCGAACTGGGCAATAGGCGTTCCCACTGGTAGCGTCACAATACCGGATGGAGTTGGCAATTGCACTAAGTCGGTAGTCCGCTGGATCGACCCGGGTTCGTCCCGTTTGTCAGGGTTTAACAACAGATCCATCGCGTCCTGATAAGCTGTGATAAGGCTGGCGACTGACGGATCGCCAGGGTGGCGGCCCAATCGATTATTGTGGAAGAACGGGGCTGTTGCCCATATACCAACCAGGGGCATGTCACGGTAGAAACCTGGCCCGCCAGTAGGCCGCTCCTTATATTGGTCCGAGGAAAAAGCGGCCCAGATGTGTCCAGCCATCCAGTTGGTAGTCCGGGCGCGGCAACTGTTCGTACCAATTTCCGAGAATGGATGCATCAAATCATCGGAGAGCACGTTGTGCTTGAGAGAACGGTCTCCATCCGAGTGACAGGATGCACACGCGCGCGAAAAGACTTTCTTGCCTGTACCAACGACCTTCCAGTCGATAAAGTTAGCACCCTCCGGAGCATTCACCAGACTTGGAGGACGAGGCGTTTGCAGGAAGGCGCAGAGTTTTCCTACCGACTCCTCTGCCTTCAGCAGCTCAGGACATACCTGCCTGCACTCAGCAAGATCGATGGGCGTCTGACTTCCTCCAGGGCCATTAGCAAGGTGCCCAACCATGCACTCTGCCGCACACATACCTATGTTGAAATAAACCCGAATGGCTGCCTGCTCACAACCGATATCATCCTCTCCTCCCTGCCCGTTGCGATGAACACGAGCAGGCTCGCCATTCATAGTCACATCAAAAAATGGACGGTCCGGCACGGACCAGATCGGCGTAATCATCCCGGGATTATTGATGTGATCGTTTTCTAATAAGGTGGTATCTACGGTGCCTGGCGCCCAGCTGGAGAAAATCTGGTAGCGGGGATCGTGCGGTGAAAGGTGGCCTTTGAAGATTTTCCCGATCTGCAGAAACTGATTACCGACAGTGGGGTGAATATTTTCCTGCTGTGGACGGTTCGGGTTTGCAGGAGGACGCACAGGATCAAACCCCGCATGGCAAGCAGCACAAGTAACCCCAATGAGGGGCGCCCCTCCGGAAGGATTGGGAAATTTGCGCACCCCAATAACACCGGTAGACTCGGGATCAGCGCATTTATCGAGGTAACCGGTCAATGCATCGCCTGGAGTACAATCTGGGTCATTGATAACCCCATACTCGTCGAACCGGTTATCTCGTGGCGTAGTTAACATTTGATCAAAACCAAAACGGAGACTGAAAGGCGGGTTAGGCAAAATAATACTGAAGAAATGCTCACCACCGAACGTGCTCTTAAACCAAACGTCGCGTCCCTCGGCCACATCTTGACTGTTTCCTGCAAAACATGTCCCAAGGACAAGAAGTGTAATGAAGTACGCTGTAATAGCTGATAGCATTTTTTTCATATCTGTCCTCCTTAAAAACGGCATTTCCACCAAAGGATAAAAAAATGACCACCCTATAACAATAGAATGAATGAATGGTTAAATGCCACAATGTTAGGTTTAAACTTCTCCAGAAAAATTGTGCCTCGTTTCAATCTGGTAATGCTTTAATATTTTGATATAGTTTATTATCCCGAGTGAATAGTTTTTAAAAAATGAGCCGTATGCGTGTAATTGCAAATCGCAATTGGTATAAATATATTGCTATACTGCGTTATCTCTAACTATTCCCTCTCAATTCATAAACATCGATACTTTATACCTAATCATGTTTCTTCGAACTCGTCAAGAATTTGCTCGTATAACTGCCGATCAGCATCACTGAACAAAACAAAGCGGATATGCTTAACCATCAAAAGCCTGGGAAGCATATTGAAAATTGTCTGAAAGGCGATCCTGGTAGCTAATTCCAAGGGAAAGCCAAAAAAGCCCGTCGAGATTGCCGGAAAAGCAATAGATCGGATGCGATTATTCTCGGCCAATTGCAGCGCATTATGATAACAAGAGGATAACAACTCATCAGAAGGCTCATCTTTACCGTAGACTGGCCCAAGACAATGAATAACATAACGGTTTGGTAGATTATGTGCTCCGGTTATGACCGCCTGACCAGGCAGAATAGGTGCGAACTTGCGGCATTCCTCTTCGAGGCCGGGGCCTGCTCCCCGATGAATCGCGCCTGCCACCCCTCCTCCCATTTGCAACATGGCGTTAGCCGCGTTAACAATGGCATCCATATCAGCTTGAGCTGCAATATTCCCCTGAACACACTCAACCGTTACGCCGAAGAATTCACGCTTAATCATAAATTACTTCTCCCATCATTGGGTTAGAGTAAATTGATATCCTTAACCGCTTTACTCTTTTTATTCCATTGCTAAATCAAAACTGGCTTTGCCGGCTTTATCTTACCGTATGATCGATACTGTCTGCGGCTCGCCTTTACGCCTTTTTTGATTGGGAAATAGTATTACACTTCAATGACTAGCTGTTGCAGTTTACTCTTTGTCCACCTGCTGAGTCGTGTCAGCCAAACGGTTTAGCAGAAAGTCCAGGACGAGAACTTTGAGAGCAAATAATACCCACCCAGCTTCAGCAGATTGGCAGCGATGCCATTTTATGTTTAACAAAATCCAGCTTAGCTTTTTCTACCTATAGAAATGATTGGAAACTGCCTCAGTTAAAAAACTTTTGTGATCAAATTAAGACCAAAAGTCATCCAGCTTTTTGCACGTAAGGAGGGAGAATGCATGTTTAGCAATAATAGACACTACTTGCCTGTTTTAGCGTATCGACCGGCTGAAATCGCTACCACCGTATTAACACACCACCGGCGCATATTGTTGCATGGCCCACCTGGAGTCGGCAAATCGACGCTGGCTGCTCAGTTGGCACACGAACTCAACAAGGCTGGCCAAAGCTGTTATGGTATCTGTGCTGATCCCGGTTCACCTGCCTTTGGTTTTCCAGGCGCTGTTTCTCTCGCTAGATGGCAATCGGATGATTGGCAGGTGTACAGTTATGAAGCTATCTGCAGCCTCAATGCCGGTCGTTTCCGTCTGCCATTGGTTTTAGCGATACAACATCTTATCCCATCGTCTGATAACAACATACTGTTAATTGATGCCCCTGGCGTCACCCGTGGCGTTGCTGGCAGCGAATTGCTGCAAGGTTTGTTTGAAGTAGCAGCTGTTGATGCTGTGCTCATGCTTACTGCGGCTGGTCGACCTCCAGCGCTACTCGATGAACTGCGTAGCTTGACGAGTCATATCTTCATAGTCCCAGCCAGGGTGGAAGCCAGGCAACCCGGAAAACGTAGTCGCGCTCACCAGCGTACAAAACTATGGAATGACTACCTTAAGCAGGGTATTGAACAAACGGTCGATCTGACGCAAGTAAATATTATCGGCACACCACCTCCTTTAGGTGAAGTCAGTGCCTGGGCTGGAAGGCAGGTCGCATTATTGAATCGCAATCAGACACAGGTCATGGCCGAAGTGAAGCATTTGCACGGAAAACGGCTAACTGTCAGGTTGCCATACCTACCCCATGCTTTCGACAGTTTAGTGATCCGAGATACGCAGCGTTCGCTCAGCGGTCTAGTGGAAACAGCGGTACCGTTTGCGGCAGAACCGCTCACCTACCTGCCGGCCTCCAATACGAGCGACCCTCTCCTGCAACATAGTGGGATGCAAGTGATGGGGCGAGTCGGGCAAATCGATTTCTGTCTGGTCAACGGGATTCTTGGCGACCCACTATTGCACGTACGCTTGCGGCAGCAAAGGCGGAGCCTGTTGTTCGATTTGGGAGAAGGGGTGCGTCTGCCGGCACGCATTGCTCATCAGGTAACGGATGTTTTCATCAGCCATACTCATATCGACCATATTGGTGGCTTCATAATGTTACTGCGTTCACGCATTGGAGAGTTTCCACCATGCCGTCTGTATGGGCCGCCAGGATTGGCTCAACACATCAAAGGTTTTCTGCAAGGTATTCTATGGGATCGGATCGGTGAGCGCGCACCTCGCTTTGAGGTAGCAGAAGTACATATCGACCGTTTATTGCGCTTTCGCCTCCAAGCTGGCCAGCAAGCATGTGTACCGTTAGCCGAGATCAAGTTGGAAGCAGGCGTGATCCTGCAAGAGACGGGTTTTTGCATTCGAGCACAATTGCTAGATCACCACACACCAGTGCTGGCCTACGCCTTCGAACCGACGAAAGAAACCAATATCCGCAAAGATTATCTGCAAACACATAACCTGAAGCCAGGGCCTTGGTTGGCCCAGGTAAAAAAACACCTGTTGGCCGGAAATGACGAAGCAATCATTACTCTACCTGACGGCACGATGACCAGCGTGGCGGTTATCGCAACTAACCTGGTCCTGATCAAGCCAGGCAAGAAATTAGTTTATGCGACCGATTTTGCGGATACCGCAGATAATCGCCTGCGGCTACAGGCTTTAGCTCGATACGCCCATACCTTTTTCTGCGAAGCTTGCTTTATGGAAACAGATACCAGCCAAGCTACGCAGACTGGTCATTTAACTACACGCGCTTGTGGCGAAATCGCAACAGCTGCTGAAGTTGCCAGACTAGTGCCCTTCCACTTTTCCCAGCGCTATGCTGACCAGCTACAGCAGGTTTATGATGAGATACATGCTGTCTGCTCATGTGTTGTTATGCCGCCTGTTTTGCAACCTGTTGGGCGTACTAACAAGCAGGATGAACTATCCTAGCAAAACCAACCCTAGCTTGGCTGCGTCAGTAAAAACCAGGCAATGATCAGCATCTGCACCACGATGAGAGAAATGCAAAAATGCCCCCTATGCCATAAGCTTAACTCTTCCATTAAGCAGTCAACTGAAATCTCCAGGTTTCATCTTTTATGTCCCCGGTTTCCTGGTATCCCATCCTTATTTTTGACATAAAGACTGATCAGCTCTTATTTAGCAGTCACCTAGCTAATATCACTAGCAAAAATAGTGTTCTCCAATGTCAAAGTAGGCAAGAAAATTAAACTGTGCAGTTCGTTGACCAGGACGGTCTGCCAGTAAATCAGGACCGTACCACGAGGCATCCTATTCCCTGCCGGACCAGACTCTGGCAGGCAGTATGCGCTTCGTTTCTCTGCAAACCTACCAACTGGGCTCGATAGAGTTTGCGATTGCTAACCTCAACCTCAGTGACCACCACTTCACCTGCTACCCAGCGGGTAGCAGCTTGCGCCTGGGCCTGGGCTCGTTTATATGCCTGATAAGAACCGATTTGAATTCCCCATTTGTTGTTGCTATCCACCCCGGCAGCTCTCTGGGACGCAACAGTGGCTTTTGCCTGAACAGGTCGTTGCATCATGGCTGGCTCAAGCGTTCTTACCTGCGAGGAAGCCGGTTGGGAGAGAGGAGTCGGCATACTGGCTCTCATGGCTACCACTGACCTCGCATCCACCATATTGCTGACATTACGGGCTGACTTGGCCATAACTGATTGCGTAAAGCTGCGATCCAGCAACTGGGCCATATGCTGATCGCGCGAGGTGGCACTTTGTCCTCCCATTACCACCCCAATTACCCGCCGGTTTCCCCGCTTGGCAGAAGTAGCCACATTGAAGCCAGAAGCCCGGATAAAGCCGGTTTTCAGGCCATCTACACCGGGGATGTTACGTACCATACGGTTGTGACTATGATAAGTTATACCTTTGTAACGAAAGGATTGGGTCGAAAAATAATGGTAGTACTGAGGGAAATCCTTCATTAACCGCGTAGATAAGATCGCCATATCCCGGGCCGTAGTTCTCTGTTCACTGTGCGGCAGACCGGAGGCATTGCGGAAAATAGTGGAATGCATGCCAAGCTTGCGTGCTTTATCCGTCATCATGCGGCCAAAATTAGCTTCAGTACCCCCCAGCGCCTCGGCTACTACCGCTGCCACATCGTTGGCGGAACGGACAATCAATGCTGGAATCGCATCACGTACGCTAAGGACATCACCCGATCGTAGCCTGATATTGGTCGGTGGCATAGATGCTGCATGAGTCGATACCCGCATGGAAGTATCAAGACTCATCTTCCTTTTCTCCACCGCCTCAAATAACATGTAGAGCGTCATCATCTTGGTTAGAGAGGCTGGATAACGGCTGGCATCAGCATGTGACTCGTGCAGCACTTGAGCCGTATCCACATCGATCACGATGGAAGCATGGCGGGGATTCGCCTGTACCTGGCTTACCAGGAAGAGTAACAACAATACAGCAAGGGCAAAAAAACCTTCTCTCCTTGCACCTTTCATAGCAAACATGGAACCTTTCCTTTCTGCAATCATGCAAATCAATCAATCAATGAAGTTATCTATCGATGAGTCCACTCATCATCTTGTCTTGTCAATAGATCAAATGAAACATACTGCTACTGAATAGCATATAAATTATCTTATCTATGGTCGTAACCTACGCCGCAATCGCAATGTCTTGAAACAGCCCAGGATTTAGGAAAAACGTAAATCATAGGGCCGAACTTGGTACCCATCAGCCTTCAATGGCTGCTAAACAAATTACATACAAGTGGCAAACTTAAAGGATGGATATATCATCCTTTGCATGATCATCAAATAACCTGAGCTTTTTCCTTAGCCTGCTTATTTGCATATTTCAAAAGCTATGTTCCTTTATCGTTTAACGCCTGCCGAGCAGATTGCTCCATGCATTGATTTTTTCACACACTCCACGATCTAATTGGTTCCCACCATGGGTGCATAAATACAGCGAATCCTTCCCCATGGCAATTTAAAGTCAGGTCAATGCAATAGCCGTGATTTTATCCGAATTGTGGTTAAACGCCATACCTGATTTGTGGCTATTAATACATCTAATTATTTGCACTGATTCTCTACGGAAGGATTTAAGGACGCCTTTAAAAATTCAGCGTTCTAAACAAGACAAGACGAGAGCAAAAAATGTTGACGCAGCCTATCACTGATAGGTAAGGAAACATTTTTTTGTGAACAACGAAGTATGGTGACGAGACGGGGTAAGCAGGCAATCCGCAAAGCGGATGCTCGCAAATATGAATTTTTAGAGGTACCCTTAAGGCGTATCGGATGTCTATTATTCCATCGCCAAATCAAACCTGACACAAAGGCGAGCCGCAGACCGTATCAATCATACGGCAAGGCGAAGCTGACAAAGTCAATTTTGATTTAGCAATGAAATTACCACCTCATCGAAGGAGAATTGAATAATGCTGGAATCTTCTTTTCGTCTCGGCACTATTTTTGGTATCCGTATCGGCGTGCACTATATGTGGTTTATCGTCTTCTTTTTGCTAATCAGCTCACTTTTCGTTGTATTCAGAAATCCCATCCAGAATGGAGCAGTCATGACACATTTCTGACTGCTTTGCTGGCTACATTGCTATTTTCGTCAGCATCATCCTGCATGAATTAGGCCACAGTCTGGTAGCAATCGCTCACGGAATCAAGGTGCGCGCCATCACACTCTTCGTTTTCGGGGGAGTGGCACAAATTGGGAAGGATGCAGATACTGCTGCAACCGAATTCTTCATTGCGATTGCAGGGCCTCTGGGAAGCTTTGCTCTCGCGGGCCTCTTCTATTTACTTAAGCTTTGGCTAATGCCCTACAGCGAAACCGCCACGGCAGTACTCGAGTGGTTAACAACTATTAACCTTATAGTAGCCAGCTTTAATCTCATACCTAGTTTTCCAATGGATAGGGGTCGTGTTTTCCGTGCCCTGATATGGAAAATGACTGGAAATGCTGCTAAAGGAATGCAATGGGCTGTAATGAGTGGCAAGATAGTTGCTTATGGTTTGATGATGATAGGAATGCTGCTAGCCTTGCAGCCAGCCATGCTGGTCAATGGTTTATGGCTAATGGGGATAAGCTGGTTCTTGCTTGCCATGGCAGAGGACAGCAAGCGTACTTATTTCAGGGAGCACCTGGCTGGCCATGTCTCTATTGGTGATGTAATACAAAAAGAAGCCCCGATGATAACTGCAGATATGAGCATACTATCCTGGATAGATGAAAGCATGTTGTTAACCGGCCATCGTGCGTGTCTAGTAATTGAAGATAACCAGACTATCGGCTTAGTATCACTAAGTGATGTAGTTAAGTGTCCACGTGAGCAATGGTCCAGCACGTCAGTGCGCAAAATCATGACCCCGCTTAAACGCCTTAGTATCGCACAACCGACTAACAGCATCCTTGAGGTATTACAAATCATGAATGAGAATGGCATTAACCAAGTGCCTGTACTCGACCAAAGGGAAATTATTGGCTGGATCGATCGCGAACATATACTGAAGATTTTGCAATTACACCTTGATACCGGTCGTTAGCCTCGTCAATATGGCTCCGACTATCAGAATTTATCCTGTATGCCAATAAGAAATATAGCATCCAGCCGATAAATGGCTAATTGATAATGCCTCTGCCTATAAACTGGAAATATGAGGGTTTGTTATTGACGCACATAGATCGGTAAGCGTGGCTGCCACTGGCGCCATCCGCTTACCCCTTCAGGCAAGCGCTCATGCGCACCTAATACTAATACACCCCCTTCTAATAGTCGTGTTTGTAATTTATGTAGAAATTGCATTTGTCTCTCCAAGCTAAAATAGGTAAACACTAGGTTGCGGCATAGCACCAAATGATAAGATTGCATATCTATATCTTGCTCTACATCGCTTACCGAGAAAGTGACTAGATGCTGATAAATAGGAGAAAGACAATATCGATCATTGATTTGTCTGAACGCTTTTTGACGCCATTCAGGTGCTAAACTCTTCACACTACTAAATGGATAGCACGCTTTGCACGCCTGTTGAATCATGAGTGGCTCAATATCTGTTGCAGTAATCGAAATGACCACTTCTGGATAGCGATCTTGCAAAACAAAAGTCCAGAGTAACACTAGGCTATAAGCCTCTTCACCTCTGGCGCAACCTGCACACCAGCAATAGAAGTATTTTTCACCTCGTAGTTGCAGCTGAGCACATAATCGGGGTATTAATTCACTTTCAAGTCGGTTAAAAACGACTTTATCGCGGTAAAAACGCGAGATAGTAACATGACACAAGCTGGTCAGGATTTGCCATTCAGAGACATGGTTAAGCAAATAATCACGATAAGCCAATTCATCCACAAGACCTAACTGGTTAATACGCTGACCTATACGTTTACATACTTGTTTTCTAACCCGACGAAAACCTGGCCAACGCAGCTGCATTTGCGGCAGGGCCCACTGCAAGAAATGAATACAGGTTTCATCTTTCATAAATGTTAGCTATTTAATACTTGGCTTCCTTTTCCTGTTATTGTTTTAGCACTACTTCCTATAAAAACAATGCTCTTGCATCCAGTATATTGCAAGCAATTTAATCGCATTGTTAAAACTTTATCTGGCTGGATTAATAACGCGCAGGCCAGATCGCTTGCTCTTTTTTTTCAATATAATTATTGTATTAGCATGGAATAAAAATTGTAGGCTTATGCATTATTGCTTGTCTCTTTATTATTCTTTAGCATCAACATAAAACAAAACTGAACAGTTTGATTCATTGCTTCTGCGCTGCTTCAAGTGTCAATCATAGAATCGACACAAACATTAAGCCATACTCAACCAATTATTTGGTTCAGTATGGTTCTGACGCCAGAATATTTTGGCTAAACGGATGATGAAGTTTTTCGCAGGAACTAATTCTCAAGCTGAAATTAAATATTGAGAAAAAACCAAAGAGGGATTTCAATGGAGATTGCTGACAAAACACTGAAAAGAACGGCTCTGACGTCTGTAAAAAGCATGCTGGCTACCCCGTTAGCTGGCATGGCGACATTTTTATATGCTACGTGGCAATTGGTGGTAGAGCAGCAATTTTTCTTACGCATGTTGTTTGTGGAGCGAATGGGTAAACGCGGTGTAGTAAAACTGCCGTTAGGGTATGGAAATGTATTGGCGCTAAAGAGCATCATGTTGTGTCAACATCTCACTAATAATCCTAACCTGTTGCAAAAAATGCGTCGGCAAACAGAGCAGCGCATGCTAAAAAGATTGCAAAACTATAATCTACCACGCCGAGTTGTTTTAAATATTGCGCAATATCATCCTGGTGAGATTGAGCCACGCCAGTTTTACCATGAGCATGTCAAACGCGCCGTTCCATGCATTTTACGTGGCTTTGTAGAAAATGCACCCCAGGACTGGACACTCGCAAGATTAGCGGAGCGATTTCCAGACACCATAGTGCAGGTTCTGGACAAGAACGCTAAGAAAATGATTAACACATCACTCAGCGAAGTTGCACTCGATCGCCGCCGTAATTTCATTCCGCAACAATTATTGCTCGACCAAAACCCAGCCTTCTACCATTATTTCGGTATTCCACGGTCACATGCTTATTTCCCCGTGATGGGCCGTCCATCCAAGCCCATTCTGAGTTTTCTTATACTTGGTTTGGGTAAAGGGTTGAACGCTAATTACCACTGCGAGGAAGGTCTCAACTGGTATCAAGCTGTATCAGGATCCAAGCACTGGACGTTGATTGAATCCGAGTATTCGTGGTTGTTATATCCAGCTGCACGTGGCAATGGTATGCGTCGGTTTGCAGATTTTCGTGCTGATGAGCAAGGCGAACCAAGCGATCGTAATACGTATGCATTGGTGGAATACGCACCGCGCTATGAATTCGAGCTGCACCCAGGAGATGTTTTATTTTTTCCAGCGTGGATGTGGCACAAGACCATCAATCTAGATGAGGAAGGATTAGGGATTACTTGTCGATACAGCGCGCCAGCAGTGATGTCGAACAGGTATTTCCGTGGCCTGCAGCTGCTCTCCGCTGGCTTCTGGAAAAGCTGCGTTGAAGTTATCAGCAGCAGCATACGCGGCAATATTGGCGATCTAGCCAAAGACACTGACCACAACGAGCAGGAAACCCCACTCTACTGAAAAAGACCTGGCTGCTATTTTTCAACAAAACTGAAATTAATCAGCCCGTTTGACTTTTCTTGATCGATTAACCACGAGTACATAATGACGGAAAAACTGCTATCTTTATATGATGATAAATACCGACAAAAAATATCATGGCAAAAATGATGCGTGCTGTACGGTTTTTTACTCTTCTTGGGATCGCTTTGTTTCTGTCATTCCCCATTTATAGCGATGTGATCCCAGATGACTCATATATTGCAGGTTATGCCACAGGGATGCTCAAACGTGATTTTCAACTTGATCTCTCTTCCCTGGTGGTACGCAACGGTGTGATTACTTTGCCAGTCGGTAACTTGCCACCTGAAGATCGTGCTCAAGTTCAACAAATGTTATCTGAAATTCCGGGAGTCACCGGTGTCGAGTTAATTGAGGGTGATCATCAACAAAAGCTGGCGGTTTTGCCACCGCCAGCTAAACAGCAAGTGCCGGTAACTCCGTCTGGTAAAGTTGTGGGAGTTTTTCCTACGGGCTTTCTACCAACCGGTCATTTATTTTTGCCCTTATTGGCCGATCCACGCTGGGCACATTTCTCTGCCAGCTATCGCAACTATGTAGGGGCCGATATTGATGGAGAAAATAATGGGGCAGTCAGTTTCGGCGAAACTATCCCCTTCTATCGCGCCAATCTTGGCCAATCCACTATCCAATGGGAAGCAGGACTGCAGGCGGGTGTTTTTAGCGACTTCAATCTTGATGCAAAGTCTTCCGATCTGATCAATACTGATTTTATTGCTTCTATCTACTCAAGCATGCGCATGAGTCAACTTTCCGCTTTTGCCCGCATTTTTCATCAAAGCTCGCATCTTGGCGATGAGTTTTTACTGAGAACCCAGCTGGAGCGCGTCAATCTGAGTTATGAAGGGGCTGACCTCAAGCTTTCATATGAGTTCCCATACGGAATCCGAGTCTATGGCGGAGGGGGAGGTATTTTTCATAAACATCCTTCAACCATTAAACCCTGGTCAATTCAATATGGGCTTGAATTCAGAAGTCCTTGGCGTCTTGATTTTGCTGCAATGAGACCTATACTAGCTGTTGACTTAAAGAATCACCAACAAAACGATTGGAACGTGAATGTATCCGCCAGAGCCGGGTTTCAGTTCGACAACCACCATGTATTTGGTCGCAAACTGCAGTTTCTGATAGAGTATTTTAACGGTAACTCTCCTACTGGTCAGTTTTACAAAGAGAAAGCTGAGTATCTCGGAATTGGTGCACACTATCACTTTTAACTTAAAAACCAGTGAGTGTACAGAGCAAAGGGGAAGAAATCAGTGAGGCAGGCTGAGACTATATTACATAGCTTTGAGCTAGCCCTTACTAATCGTTACCATTCCAGCATTGCTGATTATTTCATCAACTCACGCATGAGGCTGTTCACGTCCACTGGCGTTCCCAAGCGACGAGCAACCTCTAAAATTTGGCCGGGTCTGGGTTTGACTAAATGGGAACATGCTTTCGAGTTTGCGTAAATGCTGTCTTGACAGTAAGCCGGTCTTGCACCCGAGCAGGCAGATGTATTGGCGTAGCTAGAACTGCTGCAATAGGATGGGTGCGATACAAAACATGCACCGGAATTGGCGTAGCTATCGCTTTCACAATAAGCTTCGTTAGCCAGGAAGCAGGCGCCTGAATTGGCGTAGCTCGAGCTACTGCAATATATTGGATGTGATGTGAAGCACGCACCCGAATTCGCATTGCTATCGCTTTCACAGTAAAATGCATTCATCAGGAAACATGCTCCTGAGTTAGCAAAGCTTGTACTATCACAATAGGAGGGATGCGAGGCAAAACATGCTATGGCATCAGCATGGGTAGTACTTTTACAATATTCTGGCAGCTCAGTAGAAAATGTATAACCATTGAACAGATTCAGAAGCAGAAACAATAGCATGAGCCGCCAGATACTTCTCATCACCCACTCCGATATGTCTCTTAAACTTTGTCTTGAACCTTAACAGAGCACTCATTCACTCAACACCCCCAACAGCATCAACATAACCAAGCATTAGGTTGTCAGCCAATTAGCTGAGGGTTAAATCCATTTGAAATTTCCAATAAAAATCTTGGAACTTCCTCGTTCAATTGATCCCGTCAATTTAATCAATCATTCAAGTAGAATAATCAGATATTGACTGTTAGCAGTACTATTTTCTGGGAACATTTCCCAGACAGTGAAAAATAAGTCATAGACAACAGATCAAACGTCAGCATTGTGTGGCGTATCTACATTTTGGGTGGGCATCAAGCCAGATCGATCAGCTGTAACCCTGCAGTGTGGCTTATCATTAGCAATATCAAAATCATTTTGCAAGTGAAATGGCTGCAGGTTTTCCAGATGATCAGGATTACCTGGTTTAATATTTACAATCTTCCAGCCATATTCTGACTTTGCATTATTATAATTTTGTCGATTTATCCATGCCCCACATTGGTCCTTGCGCCACTCGGATATATCTTGCTCTTGCGTCCCTCTTCCTTTTTCCCAGACTGCCTGTACCAGATTAACATCAATAGCCATAGTCTTCTCCTGCAAAAAGGTTCTTTAAATATTTTCTAATGATCAGAACGAGTATTTTCCGCACTGCCATGCTTAAAATTTATCAATCCTATTTTTCAGCCTCTCATTAGAATTAGAATACTGGATAAGCAGCAAATTCCATCATGCAGATAACAAAGGAAAGTATCAGCAATATATGGCTTATCTCCTGCTGTGCTCTGAGAAGCACAGACTGAGCATTTACCACTGAGAAATGATCGACGCTGGCGCATGCCATTCTCACGACGCCAGACGCAAAGAAACTCGCTCTATCTGCGGCTCGCCTTAACGTCATTTTTAATTTAGAAATGGAATAATGAGTAATCACCGCCGCACTACTGAGGCTGTCACCACCAAGCTTGCGATCACCGGAGTTAAACCAGAGATTCTGCCGGAACACAAAGGCAAAATTGGCAGAAAACTACAGGGGCAGGCAGAAAGATCGCTATGATGGGCGATGACATCGACGATGTACCCGCATTAGCTGCGGCCGATGGAGGCATTGCTATGGGAACAGGTACTGATGTCGCTATGAAAAGCGCGGGCATTACGTATCTCAAAGGCGGCCTGTCCGGTATTGTTCGCGCTCGCAAGCTATCCATGGCAATCATGAGCAATATCCGACAAAAACTGGTCTTCGTGTTTATTAACAACGCTGCCGGAGTACCCGTAGCAGCAGATTAGTAATACTTTGAGATTACAGTTCGTTTCTCTCGAGTAATCGGCCGATAACGTTGCTGCAATACATAAAAATTATCAGAATTTTTTTCAATTTGAGTTAGCCAAATTACTTTCTGGATCATTCCTCAACATGTTTGACAACATATAGGATTCTGGGTACATTCCGGCTAGATTAAAAAAATATTTAAATTAACTTTCCTTCCAATGCAATGATATTAAAAATAACGCGCTTCTCGAATGCATGCACTCGAAGCAGCATAGGAAGCTGCCGATCAGTGCTGTAATTACGGAAAGCGTCAGTCGATGTGGTGCAGTCTTGAGAGCCTTGGCGCATGAGTTATGGATTAAACATTTTTTGAATAGCTTACCTAAATCGTGCGTTTCCAAGGGAGTTACATTGATACTTATGTCCAGAAGAAAAATCGTATTACTATCGGCCACCGTTAAAAATCAATTATACGGGGCCAGACTCATCGTGCATTCATTTGATAGGTATCCCATATTACGCACTGCTATGCACCCTGCTTTCCGATTGCTCGCTAATTGTTTTCGATACTCTCTCGTGCTAGCTTTGTTTATTTGCTTTGAAGCATTTGCCCAAGGAGCGCGCAATATAGAAGGGTGCAATATCCGGCGAGGCACGTTTTGTGTGGATATGAACCTGTATGGGAGCGATCTGCAAAATGAGAATCTGGCAAATTCCCAGTTCACTCGGTCGATACTTTCCAAAGCGAATCTGACTGGAGCCAATCTGAATGAAGCGAACCTATCGAGTACTCAACTACACGAGGCCAACTTGAACCAGGCCTCACTGGTAAAAACGAATGCCCGGGGCGCACGTTTCAATGACGCCCAACTGGTAAAAGCGAATCTGCAAGGGGCCGTTCTACAAAATGCGGATCTCAGTGGCGCTAATTTAACAGGGGCCATGCTGACCAACGCAGATCTCACCAACGCGAAGCTTAGTAATGCCATACTCGATAATGCCGATATTCAGCGTGCTAATATGCGCGCAGCCCATTTGCGGGGAGCATCTCTGGTTAACGCTAATTTGCAGGGAGTAAATTTTACTGGTGCCGATCTGACTGACGCAGATCTGAGTGGAGCCAATCTCGGGCAGACTATTTTTAACATGACACGTACGAGCGGATGCAAGAACTGCCCCTAAAGCGTGCGATGCTCCTCCAACTCTTGTGTATCAGCAGCATATAACTCGAATAGCGCCTGAATTTACCCCTCGAATCTTTGTAACCAGATTGATTAAATAAATGATGCAGATTCGCGTCACCGCTGGTCGGCAATAGCGAGTGAGGGAGCTATCATCACGACGGTATCACGACTCCTGCTATTCATTATGTGAGTTCGACATAAGAATCATCACATCACGATTGGAAGAGCTTGAGGGAGTCTGATATTAAGCGAGAGTTTCTTCTCATGAATAATGAGGGAAATTTTTCTCTAAAATCGCTTCACCATAAGGAATTCAGTTTCCCTTTACAGCTTTTTTTATTCCGAAATCACGTTGAATATGGCAAAAAAAATACCGCTCGAAGGCGGCCTTAAGTAAGTAGTTTGTCATGCCAACAAGGTCAGCCGTACTACATGGCATACTTGGGCGATATCAATTCCCTCGACACCTTGGTTTTCTTTTAGGAGGCTTTAATTCCCGCCGAAGACTTTCAGAATTAAAGAAATTCTATTGAAGATTTTTAGGTGGCGGTAATATGAATTGGAGCTGCTCTCGCTTGCCGTTTACAATATCATCTGTTAATTGACAAAGATAATTTATTGTAATGATTGAATAACCTGGCTCAAGCTCTTCTATTTCGCCATGCTGATTTTCAAGCATATTGATAACCGCAAAAAGTGAACCATACTCAAGAGCAACAGTCGTGTTATGTTCATCCACAGAGGGGGCAACAATTATCTTATCTTGATATTTTAACTGCTGAGGTACTGGAGCAATAATATGGGTTTCATTCTTGTATAAGAGATTATCGTATGTCCCATAATCGACAAGTAAAACGCCAGAGTAATTCTTTTCATTGCAAAACTGTCGAAGGATTTTGGAGTAATCACGATTTGACTTAACTTTGGTATTAGGATATAGCTTTTTCATTATTACCTCCTTATAAAGTTGTCACTAAAGTTGCCAAATTTTTATCAGACAACCCTATGTTTTAACAACAAAATGACACTTTATTGCTGGGATAACAAGGCGTTTAGTGTCATGCATATATATAGCCGCCCTGTTTGATAGATAGGATGAAGTTTTAGTCCAATCCGCCTGTTTCGATACGGCAGTATGGATTACGCGTACTGGTTTTGTTGATTATTGAGAGTGATTTTGGCTATTTAATAATATTGGTTTCGCTGTTTTAATCTGTTTGATTTCTTTTTGTGCGGTTTGTTCTTCTTGTGGTTGTAGTCTCGCTATAATGCGATCTATTGAAATGTAGAGCAGTATGGGAGCAATAGGAATTGCTGTGTATGATGCCTACGGTTTTAAAGATATGAGCCTTGCCAAGTTTGCTCGTTATCCACATTTTCCGTGGATAATGCTGTGGATAACAGACTTATCTTGAGTATGGGTAATCCTTATTTCGAGTGCTATAAAAGTATGCTAAAGCTTTTTCCTACCTAGCCGATGCAAAATTTGCATCAAGATAATTTTAATTGTTGCTGTATTGATACTTATCATAATCCTTTGTCACCCAGTGAGTTGTTCACGCTACTCACCAGGACCTTAAGTGAGGGTTTCCCCTCACGAATAATGATGAAGCTCTTTTTCAAAAGCTATTTATCATCAGGAATTCAGATTCCTCTTGCTGCTTTTCTTATCCCAGCTCATGTTAATTAACGATTCAGAGGTGAGTATTTATTGTTCATCGAATAAACAGTGCGTTGTATTACGTGCGGTGCAATATTAAGTATTCATTTTCAAAAACAGCTAAATCGCCGACTATCATCTAAAGCTGCTGGTAGAATCAATGTGCTGAATTGTGCGCCTTTAGAAATATCACAAAGCGCCTGGCGCTCAGCCGGATTGTCCATATAGCTTTGCTGATATTCTGCATTTAACACAGGTTTGCCGTTAGCAATAAAATTGGTCAGCGCGTCACACTCATGGAACTCATGACATTGCTCATTAATACTAAAGTCAAAATAACTGATTAAGTCAGGAATTTGATCCAAATCATTTTTAAGCCCAACCGATAACCCTCTTTTATGTGCTTCATTGGCAATAAGCTTATTAAATGCCAACTGATCCCTGGCGCTTATATTAAAGCCGGAATTATTTTGATAAGCATCTATATTATCCGGTTCCACGCCATCACAGCCTTTTAGCAGAGCCAAATTGAGCCGTGAAATCATGACCTCTGCTACATTATGTGAGCGAATATCAAGCCATCGCTCATCCGGCCAATCATCTAAAGGATTACCCAATTCCTCAGGCTTGAATTTATCTTTATCTGATCTAAAATCTTCATAACTACCTGCTGAGAAATAACAGATAACCTTTTTGCCAGAAGCTTTGAGTGTATTAATCAAGGATGGGGAAGAATTAAACAGATCAATATCGTAAAGTTGAACTGGATAATTCATATCGATGTCATTATCTTCAATGGTGTCATTCATTGCATTTTTCATTGCGCCTTTCTTAGCAATTTTCAACTGCCATTGCCAGGTTATTGCTACAGGCGGTTTGTACCAATTACCAGTAGTAACCGCTGGTGCATCAGGATCAAGTAACGGTGCTTTAGAAAGAAAAAATAATTCAATATTGGAGTAATCGCTACTACCTGCATCATTATGAGCTTTTATTGCCACAATGAAAGCAGCGCCATCCCATAACTCAATTGAGCCAGATGTGGCATTACCCATATCAACATTTTTAATGCTTTCTGGACCGGTAAAAGGAAAAGGGGCATAAAATAACTGATAACCACTGGCATTTGGAACTGGAGACCATGTAGCCGATATTTTGGTGCCTTCTTGCGTTACTAAAATAACAGGTGGGTTTAATGCATCTGCTAAAGCGAGACTATTAGTTAATAGAAGAAAAAGTATCAGTATGATCAACATAATATTGTTATTTAAACCTTAGTATATTATTAATATTAAGGAATAAAAGCTAGGGCGACAATAATACGATTGCATACAGTTTTACTCCTCATTAGGAGGAACTTCGCTAAGAACAACTTATGTATTCTGCCTCTGCGCTATAAAGCCGGAGAAGAAGTAAATCTTCATTTTGCGATCTTGCACGGTGGAAATCAAGCTATATATTTTGATTCGATGAGTATCTATAATTTTTCATCACCTTCAAAGATCATAATGCGAGCGTTTTAAGGATTTGCGCGAAATATGTCCCTGTTGAGCAGTCGTGCCAAAGAACGGCAATGACAACGCATATCATGATAGAGAAATAGCAATCGGATATCAAACCAGTTTCATTTCGATAGCTCTATATCAACGAGTTTGTTGATTTCAGGAGAGATGAGGCTAAGATATTTGTTTGCCTGATCTATATCTATATCTGCTCTTTCGATATTTCACTCATTCTGTTAGAAAATGAATCATCAGTAAAAAATTGGCTTGGCGGATATCCCATAACTTGCGAAACTGTTAACTCAATATAACTTGGTGCTATGTCAATATAGCTGCAACAAAATATTTTCTTTGAAAGTTGAGCGTAACACTCCGTTATTTTTTCAATCATGCCAGATACTCTGGATTCTCTGAACCCGGCAACTGCTACCTGTGATGCTTTAGTCATTGCTTTTTTCACGTCTTGATATGATTGAGCATGTACTGAAGACATAACAGAGCTAATTACTATGAACAGCATTATTTTTATTGCTCTCACAACTTCAATTATTTTGTTAATCCATGTAAGCGTTTATTCGTTGCGTAACAATAACTTTCACGTTATAACGCAACTTGCTCAGAGCATTGAATTATGCTCATCTCTTAATGGGAATCCTGAAATTATTTATAATTTAAGACTCTGTACCCTAGTTCAGCTAAAACTAATTTTAGCTGAACAACTTAGCCTAGCCTTGGTTTTGTTTAGGAATAATATTAATTTTCAAAGGGTATTAAACATCGTACTTACTCAATTTCCGGGAAATTTCTGATTGCTCTTGTTTTCTTTCCAGATGCTTTTCACATCTTTTCTCATGATGATACGTTTTCATTTCTTGCAGTTTGGTATTTTGCTCAGGAGTTAATATCTTTTTTAATCGTGATTGAGTTTCCTCACGAATTGCTTTGTGTTTGTCGCCCTGCTCTTGAAAAGGGCTTCAATTTTTGCTTTTTGATCTTCACTTAACCTCAGTTCTCTATTGAGCCGCTCTATTTTTTTAGTGCGATATTGTTCATGATTTCCTCGCCTGGATGTGCGACTACCGTCAAAGGAAATGCTAAAATAATTACCATACCATATAGTTTTGCATGCATAGCCCAGTTCTCCTAATGATTAATGATAATCAAGTAGTTAATTGCTACTCTTGAGTTGAGGTAATAAATGCGCATACAGTTTGCAGCAACTGTGAAAAAAATATGGAAGTGAAGTGTATGACTAAATTTCAAATCTATCGATGAATACTTCTCATGAATGAAAATTTGGTTTAAGTGAGTGCGCCAATGTCATGAATAGAAAGAATCGGTGTATATCTTCACGCTACCACTTAACCGATCAAGAATTCGCTGAGTTAGAGTTTGAACACCGTCATACTACCGATAAGCGTTATGTTGGTCGGGTTAAGGCTGTTTATCTGTTAGAAAAAAGGGTGGTCGGCCACCAGGCTTGCACAAGCCCTGTTGATTGAGCGTGAAACGGTACGCAATCACTTCAAGCGATAGGGTAAAGGCGGGTTGGCTGCCTTGCAAAGAAACGACGCTGGCGGCAGCGACGCTGCGCTTACAGAGGAACAGCAGCGGTTGCTGGATCAGCATCTGCGTGAGAATTTCTATCTCACTGCCAAAGAAATCGCGCATTACGTGGAGCAGACGTGGCCAGGATCACCAAATTTCGAGCAACACAGGTCGACAACGCATCAACCTCAATGGCGCTATCGATTGCGCTGGACTATCCCAATCATTCGCTATTGACACGGTCCATGCACAATCCACGATAGCGTTGTTGCAACAGATCGAGCAACAACATCCCGCTGCTGCCCGTATATACGTCATCTGTGATAATGCCCGCTATTATCGCTCTCAGCTCGTTACTGAACACTTAACACTTGTTAAATTCAAAAATCGAATTGATCTTCCTGCCACCTTATGCACCCGATCTGAATCTGATCGAGCGCTATTGGCGATTCTTCAAAAAAGAAATTCTGTATGGCAAGTACTGTCAAACTTTTGCCTTGATCAAGCAAGCTTGCGATGATTGCTTTGCTGCTTCCAACTGCCATAGGGAAGCGCTACGCTCCTTGTTAACCGATAATTTTCAGATTATCGATTGCGCTTGAGTGCCGAAATTTGAAGTGCGGCTAGTATAGAAGAAAAAGGTTAAGCGTCATTGTATGCTATAGTAATTTCTGCTGCTTATGGTTTAAAGCAGCGCCGGTTTTCTTGATGTTTTTATCAGTCATATATTTGTTATCTTTAGGAGGAACAACAGTGAAACAGATACTATTCTCTTTTGTTTTTTTGGGGTTGCTGTTTGTATTGCCAGCTTGGGTTATAGCCGGAGAGCACCAATCTGCGCGTGGCAGTCAAGTACAGGCTGCCGGACCATATAATCTGGAGCTGATCGCAAAGGATGGTCAATTGCAGCTGTATGTCACCGATCGCATGCAAAATGCAGTGCAAACTAGCGGAGGCTCGGCAATTGCCAATATTATTGACAAAGATGGCAATCGCGCTACTGTCCAGCTAAAGCCAGTTTTTGGCAATATCATGAGAGGGTCTGGGGATTTCAAGATAACCCCGGATACAAAGATATCTGTGCTCCTCGCAATGGATGTAAAAGGCACGCATGTGGCTCGTTTCACTTTCAAGGGAGAACCAGCTTTCAAGGGGGAACCAGAAACTGCGCCCGCGCAAACGACTGAAAGCGACAATCATCCACCACATGAAGGCGCTTCCGAAAACGGATCTTCCGATGAAGATTGAAATTAGATAGCAATTTATTCCGTCAGCTAAGTGGTCCGATGTGACATTTAGCTGACGGTCGATAGGGCTCCAAAAAATGGGAGCTTTTCTACGATCAGCCAAAGCAAATAGTGGAAAAACAGGTAGTTATTTGTTGCAGTGTACTGCGAATCTATTAAAATAAAAGACTGCAACTGACGGATTATCAACCGTTTATCTGCCACAGCCTCCCTTATCAAACTGGACAGGCGCTCCTCCCGCATACGGCTTTGCGATGTTTTCTTCCTTAAGCATTGAACTTAACGCATCCTATCGCACCAACTTCTTAAGCAGGACAATTTCATGGCTCCTACTTTAGTTAACGTGAGTTCGACATAAGAATCATCACATCACGGCAGGAAAAACCTGAGAAAATCTAATACTAAGAAAGATCTCTTCTCGATAATAATGATGAAACTCTCTACCAAAATCTATTTAACGTAAGTTCGACATAAAGATCATAGCACCACGCCTAGAAGAGTTTGAGGGTTTCTGATATTAAGGGAGGGTTTCTTCTCACGAAAAGTATAAGCCACCAGCCCGGCTATCAGATTAACAAAGAAGTTAAGTGGACTGCGATGACGGGAATGCTCGATTTGCGAGATTTAACCCCGATCACCAAAGAGTTTTCCAAAGAAGAAGTGCGCCAGTTCCAGTACCGGATCACGGGCATCCACATTGCCTGCTGTTATTTTTACCCCAGCAATTCTTGCCTGGTCATTGATAACCAGGTGCAGCTTGAATCCATAAAACCAACCCACGCTGGTCTTTCCCTGGGCAGCAAGCCTGCCATTACTTTATGTGACTAAATACGCTGGTTGTGACACACGCTGATCCTGATGGAATCAATGAAACTGATCCCACTGCAGCGCCCGAAGCGACTGGTCAGAAAACAGCACAAAGGTACCAGGCTACCTTGCGGCAACTCAACAAAGCGGTGGTCGCTCACCAACCTTGGAAAATAACCCCGCTGATGCCTCAACACGTCATTCAGGTAATAGTGCTTAAACGTCCGGTACCGGATAGATGAGACCCCACCATGATGGTCATGACTTCACTTAGACACAGCTCCCCTCGGCGACGACGCCGTTTTAGCGATGACCCCGACAAACGTCGCTCCTACCTCGGCTCAAACTCTTTACAAAAATCGTCAATTGCACAAAAAATCATTAGCATAGTATCCATCGGATCTGATCCTCCTAATGAGGAAACTCTTTTTGAAAATCTTTTCCTCATAAGGAATTCAGGTCCCTTTTGCTGCTTTTCTTATCCTGAACTCACGTTGTAATACCCCATAATCCCGTTTGACCTCATCCCGGAAGGCTACTGGCAAATGCGCCCAGTCATGGACTTCTATCAGTATCGGCAAACTGCTTTCTTGTAATGCTTCAATCAAATCACCTCAACCAGCCACTTCAGTCGTCAGAACGTTGGGATTACGCAATACGAGATCCAGATCACTGCCTTCATGTGCCGAACCATGGGTTCAACTGCCAAAAACCCAGACTTCGGCTTCGGGCACATGTATTGCCAGCGAGCGCTCCAGTTGTGCCGTATGACGATCTGCCAGCTCAATCCACTTGCTCATTGGGAAGATGCTTCAGGGTATCAGCCAACTCTCTCGCATCGTTAATAAATTGTGGCAGCAGTTTAAGAGTCTGATTGGCAAAACCCTCCCCATAGTCGTGCGCAGCAGTATTGCGGTTAGCGCGGTATGCGAGCCAGCGCTCGACGCCATCCATATCGAGAAGCCCATGCCTTCCTGCCATACGCAGCACATCGTTAAACACTAACCCGTCCACGGCACGTGGGTTACCGCTATAGGATTTGAGTGTCTCACGCAACAACTTGCCGATCGCTTCAAGCGACAATTCCAGACTCTTGATCGCTGCATTGCGGTAGAGATCATAAAGTATGTCGTCATTGTCGAGACGTTGCAGCGCAATCAACGCCTGCTCAAGCGTAGTGATGGTACGCAGGAAGGGGTCAACGTTCAGCGGCGTTCAATATCCTTCAGTAACTTTAGTCATTTTTATGGTATGCCATTCCTTTTCTAAATTAAAACTGACTTTATCGGCTTCACCTTGCCGTATGATTGATCCTGTCCGTGGCTCGCCTTCGCGTCATTTTTGATTTAGAAATGGAATCACGTCAACATAACAGGATTAATGCGAATGTTAGCTGCCACTATTATTACTTCAAAGTCATCATTATGCTTTTACCAGCACTGTCAGTGCACCGGTTAGTCCTTCGACTACGCGCGCCATCTCGGCATAGTTGAGCTCTCCAGGGGTATCACCGGCCCGATGATAGTGCGGGTAGCGATAGAATGCTGTATCGGTGACCATCACTGCCTGATAACCTTGCCGCCAGAACGAAATCTGATCACTCCAGGAAACGCCCGGCACAATAGTGGGGCTGGCAAGCGTCTCGTACGGAAAATCTGAGCTGGCAGCGAACGCCGCCGCGAATTGTTTGAGCGCATGGCGTGAATTGAGGTTGGACACGAAGCCGATGAAATTGCCACGATCAGGATAGAGCCAGCGCAGTAAGGGAGGATAGCTCTGGCTGCCTGGCTCTTCGCTGTAGCAGCCGAGCATCTCGAGCGAGAGCATGAGACGGATATTATCATGTCGCTCACGTGCAGCCTGCGCATAAATCTTGCTTCCCATTTCACCGATATAGAAGAATGGCGATTCTTCATTCACAAACGCCACTAGCCGCAGTGTGCGCTCAGGTTTGACTCCGACAAGAAATCGTGCGATCTCGAGTAGCGCGGCCACGCCGGAAGCGTTATCATCTGCGCCCGGGCTGCCCGACACGGTATCATAGTGTGCGCCAGCGAGCACAATCTCACCGGCCTGCTCCCTGCCGTATATCTCGATCTCGAGATTCTCGCTCCATACGCCGCCTGCATCATAGCCCTGAGCGTGAACTTCATAGCCTAACTGGCTCCAGGTATCATGAATATAGTCGGCAGCAGCGTACAACGCTTTCGGCCGCCACACGTTGCGCTCGCCGATCTCACTCGCAAGCTTTTCAACATGCAGCTGCAACCGCTGTTCAAGTAGTGGTTTCATTTTGTTTTACCTCCTGGATGTCGTTTCCAGATAATCATCCCATCTCGCCAAACTTTTCGCACCCGATGAAACGGGACAGTATGTAATGTGCCATCTTCCTCTTCCGCTTCGAAGGCAAAGTGCTGACCTGGCTCGATGATTATTCGCTCGAGTGGTACACGCTTGTGCTGGTGCTCGATTTTATCCTCATAGGCAAGCTCAAATTTTCCCTTCCCGAATTCCGGATCCCAGCGGATGCGCGCGAGCAGCTCGTGAATCGGGATCATAATAATTCTCTACGTAATTTCACAGTAATGTATGCCAGATCCGGCGATTCAGTTACCTCGAACGTTACCGGCAGAAACTGTTCTATCAGCCACATCGCGGTACGCGCATGCAGTGAGACATGGCGCGTGCTGAATGAGCCACTACCTATAAGCGCGAGATAAACAAGTATTTGATCAGCTGCGTGGATATCGAGCGCAGTACCCGCGGAAATATCTGTAGCAAGCTCTTCCCCCACAGCCTCACCCAACGTCTCCGCAGTGACGCCCCGCTCTGCGACCCGCGCTGCACCCCGCACAGTATGCTCACTCTCGAGCCAGCAGGTGACGGCGCCCCCTGCACCAAAAGCTGCTTCACGACCCAAAACCTGCGTCTCGATCCTCGCGTGCGCACCGTATGTGCCAAGCCGGTTAAGTACCGCCTGCTTCATTCGTAGCGCAATATGCTCAGGAAGATTAGTCACGTGCGCAAGCCCGCAGATGGTCTTGCTATATCCAGACGCATCGAACACTGCGGATGAGAGCATTGCCGGCTTTACTGCGAGCTCGATCTGGCCACCACCTTGTGGATAGTAGCCGCGGCGCAGCACGCGCATGGTCACCTGTGCACCGAGTCGTTTGATCAGCGGGATAAGCACTGCGCGCAAGTAATCCGCAGCGGGTGCCTGCCGCACGTCAGTACCGCCGGTGATATGCACCTTGCAAGGCAGGTGGATCGCCAGCATGACCGGCAGCAAGGCTTGCAGCACCAGCGTAATGCTGCCTGCCGTGCCCACATCAAAGCGATAATCGCCACCCCGAAGCATTGCCGGCTCGAAAACAATTTGGTCTGATCGCAAGGTGAGGCCTTCGATGCTCGCACCGCAGAGCTTGCCTACGGCGTGCACCCCGGCAAGGTGCTGTGCAGCAAGGCCGGGTTTGTCGCGTCGTGCACGAATATTCATGATACGCACATCGATACCAGTAATGGCAGACAATGCGACGGCAAACCGCAGGAGCTGACCACCGCCTTCGCCATAACTGCCATCAATCTCAAGCATAAGCTACCCCCAGAGAGAATAGCGGTGCGCGCCTGGCTTGAGGCTCGGAATACGTTGAGCGGCATCGAGCATCACCCGTGCGACAAATGTCGCAACGTCAAACCGTCCCTCCAGCAGCAACGTGGCATGCGCACCTGTTCGCTCAGTACCGATACGTTCGAGCAGGATACCGCGGCCTTCCTCCTCCAGGGCGGCAATGCTTTCCACTTCGAACACCCGTGTCTGCTCACCGACGAAGAGCGGATCAGCAGCGAGAGCAGCCTCAACTTTATCGAGCAACCTCCTGTCTGAGTCCTCTACATTCTTTGCGTCCTTTACGTTCTTTGCGAACTCAACATAGACATAGCGGGTCAGTTGCCCCTGCCCGTCACGCATCTCGGTGGCAAGTGCACCTTTTATACCTTCGATGTTTTCTACCATTTCGGTATGATGTAGGCTCGCACTTGGTCGGCTGGTGCGCTTGGTGCGGCCATCAGGAATTAAGGTGGTAAACGCGCGCTCGAACAAAGGCAGCATGCCCGGATTCCATCCTGCCCCAACAATAGCGCACGTATGATGATGGCGCGCCGCATTGCCGATGGCATCATAATGCGTCTCAAGTGAAGGCCCTTCCAGCACCGCATTCTCAACGATCGGTATTTCTGCCTGGAGCAATTCGCGTGCTACGCCAAGGACGATCTCTGCAGGCACACAGATCAAGGCGACATCAACACGCTTCAAGTCACGGATGTGCGTAACTACCAGAATCTTGCCAAGTGGATCGGGCAATTTCATTGGTGAAACTGGACGTCGAACCACCCCAGCCAATGCCAGATAATCGATATTACGTAATGCCATTGCACAAGCACGTCCTACTCGCCCAAAGCCGATGACCGCAATGTTAAGCTTCGCCATGAGTCTTCCCTCCGTACCTCTTTAGGAAAAGTATTCGCTGAGCGGTGTAATTTTTTGGTTATCTTCCTGTTCGACCTCTCTTTTTACATCAAGTGCCATCCAGAATAAGTACGCATCCTAAGGTTTAATTTTTGTTCCCAGCACTTGCAGGAATTTGGCGAGCCAATCAGGATGTGCCGGCCAACCCGGGGCAGTAATCAGCTTGCCATCGACATGGGCCTGATCCATCGGAATATCCCTATACGTTCCACCTGCACGTGTGACATCCGGTGCTACCGCCGGATAAGCAGAACATGCCTTACCCTCGATGACTCCGGCCGCCACCAGCAGTTGCGCGCCATGGCAAATGGCGGCAATAGGTTTATTCGCTTCTGAAAAATGTTGCACGATTTTGATGACTTTTTCATTCAGACGAATATACTCAGGCGCGCGCCCGCCAGGAATGACCAGCGCATCATAATCTTCTGCCTTAACCTTGGTGAAAGTGGCATTCAGCGTAAAGTTGTGGCCTGGTTTTTCGCTATAGGTTTGATCTCCCTCAAAGTCATGTATGGCCGTGCGCACAGTCTCGCCTGCTTTCTTTTTAGGGCAGACCGCATGGACGGTATGCCCCACCATCAACAGCGCTTGGAATGGCACCATGACCTCATAGTCTTCCACATAATCGCCTACCAGCATCAAGATTTTTTTTGCACTCATCATGAACTCCTTTCTTTTTATTGTGTTTTACAAGTTGCCTCTCTGGCAGCTATTGTAGCGAATGGGGTGCGGTAATGGATCGACCGATAGTCGATCCAAGCTGGCTAATGCTGAGAAATTGCGAGCAGTTATAGCACATCACGGTAAAATCCATTTCTAAATTAAAGCTGACTTTGTCGACTTCGCCTTCCGTTTCATGGGTACGGTCTGCGGCTCGTCTTCACGTCATATTTTATTTAGAAATGGAATCACTGGCTGATCATAAAGATAAGAGAGTGTCTCCAGCAGCCGGACTGATGCTCAGCTCTCTTGTTGAAATTAACGACGAGACTTAAGGTTTACGGCCACTCACGATACTATAATAGCCAAAAGCTTTCTGAATTTGAATTTGCTCAAATCCGATTTCCCTCAGCATCGCTGACAATTCCTGACCGGAATATTGCTTGCCCTCAGTCCAACCCAGCATTATCATACTGAATGCTGCGGCAGCGAAAGGACCAGTTTTTTCATCATTATAGAGCATCTCATGAATAACGATCCGTCCGCCCGATTCCAGACGATTGAAACTTTTCGCCATCAAAAAGTGACATTTTTCTGGCAACCAATCGTGAAACATATTGGAGAAAAAGTGCAGATCGGCAGCAGGCCAATGATCGCGCCAGATATTGATCTCACACGTTTTAACGCGATCCTGCAGCTTGTACCGGGTAATATAGTCCTGCGCAATCTCACACACTTGGGAAAAATCCAGGATATGTGCCTGTAAGTCTGGCCAACGCAAGGCTGCACCAATCGAATGCGCGCCAGAACCTCCTCCAATATCCAGCATCATCCGGTGCTGGGATAAATCCATGACTTGTGGCCAAACGAGCGCTGGCGTCATGCTGATACTGTGCATGCCGCAGGTGAAGCGTCGAAGCAATTCAATCTGCTCCTCATGAGATTTGAAAATATCGCCCCCTCCGTATGCCTGGGCAGAATCGGTAAGGGCAGCTTTCTCCAGACCCGCATAGGTAGATACTTGGTAATTGTCGATCATCAGATCCCAAAAAAATCCGAAGTAATTAGGACTGTCTTCGAGCAGATATTCCTTACTAACCGGGGTCAGCGAATAGCGCCCCTCTTGTAAGGATAAGAAGCCTAATGCAGTCGCCGTCGTCAATATTGCTTCGGCCGGACGCGGCGCTACGTCCAGTGCCGTACAAATTTCCGGCAAAGTATGGGAATTTTGAGCTAATAAAGGAAAAATTTTCAACCGATGCGCCAGTAACAAGGCTGGATAACCATAAATCGCAAAGATCACATCCCAGAGTGGACGGTCATCCACCTGCGGTACCTGGATACTGGAAAAATTATCTCGCGCCATGAATTCTCCTTTTATGACTACAAGTGACTGACAGAACGGGCCAAACGTCAGGATGTATTTTTTATCAATAATTAACCAATCGTTGTGCTTCTATACTGCTCAGGTTGCAGAACTTTACATTGATTTTTCTGCCTCTACCAGGCGCTTGATATTCTGAACGGTACGTTCAGCCCCATCTTTTATAGCAGAACGAACTAATCCCTCGAAAGGCCGCATGACAACTAACAATTCCAGCAACTCAAAAGAAAACGTCAGCTTAGTAGATCCCTCAGGATTCATATCCTGCAATTCATAGGTACAGCGAAAGGGATCAGACACACCGGCCAATACCAAGCGTACACCCGGTTCAAAAGTAAAAATTTTGAAGCGTGATTCGCTGCGGCGCCCCATATCAAGACGCACTTGCCGCCCAAGCGTACCCAGTTGTACTGGACCGGGCGTGAGCTGCTCAAGCTCTTGAACTTCCGGCGACCATTTTGGATAATTCTGGAACAGATCCTCACCCAGATATTTGAATAGATCTTTCGTCGAACATTCCACTAAAGTGGAAGCTCTTCCTATGATCGGCTCTGTAGAGCCCAAGTTGAGCATGTTACCTAAATTGAACATGTTACAAGAGTTCCTTCTGCCTGGTTGATATCCGACTCAGCATCTGCGAAGAATGAAATTCCGCTAAAATGAAGCTTCGCTAACAGATTTGTTCATAACTTTTCAGCCAATTTCTTGACGATGAGCCTAGACCTTAAACGAATCAGAGATCAGTTTCAAGTTCTTCGTATAAAAATATTGCTTGAATCAGCTCGCTCGCACCACCAGTTCGTGCTTAGTATAAATAACTAAAACTTTATTCCTGAACCTCTTGATAGCTTATGATATGGAAACTGAAAAAGTGGTGGCGAAACTATATCTTCCAGCATGAACCGATCGCTGAAGCCATCTGGCAGAAAGTGCTAGCACGCTTGCACTTTCTGCAAGGATTGACCCAGCCTGAAATCCTACAGTTGCGGCGATGGACGACCATTTTCTTGCACGACAAGAAAATAAATGGTGCGCAGGGTCTCATCGTCACCGAAGAAATGCGCGTAATGATCGCGATCCAGGCCTGTATGCTGATTTTGGAACTTGATCTGGACTATTATCGCAACTGGCTGGAAATCATCGTCTATCCAGGAGAATTCATTCTTGATTATGAATATACCGATGAAATGGGCATCGTTCACGCTGTACACATGGCCGCATCAGGCGAATCATGGCTTGCTGGACCCGTCATTCTTTCGTGGGAAGATGTCAACAATACCAATAATAAACAGGGATATAATGTGGTAATACATGAGTTTGCACATAAGCTGGATATGTTGAATGGGACGGCCAATGGTTGCCCTCCCCTGCATAGGAATATGGATCCACGCGCCTGGGCTGCGGCCTTTACGCAAGCTTTTGAGGCTTGCTGTAATCAGCTCGATAAAGGAGATGAGCTGGTTATCGATCCTTATGCCGCGACCAGTCCGGCAGAATTCTTTGCAGTCATGAGTGAAGCTTTTTTTGTCAAGCCATATGCAATACAGCAATATTTTCCTCAAGTCTATCAGCAATTGTCTGCCTTCTATCGCCAGAACCCAGCGATGCGGTGGCCAACGGGAGTTAACTTGTGAACAACTATTTTATTTATGGTGATATCGGTGGCACCAAGACACTATTGCGTGCAGAAGTAGCTGACGGTAACAAAACGGATTTATGTTACGAACGGCGCTATGACAGCCAAGCTTATGCTGATTTCGACACGATACTCGCCGATTTTTTGGACAAAGCGGAACTGAATCAAGCCGGCCACTTTCCAATATCAGCTTGTTTTGGAATAGCAGGCCCAATCGTGTCACAACGAGCCAAACTGACCAATCTGCCATGGTTGATGGACGCATCCGCTCTTGCGGTCAAATTTTCTATTCCCAAGGTAAAGCTGATCAATGATTTCGAAGCGATCGCATTAGGTATTGAAAAGTTATCCCTGAATGATCTGGCAGCGCTGCAATGGGGAATCGCAGAGAAGCAAGCAATGCGGGTAGTATTAGGCGCGGGTACCGGTATGGGGGTTGCCTGGCTTCATTGGCAAGGCGATCGTTATATTCCGTTATCCACAGAAGGAGGGCATATTGAGTTTGCCCCTGCCACCTCCTTGCAGATGGAATTACTGGATTATCTGATGAAAAAATTTGATCATGTCTCGGTCGAGCGGGTTCTTTCAGGACCAGGACTGACCAATATCTTCAACTTCCTGCAAAGCGACCCAACCAGATTTCCCGGCATCACCGCTGAGGAATATAAGGAGGACAGCGGCGCCATCATCACTCAGCTGGCCTATGAGCAACAACACCCGATTGCACTGCAAGCATTGGAGTTGTTTGTTGAAATTTATGGTGCCTACGCCGGTAATCTGGCACTGTTGGGATTATGTCGGGGCGGCGTGTATATTGCTGGCGGGATTGCACCCAAAATCATCGACACCTTGTTGACGGGTAATTTCATGCATGCTTTCCGCCACAAAGGGCGGTACTCAGAAATGATGAGCGAGATCCCGGTTCATGTCATCATGAACCCGCAAGTGGGCTTACTGGGCGCTGGTCTCGAAGCGCAGCGATTGATAAAGACCAGTACTTGATTAGTCAATTCGGTCACTTTAAACCGGTATGGAAAAATGTATTCGAGGCAACAGACGCGCAGGCAGACCGACAAAGAATCAGATTGGGTTTGGAAAAAAACACATGATTAAAAAGATATAGCAATATGGATAGTTATGAAGCATTAATGGCCACTTTGGCGCTCACCATGGGCGCATCGTGGGCAAGCGGTATTAATTTGTATGCCGTCATGCTGGTGCTGGGTCTTGGCGGCGCCACAGACAATATCAGCTTACCAGCCGAACTCAGCGTGATAGAAAATCCACTGGTAATCGGGGCAGCGGCAGTGATGTATATGGTCCAGTTTTTTATCGATAAAATACCCGGTCTGGATAGCGCCTGGGACACCCTGCACACTTTTGTCCGCATCCCTGCAGGCGCCATGTTGGCAGCCGGTACGGTGGGTGATGTGTCTCCCGCAATGGAAATCGCCGCGGGCATTCTGGGCGGTGGTGTCGCCGCTACCAGTCACGCCACCAAGACGGGCACCCGCTTGATGCTCAATACCTCACCCGAACCGGTCACAAACTGGTCTGCCTCCATCAGCGAAGATTTGTTGGTGTTAGGCGGCTTATGGACTGCATTGAACCATCCCATATTATTCCTGATCCTGCTTGTTATTTTTATCGGCCTCGCTATCTGGCTATTGCCCAAATTGTGGAAATTTATTAGAGGAGTGTTACTCAGAATAGGTAAATTCTTTGGAATGACAAACGCTAGCGCTACTGAAACTGGTCATGGCGCTGCGTCATTTACTGAAAGCAAGCATGAGGGCAAATAGAGTTCTCAAAATCTGGAGAGTGCTTCTTGGATGCACTTCGTGCACTCTTCCATGGTAAATATCATTTCATTCAAATAGCATTGTCTGGTGAGACTCATGAAATATAAAGTGAGTAGAAACAGCCTCCTGCTTCAAGTTTACTGTGCTTTACCCGTAAATTTATTCTTCGATAATTTATTTGAAGGCCTGAAGCGATTTTTCCCAGCAACCTTTAGAAGGCGAAGGAACTTTGGACACTCGAAATGACTGGGGGCGCTACACACCGCTGCATGCCGGAGACTGTCCCGCATAGAAGTTAATTCTTTTATTTTTCTGTCCAATTCGTCAGCCTTTATTAACAGCAGTTCCCTATTAATTTCAGGCCCCTGAGGGGTAAACATTTCCAAAATCTCTTCAAGTGAGAACCCGGCGCTACGGGCCAATGAAATCAGTGCCAGCCTCTGCAGAACATCAGCATGAAATAGCCGCCGCAAACCACTGCGGCCATAAGACTGAATAAGCCCTTTCTCTTCGTAATATCGTAATGTCGAGGCCGGTAACCCCGATGCCTTAGCGATCTCGGAAATGTCCACGTGGACTCCTATTAAACCACTTGACTTAAAGTCAACTTGAACTTGTATCCTACTTTACTACACCACTTAAAACAACATTCAAGTTGGTTTTCTGGTAACGAATAAATTGAAAATATAAGGAGATAATATGGAAGCAAATTACTGGCGTCAAAGATGGGAACGGGGTGAAATTGGTTTTCATGAAAGCGAGGTTAATCCGGCGTTGGTTGAGAATTTGAATAGGTTGAACCTGGCAAAGGGAGCAAGACTCTTCCTGCCTTTGTGCGGCAAAACGCTTGACATTGCCTGGTTGCTTGCACAGGGCTATCGAATTGTTGGTGCAGAGCTGAGTGCGTTTGCAATAAACGAACTGTTTGCAGCGCTGGATTTAGTGCCGGAAATCACCCCAGCCGGAACGCTGACGCGTTACAGCTCAACAAATATCGATATCTGGGGTGGCGACATATTTGATTTATCTAGCAGCATGCTCGGCGCAGTTGATGCCATCTATGACAGAGCGGCTTTAGTAGCACTGCCAGAGCACATGCGCAACCGATATGCGGCACATCTGATAGCGCTTACTCATGCAGCTCCGCAGTTGCTGATCACCTATGAATATGATCAACGCTTATATGATGGCCCGCCATTTTCAGTTCCGGAAGAAGAATTGAAACAACATTATGGCGGAACTTATCAGCTGAAACAGGTGACACAAGACCAAATCGCAGGTGGCCTCAAGGGGAAAGTGGAGGCAGCAACCGTTACATGGCTTCTCCAAAGGAACAAGCCATGACTGCAGTTCATATGCTGAGCATTGAATGGCTTCTGTTATACGCCGCCTTAGGCGTCTTAGTTGGTTTTATGGCGGGGTTATTAGGTGTGAGTGGTGGCGGAATACTGGTTCCGCTGCTGGCACCTTTATTCGGTTACCAGGAGATTGGCACAGGCCACACTGTCCATTTGGCGCTAGGGACAGCGTTGACATGTATGATTATTACCTCAGCAGTAAGCACCTGGGCACACAGTGCGAGGGGAGCCGTAGAGTGGAAAATAGTTGGCGGCATGACATTGGGGATTCTTGTAGGTGCTTGTGCGGCCACTCATATTGCCGCCAAAGTCAATATGGCTTATATGGCGTTGTTTTTTGCCTTGTTTATGGGGCTTGTGGCGGTGCAAATATTTATTGGATGGCAACCTAAGCCCAGCAAAAAACCAATGAAACATCATACATTGATAAGCGTTGGTATGAGTATCGGTGCTATTTCCGCGCTGGCTGCGGTGGGCGGCAGCTTGCTTACCATTCTTTATCTGAGCTATAAAAATACTGAGTTTAAAAAAGCCATTGGCACCTCAGCAGTCATTGGCTTTCCGATTGCTATTGCGGGCGCGGCTGGCTATATGATAGGTGGCTGGTCTGCAACATCGGACATCCCTTACACGGTTGGCTACGTTTACACCCCTGCATTTATCACTATATCTATCACCAGTATTATTGCTGCTCCTGTTGGCGTGCGTTTGTCGCACAACTTGACAGCAGCGTATTTGAAAAAAATATTCGCGGTTATCTCATTATTACTGAGTATAAAAATGTTCTTGTCAGTTGCTTGGTACTAGCTTATAAATAGGTAGAGTGGGGTCAAGCTGTGACAAGAAAAATGATTTTATACTACAGACTACATTGTCAAGACCACTCCGTTTAGTGCCGCAGAGAGCAATAAGCGAAGCCATATTGCGGCCCCATGACAAAGTTTAACATTCGGCGCAATACGCTTCGCTATTACGCCCTACACGAGCTACTATTGCTTACAAAAACAGGTATATACAGCCAGCGAAAAACTGGAGGATTTTATAAATTGCACCAAACGACGATTAGGGCTATTCTTCGCAAAAACAAAAATTATTGGTGCCGGATCTTGCTCTTCCTGTGTAGATACATGTAATTTTACTTACACATCGCAATTATTCCATGATGTGGAAAATAAAATGAAGAAACAAATTTTACATATTGCCCAACAAATCCCTCTATTTGGATCTGTCTTTGCTTTTCGATTTATAGTTCTAAAGAAAGCTTTATCCCAATTAATTGTGGTGTGGACTCTTTCTTCTCTCCCTATCATTTTTACTATCGTTGAATCAGTGTTTTTCGAAGAAAAATCTTTTAATATTGCTTTGTTAAATACTTTGAATGTGACAGTTTTGTTTATCTATACCGCTGCATTCTTAGCACCTGTAATTTGGTTATGTATTGATAGAGTTGTATATCCAAAAACACAAAAAGCGTTTCCAGGGATCATTTGGATCTTTTTAACAGCCTTTATTTTCTTACTATTTTCAGCTTGGGGATTTGATAATTCAAAATTTCGCCTTAATGAAATTTGGCAAGAAGTAACACTGACAATTTATTTCTTATCGTTATATTTTTGGTTCTTAACAATCGCAGATAGTTGCAATGCTGACTTTGATTTTGTTTCTAATGCGCGTGAACAAGAAATAGATTTTGTTAAGAAAGTAACAAATGGATAAAAATAAGATGTCAAAAAAAAATTCTAGAATAGAGATAAATGTCCTTAAGGCTAAACAGCCTATCGGTGATTTTTTTGTAGCATCAATGAAGCCAGATGAATTGGTGGATATTTCTTTTGCAGACATACGTAGGATTGAAGAAAGAGATATTGAAAAATACCTCGGGATTCAGAGGCCTCTCAATAAAACTAGAGTCAAACAGATAAAAGAATATATCCAAGGAAAAGAAGCTACGTTTCCAACGTCAATTATTTTAGCTGTAGATGAAAAATGTGCAGAATATAACGAAGAAAACCAGATTTTAACTCTTTATCCTTATGAGGCGGATGAGGAAAGCAATGAAGAGTCAATTGAATTTAGAAAAATAGCTAAAGTTTTAGATGGTCAACACAGAATTGCTGGATTTTTAGATGATAATGACAACTATTCTTTAAATATTGGCAGAACTTTTGAACTTAATGTTTCAATTTTTGTTGGGATTGATGTTTCAGAACAAGCTAACATTTTTGCTACAGTTAATTTAGCTCAAACTAAAGTAAACAAAAGCTTGGTCTATGACCTTGAAGAATTATCAAAAATACGTAGTCCCCATAAAACATGCCATCTCATCGCGGTGGCGCTCGATGCCGATCCAGAAAGCCCATTACACCAGAGAATTAAGCGCCTGGGCGTAGCAACACCGGGAAGAGAATTTGAACCCCTTACACAGGCAACTGTTGTTGAGTCATTGGTAAAATTTTTATCACCAGATCCTTTCCAAGATAGAAGGCAGCTTTTAGAAGGTCATAGATTACAAAAAGTCGATATTGATCATCTACGAAAGTTTCCTTTTAGAAATTTGTTTATAGATGGAAATGACGAAGCTATATACAAAATACTGTTTAATTTCTTTAAAGCAGTCGAAAATAAATGGCCAACCGCTTGGAATGAGTTGCAACGAAAAGGAAACCTATTGCCAAAATCTAATGCGTTTAATGCACTTATGAAGTTTCTAAAAAATAATGTTTATTTAGAACTGGCAGGAAACAACATTGGAACTATTCCATCTCAAAATGAATTTGCAAATTTTTTTCATAACATTGGTTTAGCTGACGAAGATTTTAATACTCGTAATTTTTCTCCTGGCAGTGGTGGTCAATCTGCATTTTACAAACTGTTAACAGGACAATTATCGAAAGAGGATTTTTTTAAAGATCAGTCTTAAATTATAAATTGCTACTCATGGTCGCACCTTCTGCGCACTTCATCAAAAATAAACAAGATAGTACTCTCGGGACAGCTACTCGCGGCCTGCATCACCTTTATGTCATCTTTTTCATAACATTTAAAACTTCTTATGTTTTACAATAGATAAATCTCCAAAAAACTGGGCTCCCAAAAAATTGGGTTCTGGTTGTGAATAAAAAATAAGCACAATACAACACTTCAGCAAATTCAATGGACCAAGTCTTACCACTTTTAAGTGTCTATGATTTAAACCGTGGATTCAAATTCAAAGTGCAACTTTTTGAAAGTTGAATTAATTGGAAATTATGCTGAATAAATGTAAGGCCTAAGTTTTTCGCTCGAGCACCACAAAATGGTATTTCAGTTTGCTTCCATCTTCTAACCTATGGATCTCACGTGAGGATTCATACCATTCATTCCGATCAAATTCAGGAAAAAAAGTATCACCCTCAAAATCCTGCTGTATCTCAGTAAGATAGATACGCTGGCAATACGCCAATGTCTGCTGGTAAAGTTCTGCGCCGCCGATGATGAAGATTTCCTTATCCTGATAAGGCAAACAGGCTGCTAATGCTTCTTCAATCGAGCCAGTTACTATCGCACCCGCGACTGAAAAGGCTGGCTGCCTAGTGACGATAATATTGATACGCCCTGGTAGCGGCCTGCCGATGGATTCATAGGTTTTTCGCCCCATGATGAGGATTTGCCCCATGGTAAGCGCTTTAAAGCGTTTGAGGTCGGCTGACAGATGCCAGGGAAGCGCATTATTTCGACCGATGACGTGATTAGTGGCCATGGCTACCAGAATGGATAAACGCTGTGTTGTCATACGGCCACCGGAGCTTTAATGGCTGGATGGGGATCGTAATTATCCAGCATAAAATCGTCATAATCAAAAGCAAAAATATCTTTGACTAATGGATTGAGCCGCATGTTGGGCAGCTTTCTTGGCTCACGCCCTAACTGTTCCCGCGCCTGCTCAAGATGGTTCAGGTAGAGATGCGCATCGCCAAACGAATGCACAAAATCACCCGGCTTTAACTTACAAACTTGCGCCATCATCAGGGTGAGCAAGGCATAAGAAGCAATATTAAACGGCACCCCGAGAAAAATATCTGCGCTGCGCTGGTAAAGCTGGCAGGAGAGCTTGTCATCGGCCACATAAAACTGAAACAGCACATGGCAGGGCGCCAGCTTCATTTTATCCAGATCATTCACATTCCAGGCAGAAACAATCATGCGCCTGGAATCAGGGGTATGACTGATTTGCTCGACCACCTGTGAGATCTGATCAATTGAATCTCCCCCGGGGCTTGACCAGGAGCGCCATTGATGACCATAAATGGGACCAAGATCACCGTCTGCATTCGCCCATTCATCCCAGATGGAGACCCCCTTTTCTTTTAGATAGGTTATGTTGGTGTCACCTCGCAGGAACCAGAGTAATTCGTGAATAATGGATTTGACATGACACTTCTTAGTCGTGACCAGCGGAAAACCCCGTGCCAGATCAAAACGCATCTGATAGCCAAAAATAGAGAGCGTGCCGGTACCAGTGCGATCCGATTTTTGATGACCGTGCTCGAGCACATGCCGCATAAGTTCAAGATATTGATGCATGAAAAATTAATAAATAATGCAGTAATAAAAAAACCATGCTAAATATCGCTAGGATAGCAGATATAATAGCGCAAACTATAATGGCAGGAATTCTAATGCTCGCAACACTTTTACAAAATAACGTACCGATTGATGAATCTGTTAAAGCCACGCATATTCTGGCGCTCCTTCCCAAGCTGGAAAAACTGCCCAGCAAAATGAATTTGCCTGGCGAATATGCGCTCAAGGCATTACTGCTTCGGCGCGAGATGCAGTTATCTGAGATTAGCGAAATACCTGTCTGTGCCAATTTGCAGAATGGTACGCTCTGCACCTGGGTGATGGTGGATTTTAATAAATCTGTTTTTGAACAGCACACCGTGATTCGCAAAGCGCTGCAACTGCTATTGGAAGAGGGACCCACTCAGATTCATTTATCGGTTCATGGCAATGCTCATCAAAGACAGCTCTTGGCAAAATTAGCCGTCTATGTCACTTGGATCAATGGTGCGGTTTTACCGGTACGCAAACTGAGAGCTGAGAGAAAATCGCTCGAGTCGATCATTTTACATGGACATGAAGACCCTGACCATTTCTTGCTGTTACGCGCTCAGGCTGAAGGAAATTTGCTCGCGCGCGGATTGACCGGATTGCCGCCCAATGAGTTAACGCCCAAAACCTATCGCGAGCAGATCGAAAAGCTTGCCCATAATGAAAACTGGAAGTATGAGGAATATGACCTGGCCGCCTTACGCAAGCTGGGTGCCGGTGCTTTTGTAGCGGTAGCCCAAGGCAGTGATACCGAAGATGCGGCCATCGTCCATCTACAACGAAGCAATGGAAAAAAATCAGGCAATACCGTCGCGCTGGTCGGAAAAGGCATTTGCTATGACACCGGTGGACATAATCTGAAACCTGCGCGTTTCATGCATGGCATGCATGAGGATATGAACGGGTCAGCGGTTGCACTCGGCGTATTACTCGCCGCAACACGAGCTGATTTACCTATTAATATCGATTGCTGGCTGGCGATTGCACAAAATCATATTAGTCCCCGTGCTTATAAGCAAAATGACGTCATCACGGCGTTAAATGGGACCACGATAGAAATTATCCATACTGACGCGGAAGGCCGCTTGGTGCTTGCTGATACGTTGACTTTGGCAGAAAAACAAAAACCCGATTTGATGATCGATTTCGCCACCTTAACAGGTAGCCTTTATACTGCGTTGGGGTCACGTTATAGCGGCATCTTCAGTAACCGCGAACATCTGATTCAGAAAGCGCTCGCTGTGGGAAAATCAAGTGGTGAACGCGTTTGTGCTTTTCCTATGGATGCTGATTACGAAGCTGATCTGGAAAGCAAAATCGCGGATATCAAACAATGCACATTGGATAGCGATTATGACCATATCCTGGCAGCCCGTTTCCTCAGCCGGTTTATTGACGATGTGCCCTGGCTCCACATGGATCTTTCCGCCTGTCATCATAAAGGTGGCCTGGGGGCTGTGGGGACCGATATCACTGGCTTTGGCGTTGCCTGGTCCATCGCCTTTCTGCAAAAGTTTCTTACCAACTAATGGGAGCTCATTCTTCTAAGAATGTTCAATAAATGCATCTTATTGAATGACTCATCTGAAGATGAGTACCCGATCGATAGAAAGACGTTCGCTATTAGCTATCCTATAATTTGATTTCTTTTATCCCAGCTTCCCCGCGCCTGTCAGTAGTGTATAACATCTCACTTTCCTGACAGGCTATCTAATTCCATTTCTAAATCAAAATTGGCTTTGTCGGCTTCACCTTGCCGTACTGTTTTTGATTTTGAAATGGAATAAGTAATCTGATTAATTCAATGGCGAGTAAGTATTATACTTATCCCTCTCGTTATTTTGTGCCAGATAATTTTTTTCTCCTTCCCTCTTCTTGCTGCGAGGAACTAATAAAATCTGTCCCTTCCTCACAATGCCATTTTCAGCAATACCATTGATCTCTGCAAGTTCAGCCACATCGATGGCGTACCGATTGGATAAACCCTCAATTGTTTCCGCCTCTTTCACCCGATAAATTCGCCATGACACGAGCGATTTATCGTAATTTTCCAGATTATCCACAAAAGTTTTTGCCTTATTGACTGGCAATAGAAGCTTGCGGGGTACATCGTCAATTTTGATAACCGGCCGATGGTAAGCTGGATTAAGTGCAGTAAATTCATTTTCCGTTACATCCGCCAGCTCAGCTGCCAACTTCACATCGATTTGCTGATTAATTTCAACTTGTTCGAAATAGGGCCGGTTAGGAAGCGGTTTTAGCTTAATCCCAAAATTTTCTGGATTAGCAATAATATTCTTTATTGCAAATATCTTAGCCACATGGTTTTTGGTTTCAGTGGGTAACTGAAGGTCACGAAAATTAATAGGCTCCTTTTCTTTATAATTTTCATCGATATATCTTTTTACTATGCCCTCTCCACAATTATAGGCAGCTAAAGTCAATTTCCAGTCACCAAACATTTTATAAAGCCTCTGCAGATAGTCCAAGGCAGCGCGTGTAGCGGCCACGACATCGCGTCGTTCATCATGCCACCAGTTTTGTTCAAGCCCGAATGCTTTCCCAGTAGAGGGAATAATCTGCCAGAGACCTGATGCCTGCTTAGGAGAGTGGGCGAGTGGATCAAAAGCACTTTCGATAATAGGAATCAGTGCAACCTCCATGGGCATGCCACGCCGTTCCACTTCTTCCACAATATGGAATAGATAGCGTCTGCTCCGCTCAACGATTTGATCGATATACTTTTGATGGCGGGCAAAACGATTTTCGTTATGGCTTACTTCCTGGCCTCGCATGCTTGCAAGAGAAAATCCATTGCGGATACGTGCCCATAAATCATTTGAACGTTTATTTGAAGAGGCGACTGTTTTCTTTATTTCCGAGGTATGGCCTTTTTTATTATTTCCTAAAGATTCCTGTGCTTGTGTCGTAGATGGTAGGAAAGCCAGTATGGTACTAACTATAAGTATAACTATGAGATTTGGTAAGATTTTTTTTCTTAGCATGAGTGTCGTTCATCCTTAATTTTCAAAATAATCAATATCTCTGAAAATTCAGATTCGATCATGCCTACCTTATACGCAGCCTTATTCTCTGAGATTTCTTTCGAATCACTCAGTTAGCTGCGTGTCTGGCAGACAAGTGGCTACATCATTGCTTTTTGCGCTTACTTCTAAAGTATTAATGAATCTATAACTTATAGAGCCTTAAATTTCAAAAACGCTATCCAGCAAATTTACTTTTATTTGCTGTTAGCGCTAATCCCAGCTCAATACACCACCCGTTTGATATTCAATGACACGTGTCTCAAAAAAATTCTTTTCTTTCTTTAGATCAACCATTTCCGACATCCAGGGAAATGGATTGCCCGCGTCTGAAAAGAGAGTATCAAGGCCAATTTGCTGGCATCGACGGTTTGCTATAAAACGCAGATATTCTTTGAACATGGATGCATTGAGTCCCAGTACACCACGGGGCATTGTGTCTTCTGCATAGCGGTATTCAAGCTCTACTGCTGTCCGCATCAACGTGCTGATTTCTTCGCGGAACGCTTTCGTCCAGAGGTGAGGATTTTCCAGCTTGATCTGATTGATGACATCAATGCCAAAATTGCAATGCATGGATTCATCCCGCAAAATATATTGGTATTGTTCAGCAGCACCTGTCATTTTATTTTGCCTGCCCAGCGCCAGAATTTGGGTGAATCCCACATAGAAAAACAGTCCTTCCATGATGCAGGCAAATACAATCAGACTCTTCAGCAATTGCTGATCAGTTTCTGATGTGCCTGTTTTAAATTTGGGATCGGTCAAGGTATCGATGAAAGGAATCAAAAATTCATCTTTATCACGAATTGATCCAATCTCATGATACGCATTAAAAACTTCACCTTCATCCAGGCCGAGTGATTCCACGATATATTGATAGGCATGGGTATGAATGGCTTCCTCAAAAGCCTGACGCAAAAGGTATTGACGACATTCAGGGTTAGTAATATGACGATAAGTGCCCAGCACAATATTATTTGCTGCCAATGAATCAGCTGTCACAAAAAAACCAAGGTTACGCTTGACGACACGCCGCTCATCTTCAGTCAATCCATTAGGATCTTTCCAGAGTGCGATATCACGGCTCATATTGATTTCCTGCGGCATCCAGTGATTGGCGCAAGCTGACAGATATTTCTCCCATGCCCATTTATACTTGAACGGAACCAGCTGATTGACATCGGCCTTGCAATTGATAATGCGTTTATCTTCTACCGAGATGCGGCCATTTTTTGTTACATTTTGGTTCGGTATCTCATTCGGTATCTCAAGGTGATGTTCTGTCGCTGCATTGCTTGCAGCAGGAGAATACAAAACGGAATCGGATATTCCACTTAACAGGCCTTTTTTGGGAATACTTTCTGGTTGCAGTGGCTCATCATCAAATGTCAACATTATCTTTTCTCCTTATCTTTATATAGTTGCATCCCTGCATTCATTATCATTGGCACGATTCACATTCAGGATCATCAATTGCACAATATTTGATTTCTGCTGCCATCTGTTGAGCGCTTGCTGCCGCCATGCCACCGCTGGCTGGTACGGCATTGAGTGTTCCGGTATGCACCGTAGATTTTTCTGCCGTTGTGGCACCTAATGAACGTAAATAATAGGTGGTCTTGAGCCCCCGCAGCCAGGCAAGCTTATAAATCTCATCGAGCTTCTTACCAGAAGCCGCTCCCATATAGATATTGAGCGATTGTGCCTGATCGATCCATTTCTGCCGCCTGGCAGCCGCCTCCACTAACCAGCGGGGATCCATTTCGAAAGCAGTTGCATACATATTGCGTATGGTGGCAGGTATCCGGTCTATTTTGCCGACAGCACCATCGTAATACTTGAGATCAGCAATCATCACTTCATCCCAGAAACCACGTTGCTTCAGATCATTGACCAGCCATTTATTGGCGATCGTAAACTCACCAGACAAATTGGATTTAACGTATAGATTCTGATAGGTAGGCTCAATACTCGCTGAAACACCGACGATATTGGAAATCGTCGCAGTCGGTGCAATCGCCAGGCAATTCGAGTTTCTCATACCATGCTTCTTGATACGCGCCCGCAGCTTATCCCATGGCAGAGTGGTGGAAGTATCCACCTCAACATAATTTCCGCGCTCTTCGCGTAATAGCTCAAGAGAATCCTGTGGCAGAATGCCACGATCCCACAGACTGCCACGATAGGAGGCATAACAACCGCGCTCTTCTGCTAATTCGGTGGAAGACCAATAAGCATTATAAGCGATAGCCTCCATTGATCGGTCTGCAAATTCTACCGCTTCTTCAGAAGAATAAGGAATGCCAAGCTTATACAAACAATCCTGGAATCCCATGACGCCAAGTCCAACCGGACGATGTCTCAAATTGGCATTACGTGCTTTGGCAACCGCATAGAAATTGATATCGATCACATTATCAAGCATACGCATTGCTGTACTAATCGTCCGCTTGAGTTTATCTATATCCAGTTTGCCATCGTTGATATGCGCCAGTAAATTGATCGACCCCAGATTGCAGACAGCAATCTCCTGCTCGTTGGTATTCAACGTAATTTCAGTACAAAGATTAGAACTATGTACCACACCGACATGATTTTGAGGGGAGCGTATGTTGCATGGATCCTTAAAGGTAATCCACGGATGTCCTGTCTCGAACAGCATCGTCAGCATTTTTCGCCATAATTGCTGAGCAGGAATCTTCCTGTGCAAGGCAATTTCACCCTCGATCGCTCTTTTTTCATAAGCAAGATAGGCCTGCTCAAATACCTTGCCATACTTGTCATGGAGATCCGGTACGTCCGAAGGGGAAAACAGTGTCCAATCCCCCCCTTCTATCACCCTTTTCATGAACAAATCGGGCACCCAGACAGCAGTATTCATATCATGCGTACGCCGACGATCATCCCCAGTGTTCTTGCGCAGCTCCAAAAACTCCTCGATATCCAGGTGCCAGCATTCCAGATAGGCACATACGGCTCCTTTACGTTTGCCGCCCTGATTGACCGCTACAGCGGTATCAGAAACCACTTTGAGAAAAGGAACCACACCTTGTGATTTGCCATTGGTTCCCTTGATGCGCGATCCCATCGCGCGCACCGGAGTCCAGTCATTACCCAGCCCACCCGCAAACTTTGAAAGCAAGGCATTTTCCTTAATGGCTTCATAAATACTATCCAGACTATCGGGTACGGTCGTCAGGTAACACGAAGAGAGCTGCGGACGACATGTACCTGAATTGAACAACGTCGGCGTCGAACTCATGAAATCAAATTTTGATAGCACATGATAGAACTCGATGGCGCGCACTTCACGATCGATCTCATTCAGCGCAAGCCCCATGGCTACCCGCATAAAAAAAGCCTGCGGCAGCTCGATACGCTTTTCATTGATATGCAGAAAATAGCGATCATACAGTGTCTGTAAACCCAGATAACCAAACTGCATGTCACGATCTGCCTCCAGCACCTCTGCCAGACGCGCCAAATCGAATTGTGCCAGTCGCTCATCCAGCAATCCTGCCTCGATGCCTCGCTTAATAAAACCGGGAAAATATTCTGCGTAACGGGATGTCATCTCTTTCTGCGCAACATCCTCTCCTAGCACCTCAAACCGGATCGTATGCAATAACAACCTGGCTGTAACGTAGCTATAGGCAGGATCTTTTTCTATCAAGGAACGTGCTGATAAAATTAACGATTTTCTGACTTCTTCCGCGGGCACCCCATCATATAAATCTCTTAATGTTGATTTAAAGATCAATGCACTATCTACCGCCTCGCCGAGATCCGCACAAGCGGCTTCTATCAGCGCGGTCAGTCGCGCAATGTCAAGCGGTATCCTGTGGCCATTTTCCAATACATGCAAAACAGGGCTCTGCTTCTCAGCAGCCAATTTTTCCTGCTGTTTGGCCCGTTCACGCGCCCGCTCTTCACGATACAGCACATATGAGCGCGCCACATCATGCTCGCCCGAACGCATCAGCGCCAGCTCAACTTGATCCTGAATATCCTCAATATGAAACGTGCCCCCTTCAGGCTGACGCCGCGTCAACGCTGCCACGACATCCTGAGTCAACCGCGCCACCACCTCACGCACCCGCGCAGACGCAGCTCCCTGCCCTCCCTCCACAGCGATAAAAGCCTTGGTCATGGCAACAGAAATCTTGCTGGGTTCAAAAGCAACTACTGCGCCATTACGGCGTATCACTTTGTATTGCGCGTATTGTGAACCTACCGCCGAAGGAATGTCGGAAAAATCTTTTTGCAGCGTTGGGCTTAAATTTTCACTGTCGGCGGTAAGCATAAGGAGTAAGCATAAGGAGTTAGAGGTAGTATAGTAGACTATACTACCTGTAGTAGCAAGCGCTAGATTATAGCAGACCTATTGTACTAAGCCATTAAAGCCCTAAACTTTTTGAGAAAATAGAGCATCCTAACCAATTAACAGGATTGAAAAAAATAAAAATTAAAAAGGTTGAAATAGAGATAAAAAGACCGAAACAAGAAAATAGTGCTCTATCAAAATAGGTCATTACAGACAATTTTTTAATCCAAAATCACTGTTAGGTTTAAGTCAAAAAACAGGTGCTTGATCCATAAGCACGCTTACTTTTTCCCGATTTTCAAGACGGAGAATATTATAAGAAACTACGCTCGATTGATCTCCCTCATTATTACAGGTGTATTCCTATGCATCAGAACCAATGGCATTTGTTGACTACTAAACGCTTTTTGCCATTTTTTCTCACCCAGTTCCTGGGAACATTGAATGAGCATGTTTGCAGAAATATATCGGTCATTTTGATCACTTATGCAACCATAGAGCGCACTGACTTTAGCCCGCAAATTATGCTAGCGGTTGCGAGCGCCCTCTTCATTCTGCCTTATTTTCTTTTTTCTGCTATTGCTGGCCAGGTTGCAGACAAGTGGGCCAAAGCAAAACTCATCAGAATCATAAAATTCATAGAAATCCTCTTGACGAGTAGTGCAGCAGGCAGTTTCTTTTTAGGCAACGTCACCTTGATGCTCAGCATCCTTTTTTTAATGGGAACCCTGTCAGCATTTTTTGCACCACTCAAATACAGCATTCTGCCAGATCACCTCCAGGATAATGAGTTGATTGGCGGGAATGCTTTCATTGAAGCGGGTACGTTTTTATCTCTATCAACTGGGGCGATCGTCGTAAGCTGGCTCCTTGTGGCTGAGAACGGCATTACTCTGCTGGCCGCCCTGATGATCATCAGTGCGCTCGCCGGCTGGCTCTTCAGCCTATTGATTCCCTCAAGCTATGCTGCATCCCCTCAAATTAAAATTGGCTACCACGTATTGAACGAAACTCGCGCCATCCTTCAGTATATCCGTCAGAATCCCCTCGTATTCCGCTCCATCCTGGGGATCTCATGGTTTTGGCTGTTTGGGGCAGCCTTCGTCTCTCAATTTCCCCTTTTCGCGAAAGAAGTCATGGGTGGCAATGAACAAGTTACCCTCTTGTTATTAGCATTTTTTTCCATTGGCATTGGCTTGGGCTCGCTGCTTTGTAATAAGTTACTAAAAAGCGAAATTGCAGCGACTTTTACTCCACTGGGAGTTCTTGGCATGACCATTTTTACCGTGGACCTGGTTTTTGCCAGCGGAAGCATGCTGCCAGCAAAAGGGGAGTCGATCGGCGCAATGGCTTTTCTGGCTTCACTCGAGCACTGGCATATCTTGCTGGATCTGCTGGCTATCACGATTTGCGGCGGCGTCTATGTGGTTCCGCTTTATGCTCTTGTTCAGCGTTACTCAGAAGCATCTCATCGCTCACGTGTCATGGCTGGCAATCACATCATGAATGCATTCTTTCTGGTGGTATCTACCATGACGATCAGCTTGATGTTAGCCACCAATTTCTCGATAGCAGAAGTTTTTCTTACCATCGCGACTCTCAATGGTCTTGTGATGATCTACCTCTCCAGTTTATTGCCACAGGCTTTAATCAGATCCATTCTAAAGTGGGTTTTTCATACGAGCTGCCGCCTGGAAGTTAAAGGACTGGAGAATTATGCAAAAGCGGGAAATAAAATGATCATTATGGCCAATCATCTCTCATTTCTGGATGCCCTTCTGCTAAGCACTAGCTTGCCCGACCCACTATGTTTTGCCATCAATCTACGCACAGTACGGCGCTGGTGGCTCAGGCCATTTTTATTTCTGGCTGACACTGTCCCGGTCGATCCTGCTGATCCGAAATCGACTCAGTTATTGATGGATAAAGTAAGCAGTGGTCAGAGAGTGGTTATTTTTCCCGAGGGCAGATTAACGCTCACCGGGCTCCTCATGAAAGTATATGAAGACCCGGTCATCATTGTCTCCAAATCAGGCGCCCTGCTTCTGCCGATTAGTATTTCAGGTGCACAATACACCCCATTCTCTCGACTGAAGGGCAGAATCCGCATGCGGTGGTTTCCCAAAATCACCCTTACGTGCATGCCCCCAGAATCATTTGATTTTCCACCGCAAGTCCAGGGAAAACCACGAACACATCTTGCTACAATCAAGCTCTACGACATCATGACAAGCATGATGTTTCAAAGCAATGAGCTCAGGCAAACGTTATTTCAGTCCCTTTTGGATGCCTCCGCTATCCATGGTAAAAAACATCTTATTGCGGAAGATATTGAACGCAAACCAATAAGTTATGTTCAATTGATTACCGGCAGTTTGATTGCAGGAAACGAGCTGCGCAAGCTTACCCGGGCAGGGGAAAATGTGGGGATGTTATTGCCTAATATGACGAGCACATTGATCAGTTTTTTTGCGTTACAAGCTTTTGGTCGCATCCCTGCCATGTTAAATTTCTCTGCCAGCAAAATGAATGTGATGGCGGCGTGTCAATTAGCACAAATCAAATTAGTCATTACTTCCAGGCAGTTCATCGAAGCAGCAAAATTTACTGACATGATCGATGGGTTACAAGCGCAACATATCACCATATTTTATTTGGAAGATATACGCAAACGCCTTCACTGGTGGCACAAGTTGACAGGATGGGTAGCCGGGCGGATGCCGCAGCTTGCTTATCACTTTACTCACCCTGCACACGGTCCCGATGCAGCCGCGGTAGTACTATTTACTTCTGGCTCTGAAGGCACGCCTAAAGGCGTAGCGCTCAGCCACATCAATTTACAGGCCAACCGCTTTCAAGTGTCATCCGTGATTGATTTTGGCCCAACGGATAGTGTATTTAATGCTTTGCCGATTTTTCATTCCTTTGGTCTGACAGGCGGCATGTTGTTACCTGTTTTATCTGGAATAAAAACATTTTTTTATCCCTCTCCGCTGCATTACCGAGCTATTCCTGAACTGGTGTACGATACGAATGCAACCCTTTTATTTGGCACCGATACCTTTCTGGCTGGTTATGCACATTATGCCCATCCTTATCATTTCTGCAGTCTGCGATATGTATTCGCAGGCGCAGAAAAATTAAGGAAAAGCACGCGCGGAACCTGGTTAGAAAATTTTGGCATCCGCATTCTCGAAGGATATGGTACAACCGAAACAGCACCTATCTTGAGTATCAATACCCCGATGCACCATCGGCCAGGGTCAGTAGGTCGGCTGATCCCGGGCATTCACTACCGATTGGAAAAAATTCCTGGTATTGAAAATGGCGGTAAATTACTGGTCTCCGGCCCTAATATCATGAAAGGTTATTACCTGATCGATTCACCTGGGCAAGTGATGCCACCGGTTAACGGTTGGTATGACACAGGTGACATCATCGAAATAGATGAGGAAGGCTATCTCTTTATTAAAGGTCGTGCTAAGCGCTTTGCCAAAATTGGCGGTGAAATGGTGTCCTTGGCGGCGGTAGAAGAATACATCAACAAACTGTGGCCTGCTTATACGCATGCCGTCGTGCAGATTCCCGATGCTAAAAAAGGTGAACAGCTGGTTCTCATTACCACCAACCCTTCTGCCCATCGAAATGAGCTGCTCAGCTATGCTCAACAACAAGGCATTGGAGAGTTGAATATTCCTAAAACCATTTTAATCATTGATGAAATACCTCTCTTAAGCACTGGTAAAACAGATTATGTCACATTGCGCGATTGGGCTCTAAAACAAGTGGCTGGCCTTTGAGATCATACCTTCCCATCTTTCTCTTCTCATATCAATGAATCTCATCAACCATATTTTTTCCTGTTGCGCCGTCGCCGACTATGTGCTCGCCTGGCTTCTTCCTCAGTCAATGGCGCAGGTTTTTTATTCGCATAAGGATTGCGACCCGTCCTGAATTCTACTCGTAATGGGGTACCTTCCAGCCGGAAAGTTTCACGAAAGGTATTCTCCAGGTAACGACGGTAAGTTTCTGGCACATGGTCCAGCATACTGCCATGGATAATAATCAAGGGAGGATTAGACCCGCCCTGATGAGCATAGCGCAATTTGGGACGGGACATTCCTCCGCGTGGGGGCGATTGTTTTGCTACAGCTGCCTGTAAAGCGCGTGTCAGTTTAGGTGTGGACAGATCAGCCATTGCAGCGGCATAAGCAGCATTAATTGACGGAAACAGTCCTCTTATGCCATTTCCATGTAATGCAGAGATATAGTGATATTTAGCATAATCAAGAAAGGCAAACCTTCGCGCCACTTCTCGCTTGATTGCTTCTCGTTGATAATCATCCAGACCATCCCACTTGTTAATGGCGATGACCAATGCTCTTCCCGTTTCCAGGATGAACCCAGCAATATGCGTGTCCTGATCAGAAATATCATTTCTTGCATCAAGAACCAGAACCACCACATTTGCCTCCTCAATGGCTTGCAGCGTTTTGATGACTGAAAATTTCTCAACCGTCTCGAATACTTTGCCACGGCGACGCAAGCCTGCTGTATCGATTAGAGTATAATGGTGCTGATGATACTCAAAATCAATATAGATACTGTCGCGCGTGGTACCGGGTTGATCAAAGGCAATGACACGCTCTTCGCCCACCAATGTATTGATCAATGTGGATTTGCCTACGTTGGGTCGTCCCACAATAGCAATTTTGGGATAGTTTTCCGCTCTCTCTTCCATTTCTTCTTGCTGAGGAAGAAAGCCAGCCAAAGCCAACTCAATGAGCTCACCCACATGGTCACCATGCATTGCTGAAATCGCACAAGGCTCTCCCAAACCCAGCTCATAAAATTCCGAAGTGACCATAGCTGTCCGCATACCTTCAGTTTTATTTACGACCAGCAGGATTTTGCGGCCAGTTTGCCGCAAATGCTCCGCAATAATCCTGTCATGCGGCGTCAATCCCTGCCGGCCATCAACCACAAATAAAACAATGTCTGCCTCATCCACTGCCTGGAGTGTCTGCCGGGCCATCGCGTGTAAAACACCCGATTTCACAACAGGTTCGAAACCGCCCGTATCGACGACAATATAAGGATTATTCCCTATTTTGCCTTGACCATAATGTCGATCTCGCGTCAATCCTGGAATGTCTGCCACGATCGCATCCCGGCTCCGTGTGAGACGATTAAAGAGAGTTGATTTACCGACATTGGGACGCCCAACCAGCACAAGCGTAGGTTTCATGATTGCAGGAAATGAGAATGACTAAAAAGGTGCATGCTTTCCCCTTGTGTGAAGAAGAAAGCATTTCTGAAATTTATCGTGAAAAGTATAAAAAGTTATAGGATGAGGGGCCGTTATTGCACAGCAAAAGCATAAATCCCGCCGTTTGAAGTCTGCACAACAAAGCCATCAGAAATATATTCCGGACGGCTCAAAATCGCGCCACCATCGGTAGCAGCTCGTGCAACTACGCTGCCATCATGTCGCCTAAGTAAAGAGACATTCCCTTCCGCATCGCCCAATGCCAAAAGCTCACCTCGAACAAGCAAAGGTGCAGATAATTTACGGCTACCCAGTTTAGCCTGTTTCCACATCATGGCGCCACTTCTTTTATCATAGGCAACGACTGCACCACGATCTTCACTGACATAAACATTGTTGCTATCCATGGTAAGGCCTGCATTGCTAGAAGCATCTCTGGCCCAAATCTGATTACCATCTGTAATTTCAAAGCAGCCGACACGACCGTGATAAGTCACCGCACAAACTTGTTGATCATCAATGACAGGTAGACCAGCAATATCCGTCATCCGTTCCAACTCTGTTACTCCGCGTGGTTGCGCAACAGCCGCCTCCCAGCCTACATTACCATTCAACAAACTCATTGCCACAAGTTTGCCACCACCCAATCCAGCAAACACAGCGCCGCGATAAACTAATGCACCGGCAGAATTTCTCATCGTCAGGGCAGGAGTAGGCCCTTGATAAACCCATTTACGGCTCCCATCAGCCGCATCTAATCCAAAAATCCTGCCATCTGCGCTTCGTACCACGACCACATCACTATCGATCTGTGGTTGGCTTAATACTTCACTGGTTACACGTGTTTTCCAGCGCTCATGGCCCATCTCATCAAACGCAAGCACTTCGCCATTAAACGTTCCGACCAGAATAGTTCCATAACCAGCCCCTACCCCTCCTGCCAACTTATGCTCAGTCTCTACTTGCCAAACCTCTTTTCCATTAGCAGGATCAAGACGAGCCAGGTAGCCTTTGGCATCAGCCGCGTAGACTGCGCCATTCTCATAAATAGGAGAAAAAACTGCGATCTTGCTCTTATTGAGACTGTGCTTCCATAATAGCGGTATCTCAGGTACTGCTTTTAATGCTGCAATTTCTTTCTCATCAACCTTGTTTTCATCTTTATCACTCAGCTGATCAACCAAATTACTGATACCCAGATCACCAATATTACCGATACCCAGATCACCCATACTTGCGCATCCAGCCAGTAACACCATCGCTGTAAATAATGCGAAGTGTCGCAAAAAAGAAGTGCCTGCTCTAAGCAACAAAAGATACTCCAAACGCAAATTGATAAATATTTACTGCTTGCTTTCTCTCAAAGCATCCAGCTTCATCTGGACAATGTTCTGATAGGCACTTCTCCCACCACTCAATTTATCGATGCCTTGTTGATAAGCAATACGTGCCTCAGCTATTTTCCCAGATGCAGCCAGAATATCCCCTTTCAAATCAGCATAGAGGCCGCTAAAAGGCTCCCCATGCTGAGCATTCAGCAGATTCAAAGCTTCTTCATATTTTTTCTCATCCAATAAAATGCCGGCCAGGCGCAGGCGTGCGATATCCTTTAGCTCGGGTTCTTTACTCCTATCGAGCACCCATTGCAGTTTATTTTTAGCTGCTTGTTGATTGCCAGCATCCGCATTGGCCTGTGCGGCAATGAGTGCTGCACGTGATGCGTATCCACTCGTAGGAAAACCTTCTGTTAACAAATGTGCCGCATCATTAATCTTGGCAGGATCACTCCCCTGCTCAATTTGCTGTTGTAAGACAGCAAATAAATCAGCAGACTGCTGCGCTTGTTGTTTGTGGTAATAATTCCATGCCTGCGTCCCGACTATCGCGGCAATAAATGCCGTCATCATGATAATGACTGTGTTGCCATGCGCCGCCCACCAGGCTTTTAGCCCCTCTATTTTTTCCTGTTCTTCTGGATTATAAGCTGCCATTTTTTCTTTGTTGATCTAGATAATTAACGATTAAATTCGTTTGAGTAGCGGACCCGCTTCTACTAATCCCACTCTTACTTGTTCAGCTGCCTCACGCAATGGTTTGATGCTCACCTCACCTTCTTTTGCTTCATCATCACCGATAATGACCGCAAAACGAGCGCCGCTGCTATCCGCTTTTTTCATTTGTGATTTGAAACTGCCACCACCGCAATGCAAAATAGTATTTAACCCTTCATCACGAAACCATTCCGCTGCTTTCCAGGCAAAATCCGCTGCAAGTTCTCCCTGATGAACAACATAAATATCTGTGGTAGGGCTTGGAATTTCAATTTCATTCATCAAAGCAAGAATTCGTTCAATTCCCATCGCAAACCCACAGGCAGGCGCTGGTTTACCACCCATTTGCGTGATTAAGCCATCATAACGCCCGCCTGCGCATATTGTTCCTTGGGCGCCCAGCTTATCGGTGACCCACTCGAATACGGTACGGTTGTAATAGTCCAATCCCCTCACCAGTTGGGGATTTATCTCAAAAGCAATACCTTGCTCGTGTAGCACACGTTGCAATGCTTCAAAATGCTGAAGTGAATCCTCATCCAGGTCATCCAATAACCTGGGTGCTCCAGCCAGAATTTCGCGCATATGCGGATTTTTACTATCGAGAATGCGTAATGGATTGCTATGCAAGCGCCTCTGAGCATCTTCATCCAGCTCATCCCGATACTGCTCAAAATACTTAATCAGTCTTGATCGATAAATGGCACGGGATTCAGTACTTCCAAGCGTACCAATTTCCAGCCGCACCCCTGAAATACCCAACTCGCGCCAAAGTCGAGCGCCCATAATAATCAGCTCTGCATCAATATCAGCGTCTGCATAGCCCAATGCTTCCACGCCAACTTGATGAAATTGACGGTAGCGCCCTTTTTGCGGACGTTCATGACGAAACATTGGCCCATAGTAATACAATCTCTGCGGTCCGGCATAAAGCAGATTATGCTCCAGTACTGCCCGCACACAGGAAGCCGTTCCTTCCGGTCGCAATGTCAGGCTGTCTCCATTCAGATGGTCCACAAACGTGTACATCTCTTTTTCAACAATATCCGTCACTGCCCCGATTGAACGTATGAATAAATCAGTCTGCTCAACGATAGGAGTACGAATATTGCGATACCCATAGCTTGCCAACCAATCTCGTACGATGTCCTCGAAAAACTCCCAACGATGGGTTTCCTTCGGCAGGATATCATTCATCCCCCGAATAGCCTGAATCAGGTTAGACATGAACTAGTTTTCTTTGGTATTTAGTGCGTACATATTCATCAACGATGTGACGAAACTCACCGGCAATGTTATCACCTTTCAGGGTCACCGTTTTTTCTCCATCGACAAAAACGGGCGCGACTGGATTCTCTCCTGAACCAGGCAAACTAATCCCTATATTGGCATGCTTACTCTCTCCCGGACCATTGACGACACATCCCATCACCGCCAGTGTCATGTTTTCTACTCCAACGTATTGTTCACGCCAACTGACCATTTGTTCTCGGACATAAGCTTGGATACTTTCCGCTAATTCCTGAAAATAAGTACTCGTCGTTCGTCCACAGCCCGGGCATGCTGCCACAAGGGGAACAAATGCCCGCAGACCCATGGTCTGAAGAATTTCCTGCGCCACGATCACTTCACGTGTGCGATCCCCTCCAGGTTCAGGGGTCAGGGATATCCTGATAGTATCGCCTATTCCTTCAAACAACAGCACTGACAATGCCGCAGTTGAGGCAACAATCCCCTTCGATCCCATTCCTGCCTCTGTCAACCCCAAGTGCAGCGCATAATCACACTGGGCTGCCAGCTCACGATAGACAGCTATGAGATCTTGCACACCACTTACCTTGCATGACAATATGATGTGATCGCGAGAAAGTCCAAGTTCTTCTGCTTTAGTAGCGCTCTCCAACGCAGAAGTAATAAGAGCCTTACGCATCACTTGACCCGCATCGAGCGGCTTAGCCAATTTGGCATTTTCATCCATGATGCGTGCCAGCATTTCTGGATCTAAGCTACCCCAATTCACGCCAATTCGGACAGGCTTATCATATTTACAAGCGGTCTCTATCAGTGTGGCAAATTGCTCATCACGCTTCCTGCCATGACCTACATTGCCAGGATTGATGCGATACTTGGCTAATGCTTTAGCGCAATCCGGATACGCTGTCAGCAATTTGTGACCATTAAAATGAAAATCACCTACCAATGGCACATGGCAACCCATATCATCCAATCTTGCACGAATCGCTGGTACGGCCTTGGCTGCTTCCGCTGTATTAACTGTAATCCGTACTAGCTCTGAACCAGCGCGTGCCAATCGGGCAACCTGTACGGCAGTAGCCACTTCATCCGCTGTGTCGGTATTTGTCATCGACTGTACAATGACAGGCGCATCACCGCCAATCGTAATAGTACCTACACGTACACCAACACTTATGCGTCGCGGTGAAGAAATATTGTTTTGAGACATCATTCTATAGAGCCTGAAAAAGAACTAAAAAATTAATGGACAAAATAAGAGATCTATTCCAATGAAAAGCGAGCCACATTATCGCCTTTTCGTATATAGGGCGCTAGATCAACTAATTTGCTATTGTACGTAAGATTCACACCGCTCGCATTACCAATCACCAAATGAAGAGGCGGCATCCCTTTTACCACTTGCTCTGTACCCTTGCCATTCATTTTGACAAAAATAACTTTTTTATTGCTGTCTCTTATCTCAACCCATGATTCCTTGGAAAAAATGAAGTGCAGTACTTTTTCGTTATTCTCCTCCGCCTCATTCACAACAGGTTCAGCAACAGCAGGTGTAACCGGAGCATGCGCTATTTCGGGTGGCCTCTTCTCTGGAGGCTCTAATGGCTCTACACTGCGTGAATGAGCTGAAAGTGTCTGAGGCAGCAATAATTCCATGGTAACCTGCCCATTTTCAGCTTGTGAATCAGAGGAAGCAGGCGCATCCATACTATTCTTCATGATCGCCTCTTGACTCCAATTTCCCCCCTGATATACGCCGTAGCCTACTAAAACCGAAGTTAAAACCATCGCCAAAAACAATATGCCACGCCCTCCGCCCTCTCGTTTCGATGGAACCAGTGGAATGGCTTTTACCTGTTTTGCAGAGCCTTGATGAGCCAGTGCTGGAGTAGATTGAGCGAATAAATGAAGTAACGAATTCGTATCAAGTTGGAGCAAGCTACCATAATTTCGAATAAATCCCCGAAGAAATGTGCTGGAAGGAAATTTACTATAATCCTCTTCCTCTATCGCTCTGATTTGCTGTACTGATAATCTTAATCGTCTCGCCACTTCCGCCACACTCAAACCGCGTTTTAATCTTTCAGCGCGTAATAGCTGTCCACATCCAGTGCTTGTGCTTGCATTAAGTTTCTCTTCTGGACTTGCTCCATGATCAGCAAACTCCTTATCGGGTGCATCCATTCCGCCTTCACAAGCAGCAAGCTGAGCGGGCATGTTTGGGTGAATACCGCTATCAGAAGAAGTGGTTTCCGAAGTGATTTCTTCCAGGCTATTATCCAATACTTTTTGTTGGCCTATATCATTATTATTCATGATTTAATCTCCCTTCCCGCAGGGCTATTGCCTCATTTGAATCAGGAAAACGTCTTTGTAACTGAAAAGCATAGCTTGCTTCAGCCTGATAATCTCCAATTGTACGTTCAATTTGAATGGCCAACCATAAGCTTTCTGGCGAAAGCGAATAAGCTTGCATATAGGAAATAATATTTGATTTGGCTGTTTTAAGATCTCCACGTCTGAAATCAATCTCGATTAACCCAAGTACTGCCAGCGGATAGTTGGGGCGAATTACCAAGGCTTTCTGGAAAAAATCTTTAGCTTGTGCAAATTCATTACGTTTTAGCACACAAATTCCGGCATTCGAATATGTTTTTTCGGGCGTTTCATAAAGGGAGTTTCTGATTGCACTCATAAAATGATCCACTGCCAGAGCCACCTCTTCAGGATGGCGCTGACAAAGAAACCACCCAAAATTATTGTGTACGTCAGAATCATTAGGATCTATTTTAAGTGCACGCTCAAAATTCAAGCGCGCAAGCCCATCTTCGTGCAAATTCATATAGACCAGGCCGAGTACGTTATAAGCAGGTGCATAGTCCGGATTTGCTCGTAATGCGATTTCAGCTTCTTCTATAGCGACTTTGTACTGACCACGACTGTAATATTGCCCGGCGAGTTCGGCATGAATCTTGACACTTTGTTGAGATCGCTTTCTTGTTTCTTCTGCAGCTTGTTCCATCTCTTTCCCAGGTAGCTGGGCACATCCTGTGACTACGCCAGCAAACACTCCCAGCAAACCCGCCAGCACCTTTTTCATCCAGCTATCTTCGTGACACTGCGATTTACCCGCCGGGTTTTATCCAGCACCTGGCCAGCCAATTGGCCGCACGCCGCATCGATATCATCACCGCGTGTTTTACGCACTGTGGTTATGAGACCTGCTTGCAGCAACGCATCGCGAAAAATTCGTATCGCTTCTGGTGAGGATCGCTTATAGCCCGATTCGGCAAATGAATTGAACGGAATCAAATTCAATTTACAGGGAATTTTTTTCACCAACTGCACCAATTCATGGGCATGTTCAATACTGTCATTCACACCATCAAGCATGACATATTCGAATGTCACAAAATCTCTAGGGGCAGCCTGGAGATAGCGTTCACACGCAGCCAATAACATTTTGATGGGATATTTCTTATTAATGGGCACCAACTGATCACGCAAAGCATCATTCGGCGCATGCAAAGAAACCGCCAAAGCAACGGGACAGCGCTCGCGCAACCTATCCATTGCAGGTACCAGACCGGAAGTGCTGACAGTGACTTTTCGCCTGGATAACCCATAAGTGTTGTCGTCCAACATCAAGTCCAGCGCAGTGACGACATTCTCAAAATTAGCCAATGGTTCACCCATACCCATCAGCACGACATTACTAATAGCCCGGCCTATATTTTTTTCCTGATGAGGTATCCTTCCATTGGTAGAATTTTCTGGCAGAAAAGAAGTTTCATGAGCCTTTTCAGTTTTGAGCATTTTGTTTGCCCACCATAACTGGCCGATGATTTCCGCCACCGTCAAATTACGGTTAAACCCCTGCTTGCCCGTTGAACAAAAACTGCATGCAAGGGCGCATCCCACCTGACTGGAAATGCACAGCGTGCCACGATTAACTTCAGGAATGAAAACCATTTCAACAGCATTTCCTGCACCCGTTGACAACAACCATTTACGGGTACCATCTGCAGCAACATGATCATTAATAACTTCAGGTGAGCGAATGATGGAAAGGGCAGTGAGTTTCTCTCGAAATGCTTTTGCCAGGTCACTCATCTCAGAAAAATCCGATATGCCTAGTTGATGTATCCAGCGCAGCAATTGTTTCGCACGATAGGGTTTTTCTCCCATATCCGTGCAGAAACGCGTGAGGCCAGCCGAATCAAAATCAAGTAAATTAATAGCCATATTCATAAGCAAAGCTATCTTGGCTGCAAATTATTTTAGCGCGAATAAACATCCAAAGTAGGAAAAAAGCAGGCAATTTCCACTGCTGCCGTCTCAGCTGCATCCGAGCCATGCACCGCATTTGCATCGATACTCTCGGCAAAATCAGCACGGATAGTTCCTTTTTCAGCTTTTTTAGGATCGGTTGCTCCCATCAATTCTCGGTTCTTACTGATAGCGTTTTCTCCTTCAAGCACCTGAACCATGACAGGTCCAGAAATCATAAATTCCACTAAATCATTGAAAAAAGGACGCCCACGATGAACTGCATAGAAAGTCTCAGCTTCCCTTTTAGACAAATGTGCCATACGTGCTGCGATAATTTTTAACCCCGCCTGCTCAAATCTCGAATAAATCTGGCCAATGATATTTTTTGCAACTGCATCCGGCTTAATAATCGATAACGTTCTTTCAACAGCCATTAAATACTCCACAAAATTAACAAATCAAAATAAAGCACTATTCTAACAAAAAATATATATTGATTCTGAAAAAGAGCGCTTAAGACAAGATGTTATGATTGACTAAATCAGCTGGCGCATTCCACTCAGCCCTCAATATTTAATTGATTTCATTTTATAACACTTTAGTATTGACAGTTTCATAATTAGACAAGGATAATGTTATGATTCTCCGAAGAAAGCACTTTGAATGCTCACAATGAACTATTATCCTAGATCTCATATTTTCCTAATTTTTTAATCTGAATATCAGATACATTCATATTATTTTTTCTGTCATATCCATCCGGATTTAAAACTTCAACGCAGGACCGGTAAACTAAAAGCCTATCTGACCCCATAAGGTTCAAACATGTTTTTTCAATTTTTCGAATGCAAATCTGTCACGGAGCTTGGTTTATGAATATCCAGGAACTCATTCGACAACGCGGCAGAGAAAATTTCACCTTACACGATCTCTATCTCAATAGTCAGATGGTAAAGGTGTTAAAAACAATAGGCTTTGATCGTCATTATGTAAAGGCTGAGGGCGCTTATCTTTTTGATGATCAAGACAATCGCTATCTTGATTTACTAAGCGGCTTCGGAGTATTCTCCTTAGGGCGCAATCATCCTCAAATTGTCCAAGCACTGAAAGACGTTCTTAGCGCAGAGCTTCCCAATTTGGTGCAACTCGATGTCTCGTTACTGTCGGGCATATTAGCAGAAAAGCTGGTAGCCATTAGTCCAGAAGGTCTGGATCGCGTTTTTTTTGCTAACTCTGGAACAGAAACAGTCGAAGCAGCGATCAAATTCAGCCGTTATGCCACAGGTAAATCTAAAATTATTTACTGCCGGGGAGGGTATCATGGTCTTAGCCTCGGCTCACTTTCTGCTACCGGAGATACTCACTATAAACAAGGATTTGGCCCGCTAGTGCCGGATTTTATTGAAGTACCTTTTGGAGATCTCGCTGCTTTGGAAAGAGCACTTTCCCAGAAAGATGTGGCCGCCTTTATAACCGAGCCGATCCAAGGACATGGTGTCTGGATACCAGATGATCATTACTTGCCGCAAGCGGCTGAGCTAACCCGGCGTTATGAAGCATTATTTATAGCGGATGAAGTACAAACGGGATTGGGACGTACTGGTAAATGGTGGGCTGTAGAACACTGGTCCGTCACCCCGGATATACTTTGTATGGCAAAAGCGCTATCAGGAGGGTTTATTCCTGTTGGCGCACTGGTCTGTAAAGAATGGATATTTGATCGTGTTTTTAATCGCATGGACCGCGCTGTCGTTCATGGCAGCACTTTCGGCAAAAGTAATCTTGCCATGGCCGCTGGATTGGCTACTTTAGAGGTATTAGAATCAGAGAATCTGATCGAAAAATCTGCTCAATCCGGGCAAGCTATTATCAATGCACTGCAACCTCTTGTCGGAGAATATGAATGTCTGAAGGAAATTCGAGGAAAAGGTATGATGATTGCGTTAGAATTTACTGAACCACATAGCCTGTCTCTTAAAATGTCCTGGAAAATGTTAGAAGCGACTAACAAGGGATTATTCTCGCAAATGATTACTGTCCCTTTATTTTCCCGGCATCGCATTCTATCCCAGGTAGCCGGGCACGGCATGAATATCGTCAAGTTTATTCCACCACTCATACTGACAGAATCCGATATCAAGTGGATAATAGATGCGACCAAGTCTGTTATTCATGATGCACATCGCGGCCCTGCTGCCGTTTGGGATTTAGGTAAAACGCTTGCGACTAAAGCCCTGCGAAGAAAAGTCAGTACTTAACAATGGCATAAAAACGGTATTTAAAATAGTTTATGACCACTCCTGACTTATGGAGGCGCATTCCACCTCGCTCTTTTATGAGCTGAACGCCACATGCTGCTTCCATAAGCACTTTCCCTTGCTTTCTTTATCAATATTCTCAAGCTGCTGCGAGTGCAATTCAAGCTCCTTCTCACCGGCAGGTAATATTATTAAATGCAAATTCTCAGCAATGACTGCCGAGTCAATGGATAAGGGCGTGATATCCAATTCCATCAACAAACTTTCTTGCCCTCTGGTCATAGCTAAATAAACCTCGGCCAGAAGCTCTGCATCCATTAATGCACCATGTAAGGTGCGCTTCGAATTATCGATTTGATAGCGCTCACACAAGGCATCCAAATTATTCCGTTTACCTGGATGAATCTCCTTGGCAATAACAAGTGTATCGGAGATCTCAGAGCAGTAATTTTTTAGTGGTAGTTGCTTGACCAGCCCTAATTCATGATCAAGAAATCCTACATCAAACGGTGCATTGTGAATAAGAAGCTCCGCACCTTCAATGAAATCCAGAAAAGCAGCACAAATATCACGAAATTTTTGTTTGTCCTGCAGAAACTCGCTGGTTAAACCGTGTATTTGCAGCGCACTTGCTTCGCTTTCCCGCTCAGGATTCAAGTAATAATGAAAATGACGACCCGTCAATTGCCGGTTATACATTTCGACGGCCGCTATCTCAACAATTCGATGGCCCAATTTAGGGTCTAAACCAGTGGTTTCGGTATCAATAAAAACTTTACGCATCAGCTATTTACCTTATCGCTCGAGCTTCCTTTTCTTGTGATGACAGATGTTACTCCCTGGTTAGCCAGTTCATCTGCTCGCTCATTACCCTCATGCCCCATATGCCCGCGTACCCAGCACCATTCGATTTGATATTGCTGTGACAAATGATCAAGTTCTCTCCACAATTCTTCATTCTTGACTGGCTTTTTATCAGCAGTACGCCAGCCCCGATTTTTCCAGGCATATATCCATTCACTGATACCTTTCTGTACATACTGTGAATCAGTATAGAGGTGTATTTTGCAAGATTGCCTTGAAATAGGCAGCGATGCTAACGCTTGTAAGGCACGAATTGCCGAGATCAATTCCATCCGATTATTAGTCGTGCTTGCTTCACCACCAAATAATTCCCATGTACTTGCCTGGTATTTCAGCAAAACACCCCACCCCCCTATGCCTGGATTACCCTTACAGGCACCATCCGTAAATATTTCCACTACGCATGCAGCATCTTGCATATTCATAACTACTACTTTATATTTATTTTATGATTAGTTGTCGAGCATAATTATTCCCTTTCTAAATCAAAACTGGCTTTGTCGGCTTCACCTTGTCGTATGTTTGATACTGCCTGCAGCTCGCCTTCGCATCACTTTTAATTAGAAAGGGAACTACACTTACTTTACAGTATTTTTGAATTTTTGCGTCGCTGGCACAATTTTTCTTTTGCTAGACAGCTTATTTTCCCAACAAGGTTTAATGATACGCATGCCATGGATTTGCTTGACCGCGTGCAAGAAATAAACTCCTCCGGAAATTGGCCACCAACGATCTCCTGCAGCCTCCATAAAATGGAAACGTTTTATCCATTTCTCTTTACTGAAAGGAGGGGCATAACAGCCGAGTCGCCCTCCAACAATCTCAAAATCGAGCAGTTTCAACCAATCCTTAAGACGAGGCAATGCGATGAATTGGCCATACCAGGGAAATTCATTTCTCGCTGTTTTCCAATACCGAGTCACCCCCCAAAGGCTGAATGGGTTAAAACCGCTGATCACGACATGTCCCTCCGGTATCAATACACGATGTACTTCGCGCAGAATCTGATGTGGATTAGAATTGAATTCCAGTATATGCGGCAATAATACCAGATCTATACTGCCACTTTCGATAGGCAGGAAATCTGGTAACGCATAAAAGGATGCACCAGGACTAATGCCAAGACGAAATTGATAAGGGATACGGTTAGCACATAAAAAATTCAATTGAGGAAAACCAATTTGCAAAGCGTTATAACCAAAAATATTAATAACCGCTTGATCAAAATAGCCTTGCTCCTCCTCAAGCAAATATTGGCCGAGCGAGGTTTCAAACCATTGCTGCATAGTCCGAGCATGCAGAGAGAGCGTCATGATGCTGTTAGCACTCAGCCTTTTCATAAATATTTTTTTATTAAACCGAGAAAAACACCATGCTCAATATTTACCCTGTTCGCGCCTTTAAAGACAATTATATCTGGGTAATTCATAACCAGCATTATGCTGCCATTGTCGATCCAGGAAGCGCAACACCTGTGTTAGCCTATCTTCAGCAGCAGAAATTGCAACCTATCGCTATTCTCAATACACACCACCATAACGATCATACTGGTGGCAATGTGACATTATTGCAGTCCTATACTATGCCAGTATATGGCCCTGCAAATGAAAACATCCCAGAACTTACGCATGGCCTTAAAGAGAGTGATGTGGTTCATCTTTCGGAACTATCGCTCGATTTGGCCGTATTGGATATACCTGGTCATACAGCAGGTCACATTGCTTATTATGGCGGAAAATCGCTGTTTTGTGGCGATACTCTATTTGCCTGTGGCTGTGGACGTATCTTTGAAGGCACTGCACAACAGATGTATGCTTCACTTCAGAAGCTTGCCAGCTTACCTGATGAAACGCTTGTCTACTGCACGCATGAGTACACCTTGTCTAATATCCGATTTGCAAGCGCTATCGATGCCAGCAATCCAGCCTTAGCTCAACGCGTAATTGAAGTAGAAGAGCAAAGAAAGCACGATATACCCACACTGCCCTCAATATTGGCCATCGAAAAAGCGACGAATCCTTTTTTGCGATGTAACCAGTCAGCCATCATTCACGCAGCTAATCAACATTCCAGAAAAATACTGTCAGACCCGGTCAGTGTTTTTACAGAAATACGCAAATGGAAAGATACTTTCTAATAAGCTGTCGAAAACACATTCGAACCAATCAATGATAGGCAAAAAAGCGGAGTTTATGTTGATAACTATGCTCTCATACCATTTTTTAACACCGCAGAGGTAACATAGATAGTTTTTTCAACAGCCTGCCAAATCAGGCTTCTGAAATTTACTTTCCCACCCCTCTAATTGAGGTTAGCAGGAAAAATTTAGAAGAACTCATATGCCATTAAACTGCACAACCACCCGGCCCACAACCTAAAGATTCAGCCTCATTCTGCTTGCCTTGAGCAGGTTGTAGCTGTTCGGTTTCATCCACTTCTTCCGCAAGCAAAGTTCCTATTGATACCCCCAATATAAAATCACTGACATGGCCAAATTTATGCATGCGCAGATGACCGGTCTTATCGATCAGAATCGTCGTAGGTGTGCCTTGCATCTGATAAGTCATCATGGTATGCGGAATGACATGCTGATCATTCGGCTTATCGATCCCAATCGGAAAACGCAACCGGTACTCATAAGCAAATACTTCAAGCGCCTCACGGCCCATTACTGAATGATGCTCAAAGACCGTATGAAGACCAATCACGGCAATTTGATCTGGATTGAATTCTTCAAATATCTTTTGCGTCTGGGGGATACCCATTTGCACACAGCCTGGGCACAGCATCTGAAAAGCATGGATTAACACCACTTTGCCCCGCAATGAAGCGAGTGTAATAGGTTGAGGCGTATTCAACCAACCCACCGTCTGAAGTTCTGGCGCCAAAATTTTTCCATTTGCTTGATGAGTTTTCATTAATGAGCTACCTTCTGGTTTTAGAATCTGCATATTACTATAATTTTAGTCAAAATGAACTTTGTCAACTTCTCCGCCCTATTATTGACATGGTTAGCGGCTTACCTGTAATTAATTTGTGATGAGAAATAATAGAATTAAGAAACAACTGCATGAATACAAACAAACCGCATGAATATCTCTTAAAGTTTTATGAAAAAGAAAGGGCAAGTCATTCTGCACTAAGATGTGCTGGGAATAAAATACCCTTTTTCTAAAACCTTTAGATGACTACCGTAGTCTTGGCAACCCTTCTCTCCTAGCCATCACCTTACCAGGTTACGTTACTTACTTCTCAGGCTTGCCAGCGCGCAATACCGGGTAATATTGGGTAAACACGTTGTCTTCAGCAGCATTTTCTTTATGGCAAGCATTGCAAGATTCATCAGGTTGGGGAGCCGCGCTCTTGCTTTTATAGCTATCATAGCCAAAGTATGCCCAATTGTTAGGTCTATCAGCAAAACGCTTAGAATCCTTGACGGTCGCAACGATACCAAGATATTCCCCTTGAAAATAACCATTGCCACTGGTCGCCTCTTCGGCACCGACGCTTACTAATTCCTTAACGATAATCGTCCCATCACGGAATTTTCCAGTTTGCTTCCAGTGTACCCAGCTAACGGGATCAATGTATACATTGTGAAACTCAGGAAATGCGGGATTGCCATCGTTCATATCTTTGGGTGTCACAGGTGCGCCAATGAAAATCCATTCACGATAATTCCTGGGTGTGAGCAGCTGCCCATCTTTGTTGAAATGAGCATAGGTTGTTCTGCCAGGCTCATGACGATCATCTTGTTGGCCAGCAGTAACAGTCGTTGCCTGGCCAACTAGCAAACCGGATAGCAAGAATGACGTTAAACGACCAAACAACGTTCTTTTAAACTGTGACATAATCAATCCCTAAAGTAATAAAATTAGAATGTCAAAAAATAGTTTTAAATAAAGACTTTTTATAGTAGACAGCCCCACAGACAACGTCAAGACAAGAATCCGTCACGCTTGTCACACCAATCGATAGCTGTAGATTTTTTTGGATAACTTTGCAAAATCTTGTAAATCACCCATTAGAAAAGCATAGCTGTCATTCCATTTCCAAATCTAACATGGCGCGAAAGCGAGCCGGAGACAGTATCAATCATACGACAAGGTGAAATAGACAAATTCAGTTTTGATTTAAGAATGGAATAGCCAATGCTATTACTCAAGTAGATTAATTAGAGCTTACTCATAAAATATAAACAATTGTTTTTATTTAACAATATTGTAAAAATCACTTTTTAAGTGCAAGGTTTTTGAATAAATTATGCAAAAACCCTTGCACTTGATTTAAGTTCAAGCTCACCTGAATTCGATCAATTTTTATTGAACCACATACTGTTATGAATAATATTCTTTAGAAAGCAATATATAATGGAACAACACGATAAAAGGATGCGCGCTATATGGTATAGCGGCAATGACACTCATGCTAACAGCTCAAGAAATGGGGGATGAGTCTTACCAATGAATGGGTTTGAGTTAGAGGCGGTCACAAATCTCCTTAAACCTGTAAAGCGGTTTAAGGAGATTTGTTGCTATTGACACGGGAATCAGAAGCATGGTCACGTAGTGGATAACTTCCTTTAGTAGAAATCATCTTTTCTTGTAACTAATTCCAGAGTCCCTTCCAAGCTTCTTTGCAATATTTTGTAAATGAAAATATTAGCCTAATTTCCCGCGGCGCGTATGGCCTTAAGGTTTTCTCTTGCTTCTTCATTGCCTTGTTTCTCAGCCTTCTTAAACCATTCAATCGCTTTATCTGTATTCTTAGGCACCCCCTCGCCTACTAGATACATGACACCCAGGTTATTTTGCGCATCCACGTTGCCTTGTTCAGCAGCCTTGGTAAACCACTCCACTGCTTTAGCGGAATCTTGTGGAACACCCTGGCCTTCCGCGTACAACAGGCCCAGATTAAATTGGGCGCCTGCATGCCCTTGCTCTGCAGCGCGTTGAAACCAACCTGCAGCTGATTCCAGGTCATAGTCCATAATTTTTCCTGTCGCATCCTTGGAAATAGCCTCTCCGGAATAGAACAAGGAACCAAGAGCATTCTGCGCTTCGGCATCGCCTGCTTCCGCATCCTGGCGTAATTTTAGGAATCGTTCTTCAGGTGATAATCCATCATCTGCCATTGGCATGATTTTTTTCAGCAGATCAGCCTTTTCTTCCGATGATAAGCCTTGTTGAAATACGGATGGCAATTCATTGATAGGAGTAATCTCATCGGGCAGTTTCTTCCAAGTTTCGTCTGCCTCCGATTTTGCTGATGGGGTTTCATCACCGCATCCAGCCAGAGTTAACATCAATAAGGCTAGCAATGTAAAAATACGCATATTCATTGAGTCATTCCGCTCTTCTTAGAGTAAATAAAAATTTAATAAAAATTATAACATTCTGTTTGTATTACAGTTAGACACATCTATCAAAGCCAAGCCGATAAATTAATAAGAAGCTCATAAGATGATTACTCAGCAAAATCTCTATTTCGCACCTGCTTTTTGAAGTAACTCAATGACACCCTTATGATCATATTTTTTGGCCAGTAATAACGCAGTCGCACCATTTTCTGCCTTAGCATCAATTTCTGCACCCATAGCAAGTAGCGTCATGGTCACTCCGCGATAGCCATGTTGTGCGGCTAGCATCAACGCAGTTGCGCCATTTTTTGCTTGACTATTCACATTGGCGTTTGCTTGCAGCAAGTGCTGGATCACGACTTGGCCCCCTATTTGTGATGCAAGCATCAATGCGGTAACCCCTTCATTAGTAACAGCATTGACATTGACATCACTACCCGTTTCGAGCAAAAGACGCACCATTTCTATATGATTTTTTTGCGATGCAAACATTAATGCTGTCATTCCATCGTCTGTAACCGCGTTTATATCTGCATTAGCAGCAAGTAATGCTTGCGCGATACCAATACGGTTGTCCTGCGCAGCCAACATGAGCACGGTCCGACCATTGTTTGCCTTTACATTTGCGTCAACGCCAGAAGCAAGCAGTAGTTCAACGATATTTTTGTGACCATTCTGCACTGCACTTATCAATGCCATATTCTTATCGCGTGTTTCGTAATTTTTCTCAGACATGGAAAGCAATGCTTTTACTTGAGACAAATTACCGCGTGTAGCTGCATTAACCAGATCACTATTGTCTAAATTAGCCCATGCGTCGTTTGAAAAGTGCAGCAACCCTATCAGCACGCCTAAAGCATATAAATTAATCCTTGACCAGAGCATTTCTGTTCCTCCTCTCTTCTATATGTATTCACTCAACTTAATAATCAGATAATAGATAACAAATAGGGCTATCTAGAATCCGCTGTCATTCACCCAAAATGAATGTTAGTTTTCACTGATGATAAACAGTCGTTGGTATTCCTTAATTGCAAAACGATCAGTCATGCCGGCAATATAATCAGCAATAGCCTGATGTCCATATTGAGAAAATTTAATCTGGTATGCTGTAGGTAGCAGTCGAATATCTGAGTTGAATGCATTGAATAACATTTTAATCGTATGTTGCGCCTTATTACTCATGCGTGTTACTTGGAAATGTCGATAAAGGTTATCGTACAAAAAGCTTTTTAGCTCCTGCTGCTCCTGCTTTATCTTTTCGCTGAATCGAATCAAGCATGGTGCTGATCGTATTTCATCCAGACCGTTTGGTCGCGCATTTTCGATGTTGCTTTTACTTTGTTGGGTTAAATCTGTTGCCACACTATTAATCATGCCACGTATCGTTTCATGAATTAAACGTCGACCACTAATATTCGGATAATCTCTTTTCACCTGCCATAAATGTCTGGAAAATATTTCTATCTTTTCCAGTTGCAACATTGTAATAAAACCGGAACGTAAACCATCATCGACATCATGATTATTATACGCAATTTCATCAGCAATATTGGTAAGCTGTGCCTCCAGTGAAGGTCTTTGATTAATTAAAAAACGCTCTCCGACTTCACCGAGCTTTTCAACATTCTTTCTAGCGACATGCTTGAGAATGCCTTCACGGGTTTCAAAGCACAAATTCAAACCTTCAAAAGCACCGTACTGTTCTTCAAGCACATCAACGACTCTTAAAGACTGAAGATTATGTTCAAAGCCACCATACTCCCTCATACAATCATTCAAAGCATCTTGCCCCGCATGGCCAAATGGCGTGTGTCCTAAATCATGCGCCAGTGCTATTGCTTCAACTAAATCCTCATTCAACTTTAAATTTCGTGCGATTGAACGTCCAATCTGGGCCACCTCTAGACTATGTGTCAAGCGCGTGCGAAACAAATCACCCTCATGGTTAACAAATACCTGTGTTTTATATTCAAGCCGACGGAAAGCTGTTGAATGAATTACCCGGTCACGATCGCGTTGAAATTCACTTCGACCAATAGGAGGGGCTTCTTTGATGAGACGCCCGCGCGAATTAGCAGTGGATACTGCGTAAGGAGCCAAATCATCCATTAGCCATACAAGTCAGCAATGTCTCTCTCAAGGTTGATGCTGGAATATCATGACTCATCATTGCTTCACCAATACGCCTCAGTAGAATAAAACGTATTCTTCCCTCCTCTACTTTTTTATCAAGCTTCATCAAGCTTAAGTAATCATCTGGAGAAAGTTTGGGTGCACTAACTGGTAGTCCTACCTTTTGGAATATGCTGCATATGCGTTCGAACTCACTTTCACTGATAAATTTTAATTGTTTTGACAAGTTTGCTGCCATTATAGTGCCCGCAGCAACCGCTTCACCGTGCAACCATACTCCATAACCCATGGCGTTTTCAATTGCATGGCCGAAAGTGTGGCCAAGATTAAGCAGTGCCCGCACGCCACTCTCACGCTCATCTGCAGCGACAATTTCCGCTTTGATTTCGCAACTCCGGCAAATAGCTTTATTTAGAATATCAGCATTACGTGTAATTAAACCCGTTATATTCTGTTCCAACCACATAAAAAAGTCAGCATCGCGTATAAGACCGTATTTAATCACTTCTGCAATGCCGGCACGCAATTCCCTATCAGGCAAGGTGGTAAGCGTCGCACTGTCTGTCAACACCATGCGCGGTTGATAGAATGCTCCTATCAAATTTTTGCCAAGGGGATGGTTAATACCTGTCTTACCGCCTACTGAGGAATCCACTTGTGCAAGGAGAGTAGTAGGAATCTGGATAAAAGGTACGCCTCGCAAAAAAGTCGCCGCCGCAAACCCTGTCAGATCACCAATAACCCCGCCCCCCAACGCAATTAGGGTAGTTTTTCGCTCACAGCGTTGTTCCAATAAGGCGTCAAAAATCAAATTCAATGTCTGCCAATTTTTATGATCTTCACCATCAGGCAAAATAATTGCAACGGAACAGATCCCATGCCGCTCTAGTGCTCTACGAAATTGATCTAAATAAAGAGGGGCTACAGTGGTATTAGTGACAATTGCCACCCGTTTCTGTGGCAATTGAGGCAATAGCAAATCTGCCTGTTCTAATAACGCATTACCAATGTAAATGGGGTAACTCCGGTCCTGTTCGGAAGAAAATAAGGCCACCTTAACAGTTTGCATATCATTCATATAACATAACTAATTTAGGGAAGAACCCATCCCTTTTAAGATTCATAATTATTCGGTTGGTAAGCCTTGATCACGTTCTTTTTCCGATTTAACGCCTCAGCTCGGAGCTTCTTAATTTTGAAGAAAAGCAGCTTTCGAGCGAGCCGTTGTACTAGAGAGCGCACACCTTGTTTTCCGCTATCTATGATGATATGTGCCACCTCTCGATAAAGAGCATCGCGTTGAGCATGAAGCTCTGTCAATCTGGCATGCAGATCCTCAGTCTGAAGTAGCGGTCTATTTTTATCAGTACGTGTTCTTCGTTGCAGTTCATTCACGGACGCGCTCAAATAAACTACGATACCATGTTGTCTTAATAAGGCACGATTTTCAGCACTTAGCACCGCCCCCCCACCAGTAGCCAGCACTACATTCTCTGCTTGCACCAGCTCATGCAACACCTCTGTTTCACGTCTACGAAACCCAGCCTCTCCTTCAATTTCAAAAATCAAAGGAATCTTAACACCAGTACGCTGTTGAATTTCATGATCGGAATCCAGAAACGTTTTTCCCATGTAATTAGCCAGCAACTTCCCAATCGTAGTCTTTCCGGCACCCATCATACCTACGAGAATAATATTCCCCTGTAAGAACTTTATATCATGATTATTTTTGCTGATTGGCTTAATTAATGGCATAGAGACAATTGTAACGGAATACTTTCACCTACGCAGAGATTCCAACGGGCCCATAAAAAATTCATGTAATTTATTATTAAATGGTCGATCCTGCTTCTTATGAGCCAAAAATATTAACAAAATAATATTAAATATCAGAAAATTAATCACACTATCATGCAATTGAACGCTTACATCTCTCTTCTTCTATTCGCGACTGAAGAACCTTAGCCAGCATTTTAATACTTTCCAAATAAGATACTTTGATAAAAGTATTTATGTTATAGGAAGGAAATGCTCTTCTCATCTCCTCTATAAAATACATTTTTGGCTCCTTTCTTTTATTTTTATCACTTTTCAAACAAACTGATGTGGACGGCTCATAGCACTATCTGCATGTGTGATGTGGACTGTTCAAAATATTATGCATGCGCATAATACTTGATGTCCATGACTATATAGCACTTGGTAAAGGTCCCACGACACGACAAAAAATAATTTCTTAAATAATTTCTTATTTGGGCAGAAAATATAGCCAATTGCACGATAAGCTTTGAGGCCTACTCAGGTAGTCATTATTCGCGCAGGAGCTAGGTGAGCTGGTACATGAAGAGAAATTAATAGCAACTAAGCGTGTATTGCAGTAATGCAAAAGCCATAAAGCAAGCACGATACCATTGATGCAGAGGTAATCTACGAAGCGGCAAGCAGGCAAAATATACAGTTAGTTTGTAACAATTAAAAAGCTCTCCACTCCACCTGAAAATTTTATTGCAGCAGTGAGGAAAAAATTTTTATGGTAGTGCAGAATTTAACTGGATTGGCTTAAATAATAATATTGAACAAAAGCAGTAACCCATTGATTTTACTGGGACACAATGTGTATTCATTCTTTACAAATAAGAAGCTCATTTATTGAACTTCCTAAAAAATTGCAAATCATAGGTTGCTATAGTTGACTAGTCCAGTCAGGTATTATATAGTTGACAAAAATAATCAAGTATTATTTACAACAAACCCTAATTAACTCTTATTTACTCAACTTTTATTGTATTAAGGAATCTGGTATGAGACTGACAACGAAAGGACGATTCGCAGTGACAGCACTATTGGATCTCGCGATGCAGCACAGCAATGGACCGGTCACACTTGCCGATATCAGTCAGCGTCAAAAAATTTCACTATCATATCTTGAACAATTGTTCGCAAAATTACGCCAACGCGAACTTGTTGATAGTGTGCGTGGTCCTGGCGGTGGCTATTGCCTAGCTAAAAGTCTGGACCAAGTATCTATTGCAGATATTATTCTTGCTGTCGATGAACCCATTGATAACACGCGATGTGGTGGAAAAGAAAATTGTCTGAATGATGGCAAATGTATGACTCATGATCTATGGGCAGAACTCAATGACATTATTTTCAATTATCTTGGCAGCGTAACATTAAAGCAATTGGTCGATGAGCAGAAACAACGCGATCAGCAACGCGAGCAAGCTGTTGTCAAGTTGTACGATATGCGTGAAGCAGCATTTTAGTTTTAATTAATTTATAGAGAAAAATTATGCCAATCACATTGACAGAACGTGCAGCCAAACAAATCCAGCAGCAACTCACAAAGCGTGGTAAAGGATTGGCTCTACGGATAGATATAAAAGAATCCGGTTGCTCTGGTTTTACTTATATCTTTGATTATGTTGAGAAAATACAAGAAGAAGATCAGCTCTTCGAGTCGCATAATGCAAGAATAGTCGTAAAACGAGATAACCTATCTTATTTTGATGGATCAGAGATAGATTTTGTCAAAGAAGGTCTAAATAGTACTTTCAAGTTTAACAATCCAAATGTTGGGAATACATGCGGCTGTGGTGAGAGCTTCAGCCTCAAAATACCTGAAGAGTCTAAGGAAAATATATAAAAATGAGTGCTGTACTACAAAATCTTGTAAACCAGCCTTACAAGCATGGTTTCGTCACAGAAATAGAATCAGATATTGCACCCAAAGGACTTAACGAAGAAATCATTCGATTGATTTCATCCAAGAAAAATGAGCCTGAATGGATGCTCACATTCAGATTGCAAGCTTATGAAAAATGGCTCAGCATGTCTGAACCACGTTGGCAAAATGTCAAATACCCAAAAATTGATTTTCAATCAATTAGTTATTACTCAGCACCTAAGCCGAAGAAAAAATTAGCGAGTATGGATGAAGTAGATCCCGAGTTGCTACGCACATTTGAGAAACTCGGCGTGCCCATGCATGAACGAGCAGCGTTAGCGGGGGTTGCTGTGGATGTCATTTTTGACAGTGTATCCGTTGCAACGACTTATAAAGAAAAACTCGCTGAAGTCGGGATCATTTTTTGTTCGATTTCTGAAGCTGTTCAAACTCATCCAGAATTAGTTAAGAAATATCTTGGAACTGTCGTACCAGTTGGCGATAATTTCTATGCAGCTCTTAATTCAGCAGTATTTACCGATGGCTCATTTTGTTTTATCCCCAAAGGTGTTAAATGCCCAATGGATTTGTCAACTTACTTTCGTATTAATACTGAAGAATCAGGACAATTCGAGCGTACGCTCATTATTGCTGAAGAAAGTGCTTCGGTTTCTTATCTGGAAGGATGTACTGCACCCAAATTTGATACCAACCAATTACATGCAGCCGTTGTTGAGCTGATTGCGTTGGATAATGCCGAAATTAAATACTCGACTGTTCAAAACTGGTATGCAGGAGATGAAAAAGGCATTGGCGGTATTTATAATTTTGTGACTAAACGTGGGCTGGCGAAAGGGGCTAATTCGCGCATTTCCTGGACGCAAGTTGAGACTGGATCTGCTATTACCTGGAAATACCCTTCCTGTATTTTACGTGGTGAAAATTCTGTGGGAGAGTTCTATTCAGTCGCTGTTACCAATAATTATCAGCAAGCCGACACTGGCACCAAAATGATTCATATGGGAAGAAATACGCGTAGCACCATTATTAGTAAAAGTATTTCAGCGGGAAACTCCAATAGCAGTTATCGCGGCTTGGTAAGAATTGCGCCTACAGCCGAGAATGCACGCAACTATTCACAATGTGATTCGATGCTCATTGGTAATCAATGCAGCGCCAATACATTTCCTTATATCCAGGTCAATAATAATAGCGCTAAAGTTGAGCATGAAGCTTCTACCTCAAAGATTGGTGAGGATCAACTTTTTTATTTTTTACAACGCGGGATTGATACTGAAGAAGCTGTATCAATGATTATCAATGGATTCTGTAAAGAAGTTTTTCAACAGTTGCCTATGGAATTTGCTGTTGAAGCAACCAAATTACTCAGTTTTAAATTAGAAGGGAGTGTCGGATGATCAATCAGAATAGTAAAACACTCCTTGAAGTACGTGGCTTACATGCTAATGTAAATGGTATTGAGATACTGAAAGGCGTTGATCTCACGGTCAAGAGTGGAGAAATCCATGCCATCATGGGGCTCAATGGATCTGGTAAAAGTACTTTTGCCAAAATTCTTGCTGGTCACCCTGCTTACGAGGTCACTGCCGGAACGATTATCTTCAACGATCAAAATCTTTTTGATCTTGAACCTGAAGAACGTGCTCGTGCCGGTGTATTTCTTGCATTTCAATACCCGATCGAAATACCAGGCGTCGCTAATAATCAATTCTTGCGGTTAGCATACAATACAGTTCAGTCCCAGCGTGGCAAAGAAGAACTTGACCCGCTTGAGTTTGATGATTTTGTACGCGAAAAAATGAAATTACTCGAAATGAGTCCAGATTTCCTGGATCGCAGCGTCAATGAGGGATTCTCAGGTGGAGAAAAGAAACGTAATGAGATTTTACAAATGGCATTACTGGAGCCAAAACTCGCCATTCTGGATGAAACAGATTCAGGGCTCGACATTGATGCGCTCAGGATTGTAGCTAATGGTGTAAATCAGCTTACCAATAAAGATAATGCTACTATTTTGGTCACGCATTACCAACGCTTGCTTGATTATATCGTGCCTGATTATGTTCATGTGATGGAAAGTGGACGAATCATCAAAACAAGCGGTAAAGAGCTTGCCAAGGAACTGGAAGCTCATGGTTATGATTGGATTAATACCGATGACCGTGGTAACACCGCTGGAGTACGGCCATGAGTGCAGCGACTAGTCCTAGCTACCTCGATCACCTTGTTCAGTCATGGCAGAAACCATCAACTTCATCGTGGCTTGATCAGCTTCGCGCAAACGCGATGGATAGTGCTGGTGCACTCAGGATACCGACGACTCAAGATGAAGAATGGCGTTTTACTGATATTTCGCCCCTTAGTCAGCTGCCTTATCCGGTAGCCCCGACAACATTCAAAATACAGCTCTCGGATATTAAACATTACTATCTCGAAGAAGCCAGCTGTCGGCTGGTATTTGTAGATGGTCAATTTGTCCCCGAGTTCTCACACATTGCTCATGATGCAGGTGCAATTATTGGCAATTTGTCATCGCTTCTTCCTACTCATGGGGATACGATTGCTCGTTACCTTGGTCAATTGGCAGAATTTAAGACTGATGTGTTCACGGCGTTAAATACTGCTTTTCTTCGGGATAGCGCCTGTATCATTATTCCGATGAATAAGTCAGTAACAACGCCTATTCATTTGCTATTCATATCCAGGCAAACTGAAGTTACCAGTTATCCTCGCTGTCTACTGATTGCCGAAGCGGGTAGTCATGCGACAATTATTGAAGATTATATTACTACTGAAGCAGCTTCTTATGTGACGAACTCAGTCGTTGAAATGAATCTTGCCGATAGTGCGCACATCAATCATACTCGTGTTCAGCGGGATAATCAGCAGGCTTTCCATATTGGGAATTGTACGGTATCCCTTGCTCATGCAAGCCAGTACCATTCAGTCAGCATAACGTTAGGAGCCTCTATTTCCCGTTATAACCTGAATGTGATATTGTCAGGTGAAGGCGCTGAATGCGCTACAGATGGGTTGATATTGATTTCTGAACGTCAGCTCGCCGATACTCATACATTTATCGATCATGCGAAACCGCATGGCAAGAGTCGACAGCTCCATAAATGTATCGTTGATGGCATGGCACATGGGGTATTTAATGGCAAAATCATAGTACGCCCGCATGCTCAGTTAACGGATTCAGCACAATTAAGCCGCAATCTTTTACTGACCAATAAAGCCCGTATTGATACCAAGCCACAACTTGAAATATTCGCTGATGATGTCAAATGCGCGCATGGCGCCACAGTAGGCCAACTCGATAAAGAAGAAATTTTCTACCTAAAGAGCCGCGGTCTGTCTGATTTGGCAGCACGTAATTTGCTAACCTATGCATTTGGTGGCGAAGTTATTGATCGTATTCCTATTTCTTCCCTTAAAAGGCAGCTCGAAGAAGTCGTCCTTGCAAGAACACAGATATCTTGAAACATGAAAATTGTTGATGCATTACTAGACATGAATACTTCCCCAACTTCAGAGTTGGCAGCACGATATCGTGCCGATTTTCCCATTCTCAATCTCAAAGTAAACGATAAACCACTTGTTTATCTGGATAACGCTGCATCAAGTCAAATGCCTCAATCAGTCATCGATCGTCTGATACGGTATCAAACAACTCAGCATGCTAATATCCATCGTGCAGTGCACTACCTATCTGAGATAGCCACACGGGAATATGAAACGGCCCGACGCACCTTGCAGCATTTTATCAATGCCCGTGAAGATAGAGAAATCATCTTTACCAGCGGTACAACAGATGCCATTAATCTAGTGATGCATGGTTATGGTCGCAAGTTTATTCAGAGTGGTGATGAAATTATTTTAACGAACCTAGAGCATCACTCAAACATTGTGCCATGGCAAATGCTGGCAGAAGAAAAAGGTGCAACCATTCGTGTCGTACCGATTAATGACGCGGGCGAGCTATTAATTGATGAATATGAAAAGCTATTTAATCCTCGAACTCGCTTTGTCGCATTAACGCATGTATCGAATGCACTGGGCACCATCAATCCGATTAAAAACATGATTGCTTTTGCCCACCGGCAAGGCGTACCGGTTTTAATCGATGGCGCACAAGCTGCTCCCCATATAAAAGTCGATGTGCAAGATCTGGATTGTGATTTCTATGCCTTTTCTGCTCACAAATTATGCGGCCCAACAGGAATAGGCGTCCTCTATGGTAAAGCCAAGTTGCTGGAATCCATGCAGCCTTTCAAAGGGGGGGGTGATATGATTGCCTCGGTAACCTTTGAAAAAACGACCTACAACACCATTCCGTATAAATTTGAAGCAGGCACGCCTCCTATTGCTGCTGCGATTGGCTTTGGTGCCGCAATAGAGTATTTATCGAAGATCGGGTTAGATGCAATTGCAGCTTATGAGCATGAACTGATTAATTACGCAACCGAACAGATCATCACTATACCCGGTGTCCACATTATCGGTAATACGCGGACGAAAGTTGCTGTCTTGTCATTCATCATTGATGGCGTTCACCCTCATGATGTAGGAACACTGCTTAATCAAGAAGGAATCGCTGTACGCACGGGTCACCATTGCGCACAACCCATTATGCAGCGCTTCAAAATACCTGCCACCTCACGTGCCTCCTTTGCTTTTTATAATACTAAAGCAGAAGTTGATACTTTGGTAGAAGGTATTCATTCTATACAAAAGGTTTTCTCATAATGAATTTAAAATCAATTTATCAGGAAGTGATCCTTGATCATAATCGCAAGCCCCGCAACTATGGCACGCTTGATAATGCAAACCACCACGCAGTAGGACATAATCCCTTATGCGGTGATCGCATTGATCTTGCGTTGCACGTGGAAGGAGAGCACATTAATCGTATTGCTTTTCAGGGAGAATCATGCGCTATATGTAAAGCATCTGCTTCAATGATGACAGCGACGGTCAAAGGGAAATCACGGTCGGAAGCAGAAACTTTAATAACAGAATTTCGGGAAATGGTAGTGGGCGATCTTGATCTTGCAGGGCCTCACCACCTCGGGAGGCTAGCTGTGTTTGCTGGCGTACGTGACCTACCGACACGGGTCAAATGCGCAATTCTGCCCTGGCATACGTTGCAAGCTGCATTGAATTCTGATGCTATCGTATCGACTGAAACAGCAGAAGATTCAATCCATACTGCTAACAGTAAGGCCTAACCCCCAAAAACCAGATATCGCATAATAAAACACTATCAAAATAATTAAAACAAAATGCCAAAAATAGCTGAAATAGAAGGCACGCCTAACCCAAATGCTTTAAAGTTTGTTCTAAAAGAACCGCTTACCTGGGGTATAAGTCATTCCTATGATAGTGCTGAGCAAGCAAAGGATGATCCATTGGCATCAGCTTTGTTCGATATAGATCATGTTACCAATGTCTTCTATGTTGACCGCTGGATTACGATTACTCAAGATGGAGAAGCTGACTGGCAAGATCTTGCACGCGCTGTTGCTGATCCGATTAGGGCTGCACCAGCGGCTCATGCGCAATCCGCTGAGACGGTAGCAGCAGCCAATGAACTATTGACTAACTTGAGTCCTGAAGATCAGCAGCGACTGGAGCGTATCAATATATTATTAGATGAGGAAGTACGTCCTTACTTACAAAATGATGGCGGTGATCTTCATATATTGAGCCTGGAAGAGAATATTCTGAAAATTCATTATCAAGGGGCATGTGGCACTTGCCCTAGCTCAATTTCTGGAACGCTCAGAGGAATTGAGCGATTGTTAAAAACAATTGAGCCGGATATCGTGCTTGTTTCCGCCTGAGAAAATATAAGTAACGTGAGTTTTAAACATGAGGATCACATCACAGCAGGTTTTCCCTGCCATAGTGTGATCCTTAGTCAAAGTCACGTTAAATCTATCGTCACCATCATGGCGTTGAACAAGCCAAGCTACTCCAGTCTGCCAAATAATGCACTTAAAGCAACTCATCCTAACTCAAAAAAGAATCAATAAATTAGTTTCTTAATACCTTGAAGGTGACTTAAAAGGATAAGCATCTTCTAGGCATTAACTGCTTTCACCATATCCTCTACCACTTTTTTGGCATCGCCAAACACCATCATCGTCTTGTCCATATAGAACAAATCATTATCAAGGCCAGCGTAACCTGCAGCCATACTACGTTTTACGACTATTACGGTACGAGCCTTGTGTGCCTCTAGAATAGGCATACCATAGATGGGACTGCCCGGCACATTTGCGGCTGGATTGACCACGTCATTTGCCCCAAGTACCAGCACCACATCAGTATTAGGAAAGTCGCTGTTGATCTCTTCCATCTCCAGAACTTGTTCATACGGTATTTCTGCCTCAGCAAGAAGTACATTCATATGCCCTGGCATACGGCCCGCAACGGGATGGATAGCAAAACGAACATTTACGCCTTTTTCATGCAAAACTTCGGCAAGCTCATTGACTGCGTGTTGCGCACGAGCAACGGCCAGACCATACCCCGGAACGATAATAACGCTATCAGCATTACTCATCAGGAAGGCAGCATCCTCAGCACTTCCGCTGCGATAGGTTTTCTGTGTTCCATCCGCGGCTCCTTGGCTGCCGCCTTCACTACCAAAGCCTCCCAGGATGACGGAAAGAAAAGGACGGTTCATGGCTTTGCACATAATATACGACAGAATTGCGCCAGAACTGCCTACCAACGAGCCAGCAATAATCAGCATCGGATTACCTAGCGAAAAGCCGATACCCGCCGCAGCCCAGCCTGAATAGGAATTCAGCATGGAAATGACCACCGGCATATCTGCTCCCCCAATAGGAATAATGATGAGGAATCCGAGTATGAAAGCAATCGCTGTCATGGTGATAAATGCTGGCCAGTTAGTCGTCTCACTGAAAAAGAACCATAAACCGAAGCCAATCATGACCAGGGCTAACGTCAGATTGATCATGTGTTGCCCAGTGAAAATAACTGGAGCGCCACTCATGCGGCCAGACAATTTAAGAAAAGCAATGACAGAGCCAGACCAGGTCATGGCACCGATAAACGTCCCCAAAAACAACTCCAGCTTGCTACCAGCTGGCAACATCTCAGGCAGGCCAAATGAAACAGGATTATTAACAGCGGCAATGGCAATAAATACTGCGGCCAAACCTACCAGCGAGTGCATGAAAGCAACCAGTTCCGGCATTGCGGTCATCTGGACGCGCTGCGCTACGATAGAACCTATTATCGCTCCGATTGCGATACAACCGAGTATCAATGTCCAATTCTGGGTAATGGTCAAGGTAGTGCCAACGGCTATCGTCATCCCAACCATTCCAAACAAATTACCACGCCGGGCAGAAAGGGGGGAACTAAGCCCTTTCAGCGCCAGTATGAAAAAAACCGCTGCAACCAGATAAGCGAGAGCAATCAAATCAGCAGACATTTAGGCGCTTCCTTTTTTATCTTTTTTTCTGAACATTTCCAGCATGCGTTGTGTGACGAGGAACCCACCAAATACATTAATGGAGGCAAGAACAACAGCCGCCGCCCCCAGCCAGACCCCCCAGTCGGTTTCAGCAGGCCCTGCAGCCAGCATGGCGCCTACTAAAATAATACTAGAAATGGCATTAGTTACTGACATCAGCGGTGTATGTAACGCAGGGGTTACATTCCAGACCACGTGATAGCCAACAAAAACCGCCAACACGAATACCGTGAGATGAATTATCGTTGGATCAATTTCACCGATCATGTGTGCTCCTCTTGAATTCGTTAACTTTTATGAATATTAAAGCGCGCATCAAAACAATGGGTTACTTTGTCTCATGCTTTCTTGACAACCTGCCCCTCCGAACATACCAATGTTCCGGCAATAATCTCATCTTCCTGGTTAATTTTGAGCTCTCCGCTCTTGGCATCAAGCATCAAATTAAGAAAATTCATAAGATTACGTGCATAAAGCGCGCTTGCATCTGCGGCAACCAGACCCGGAAGATTCGCAATACCAATGAGATGAACACCATGTTTTACCACCGTTTTATTCAGCTCTGACAAGGGGCAGTTTCCGCCTGCCTCCACCGCCATATCCACTATCACTGAACCAGGTTTCATCGCTTGAACCGTTTCTTCTTTTATTAAAACTGGCGCTGGACGCCCGGGGATCAAAGCAGTCGTAATGACAATATCAGCCGCAACAGCTCTTTGATGAATTAATTCACCCTGCCGACGTTTATAATCATCCGACATTTCAGTAGCATAGCCACCGGCTGTTTCAGCCTTCGCTTTTTCTTCGTCCGTTAACGGAACCTCAACAAATTTAGCACCTAAGCTCTCAACTTGTTCCTTAACTGCAGGGCGCACATCAAAAGCTTCTATCACTGCTCCCAGCCGTTTAGCCGTGGCAATCGCCTGCAATCCGGCTACCCCTGCTCCCAATATTAATACTCTTGCTGCTTTCACGGTTCCTGCAGCTGTCATCAGCATAGGGAAGAATTTCTGATAAACATTGGCAGCCATAATGACTGCTTTATATCCACCAATATTCGCCTGAGAAGACAGTACATCCATACTTTGTGCACGTGAAATACGCGGTAGTTTCTCCATGGCAAACGCAGTCAAGCCATGTTGAGCGAGCACCTCGATTCCTTCCACTTGATGGGGTGACAACAAACCAATCAGAATCGCATCCTTGCGCATTAGCGCCACTTCCTCAGCTCCGGGGCCACGCACTTTCAGGATAATTTGTGATTGACCATATAATTGTGATACCTCATTAACGATCACTGCACCCGCTTCTTGGTAGGCAGCATCAGGAATACTTGCACTAGCACCTGCGCCAGATTGAACCAGAACAGTGTGAAAAGCCTTGGCAGTATATTTTTTAACCGTCTCCGGCGTAGCTGCTACACGTGTTTCTCCCGCATTAATTTCTGCAGGTATGCCTATGTGCATCGATTATCTCCCTTATCCTCTATTCAAACTTGAAAATACCAAATGCTTTGCATAACTTTTCTCGAATGCGAGATTATAAATGAATCTTGATGGATACATTGCTTTGATTGAAGCTTATACATAATTTATCTGTGAACCTATCTATACGTTAGCGCGTTATTGTCTTATATATTCAAAGGCAATAAATACCATGATAAGTTACGCCGCTTTTATTCTTAATTTAAATTTTTCAGGCAACGACCTAACCATTGACTGGTTAATTTTTCCTGTACGCTATTTTGGCGCAAGCGTGACGATAAACTACTAAAATCAACCCAATCTAATGGCTGATCTTGATTGAAACATGAAAAAACGTAAGTAATCTCACCCGTTTCAGGATCTTTATGAGGCTGCAAACATTGGGCACAAATTTCCTTCATCATACATTGCATCGGGGAATTGATAGAACCAATAGCAAAGTGATTTTTTTTCAAATAGGGCTGCAGCTGATGATGACGCGCATAACCCACCGCCGCCATCATTCGATCAGAACCAATCGCAATGATACGATCAGCATCTGCCAGGGAGATAGGCTGTGCACCGAGTGCACCGCTGCCATAAGCAACCATTGCCTGCACAATATTGCCAACGAAATTAAAATCACCTGGCCTGGAAGGTACAAATCCAGGCGCTTCATCACAACACCACACAACGGTGTCTGCCGCGGCCTCAATTTCAGCCACTTTATAACGATCAACCAGTTTTTTGTAGCCAGCAAAATACAAAACCCGGCATCCTGCAGCACGTGCAGCAGCGCCAATAGAAAATAACACCGCATTGCCAAGTCCTCCCCCCACTAGCACGAGCGTCTCATTTGGCAGAATTTCGGTAGGCGTACCTGTAGGCCCCATCAGCACAACCGGTTCGCCTGGTTTAAGCAAGGTAAACAAATTTGCTGACCCCCCCATTTCGAGCGCAATCAGAGAAATAAGCCCACTCGAAACATCTACCGATGCTCCTGTCAATGCGATGCCCTCCATCGCTAGCCGGGTGTTTTCTATCATCGGAGCCAATGTCACAAAATTCTGGAAGCGGAAAAATTGCCCGGGATGAAAATGTCTTGCTGCCATAGGTGCGCGCACGACCACTTCGATAATATTAGGTGTCAGCCTTTCCACTTTATGCACGGTCGGTCTCAATTGATGATTCATTTCAGCAAAAAACTGGACATTCAATTGAGTCGAAGCCGGCGTAACACGTTCAAGCACGCGACTGACAATGGGATAACCTTGTTTGGCACTTGACATGGCTTTAACTACATTACCTGAATAAGACGGGTGCAAATCACCAAAGAAACTGATAAAACGCCCATCATCGCAGTGGCTCAGCAAGACCGCTGGTGTCTCTGGCTTAGGATTACCCTTTGTCAAGCTAACTGGATTCCCCTGATCATCGCAAGCTGCAAAATAGCGTCCATTCAATTTGAAATACTTCTCATCTTCTCTGGCAAGGACGGTATTCGGCTGGGTACCAGCGGCGACCAGAATGGCACGGGCAGGCAAATCAACTTCCCTGATTTTTTGCCATTGTCCTGCCTCATTTACTGTTTGAGCAGAAAGTCTAATCGACTGGGTATGCTCCCATTGATCGACATCAACTCGCAACGGCGTCAGCCCTTCAGCAAACCAAATCCCTTCCTCCATTGCTTTCTCAACCTCTTCATGATTCAGCGTATAAGAAGGGCTGTCAATTAATCGCTTACGATACGCAATGGTAGCTCCACCCCATGATTGCAATAGCTTCAGAATATCCGGTGCTCGCTCTTCCTTGGCTGCCTGTGCACGCTCGGCACGAATCGCTCGTGCGTGTGCCAAAAACTCCTCAGCAATTTGCCGCTCTTCTTCATCCCAGCGATTGCGAACGGCAGTTTCTCCCTGTTCTGAAGCAAGTAACTCATAACGCTGTAAAAATTTCTCAACCTGGACCGGATAGTAAGCCAAAGCTTCCGTAGCCGCATCGATCGCAGTAAGCCCGCCACCAATCACTACAACAGGCAAGCGCAACTGTACGTTAGCGATAGAATCAGCCTGTGCTGCACCGGATAGCTGAAGTGCCATTAGAAAATCGGAAGCTGCGCGCACACCACGTGCCAAGCCATTGGGTAAATCAAGAATAGTTGGACGCCCAGCGCCTGCAGCTAGCGCGATATGATCAAAACCCAAAGCCAGCGCATCATCTACTGTCATAGTACCGCCAAAGCGTACCCCACCATAAAGCGCAAATTCTGGCCGTCGCTCCAGTAAGAGACGAATTAATTGAAGAAAATTCTTATCCCAGCGCACGGTGATACCGTATTCGGCCACTCCACCAAAACCACCTGGGATACGTTCATTCAGATCGACACGGAGCATATTGGTATCGTAAATAGCATTAAAGGATATACGCTCCCCATGCAGACCGACTCCGGAAATCTCTGCCGGTAATGGCTCAATCTTGAGACCATCTACTCCCACTACGGTATGACCATCGTTCATCAAATGGTGTGCCAGAGTATAGCCAGCAGGCCCCATTCCCACCACCAGAACTTTCTTACCGGTAGCTGGTCTGGGCAGCGGTCTGCGTAAATTAAGAGGATTCCAGCGCGTAAGCAAGCTATATATCTCAAATCCCCACGGTAATTCGAGCACATCTTTAAGGGTACGCGTCTCTGCTTGCGGAATATCTACCGGATCCTGTTTCTGATAAATGCAGGATTTCATGCAGTCATTACAAATACGATGCCCCGTGCCTGCGCACATTGGGTTGTCCAGTACAATCATGGCTAAGCTGCCAATCGCCACCCCCTGCGACTTGAGTTTATGAAATTCCGAAATCCGCTCTTCCAAGGGACAGCCCGTGAGTAATGCTCCTAACTCACTTTTCTTGAAAGCAGCGGGTTCTTCGGCATTTTTAGGTTTGACTTTGAACCCTTTTGAGCAGGAATCCTTACCTTGTTCATGACACCAGATACAATAATTGGTCTCATCCAAAGCGCCCACCAGGTCGGTACCATTATCAGTCAGAGAAAATCCTTCGCGCTGACGAAGGTGCTCAAGACGGTGGACAGTATAACCAGCATGATCATCGGTTACCATTGACAACAAGTGCAGATAATCAAGTTTTGCTGGAGATTTGAATAACACACCTTGCTGGGTATGCGTTTGCCCTTCAGGCGTGCGTAATGCCCAAGCCGCATAGTGCAACGCATCATTTAAACGGACTGCGTGGTTTGCTTCATCCTCTAACCATCGGGTCACATGAGTTGCAAACACCAACTCAGAAAAAGGCTCGCCAAACTCTTCTTCGAGTTTCTTTTCTAGGGCAATAGCGTCTATGGTTGGTAATACTTCATCGCTCACCTTAGTTTTGGCACGGCGTTGCACAAATTGCCGCTTGCAGAAATAAAGCGGGGCAAGTTCATGATGACGCGCTGCAAGTACACGCACTTCCTTGCCTATACCAAATAACTGTGCAATGAAATCCTCCATCCACGGAGCAAGCTCAATCAGAAAAGCAGATTCATCTTTGGGTGCTAAGCTATCCGGATGAAGGCGTGCCAGCTCCAAGCGTTTACACAGACCAGCATCCCCTGCTTGTAGAAAGTCAAGAAATGCTTGATCCAGCTTGACTAAACCATCACGGCAATACAAATCCGCAAAAACCATCCCAAATTTAAGATCAGGAATAATAACTTCTACTGATGGTTTGCTACGCATTAATGCTGAATTTGTCATAGTTGTTTATTGATATTTTTATAGCAAAAAAAATGGAGGGCTCAGGGTGAAAAATGAAGTCAATTGCTTAAGACCGGCTCAAGCTAATTTTGAATAAAAAATGATATGGGCGCTACTTTTTCACTATCGTAAAAGATTGTGTTTATTCCGAAAAAGCATATCTAGCAAATCATGCCGGCTGCGACGGTATTATTGCTCGTTTCATCAATAACAATGAAGCTCCCGGTAGCACGATTGTGAGCATAATCGTCCAATACAATTGGCTGCTGCACTTTCATCACCACCCGTGCGATATCATTTATTTTCAGGGAATCTGTTGTCTCATGATCGAGCGTATTGACATCCACACGATAGTCAATCTGACTTACCATTCCTTTGATCATACGCGTGGTGTGCTTGACGATATACTTACGGCGAGAATCAAGTGGCTGTTCAGATAGCCAGCATAGCATCGCAGCAAATTCCTTCTTGATTTGTGGCTGCCCAGCAGCTTTTACTAACATATCCCCACGAGAAATATCTAAGTGATCTTCAATAGTCAGTGTGACAGATTGGGGTGAAAATGCATCCTCAAAAGAATGCTTGTACAAAAGGATCTCTTTAATGCGTGAAGATAATCCAGAAGGAAGAATCGCTACTTCATCACCCACACGAATTGAGCCTGATTCAATTCGTCCCATGTATCCACGGAAATCGTGCAATTCTTCAGTTTGTGGACGACAAACCCATTGCACAGGAAAGCGGAAATCATCGGTATTGACGTCATGCTCAATATCGATATTTTCCAGCAAATCCATCAATGTCGTGCCTTCATACCAAGTCAACTTGTCGCCTCTTTCAACCACCATATCCCCGTTCAAGGCAGACATGGGAACATATTCAATATTGCTTAAACGAAGCCCCTGGGCAAAAGAAGCAAAATCATTACGAATGCGCTCGTATACTTCGCGTGAATACCCTACCAAATCCATTTTATTAATGGCCACGACTAAATGAGGAATCCCTACCAAACTGGCAAGATAAGCATGGCGACGAGATTGCGTAAGTACACCTTTGCGTGCATCAATCAAAATAATCGCCAGATTAGCAGTAGAAGCACCCGTAACCATATTTCGGGTATATTGCTCATGGCCAGGGGTATCGGCAATGATGAACTTACGTTTTGGCGTCGCAAAATAACGATAGGCCACATCGATCGTTATCCCTTGCTCCCGCTCTGCTTGTAAACCATCAGTTAACAAAGAAAGATCAACCGATTGCATCCCGCGTCTATTAGAACTACGTGCAATAGAGCTCAACTGATCCTCAAAAATCGATTTGGAGTCATGCAACAAACGCCCAATCAGAGTGCTTTTTCCGTCATCCACACTCCCAGCAGTGATAAAACGCAACAGTTCGGCACGATCAAGCCTTACATTTTTAACTTCTGACATTTGGTAATAGCCTTTGACAAATGATTCTTAAAATAGAAATGGTTTCTGTTTTTTCAACGAGCAAACTGAATTAGAAATACCCTTCTTTTTTGCGCAATTCCATAGAGGCTTCTGAAGTCTGATCATCCATACGCGTGGCACCACGCTCAGTTATACGTGTCATGGCAGTTTCGACGATAATTTCATTTACATTCTTAGCCTGAGAAATAACTGGGCAGGTACAGCTCATATCACCTACGGTACGAAAACGCACCATCATTTTTTCTATGCGTTCCCCCTCTCTGGGTTGGACCAGATGTGATACTGGCAATAAACCGCTATCACGCGGAATAACCTCACGCCAATGAGCAAAATAGATAGAAGGTACTTCCAGTTGCTCGCGCTCGATATATTCCCACACATCTAACTCGGTCCAATTGCTAATGGGGAAAACACGAATGTTTTCTCCTGGATGGGTGCGTGTATTGTAAAGACTCCATAGTTCGGGTCGCTGGTTTTTAGGATCCCATTGACCAAATTCATCGCGAAATGAAAATATACGCTCCTTGGCACGCGCTTTTTCCTCATCACGGCGCGCTCCACCAATGCACGCATCAAGACGTAATTCCGCAATGGCATCCAATAAGGTAATGGATTGAAAAGGGTTACGGCTTTGGTTTTCAGAGCGCAACACGACTCTACCTTGTTTGATAGAATCCTCCATACTGCGTACAATCAAGCGCTCACCTAACTCTTTGGCCCGATGATTGCGAAATTCAATTACCTCGGGGAAATTGTGTTCGGTATCAATATGTAATAACGGGAAAGGAAAGCGTCCTGGCCGAAAGGCTTTTTCAGCCAATCTGAGCAAAACAATGGAATCTTTTCCTCCGGAGAATAATAATGCAGGATTAGTACATTCGGCCGCCACTTCCCGCATAATATGAATGGCTTCGCTTTCTAAGGCATCCAAGTGGGTAAAAGTTCGATGACTCATTCTTTCTTTAACCTTCTAACAAAAAAATTCAGTATTATCTATTTGAGCGAGGCGGCTTTATCTATATGCAAGCCGCATTCCTTGGAGCCAGAATTCTCCCACCACCAGCGCCCAGAGCGAATGTTCTCCCCAGGTGTTATCGCACGTGTACAAGGAGCACAACCAATACTTGGATAAAAACGATCATGCAATTTGTTGTAAGGCACATCATATTGTTTAAGATATGCCCATACCTCGGTATTACTCCACTCACAGAGTGGATTAAACTTCTGCAAGTTATTTTCAGCATCAAACATGGATATGGACAAATTATCTCGCGTGACGGCTTGTTCACGGCGCATTCCTGTGATCCAGGCGCGCTTGCCCGCTAATGCTCGGCGAAGTGGCTCAACCTTGCGGATATCACAGCATCGTTTGCGTAATTCGACACTTTGATAAAAACCATTGGGGCCATTTTGGGCGATATAGCTTTCCACTGTAACCGCCTCAGGAAAATACACCTGGAGAGAAACGCCATAGCGATCTTTTACTTCTTGCATTAGATTATAGGTTTCTTGTGGCAACCGTCCTGTATCTAGCGTAAACATAGCAATATGCGGATAGTACCGCATGATCAAGTCCGTCAAAACCATGTCTTCGGCACCAAAACTATTGGCAAACACAACAGGCGCATATTCCCGCTGTACCTTTGCGAGCAAAACATGTAGCTGCTCGACTTTTTGTGCCACTTCAGATTGAACCATTTATTTTAATTAAGCATAGTTTAAACTATGACTGATTGCGAAATTTTCTGGAATTGTAATGGCTTAGCTATAGCTTGCGGTAGCGCGCCGGTTAAGTCGAGCTGGCTGTCAAACTGGGTACAGAACCTGGCCACATCGAGCGTCCACGCATCCAATTCCGCATACCATTCAGTCAACAAGGCATCTGTCAATTCACTGACAGGATGTGCAAAATCCCGAGCAAGTTTAGCTAGTTGTTGAGATAGATTAGGTTGGGTTGGCAGCACACGTTGTAATTCTTCCGCCTGCTCTATCAGGCTTTCATATTTCTGTCCCCCTACCAGCTGGGTCAATCCTTGGCTGATCAAGCGGACAATTTCTTCCGCACACTTGGCTGACTCCTTAAATTTACGCTGAAACTTTAGTGCATTCCGATAATTACGCTCGTTTGCAGCATCAAAGAAAGCTGTGCCGATCTGCTGCTGTTTTGCACCTGCACACTCTCCACCACCCAGCTGTAATACCTTGAAATCATCTCTCTGACCATGATCGCGTAGCACTGACTGCAAATCTTCCTGCTTAACTTCTACCAGATCAACCAGTAATTCAGCAAAATAACTCTGGCCAACTCGTCGCGTCCAATTAAAAAACGTTTCTCCCATTTCACGGTCTGCGGCATACGCTGATTTCACCCGCTCTACCGCCAGCTCGATACGGGCGCTTGGTACTGATGGACCTTTAAAAGCCAAACCACCATTAACCATGCCATTGCCACCGAAATACATCTGATAATGCGGCACTAACTTACCAAACATGCGCTTACCTTCGCCATAAATCCCTATATCACCACTTTCCGGCTGAGCGCAGCCATTGTGACAGCCCGAAACCCGAATACGCAGATCATCGCTTCCACCTGATAATTTACCTCCAACAGTCGGACTGGAAGTAATTCCCAAGCGGCAGGTGGAGGTGCCAGGACAAGCCACGACATTGTCACCTGCTTGAGGTAAACCCAAACCAAGATTGGCGAGTGCAGACTGAATCTCCACTATATTTTCTCGTGGCACATCAACCAATATCAAATTCTGATCCTGCGTGGTACGAACTTCTGACAAGTCATATTGCTTTAATATGTTGGCAATGCCACGTATCTGGACCGGAGTCAATTGCCCGAGGCGTACGCTGACCGGCACTACATACAATCCGGCTTGCTTTTGCGCGAACAGCGCCCGGGGAGCGCCAGGACCGGGCACCTCACTCTCCTCCATACCACCTGTCCACTCCCCTTTGGGATAACCTTGCTCGACCAGTACTTCTTTGACACGCGCGAGCTCTTCCCGATACTTCTCGATAAACCCATCTGCACCAAATTTGTCAACTAGAAACTTGATACGCGATTTCGCACGTTTACTGCGATCAGAATACTTGTTATGCAGGGTGAGAACAGCTTCTATCACCAACAACAAGTCCTTTTCTTCGATGAACGATTCAACCTCAATCGCCTCACGAGGTTTATGCCCAAGCCCCCCACCTACCAGGACTTTAAATCCAAAACGCGTACCCTGTCTAATTGCCACCACGCCAAGGTCATGAATCATTCCTTGCGCACAATCCGACTCGCATCCAGAGAAACTGATCTTGAATTTGCGCGGCATCAACTGATTCAGAGGTTTACGTAGAAAATGTTTAACGACTCCATTAAGATGTGCACTGATATCAGTATGCTCACGTGAACAAATACCTGTCAGAGGACAAGCTGTTACATTGCGTATGGTGTTTCCGCATGCCTCCCGTGTCGTGAGCCCACCTTTCGCCAAATGACGCATCACAGCCGGTGTATCTGCTAATGGCACATAATGCAGTTGAATATCTTGCCGCGTGGTAATATGCGCTTCGCCATGCGGCACATAATTCTCCAGTACGTCTGCAATTGCATTTAACTGCATCGGGATTAACCGTCCCCCAGGAATTTTGACACGCACCATATTGACGCCTTCCTGACGTTGACCATAAATTCCCATTTGCAACCGGGTAGCGGTGAAACGATCGTTATCCATCCGTTGCGCGAAAAAATCCTGCAATGATTGATCGTACGAATCGATTTCCGCATCATTAGCGAGATCAGTTAAATAATCCATCCTATTTCTTCTCTCCGTAATTTCTTTACCACATCAGCTTATTGCCAATGAGGATAAAAATATTAATAATTTTTATTGTTATTTTATCTGATATCTATCTTCTGGCGTTAGTGGTTATCAACATTCATTTTTTCAAAGAGAAAGCAATATTAGTAAACCAGTATCAGATCATTTTTATATCTTTCCCTTAATTGACTCTTCCCACCTTAAAAATCTGATTTCTCATACAATTTTATGTTTTTTGTAAGATTTTCTCTAGCTAGATGAATACATCATAACAGCATCATTATATTTCTCATAATAATATTAAATTAGATTATTATAATATTATGTTATAATAAAAGACATTATGAGATTGCAACAATTACGTTATTTGCGTGAAATCGTTAACAAGAATCTGAATCTGTCGAAAGCTGCCGAAAGTCTGCACACATCACAACCTGGAATAAGCCGGCAAATTCAGCTTCTTGAAGAAGAGCTAGGTGTGGATATTTTTGTTCGTAATGGCAAGCGTATTGTAAAAATCACCCCCCCAGGAGAGGTTATCGTCGAGATTGCTGAAAAGATGCTCAAAGATGTTGAAAACTTGAAACAAGTCAGTCAGGAATTTAGTGATAAAGCGAGCGGCACTCTGGTTATTGCCACGACCCATACCCAGGCACGTTATGCCCTCCCACCCGTTATCAAGCGTTTTACCGAAAAATACCCTAAAGTTAAACTCATACTGCGCCAAGGTAACCCAACCCAAATCTCCACTTTGGTCTCTTCAGGCGAAGCTGATTTAGCCATTGCCACAGAGGCAATCGAGTTGTTTCAAGAACTCGTCATGCTTCCCTGTTATCAGTGGAATCGTAGTATTATCGTTACCTCAAAGCACCCTCTGCTCAAACAACATCCGCTGACATTAGAAGCGATTGCGCAATATCCTATCATTACCTATGATTTCGCGTTTACCGGTCGCTCAAAAATTAACCAGGCGTTTGCATCTAAAGGACTGACTCCCAACGTGGTACTCACTGCAATCGATGCGGATGTAATTAAGACTTATGTAGAACTTGGTTTAGGTATTGGCATTCTAGCAAAAATGGCTTTCGACACGGACCGAGACAAACATCTGCGCGCAATTGACGCCAGTCATTTGTTTGAACCCAGCACGACGCGTATCGGCATCAGCCGTAATAGCTATATTCGCAGTTATATCTATGACTTCATCGAAATGTTTGCTCCCCACCTTGATGAAGCTACGGTCAAAGCTGCTATGAAAAACCAGCTGAGAACACCTGCACAAGATACCTCGCAAACAACTAATAAGCCTGCATAGCATTCGCTTGCGCAGGCTTATATGAGCAATTCCTTAGTAGCTGCTTCCTCTGCTCTGACCTACATCTATCGCGGACACCAAACTACTCCGATTCCCCCAGGCATTTCGGATAAAGGATACCACTTGAGCGACTTCTTCGTCCCGAATAATCTGCTGAAATGGAGGCATGCCATAAGGTCTGGGATTTGCTGCTGTGGTAGGGGGATAACCTCCATTCAGTACACTGCGAATGACGTTAGCAGGAATCGTCATGGTAACGCTACGATTACCCGCCAATGCAGGATAAATCCCTGACGCCCCTTGACCTGTTACGCCATGGCATCCCTCACAGTATCTCTTATATAACTTCTCCCCCTGTGCCAAGTACTTCCGGACATTTTCCGGCATTTCTGGATAACTCACTTCAGGCTGAGCATTACTCTCAGGTATTGACTTAAGATAAACAGCCATGGCACGCAGGTCATCCTGAGATAAATACTGCAAGCTTTGCCTGACAACTGTTCCCATTGGCCCCGATGTCATAGCACGCTGAGATACGCCAGATGAAAGCAGCTCGATAATTTCTTCAATAGCCCAATGCATGCTTCCCGCTTCCTGCCGAGAAGTCAACGAGGGCGCATACCAGTTCGACCCCATGATTTGACCTCCACCAACGGTATCTTCTTGAATTGCACCCAGCACATTTCTGGCAATGTGGCACGCATTGCAATGGCCCAGTCCTTGTACTAGATAAGCACCTCGGTTCCATTCGTCACTCTTGCTCTGATCCGGTTCATAAACTCCTTGTTTGAAGAAGAGGGCGCGCCACAGATATAAAAGCGGTCTAGAGTTATAAGGGAAGCGGATTTCATGAGGTGGGTTGGATTGCGACACAACAGGAATTGACTGCAGATAGGCAAAAATCAGGTCTGCATCCGCACGTGTCACCTTCGTATATTCGGTATAAGGAAATGCAGGATAGAGGAGTTTACCATCGCGCGATTTGCCCTCATGCATCGCCTTCCAGAAATCCTCTTCGCTCCAGGAGCCGATACCCGTTTCTTTATCAGGCGTGATATTGGGAGTGATGAAAGTCCCAAATGATGTTAGCAATCGATGTCCTCCTGCAAATGGTCGACCTCCTTTGGCCGTATGACATCCCAAGCAATTCCCCACACGTGCAAGATACTCACCTTGCGCTTGTCGCCGTTCGGATAGGGTGGAATTTTCAGGAGAAGCATTGACCACAGCGGTATGAGCCACCATCAGCAAGGTCAGCATATAGACAAGAAATAAAAAATTATTTTTTGATTCCCGAGCAATAATCCTCATGGATGGTATCATCGAGCCTCTCCATTTTCCGAAACGATACTGACACAGCGCTGCGCCATTTCAGGCGGAAGATGATTAGCCGGCTTTCCCGAAACAGGTTGGGTAGCCAGCCATTTTGCCACAGCATTGATCTCTTCATAAGTCAATTTTTTGGCGATATCCGCCATGCAATTCGTAATTTTTCCACGAATCAACCCTCCGCTATGCCATCCTCCCAATTGTGCTGTCAAGTAAGTGCTATGCAACCCCAACAAACCCGGTACAAAAGGTGCTGTTCCCATCAAATCCTTTCCATGGCAAGCACTACATGCCGGTATATTTCGTTTAAGATCACCTGAATAAGCAAGTTTCTTCGCTAGATTTGCTTCCGAAGATTGCAGGGTAATAGATTCTGGCGGAGGGTAAGGTAAATTTAATGACGCAAAATACCGGGCTATCTCTTGCAAGTATTCATCGGACATATTCTCCAGCAAAATAGCCATCGGCTGGTAATAACGTCGACCGTCCCTGAAGTGGCGCAGCTGGTTAAAGAGATAGCCCTCCAATTTTCCCGCAATACGCGGATAATATGCATCTCTGCTATGCTTGCCCTCTGCACCGTGGCAAATGGTACAAGCCTTGACACGTTCAGCAAGCGTATCGGGAATATTCACCGATAGGACCTCGTTAGCTTTTGCCAGATTAGTAAAAAACAATAAGATGAATAAAATTGAATATTTCATATCGTTATTTTTATAGATGATCAATGTCTATGCCATTTACTCTTTTGAAAGATTTGTATCAGCATGGCATAATTATTCTGGACGAAAGTTTAAAGCAATCCAAAATTTCGGCCAAACTTACCCAATGCTATGCCACAGCTCACTACCAAGCAAGGATTGACTCGGTCATGTTGACATTGCTCTTGGGCCAGCGTAACGAATTATTAGCCAAGCTCATGAAAAAGCATGGGAAACAGTGCGCCCTCTATATTACTGCCTGTAATCCTCATAGTAGACCTCATGATGAGGAAACGAATCGCACAGCAAACAAGCGATTATTCGCACTGTTATCGACTCTTTCCAGTTGCATTTTTGTAGGCAAAAGCTCAGATCCAGCGGGTAATTGGCCGGCAGAATCGAGTTTTTTAGCATTAGGCATTGATTTTGTCACCTCTAAAACACTCGGCAAACAGTTTGATCAGAATGCTATTGTATGGGTTGATTTTGATGCAATCCCCAGATTAATTTTATTGCGCTAGAAACTCCGCTGCTATCATACCTCACGCACCATCGTCTGCTTTAACGCTTCGATTTGAGACTGATTGAGCGTCTCAATTTTGATTAACTCTTCAGCAGTCTTTTCAAGTAGCTCATGATTCTTGCGCAGGATACTCATCGCCCGTTCAAGCGCCTGATCCACGAAGGTACGCACAGTCGAATCAATTTTGTTGGCCGTCTCCTCGCTGTAATCTCGACTCAACGGTAGCGGGAAGCCCTGCTGTAAAAAAGGAGAACGATCACGATCATATGCAACGTTACCTAATGCATCACTCATGCCATAACGCAGCACCATAGCGCGCGCCATATCAGTTGCACGCACCAGATCATCAGAGGCTCCCGTAGATACCTCATTGAATATCACCTGCTCGGCTGCCCGCCCACCCATCATCACGGCCATTTTGTTCTCCAACTCAATCCGTGTCATTAAATATCGATCTTCGGTGGGGCGCTGAATGGTATAACCCAGTGCACCCACTCCCCGCGGAATAATAGATATCTTATGCACCTCATCCGTGCCAGGTAATGCCAGCGCCACCATAGCATGTCCCAATTCATGAAACGCCACAATCTTACGTTCTTTTGGATTAAGCAGACGATTACGCTTTTCAAGACCCGCAACGATCCGTTCTATTGCGTTATTAAAATCCTCCATTGTGACGGAATCTGCTTTACGACGAGTTGCCAGCAACGCCGCCTCATTGACCAGATTAGCTAAATCTGCACCTGTAAACCCTGGTGTGAGAGCAGCGATCTGCTCCAGTCTCACATCCACATTCATCTTTACTTTTTTGATATGAACCGCCAAAATCTGCTCACGCCCAATCTTGTCTGGTCGGTCTACCAGTACTTGTCGATCAAAACGCCCGGCACGCAGCAGTGCGGCGTCCAGGACTTCCGGACGATTAGTTGCGGCCAGCAATACGATACCGCTTGATGGATCAAAGCCATCGAGTTCTGCCAGCAACTGATTCAGAGTCTGCTCCTTTTCATCATGCCCACCCCAGGCATAGGAACCACGCGCGCGCCCCAACGCATCAAGTTCATCAATGAAAATAATCGCTGGCGCCATTTGCCGCGCTTGTTCGAAAAGGTCACGCACTCTGGCTGCACCCACACCGACAAACATCTCGACGAATTCCGCTCCCGAGATTGAAAAAAATGATACTCCCGCTTCACCGGCTACCGCACGCGCTAGTAATGTCTTGCCTGTTCCGGGTGGTCCGACCAGCAAAATTCCCTTTGGCACTCTCCCACCCAGACGAGTATAGTCAGCAGGGTTTTTCAAAAAATTAATGATTTCAAGGAGTTCCTCCTTGGCTTCATCGACACCCGCCACATCAGCAAAGGTAACCTTGGTTTCTTTCTCAACATAAACTTTGGCCCGGCTCTTCCCAATTGACATTAATCCACTGCTCATGCCACCGCTCATGCGCCGGATGATATACAACCAGACGCCGATAAAAAGCAGCATCGGCAAAATCCAGGACAACAAATCGCGCAGCCAGGTACTCTTGACGACTCCGCTATAAGTTACATTATGTTGATCTAAGATATCAGCAAGATCGGGTGCAACACGTGTCGTAACAAACTCCTTGAGTCCATCAGATTCGGCTTTTAGCGTACCGTAAATCTGGTTTTCTGTAATCGCCACCTCGGCAACTTTATCTTGTTCCAGTAGCGTATGGAATCGGCTATAGGGAATCGGCTCAATTCGGGTATATTGCTCGTAAAGATCACGTAAAAACATCATCACAAGAACAGCAATGACGATGTACCAGAAATTGAACTGCACTTTCTTATCCATTAAATTTTTATCCATAAAACATTTCCTTCTTTATTGGAAAAATGATTAAATTCGTGAGAATCAGCCAGTTCAGCTACGGTCCAAGCTACGATTAAGCTATCTCTTTATGATCTTATCTTATGAAAATAAATCCTGCCCATATTCTTCCTGAGTAAAAAATAAATTTTGAGAATAGTACAAATTATGAGTTTTCATATCTGACGTAATGGATTGAGTCATTTTGCGAATTTAACTGTGATTAGAAATGTTTGCCCCAAGAGCAGCCCCATGTGTAGGTGTTTTTAGATATATCTGTATAAGTTGCCAAGGGAAAAATAATCGGAGCAGCTTGCCGACCTTTAGAACAATTCGAAAAGAAGATTAAGCTGCGAAAAAAATATTAAATGTGAATTGAGAGCTGAAATAGAAACCAGTTCATCAATAACCGTTAAACTATCCAGCTAAGAAATCAAAATCATAAAGGTTTTACACCTTCCCCAAGACCGATAGAATGTCCTATGTATCTTCCTGTTGCTTGGATCAAAATAATATAAACATGCTAAATATTTATAGATAATCGTGAAATTTCCTTTTATCTATCTATCCAAGGAGACTCATCATGAAAACAAAAATATTCTTCACAAGCTGGATTATTCTTATTTTTCTGGCTTTCATCCCTCCTGTACCCGCTGAATCACAAAATACAGTTGATACCAAAGTAAAAACAATCGCTCCCCCTGATCATAATAAATTAGCTGAATACTATGAAAATGAGGCTAAAGAAATGAGTTTAAAAGTGGAAGAGCAAAAAAAGCTACTTCATGAATACGACTTTCATAGTTATTACTATGGCCGTGAGGGCCAGGATTTTCAGGCACATCATGAAGCCTTATTAGACAAATATGAAAAAGCAGCAGAACGAAACAGTGAGATGGCCGCTGCTCACAGGAAAATGGTAAAAAAACGCTAAACCTGTTTTCCTCAGTTGAACCTATAAAAATAGCTGCAAGCATAGTACTGTGAAGGTTTTACGGCTGAATAAAGGAATCACCTAATAGCTGAAAAGGATTTTTGAGGAAAGAGAGTAATAAAGGCGATGGATAGCATCGGGCAGGAGATGGCGCATAAAGGAGCTGTACTCATCTACCTCTGGCGGTCGATTTCATCTAAGCTAAAATAAAAACGGGAGTGCCACAGCTATGCGTCAGTTGGCACTTTTTGCCAAGCTCATGGAAGTTACAGGCTTATTCCCAGTTAGGTGAAATCCGGAAGGACGAGCCGCTGATGCTGCGCAAGGAAGGCATTGGTAATCGGCACCGTCTCCTATGGTGATGAGGAATTGGTCAAAGGTATGGCAGGGCAGGTGCTGCAACGCTTCGCCCTTTAACCGAACAGCCAGCCCAGGGCCGTGTCCATGTCTAAACCCTTCCCAACTGAGCTGTATTCACCCCCTGGCGCGAGGATCAGGGACGAGCAGCATATCGCACGGTAGCCAGTCGAGCAGCTTGGCAGCGGTGCTGCCAAGCAACAGGCTCATGACCCCGCTATTGCCATGGCTGCCCATGACCACGAGATCGATCTCATGCTCGCGCACGTAGCGGGTCAGCGTTGTTTCGATGGCTCCGTCCTCCACCATCGTCCTGAGCTTCGTCCCCTCGGGCAAGACCGTAGCAGACAGGAAAGATGCGCATTCGGCATCTTCGATGCTCACGCATACGTCGGTAGAGCGGGTGGAAACATCAGCCAGTCCTGCCATCGATAGAGCATGGGCGTGATAAACGATCAGCTCGCGTCCTGGAAAGAACCGCACAGCGGCCAGGAGGGCATGTCGAGAGGATTCCGAAAAGTCGGTGGCCACGACGACGCGCCGATAAGGTCCATACGCACGGTTGTGCACCACCAATAATGGGATGGACAGAGAGCGCGCCAGCTTTTCGACTGTCGATCCGAGCAGGAACTGCCCCAAGGTTTCATTGCGGGAGACACCGGTGACAACCACATCCGATTGCGTTTCGGCAGCCATTCGGCGAATGGTTGCCGGAACATCTTTGCTTCGGCTGATATAGAGTTTCACTGGAACCTTGACGGTCTTGAGGTCGCGGGCAAGCTGCTGCCGCGCCACACGCAGCAGCAGCTCATCACCAGTTCCGCTGGCCCAGGCCAGCACCTGGTCAGGCGACGCAGTAGGGTCGAGGATATTGAGCGCAATCAGTTCAGCACCCCATTCTTCGGCCAACTGGCTCGCCTGATCCAAAGCCCGGTCGCATCGGGCGCTTAGGTCGGTGGCCAGCAAGAGGCGCCGGGGCGCAGTATCGGATGAAGCAATGGTGGTCATGGATATATATCTCCCTAAAAATTATTTGTTCAACCGCGCAGCCAATGGACTGTGGCGGATCACGAACTTTTCAAACTCGGCCACGCTGAATACCAACAGGCCAGCTGCCACAACCTTACACCACTCCAGCTGCGTCAAGTCGGTTGAATTGAAAATGGCCTGCATGGTCGGTGCGTGGGTATAGGCCATTTGGAGCGGGATACAGGCGGCGATAGCCAGTAGCACGTAACGGTTGCCGGTCAAACCATCGAGGCTGATAACCGAGGCAAGAGTAAAGCGACTATTGACCAGATAGAACATTTCGGCTGCCACCACCGCATTAACAGCCATCGTGCGCGCTGCCTCCATACTTGTTCCATTGTTCAGCTCCCACAGGAATAAACCCAACGCGCCACTCATCATCAAAACCGAGACCATCAGCACCCGCCAGACAAAGAAGCCCGACAATAGTGTCTCGCCGGGTGGGCGTGGTCGGCGGTTCATGATGCCGTACTCAGCTGGTTCAAAGGCAAGGGCAAGACCAAGCGTGCTCGAGGTGACCATGTTGATCCACAACACCTGTGCTGGCGTAAGTGGCAAGGCCAGCTCAAACAGGATGGCGGCGATCACCACCAGTACCTCACCGCCGTTGGTTGGCAACATGAAGAGGATAAACTTCTTCAGGTTATCGTAGACTGCTCGGCCTTCGTGTACGGCGCTGGCAATGGTGGCGAAATTGTCATCGGCCAGCACCATACCGGCGGCTTCCTTGGCCGCCTCGGTGCCTTTCATTCCCATCGCCACACCTACGTCGGCGCGTTTCAATGCTGGAGCGTCGTTCACACCATCACCAGTCATGGCCACTACCTGGCCTTCTTCTTGGAGTGCCTGTACCAAGCGCAGCTTGTGTTCGGGGCTGGCTTGCGCGAACACGTCTACATCCCACGCCAAGCGGCGCAGGGTAGCATCATCCATTATTGCGATTTCAGCACCAGTGACAGCAGGTTTACCAACACCGATACTGAGCTGGGCGCCGATGGCGCGCGCCGTTTCGGCATGATCGCCAGTAATCATCTTGACCCGGATACCGGCGTGGTGACATTCACGCACAGCAAGGATAGCCTCTGGTCGCGGCGGGTCGATGATGCCAACTATGGCCAGCATCACGTAGCCGGATTCGGTATCAGTAAAGCTCAGGCACCCTCCCAGCGGGGATGCTCGCTTGCACGCAAGAGCCAGCAGCCGTAGTCCTTGGGCCGCTATATCGGTCGCCATGCGTCGCCAGTAATTGATCTCCAGCGTCCGCTCGCCGTCATGGCTCCACTGCGCACCGCACATGTCGAGTATGCGCTCTGGCGCGCCTTTGACAAATATCCATGGCTCATCATCGCTGTCACGATGATAGGTAGCCATGAAGCGATGCTGTGACTCGAAGGGAATGACATCCAATCGTGGCCACGCCTCATAGCTCACGTGTTGAGTAAAGCCGGCCTTTTCTCCAAGCACAAGCAAAGCCCCTTCGGTGGGATCTCCTTCTACCCGCCACAAACTGTCCGCTTCGCGTAATCGAGCGTCGTTGCACAATACGCCAGCACGGATCGCCATAGCCAGTGCAGGATAGTGATCAGGGTCAATAATACGGCCATCGATACTCAAATTACCTACCGGAGCATAACCAACGCCGCCCACGTTGAATACATGTTCAGCGCAGACCACGTGCTGGACGGTCATTTCATTGCGCGTCAACGTACCTGTCTTATCTGAACAGATCACTGTCACCGAGCCCAAAGCCTCCACCGCTGGCAAGTGACGAATGATAGCGTTGCGGCGGGCCATGCGCTGCACACCAAGCGCCAAGGTGACGGTCATAATCGCCGGCAGCCCCTCGGGAATCGCGGAAGCAGCCAACGCCACAACCATCATAAACATTTCGGATGAGGGCTGTCCGCGCCACCAAGCCCCAAGCGCGAAGGTAGTGGCCGACATGCTCAGAATGGCCAACGCCAGCGTCCTGCCGAAACGATCCACCTGGCGCAGCAGAGGCGTGGACTGCATACGGATGCTGGACAGCATTTGGTTGATCTCGCCTAGCTCGGTGGCGGTGCCGGTCGCAACCACGATGCCGCTGGCCTGTCCATAGACCACCAGCGTTCCCGAGTAGGCCATGCTGTATCGTTCTCCCAACGGGGCGTTGATGGCCACGGCTTCATGACACTTCTCCACCGGTAGTGACTCGCCAGTCAGAGCGGCTTCGTCGACACGCAGCTCCTTGACCTTCACCAGCCGCAGGTCAGCTGGTATCCGGTCACCGGAAGCGAGCGTTACCAGATCTCCTGGCACCAGCTCAGCAGCGTTGATTTCACGCCACCGCCCATCTCGGATCACCGTGGCATGGGGGGATAGCATGGCGCGAATGGCGTCGAGAGCTGATTCGGCTTTGCCTTCCTGAATGAAGCCGATGATGGCGTTGATGACTGCCGCAGCCATCAGCACGCCCGTGTCGATCCAATGCCCAAGCAGGGCCGTGATGACGGCGGCACCGATCATTACGTAGAGTAAGATATTGTGGAACTGCATCAACAGGCGATGCAACGGGCCACGCCGCTTCGGCGGAGGCAATTGATTTGGCCCGTAGTGCGCACGGCGATCCCGGACTTCCGCATCCGTGAGGCCACCTACTCCGGTTTGCAGCGCGTGCTCGATCTGTTCCTTAGACAACGCATGCCAATGAGTGCGTAGCGGAGTTTCCTGGTGATCAGGGATCAAGTGCTCGGCCATAAATTAATTTTGTTGTTATTATGAGGGCGGGAACGCGCGTATTACAGAACAAAAGAAAATCCTTGAAAATTTAAAATTTGTAACTATTCAGCCACTAGATATAGATTTTAGGGATGTTTTTTAGTCAAGAATACAAGAAATATAGTAACGTGCGTTCGACATGAGAATCATCATACTAGGACTAGAAGAGCTTGAGAAATCTAATGTTAAGTAAGGGTTCTTCCCCCGAAAAGTGTAAGCCAACCAGCCTGGCTATCAGATTAACAAAAAAGTTAAATGAGGTATAATGGTCGCAATGTTCGATTTGCGAGAGATTTTCGTATAGCCGTTGATGGTCTCAATGAGAGAGCGTTACACAATAAGAGCTTAGCGAATAGCGGCAACAGCTTGCTTTCCATGTTCTTACGTACTTTGGTGACGAGCTGCATGCCCTGCTTATTAGCTGTTCAAAAAGTGCCAACGAGATAGAGTCCTGATCATCGAAGAGTTTCCCAAAAAAAGAGTGTGCCAACTCCAGGCGCAGATCACGGCGCTCGACATTGCTTGTCGTGATTTTCACTCCCAGCAATTCTCCTTGATCATTGATGACCAGGTGCAGTTTGAACTCATAAAACTAACCCACACTAGTCTTCCCAAGGCAGCAAACGCTGCCATTACTTTATGCGACCAGAGTCGGTGGTTGCGACATACACTGATCCTGCTCGAATCAATGAAGCTGATTCCAATACATTATCTGAAGCGCTCAAAGCGACTAGTCAGAAAGTAGCACCGCTAGTGCCTCTCAACACCTCACTCAAATATGAGTGTTTAAATATCCGTTAACCCCACAGATGAAATCCCACCATGATCGACATTACTTCACGTAAAAACGTAAAAACTCTTCTCTCCTTGCCGACACCATCCCAGCGATAATTACGACAAGCACTGTTCCCACCACGACTCAAACTCTTGACAAAAGTTGTCAATCGCATAAAAAATCAATACTATAATAACCATTGGAATCTGACTCCTCTCGTGATGAAATTCTTTTCTAAGAGTGTTCATCAGGAGGAATTCAGATTCCCTGTGCTGCTTTTCTTATACTGAACTCACGTTAATTTATTAGTGAGTATGCTTATTACTCTCTTCCTCAGCAGCGTCATGGTCATGATGATGATGATGATGCTCTCCTCCTTCTCCATTCGACGCGAGCGGCATGAAATGTGCGCCTTGAGTCTCATAGCCAGGAATGGCTAGAAAAACAGCTACTGTAGTCTCAGGCGTAATTTGAAAATCTCCCTTCGCTTTCATTATATTTGCATAAACTGGCTCCAATACAACGGATTGTTTTTTCCCTTCCTTACCTGCTTGGATATTGGCTTTTCCTTGCCCCCCACTCGTGGGAATGGGGCTATCTCCATGATCAGTTACATACAGCGTCAATTCGCCATTCTTCGCTACCAATTCTAAATGGAAAGGACCAGATGCGCGAAGTTGACCACCGTGAGGTGGTGTTAATGTGGCTAAATGCCCTTCTGTATGGGCCAGAGCAAAATGTGACATCATCAACATCATACTCAATAAAATAGATGCAACAACCAGTCTTCTCATTCAGTTTCTCCTGGAGTATTAATTAAGACACAGATAATACTTTAAAAATTTTAATAGATTTAAATATTAGTGCACATGATCACGTGGCGGCGGAAGGATTTCCTTTTCACTATTAAGCTGAACCAATTGTTGTGTTAGAAAATCCATATTATTCCACCCACTTTCATCTCTATCTGGTATCCATCTTGCACGTAAGTAGCCAAAGCGATCTACCAAAAACTCCAAATGTTCTGGAATAACCCCCTCACCAAGGATATCTGGATGAGTTAATGTCCTTCGGTATAGAACATAACTATTTTTGATCTCCTCAGCTCCTTCTGTAACTACTGGGAAAGGTATATCCGCTGCAATCTGCATTATTTCCTGTTGATCGAGCTTATTCATTGGAACAGCTAGGATGACTGCATTGAGTTCGCGTAGCTTGTCATAAGACGCGTTCAATTCCTGTAAACGAGCTTGTGATTGTGGCCATGTAAATAACACGAGCATCACATTCTTTTTCTGGCGGAAATCCTTCAAATAGCCGCTGGAGCCATCATGCGCAAAATAGGAAAAAATAGGCGGCCCAATCGATGGTTTCTCAGGAACAACCATCGGACTTAGTAAACGTGCCTGATAGCCGCGTGACATACCATGCATATAATTGACCACATCCCAGCGATCTTCTTCTGACAGATTATTGGAAAAACCAGGCATACCTGTTTCCGCTATGCCATAGGTTAACCAATGGAAAAAATCCCCGGCTGTATGCCTAGCTGTGTGCGGCTCAGTCAGTAAATCTGCGGGTGGTGGATTAAATGTTTTGGCAAGCATTCCATTCCCTTTACCTTGCGGGCCATGACAGGAAGTACAATTTTGCGAGAAAAAGATTGATCCATTAGAAATGGAAATAGCATCAAAAGGTACTGGCGTATTTTGATAAGTTTCCGGATAAGCGTCTACTGCTAAAGGAGGCAAGGCTATGGCTAAAGAAGCAATTGTTAAGCTAGCTGGTATTCCAACTCTCTTTTTAATTTCCCATTTATTTTTAATGCCTAACCACACCGAACCAACTGCAAGTATCAATAACACTACACCACTCCAGACGAGAAGAGGGGTATTGGGTTCATTCCAAGTGGCATCAATTGAGAACCTAAAAGAATAAGGCCAATTTTCTACGATGGCATGCTTTGCCGGTATGGTATTAGACAAAATGGTCGCACACAACACCATGATAATGGCAAGTATGAACTCAATACTGACCCATTTCTTCAGTTGCTGCCCGCCCCTTTGGATTTGCTCAACGTAATCTACTTGCGTTAATGAAGGTAACCATTTAGCGCGTGCTCGATATGCGATGACAAGAATTATTGCTAATAACATAAGTTTCATGTTTATTAACCAGCCATACGCACTAGCTACTAACGCATGATAATCATCCTCTACCATTCGATCCGCAATAATAAAACCTGTCAGCATTAAGACGACCATTACCGGTAAGGCGATCGTAGAAAACTTCTTCAAACTTTCAGTACTCAATAAATCCAAGGGTTTGTCAGACTCCTTCTTATTGAATATGATCAATAGAAATGCTGGTAAAGCGCCGAACCAGGCACCTGCCAGAAGAATATGCAGAGCATAAGGAAATATTGATATAACAGATATTTCCTCTGCCGCCGCATGGCTGACCAGTGAACCTGCAATCAGCGGAAGTGAAGCTGCCACCGCACCTAAGATATAGTGCCACCTCACTCTGTAAGTATGCCGAATGTATAAAATGGCCCCTAGCAAAACTAGCGCAAATAATGCACGAGCTGCCCACATTTGTCCCATGCGAGTCTGTTGCACTACTTCTAACCAAGCATCAGGTCGCCAAGCATTCGCAGCAACACCTGTCGCTTCGCCGGCCGTTGTCGCTAAAATGCCGAGCAACCCAATTAGAATAATACCAGCTAACCATGGAAATCCACGTTCCAAGCGAGTTGCCCAAGGGCTTCCAAATACAGCTTTTTCTTGTCCAGCTATAGCAAGAAAAATACAACTACCAAAAATAATCAGATTAGCTACCAGCTGTGACCAACGAGCAAATGCAGCAACGATCTCAATCATCTCTTTTTTCTTTATCCGTAACTGTAAAATTATATTCAGAATCAACCACATGACCATCTACAGAGAGTACCCGAAATTTCACTGTATATCGTCCTGAGCTCAATTCTGGTAATTCCAGAATGATAGACTTCGGATCTTCTGGATGAACCTTTACTTTATTATCAGTAACAGATTTTTTATCTTTATCCAGTACCGAAAGTGACGCATAGGCAGGCTCAATCTCTTCATTAAACCAGAGACGAATTTGTGCTGGTGCGGTAGAAAGTACAGCACGACGAGCAGGTTCTGCCTTGACCAGAGCAGCATGCGCAAATGCTTGGTTCGCATGCATAAGTGTCATTACCATTACGGTTATAGATAATGCTAAAAATTGTGTTAAATTTAATTTTGGCCATTTTATTTTCATTCGAGTACTCCTCATTTTAAAACTGATAATTTCAATAAGCTATTATTATTATTTAGATTATCAAATATGAGCATGGTTCTAATGTGCTTTCACTAACTTATTATGCAACTTCTGCTTTATTCTTTTTGCTGCGCATCAAGAAGAAGGCAGCAGCCACTGCCAGCACGATGACACCGATGATATAAGGCAGGTTCGATTTTCCACCTG
>NZ_FORD01000028.1 GCF_900113925.1 Nitrosomonas sp. Nm34
AAAGAACAGGTATTGAATGTGCCAGCAAAGTTCGTTCTTATAAGGGGTTAATGGTGCATGTATTCGGAAAGCTGGCTGCGGCTCTATTTTTCTGGAATTTTTTACGAGTTAGCTCTTAATTCGCATTATAGCTATGCAGCATCATATTGGGATGTATGAAAGACCAATGACCACAAAAATTTGTTATTTGCCAAGTAGGTTTGCTTGAATTTTGTGGTAATAAAAACTCCTTATGGAAAATTTGCGTCACACTAACACTTCTAGAGGCTCAGGGTGACTTAGGAAGGCTGTCGGGCTTGCTGTCAGGCCATACGCCCCGGACTGGAATACGACAATTAAGTCTCCAATATCTGCCTTGGATAATTCCATCTGATCTGCCAACACATCAAGTGGAGTACAGAGTGGTCCCACCACGGAGACCATTTCTGTTTCGGAAGTTTCTACTTTGTTGCCAACAATGACAGGATAATTTTTACGTATGACCTGACCAAAATTCCCTGAAGCAGCGAGATGTTGGTGCAATCCACCATCGGTCACTAAAAATAATCGCCCTTTTGATAATTTTTTATCTAATACACGACACACATAAACCCCTGCTTCCGCTACAATATAGCGTCCCAGTTCAATTACAAAGCGGATTCCAGGCAACTCCGGTTTTATTTCTGATAATAAACGTTGCAAGTTCTTTCCCACAGCAACAAGATCAAGTGGCTTTTCGCCGGGAAAATATGGCACTCCAAACCCCCCGCCCATATTCAATGTACGGATCGGAATAGGTGATACTTGTGCAAGTTGCAACCCTAGCTGCAACGTTTTATCATGGGCATCTTGGATGGCTTCTGCTTTAAGGTTCTGTGACCCACAGAAAATATGCAATCCCTCTAAATCCAATCCTAGCTTGCTTATACGAGCAAGCATAGCAGGAACGCGTTCCACGTCAATACCAAACTGTTTTGCTTCCCCGCCCATTTTCATTCCAGAAGATTTAAGCTCAAAATTTGGGTTAACTCGAACAGCCACCTTAGGGCAAATACCCATCTGTTCAGCTAGCGTCATGATACGCTCCAATTCCCGCTCAGATTCCATGCTGATCACAATACCTGCGGCAATGGCACAACCGAGCTCATGCTCATTTTTTCCTGGACCTGCAAAACCAATCCTGTCGGGAGATATTCCCGCATCCAGTGCTACTTTCATTTCTCCGGCAGAGGCTACATCCATACCATCCACCAGTCCAGCCAAATGCTGAACCACAGCAGGCATAGGATTAGCTTTCATCGCATAGTGAAGATGAATCTCTTCAGGCAGACAATGACGCAGCAAATGGACACGTTCAGTAATCAGTTGCCGATCATAAGCATAAAAAGGCGTTTTACCCACTCGCTGGCTAAGTCGTACAAGAGAAACGCCCCCAACATGAAGACAATTATTCTGTACAGGAAATTGCTTCATAGGAACATGTTTCGGACGCATCACCGTCATATTTCTACTGACCTAAAGATATCTAGAAATTCCTGAGCTATACTTTTACGATCAATTTTGCCATTTGGATTACGCAAGAGATGGCCCTGCCGTAACTTGATTAAACTTGGCACCATAAAAGCGGGAAGATGACGCTTGCAGGTGGACAGCAATGCCTCGGGATCCAAATCAACCCCTTCAAGCGGCACCACCACTACAATAATTGCCTGACCCAAAGTGGGATGCGGCACACCAATTGCTGCTGCCTCAGCAACACACTCCGTTGCATAAATAATTTCTTCGATTTCAGTAGGGCTTACCCGGTAACCCGAAGTTTTGATCATGTCATCACAACGGCCTATAAAATATAAATAGCCCTCCTCATCCACACGTACTGTGTCACCCGACCATACCGCTATCTCTGGAATGGTCAAACCAGATTGTCGTGAGAGCGGCCTGAAACATTTTGCGGTCTTTTCAGCATCATTCCAGTAACCCATGGATACTAACGGTCCGCGATGTACTAGTTCCCCAGGCTCACCTGGCGCACATTGTGAACCATCCTCGCGCAGTACTAATACTTCCACATTGGGAATCGCCTTGCCAATGGAACTGGGACGTTTGTCTACTTCCTCCGGGGGCAAAAAAGTTGAACGGAATGCTTCTGTCAAACCATACATCAGAAATATACTTGTATTGGGGAGTGCACAGCGAAGTTTATTAAGTGTAGCCTGGGGCATTGCCCCCCCCGAGTTAGTTAGATAGCGTAGCGTTATTACCTTTCCCCATTTTAACTGAGCAAGTTGGATCCATAGTGAAGGAACAGCAGCAAGACCCGTGATGCTTTCCCGGATGACTTCATGGATAATATCGCGCGGCAACAAATAGTTCATCAAAACATTGGTTGCGCCAACGTAAAAAGCTGTCGACAACTGACTCAGGCCGTAATCAAAACTAAGCGGTAATACAGATAGAATTCGATCATCTTGATTATTTTTTAGATATTGCGAAACACTTTTTGCCCCGGTGACCAAATTCCGATGCGAAAGTACCACACCTTTGGGCTTGCCCGTACTACCCGAGGTATACAAGATGGCAGCCATGTCACTATCAATACACCGATAAGAGCGGATTGATCCGGGTAGAGTCATGGCTTCTTGCCAGCGAATTATATGCACACCGGTAATGACTGGTAAATGTTCAGTTGGTCCCACTACGATCACAGTATGAAGATCATGACATTCTGGCAAAACAGAGATGAGCAAATTAAGCCGATCAACTGATGTGACCAATATTCTCACATTACAGTCTTTAAGGATATAAGCCACTTGTGTTGCTTTAAGCAACGGGTTGATTGGCACAAAAACACCGCCCGCAGTGGAAGCAGCAAAAATGGCAATGACTGCTTCAAACCTTTTCTCAAGATAAATAGCAAGACGCTCTTCTCGCCCCAATCCCAAAGCCAGCAATGCATCTGCTGCAAGTTGGATCTCTTGTGCCAGGGCGGCATAGTCCAATCTCTGCTGCTGATACACAAGTGCTTCAGTAGTCACACCATCATTTGCAGAATTAAAAACCAATTCGTGAAAAAGATGCGGCATCGTGCATACTCTATTGGCTAAAGGATAGAAGCCTCAGGTTATGGCTCTAAGCTGGATTAATCGATTATTCGAGCGCTAGCTTTATGATATCGCTTAAGATCAATATCTGATGACAGAAGTTTCTGATTCTTGAGATATTGCCCCAAACACCATCTGGAACATTACCATTTAGATATAACTAATGCTCTCTTGCTCCCAAATGCTATCGTTGTAATGCTTAAGCAAATACCATACTCTAATACTCATGATAAGGTATGTTACCTATCCTGCACGCTTCAATATTTATAAATATTTTTCTTTCAAACAGAATATCATCCTTTGTCTAAACGGAAGGGATTTACTGAGATGCCAGCTGGATTCCAAGATTTAATTCCATTTCCAAATCAAAAATGACGCGAAGGCGAGCCACAACAGTATCAATCATACGGCAAGATGAAGCCGACAAAGTTAGTTTGATCTAAAAATGAAATAAGAAGTAATACGCAATTTATCTATTATCTTAAAATAGGATTCGCATACTCACTTGAGACCATGTCGATTCATTAGATCATATAAAGTTGGGCGGCTAATACCGAGCAATTCAGCTGCTTTTGCAATATTACCGTCTACCTTCGCAAGCGCTCTAACCACGGCCTTACATTCTTCCCTTTCACGAACTTCACGTAAGTTCATCGGCTCGGACAGGATCTCCGATTCCTGAAGCCCCAGGTCATCCGGAGTAATTTGCGGTCCTTCAGCCATAATAACAACACGTTTTATACAATTCTCCATTTCACGAACATTACCTGGCCAATGGTATGCCTCAATCGCACTCAAAGCTTCCTGACTAAAACTCAGCGAATGGCGCCCCTCTTTTGCGCAAAACTTGTTTTTGAAATGATGCGCCAGCAGCACTGCATCCCCCACTCGCTTGTGAAGAGATGGAATTTTAATGGGAATCTCACTCAACCGATAAAACAAGTCCTCACGAAAACGACCCTCTCCAATCAACTTCCTAAGGTTTTGATGAGTTGCACTGACAACACGCACATCCACAGGAATTTCTTCCCGCCCTCCAATACGCTCAATCACCCTCTCCTGAAGAAAACGGAGTAATTTTGCCTGCAATGCTATTGGCAAATCTCCTACTTCATCAAGAAAGAAAGTGCCCCCTTGAGCTAATTCAATTTTACCTGGCGTTTGCTTAACTGCCCCGGTAAAAGCCCCTCTCTCGTAACCAAACAACTCGCTTTCAAGCAGAGTCTCAGGGATAGCAGCACAATTGACAGCTACGAAACGCCCTTGTTTACGTGAACTCATCTGATGAAGTGCTCTCGCCAAGACTTCCTTACCTGTGCCGCTTTCACCTAGCAACATAACTGTCGCATCTGAAGTCGCAACTTTTTCAACGTTACGACACATTTTGATCATGTCCGGATCGCGCGTAATAATTCCAGAAATTGGAGAATCCAGCTGAGAAAGTAGCAGATTGCGATTTTCACGTTGCAAGCCATACAAATAAGAGGCTCTATCAACAATTAAACTTAGCATCTTGGGATCAAAGGGCTTCTGATGAAAATCATATGCACCCAATTCAATTGCTTTCAAGGCATTTACACGGTTTTGATTACCTGTCAAAACGATTATTTTGGTATCTGGCGCAAGTGCAAGGATCTGTTGTAAGGTCGCTAATCCCTCAGAAGCACCGTCAGGATCTGGTGGCAAACCAAGATCCATAGTAACGACCGCAGGCTCATGCCTGCGAACTTGCGCAAGCGCGCTTTCACGATCTACTGCAACAAAAACTTCATAATTATCGAAACTCCATCGCAATTGTTTCTGCAATCCAGGGTCATCTTCAATTACAAGTAATTTCTTCTGACTACTACTTGCTTTCATCTTTTTAGACAACGCTTCGATATAACTTACAAGAATATGTTATAAACATAAATTAAAAAGAAAGAAATTATATTAATATTCAAATAATTAAATTAAAATTACACTCCATACAGGCTTTCACTATTATCACCAAAGCAATTTGCATGATATCAGATGGAATTTATAAATAGTTATCAAAAAGACTAAGATGAAAAACCGGACTAGATTATAAAAGATAGAAAATATAGTTAATCTTAAGAAATAACCTTATTTTCTTGATAATTTTTAGAAAGTGGCAAAAAAATCGAGAAAGTTGTTCCTGCAGATTCTTGACTGACAACATCAAGCTGCCCTCCGAGCTCGTTAATATATTCTTTACTCTCAAAAACACCAATGCCCATACCTGCTGTTTTAGTAGACTCAAAAGGCTTAAAAAGCTTTTTCTGAATAAATTGTTCGCTCATGCCATGCCCATTATCTTCGATTTCTATCAGAGCAGAACTATCTTTTTTTAAGAGTCGAACCCAAACTTGACCATCCTTGGGAGTAGCTTCAATTGCATTCTGAATTAGATGACTAATCACTCTCTCAAGACGAGAATAATCAGCCATTACCATTAAATTTGAATGAGTAATTTCAAGCGCAGGCTTGGGTATATGGAAAGATTTCCTCTCCATGATCTGCTGTAACAGCTGATCAAGAGAAAGAATTTCTAATTTTTCGGATTGATTTCCAGTGCTTAATTTTTCAAGTAACCGTTTCATTTTACTGACCGAAAAACTCACCGTTTCGATCATATCTTTCTGAAATTCGGGATTATTCTTATGTTTTTCAGCATTTGAAAGTAACAAAGACAATTGAAAAATCAGATTTTTGATATCATGCACGACAAAAGTTGACATACGATTGAAAGATTCAAATTGACGTGCGATGGAGAGTGCATTAGCAGCTTCGTATTGTGCCAAATAGCTTGATGCCTGAGTACCCGCAACCCTCAATAAATCCCTTACTTCCCAATTTAAACTAATAGTACTCCTAGGTTCAACCAATACGATAAATCCCAGCAATTCTCGATGCAAGATTAATGGCACGATCAGTCGAGCTCTTGGAATATCAGATAGCCAATTTGGCAACACCAAGGATGAATATTTCCTTGGGTCGGAGCAAAACTCCTGTAAATCAATCACCCACGCCTTTTCTTCTAAGAACTTACAAAATTCATTGTCAGCTTCAATAATTTTATTTTTTAAAAAAATGTTCCAACATCCTATCAATTGATATCTTCCATTTTCCTGTCTAAACCATAATCCGCCTGCAGGACTTTCCACAAGTTGTGCAAGCGCTTTGATTGCACGCGCTGTTAGCTCCAGCTCACCTTCTGAAAGAGTTCGTGTAAAACGCAACCATTCTTCACGGTAATCATAGTTAGAACTATAAAAATGCTTACTTATAAATACTTTAAGCCAGGCACGCGTCACATCAGAAAATAGTAAAATGATAAGAAGTAGAACAGCACCAAATAAAAAAGTCAGCTGTAAAATTCCTCCCCAAGCCCCACCGGAAAGCCTTAGGTAGTAACCAACAGCCGCCATCACAAGCAAATATATGACTGCACTGAGTAAGGCAGACGTATAGAATAAAATATGCCGTGAGACACAAATTCCTATAAGCCACTTTGGATTGCGGGCAACTGAGAGCGCGATCAAAGGAACAGTCAAAGCATCTACCCACCCTCGAGCAATCCATATGTCACTATTTATTTTTCTGAACAAAAGTGCATCACTAAATAAGTAAAAGTCATATACAAAAATACCTCCTATCCCCAGGCAGATAAATTTTATTCTCCAGCGCTGTTCAGATGACATGTTTCTGTAATATTGCTCAACGAGAACCATGCCAATTACGGCCATTATCACACCTGTAAAAAAAGTGCTATAAGAAGCCAGTTGACCATGCGAGGTAAATTCGCCGTCATAATTCCCATTAAAAAAAATAGCCAGTATGAAAAAAATAAGATAAAGCACTGCTATGGCGGCTACAGCAGGCCTTATTTTCAGAGGAATAGAATTTTCTTTCCTTTGCTGAAAAGGATTCAGTAACGCTATTAAAAATATAGACCAACCTGCATTGCGCAAAATTTCAAGAATTTCTATGAGAAAAGTTGGGAAAAAACCCCAGTATGATTGGCTTGCGATAGCAACCGCCCAAAAAGCAGAAACGATACAAACAATTGCCAGCAGTGATCCATATAAGCGTCCGCGCCAATTCGTCAGCAAAAGGACAAATAAAAACAAATAAGCTACTGCTGCTGTAACATAGCTAGCCGCGGTGATTGTTGCCCACATATTAGAAGTAGTATTTGACTATCATCTATTACCTTTACCCAAAAGAACCACACCTATCGTCTCTATAAGTATAATGAGATCAAGAAATAAGCTCTGATTTTTTATGTAGTAGAGATCATATTGCAGCTTTTCGATGGCGTCTTCTACCGAGAAGGCATAGGGATAATGTACTTGCGCCCATCCGGTTATCCCAGGCTTAATACTATGCCTAACATTGTAATACGGCACCTTCTCAATAAGCATATCAACGAAATAAGGCGATTCAGGGCGAGGCCCCACCAAACTCATTTCTCCTTTAAGCACATTCATAATCTGAGGAAGTTCATCTATCCTTAATCTCCGAATAATCTGCCCAATTTTAGTAACATGAGGATGATCTATTGCTGTCCATTGCGTTTGCCCACTTCTTTCCGCATCATGCCGCATACTACGAAATTTAATTATCAGGAAATTCCTTCCCCCTTTTCCCACTCTTTCCTGTCGATAGAAAACAGGTCTACCATCTTCTATTAAAATGAAAATCACCGTCAATAACATGACGGGTAGCGTCACAAACAAAAGTAATAGACTTGCAAGCAAATCAAAAATACGCTTAATCGTGATTCTAGAAAAACTTTGATCAAAACCACCACCAAATACTAACCAACTTGGATAAAGTGAATCCATACGTATTTGACCGCACTCACGTTCAAATAGATTGGCGATATCTGTCACCTTAATGCCATGCATTTTACATTCCAATAACTCCTGAATAGGAAATCCTCTCCCTCTCCGTTCCTGTGTTGCAATGATTATCTCGTTAGCATCATACTGGTTAACCAGATAGGGTAAAGAACTATGTGTGGGTAATACTACCGAGACAGGCACGTGCTGATCTTCGCCCAACAATGGAATAAAACCCACGATATCTAGATTACGTAAAGTTGAGCTATTTTCTGTTAAACTCAAAAGCTCTTCTGCCATACTTCCTGTTCCAAGCACTATCGCGCGCGTCCGAAGAACTTCCAGATTATTAGGCCATCGAAAAAAAATCATGCGTGTTATAAGAATTAATAATAACGCGAGTAATATCACTATCGTTAATAGCCCACGACCTAGGTATAATTTCGGAAACAGATAAAAAATCAGTGCCATGATTGCAAACCCCATGGCTAATGATGGCATCAAACGCAATAATGTAGATTCAATATCCAGCCTTGAAGCTTGCTGGTACATACCCATCATGGCCATACATGTAATCATTACAAAAATAAAAACAATGGCGCCTGGTAACTGAGAAAGTAGCAAATCAATAAAGGAAATTTTAAAATAATGAAAATGAATACTGCTACCCAGAAAAAAGACAGTCATTAGCAGACAAACTTCTATACTAATAAGCAATATTGTGAATCTAGAAATATAATGATTATAAATACGAATCAAAATACCCTTCCTGATTAAAATAGTTTAAGTAAAATAAGCTCAATATGCTTTCCTCTTTCTGATTACTCAATACCACTTTAAATAAAAAATAATCAATAACTTCCCCACTGGATCTATTATTTGCATTTTTATTTTCTAATGCTTAATTGCATCATTTGTAAAAATTTAGGCTGCATAATTGGTTATTTGGATAAAATTTCATACTTTTCAAAGTATTAAGTATATAGCTGCTACAATTTGCATAATTTTCAATCAATGAACAATTCCTATCCATTAATTCAGGATAACAGGGGTATTCATAAACGATACACTGACCATCATTAAAACAAAACCAGATGCAAAAAATTAACAAACTGGCACATATTTATAAGATTGGGATATGCCAACATTACCATTCCTAAGAATATATAACGATTAAAAATAAGAAAATCTTAAAAGATCTCCCATCTTCTAGGATTGAGATTGAAATTAATGTCTATTTATACATCCGAAGCGAGATCATTAAAATATAAAAGTCACCAATCTTTCTAATCGCCTCACAGGGTCGCATACGGGGCCGTAGAAATTGCTAATAATGATAAAGAAAAAGAAGATATTTTTTGTGGATTTTTGTAGATGAGAATAAATTGGTTCTGGAGTAGAACGATGATTTCCACCGAGTTAAACTGATACTCTTCTACTGAGCAGCCTAACCCCTCTTTGATCTATTTGATTAAAACACAATACAATTATAGTGATCAATGCGCTACGGCATAGAGTCTAGTGTTATACATTTTGATTTTGCAAGAAATTTTCCCTTCGCAAGTATTCCATTTCTAAATCAAAAATGACGCGAAGGTGAGCCACAGCCAGTATCAATCATACGGCAAGGTGAAGCTGACAAAGTCAGTTTTAATTTAGAAATGAAATAATGACACATCAACTCAATTTCCATGCCAGCCTATCGACCTAGATGATAGATGAGACAAGATTAAATTTGCCAGGTTATTAAAATCACGACTAATAAATAAAAATTGTATGAAAATAAAATTCACCAAAATGCATGGGTTAGGTAATGATTTCGTGGTCATTGATGGTATTAATCAAGCCATTTCACTTACTCCTGAGAATATTCGCTGGCTAGCCGACCGCCATTTTGGAATCGGCTGTGATCAGGTGTTATTAGTTGAACGAGCAACGAACAATGCCGATTTCCGCTACCGGATTTTTAATGCTGATGGCGGTGAAGTAGAGCAATGTGGAAATGGTGCACGCTGTTTTGTACGTTTTGTGTATGACCATGGTTTAACCAAAAAGAAGGAAATTCGTGTTGAAACAGCAAGCGGCTTAATCTTTCCCAGATTGGAGAGTGATGGCGAAGTGACGGTCAATATGGGTATTCCCACATTTGAACCGGCAGATATTCCCTTTTTAGCTGAAAAACATGATTTGACCTATACACTCGATATTAATAATAAACAAATAGAGATTAGTGTGGTTTCTATAGGCAATCCTCATGCCGTTCAGATTGTATCCGATATCGAAGATGCTGCAGTATCCACAGAGGGTAGACTGATAGAATCACATCCCCGTTTTCCTCAACGTGTCAATGCAGGTTTCATGCAAATTATCGATCCTCATCATATTAAATTGCGCGTTTATGAGCGCGGCGCGGGCGAAACATTGGCCTGCGGTACAGGTGCCTGTGCCGCAGTGATCACGGGTATAGCACGTGGTCTACTGGCATCTAAAGTCAAAGTCAGTACTCACGGTGGTGATTTATGGGTACAGTGGGAAGGAAAAAATCAACCTGTATTTATGACGGGTCCTGCAGTCACTGTTTTTGAAGGAGTGACCGAATTGTTCCCTAATGAGTATCGAAATGAGAAATGAATTACTAATATAAAATAATAACGTAAAATAAGTATAAGATTTTGAGTACGCATCAGCCGAGTGACATCTCAACTAAATAATAAAACGAAGCCCATAATTTCTCCACGGCATTCTATTACAAATAAAAAGCATCCCACGTTTAAGACTATCAACACATCAATTGCAGCTGCATTTATCAGCATTATCAAACCTTCAGCCAATTAAAAATCAGGTAAAACAAAGAAATCAGTCTATGCGTACATTACTTACCTACATTACGGTTTTTCCGCGACGCAGCGCATTCGTACTGATTGCTCTATTATTAGCAGGAGTCGCTGAAGCGCTTAGCCTGACAGCATTGCTCCCCCTTCTTTCCGTCGCGGTGGGGGAAGCAGATGAGTCCAGTATAGGACGATTTATGCTTCAAAACCTACAACGTATCGGAATTGAACCTACTATTGATATCATCCTGATGATTATTGTTAGTGGCATGCTCATCAAGGGAATGATCCTGCTTCTCACGAACCGGCAGGTAGGTTATACCGTCGCGCATGTCGCTACTGCCCTGCGCCTGAATCTCATTAAAGCGTTACTTGCCAGTCGCTGGCAATATTATTTACGTCAGCCAGTTGGCGCGCTGGCCAATTCAGTTGCTACAGAAGCCTATCGCGCGGCAAATGGTTTCGAACATAGCGTCGATGTGCTTGCGTTATCCATTGTGGTCCTTGTGCACGTTATTGTTGCACTATTCATTTCCTGGCAGGCCACCATTGGCTCTCTCCTTATTGGAATCATTCTGTTTTACGCACTGCATCGGTTGGTCCGTGCAACCCGGCGGGCAGGAACAAAACAAACCCACTTACTGCGCCACTTATTGAGCTATTTATCAGACGTGTTAAGTTCAGTGAAATCCTTAAAGGCAATGGCACGAGATAATATGGCTGACGCCATTTTGCGTGATCAATCTTATCAATTAGAAAAAGCCACCCGCAAAGAAGTCATCAGTAGAGCTGCACTACTGGCATTACAAGAACCCATACTCGCAACACTAACAGCAAGCGGCTTATATCTCGCTTTGGTCGTTTGGAACCTTTCCCTCCCAGAAGTAATGGTAATGGTTTTTTTGTTAACCCGGATCCTTGGGGTACTTAACAAAATACAACGCCGTTACCAACAGCTGGCAGTTCAGGAAAGCGCTTATTGGGCGTTACGTACAGCATTTGACGAAGCTCAGGCTGCAGCTGAAAGAACTACAGGTACTTTAGCACCCACTCTTCAGCAAGGTATCAGCCTTCGTCATATCGCCTTTGATTATGACCGGAAGTCTATTTTCAACGATCTCAATATTGACATACCTATTAATACCTTTACTGCAGTAATCGGTTCTTCTGGTGTGGGTAAAAGTACTTTGCTCGACCTGCTATGCGGACTTGCAGAACCTAAGTCCGGCGAAATTCTTATTGATGGGGTTGCATTACATAATATTGAACTGCGGCAATGGCGGCAGTTAATCGGATACGTATCTCAGGATACAGTACTACTCCATGATACGATACTCAACAATATACTCGTAGGCGCCTCTGCACTTAATTCTGCTGATGCGGAACGGGCGCTACAACAGGCTGGTGCCTGGGATTTTGTCAACTCTTTCCCAGAAGGTTTACAGACGGTGGTTGGTGAACGAGGAGGTATGCTTTCTGGTGGACAACGTCAACGCATCGCGATTGCTAGAGCACTGGCTCATCAACCACTCCTGCTGCTGCTAGATGAGCCAACCAGTGCGCTTGACCCAGAAAGTGAAAAAACAATTTGCGAAACACTGCAAAGACTAGCGCAAGAGTATACGATTGTCGCAGTATCACACCAACCTGCAGTCATCAATGCTGCAGATCGTGTTTTTATTCTTTCCAATGGCCAAGCAGAGCTATTAACCCATACACAAAATAAAAACACTCACTAGTTGAAGCGATCAAACCAGGTAATTCCATTCCCCAATCAAAAATGATGCCAAGAAGAACCGCAGACAATATAAATCATACGACAAGGTGAAGCCGACAAAGTCTATTTTGATTGGGAAATAGAATTATAGCTAAAACAGTTTGTTATCTCGGCAATGCGTGCCTCACGCACCCTAGCATTGATTAACTTAGGCAGATCAGTCGGATCCACATCGCTGCGCTTGAGTTCAGCAGCAATGGCGCCTGCATCAACATTTCTAGCAGCGGTAAATGCTTTAATTAATCGCTCAAATTGTGGATAGGGCTTATCAGCATAGCCTGGGCGACCGTGAAAATCACAAGCGCAGGCTTGGAGAAATGCTTGAAAACGATTGGGTTTACGGTACGCATCCGTTACCTGCAACATATCGGCAATCGTTGCCGAACGTAGCTCCTCAGCGCGATGCACATCCCCATGGAAGCGAGCCACCAGTAGTGCTAAATCTCGTTCCTCCTTCGGAACTCTAATACGTTCACTCATATCTTTCACTAATGCTACGCTGCGCATTTCGTGTCCAATGTGTCGCGGCCACTCATCTGGAGGGGTTGTTCCCTTGCCAAGATCGTGAGTAAGCGCAGCAAAACGAACAGTCAATGAATACTGGCGTGATGCTGCATAATCAATCGCCATCATGACATGCACACCGGTATCAACCTCTGGATGAGACTGTGCTGGCTGCGGAACACCGAATAACGCATCAACCTCAGGAATAATGCGCGACAACGCACTGCATTCCCGCAGAGCATAAAACATGCGGGAAGGATGATGCTCCATCAATCCACGCGCAATTTCCTGCCATACCCTCTCTGGCACCAGTGCCTCAGTTTCTCCGTTATGCACCATCTCTCTCATTAAAGCCAGCGTCTCAGGAGCAATATGAAAACCAAAGCGTGCAGCAAAACGGGCAACACGCAGTACCCGGACCGGATCTTCCACAAAAGCTGGGCTGATATGACGTAGCACACCTGCTTCAAGATCAGCAATCCCATTAAATGGATCGATAATATTACCATTTTGATCCTTAGCAATGGCATTAATCGTCAGATCACGCCGGGCTAAATCTTCCTGTAATGTCACCTCTGGGGAGGCAAAGACCTCGAATCCCTTATAGCCACGTGAAACCTTTCGTTCAGTACGCGCTAATGCATACTGCTCTTGAGTTTGAGGGTGAAGGAAAACGGGAAAATCCTTACCAACAGGGCGAAAGCCAAGCTGCACCATTTCTTCCGGATGAGAGCCTACCACAACATAATCATGATCTTTTACCGGCAGTCCCAGTAATTCATCACGTACTGCCCCCCCTACTCGATAAATTTTCATGAAAAGAACAATTATTGCTTAGGGGAAACAGTTCCCAAGCGTTGTGTTAATGTGAGTATAGGTTGGTGACCAAAGTTACTTGCATAATACATTGAATTATTTAAGACTACTTTGACATAATCACGCGTCTCGTTGAAAGGAATCGTCTCAGCATAAATTGCTCCTTCCAATGACCTTATGTCATCTCTCCACTGCTTAGCCCGACTTGGTCCAGCGTTATAAGCAGCCGCAGCCAATAATGGCTGATTATCAAATATAGTCAATACATGCTTCAAATAATAAGTCCCTAATCGAAGATTGGTATTGATATCAGTAACAAGATGATGATGAAAATTCTGCATACCTAATTTTTCTGCAACCCATTTTGCAGTGGCCGGCATTAATTGCATTAAACCCATAGCGCCAGCAGTCGATTTAACATCAGAAAGAAAGCGGCTTTCCTGGCGGATAAGGCCGTATACAAATGCTTCATCAAGCTCCTGATAGCGCAATACTTCTCTCATCTGCTCACGGTAGGGTGCAAGGTAACGCAAATTGAAGTTATGCTGTGATACAGTCTTGATAGCTGTATTGATCGCACGATCATATAATCCATAGCGGTAAGCCACCTCTGCAGCAGCTAACAATTGCGCGTCATTAAAATTACGGATTGTCCAGGCCCACTCACGATGTGCTTCTATGAGCAGATTGAGCTGGTATAGCGCAAGTGCACGCTGAATTCCCGGCACCCGCTGCATATCACTGATTTCTTGCATGCTGGGTTGATAATTAGTAGCTGGTTCACTAAGCATAACCCCCAACGCTTCTTTTGCCATTTGCCCATAATAACTGTGCTCCTGGCTAAGCGGCGCAAGAATCTCATTTGCCGCAACAAGTTCGCCTTTAGTTTTTAACGCTCGCGCCTTCCAGTAACGCCATACATCAGTTTGCTGCATAGCAGAGGGCATGCTCTCTATGCATTGCATCACGAGATCCCACCTCCCCTCTCGCAGTGCAACCCGAGCTTTCCAGGCAAGCTTAACCTCTGTAAGAGGATAGGCCTGCTTGCTGTTTGCAGCATCCAAAAACCAACCCAAGGTGCGGGGATCTTGCCTGATGGCTGCCCGGTATGCCAGAGCACTCATAAAGTAGGATTGATCGGATTCTGGAAATTGCTTGTGTATTTTGTACCAACGCGCATAAGCCTGATTCGTCCCGCTACGCAGTAGCTGAGAGAGGGCAAATAATGCAATTTCACGATCAGCCCGGGATTTAAAGTCATGCTGATATTTCTCCAGATAACGTTGCGGATTTTTAGCCGCCTCCTTGAGTTTCTGCTCATTAAGAGCCTGGTTATCTGGTAGATAGCGGCTAATATGCCTCGCTACCCCCGTATTCCCTGCTTCAAGCGCTAGTCTGATCCGAGACCAAATATCTCCCGATGATATTTGTCCTGAAGCAATCAACAGATTGAATACGGGAGTACAGCTATCAGGCAGATCACGCTCAGTCAACCAAAGCAATCGGGCTTCACCCGCTACCTCTCTATCTCTCACAGCTAGACGCTGCTGCAGAGAATAGCAGATGAGATCCTCATCTTTATTACTCAACTTTGGATATTCTTCTGCAAATAATACCCATTGTTGCTTTTTTCCAAGAATTCTTAACCAGTCTCCACGTAATCTATCTGCAACAAGACTATCCTCATGACGGGCAAGAAAAGCCCTAATGGTGTTAATATCCGTTGTTCCCAGATATAACCGTAATTGATAGTATTCTACATACGGTGCAAGCACATAATTTTGCAAGTTTCTTGCGTAAAATGCCACACGGACAGCATCTCCCTTCCTAAAAGCCTCTCGTATCGCCAAAAAATCTTCCTCTTGGCCAGCTACAAGCGAATTCATGTAACAGATCAGAAATAAACTGAATAAAAATTTTCTCATGCCAGAATTATTAAATTAATCCAAAATACAAGAGAGTAAACATCATTAGAAACCACAAGTCTTATCTGTCAGCTCTGGATTACCGCTCTACCCCATTGCGATAATCTATAGATGAAAAACCACAAAGCTCTATTGCAAGAAAATAGCCCATTTCCCATTACCTCAATATTTAAATGACACCTTGAGCCAGCATAGCATCAGCCACTTTAACGAAACCAGCAACATTGGCCCCATCCACATAATTTATACGACCATCTTCCTGCTCGCCATATTGCAAACATGCAGCGTGAATAGCTCTCATAATTTCCTGTAAACGTGCATCGACTTCTTCATGCGTCCAGAAAAGTCGCATCGCTTGTTGGCTCATTTCCAAACCCGATGTGGCTACTCCTCCTGCATTGCTCGCTTTACCTGGCGCAAACAGCACTTTAGCATGTTCGAAACGTTTCACAGCCCCAGCGGTACAAGGCATATTTGCGCCTTCTGCCACACAGATTACCCCGTTTTTGATCAAATGTGACGCATCGTCTTCACTAATTTCATTCTGTGTTGCACACGGCAAAGCAACATCTACGGGCACATGCCATGGTTTCTCTCCTGAAAGAAAACTCGCTCCTATTCTTTGGGCATACTCACTCACCCGACCATAAAGATTATTTTTCACATCTGACAATATTGCGAGTTTTTCAGGTGTGAATCCCGCTTCATCAACCACTGTTCCACTTGAATCCGAAATAGTCACCACCTTTGCACCAAAAGCCATTGCTTTTTCTATGGCATATTGCGCCACATTACCTGATCCTGATACGGCAATGCGAAGGCCATCTAATGATTGACCGACATATCTAAGCATTTCATCCACAAAATAAACTGTACCATAACCTGTCGCTTCAGGACGAACCAGTGAACCACCAAAACTGATTCCCTTACCAGTAAACACGCAATCTGAACGATTAGTCAATTTCTTTACCATACCCGCCATATAACCCACCTCTCGGCCACCCACACCAATATCACCCGCAGGAACATCTGTATCAGCACCAATATGGCGGAATAGTTCGCTTACGAAAGCCTGACAGAAACGCATGATTTCACCGGGACTTCTTCCTTTAGGATCGAAATCTGAACCTCCTTTACCACCTCCCATAGGGAGTGTTGTCAAAGCATTTTTAAACGTTTGTTCAAATGCTAAGAACTTGAGAATGGATAGATTAACCGAAGGATGAAAACGAATTCCCCCTTTATATGGGCCAATCGCCGAGTTATGTTGTATACGATACCCACGATTCACTTTTACTTCACCACTATCATCGACCCAGCAAACACGGAAAATAATGATGCGCTCTGGCTCAACGATTCTATCCAGTAAACCATGCTCAGCATAGCGAGGATTGCGGGTAATAAAAGGCCATAAACTTTCAACAACCTCAGTAACAGCTTGCATATACTCTACTTGGCCAGGGTTACGTTCAGAAACATAATTCCTGAACTCCTCAATATTCTTATACTTCATCCTGCATTTTCTCCTCTAAAATTAAATAAATGACCATTCCAGTTTTACACATTCTGCCATCAATCCATACTATTTCACTGGATTTTTATTCGATTGCAAATTATTTTTTTACCTGAAGAAAACGATATGCTGCGTGCTTATTAGCAAAGTACAAATTAGCCCATTCACTATATAAATAAATAATTCCATTTCTAAATCAAACATGACGTGAAGGCGAGCCGCAGACAGTATCACAACCATACGGCAAGGTGAAGCCGACAATGCCAGTTTTGATTTAAAAATGGAATAAGAATGGCATACGAACAAATTTTTTCACTTAATCATAAATACTAAGCAAAAAACAGGTGGATAGGAATTTTTTATAGAAAAAAATAAAGGATACATGACGCATCGTGCACGATTACATCATACTAGCTTCTTGTGAAAGTATCCGCCACGCTTTTATTCTATTTCTAAATCAAAATTGACTTTGTCGGCTTCACCTTGCCGTATGGTTGTGATACTGCCTGCGGCTCGCCTTCGCGTCCATTTGGAAATGGCATAACTTATTTCAAGCAACCATCAGCAGCAAGTACTTGTGGCCCAAGAGAAGGTTGATAGATTTCGACTATCTTGTAGCGGGATTGCGCCCCCTGTTTGATGGATACCTGCCGTAAAGGCACCTGAAAACGTTCTGCAAGAAATTTTAATAGCACTTTATTTGCCTTACCTTCAACAGGTGGAGCAGAAAGTCTTATTTTAAGCGCGTCACCGTGCAACCCTACCAATTCGGTATGCTTTGCGCCTGGTTGGATATAAAGCGTTAAAATAAGATTGCGATTGCCATCGTATTGATACCAGCTCATCAGAACATGACTGAAATTCCCTGTTGCACATTTTCCACAATCATTAACAGCAACTGTAACAGGATAATGGCGAATAAGGGCGATAGATCAACATTAGCGATAGGCGGAATATAGCGTTGAAAAATACTCAGAATAGGTCGTGTGAAACCGTCAAGTATTGGCGCCAATGGGCTGTAAGGATTAATCCAGGAAAGCACTGCTTGTACAATCAGCATAATCATTACAATGTACAACGTCATTCTAACAAGCTCAATCAATGCGAGCAGCCCAAATCCTATGAATGTACTTATAAGCGATGAATCGAGCCCATAACCTTTTAAAGTACTTACCCCCACAAGGATAATAAATTGTGCCAACCAGGCCAGCACCAATGTGGAAAGATCAAAGCCCCTCCAAGCAGGAATTACCCGGCGCACCGGCAGAACGATAAAATTAGTAACCGCAGCAAGAAATTTCGATAAGGGATTATAGTAAGGAGTACGCAACAATTGCATATAGAAGCGTAGCAGCAGCGCAAGGGAAAATAAGCCAAGTACAGTATCTAAAAGAAATATCAGTATTTGATTGGACATCACATGCTCCCTGGAAATTTTGATACTAAGAGTTTAAAGCTATAGGCTGCCTAATTCATCACCCATTTGTTGAGCACGCTTGAAAGCCACATGAACTGCACGCACAATTGCATTTTTAATATCCTCCTGCTCCATCTTTAGCAGCGCCTGCTCAGTCGTACCACCTTTCGAAGTTACCCGTGATCGTAAGATACCAATATCTTCTTCACTTTGACCTGCTAGTTGCACGGCACCTAAAAAGGTCTGCAAAGTCAACTGCCTTGCTTGTTCGATACTCAACCCCAACTCCACTCCAGCCTGCAGCATTGCTTCCATAAAATAAAAAACATAAGCCGGACCGCTACCTGAGATCGCCGTCACCGTGTCCAAAAGCGCTTCCTGTTCCACCCACAATACTAATCCCACTGCGTTCAGAATCGAGGTGGCATTTTCCTTCTGTTGATTAGTCACAGTCGGTAATGCATATAAGCCTGTGACTCCAGCACGAATCAAAGAAGGGGTGTTGGGCATAGCCCGTACGATATAGTCATAGCTTCCTAGCCAGCGAGATAAATCGGATGTCCGAATGCCCGCTGCGATAGAAATAACCAACTGACCAGCGAGTAAGGGAGCGAGTTGCTTCGCTACAGTAAAAAGCTGCTGTGGCTTAACGGCTAAAATGATCACATCGCGATCGATAATACCTGCTCTAAGCTCAGTCCCAGTTGTTACTCCAAATTGATGTTTGATTTTTTCCCGATTTTCTGCATTTATTTCTACCACATGTATTTGTGCTCCAGGGTAGTCTTGCTGCAATAGCCCACCAATCAAGGCACCAGCCATATTGCCACCACCAACAAACGTAATATTCATGTTATTCCCAAACTTATTTTTTCTATGCAAGCCATTACTCGCATTTAACTAGTTTTAATCATTAACGCCAATACATTCTCAGGCTAAATTTCGTTGCTTTGGCTTAGGCAACGGTCTTATTCCATTTCCAGATCAAAACTGGCTTTGTCGGCTTTACCATACCGTATGATTGATATTGCTTGCAGCTCACCTTTGCGTCATTTTTGATTTAGAAATGGAATTAGCGTTTAAATATATTTATGATTATCGTGAGCACGATACTTACGATAATCATGGAAGTAATGGGGATAAAAACCTTTATTCGTTCTGTTTCTATCCTGATATCGCCAGGCAATTTACCAAACCAGCTTAATAGCCAGGGAGCTACATGCAATATTGCACCCAGAATAAGCAATATTGCGCCTGCAATCATGATCCATCGTGCCATAAAATCCATACTCAAAAGTAACGTTCATATTAGAAAGGTTGGAATAGTATGCTGGCAGACCTAATAGATAAGCGAGCAACTCATTTTTGACACTCTGGACAATAAAAGCTTGAACGTTGTCCTTGCTTAATCTGTTTAATCATACTGCCACATATTCGGCATGGCTGGTTTGCCCGGCCATATACCCAATATTGCTGCTGGAAATAGCCTGGACTCCCATCGCATTTAACAAAATCTCTTAAACTGCTGCCGCCAGCTTCTATTGCTGCACTAAGAATTGTCTTGATGGAACAAGCCAATTTCTCATATTGACTCAGACCAATTTTACCCGCCATTGTTCTCGGATGGATACCGGCACGAAATAATGCCTCATTAGCATAAATGTTACCTATACCCACCACAATCCGATTATTCATCAGAATTTCCTTAATACTGCTGATACGATTCCGTGTCCTCTCATATAAGCTTTTTCCATCAAAAGATGGACACAACGGCTCCTCACCGAGCTGTGCCAGCAAGGGGTGTTGCATGACATCTCCTGTATTCCACAAAATTGCTCCAAAACGACGAGGATCTCTGAAACGAAGAATGACACCATTGGCAAGTTCCAAGTCAAAATGATCATGCTTCTGCGGTGGAACTTGAGCAAATATTAAACGCAAACTTCCAGACATACCCAAATGCACAATCAACGTCCCTTTGCTGCAAATGAGCAGGAGATATTTTGCACGTCGGACGATTGCAGTAATTTCCTGTCCTACCAGAATCTCTTCAAGACTACTCTGAATCGGCCATCGCAGGCAGGGATTCCTAACTATCACATGCACGATACGCTGATTTAACAAATATGGCTCAATGCCTTGCCGCGTGACTTCGACTTCAGGTAATTCAGGCATTATTCCGCAAAGACCGCTTGCTCCTTATGAATCGAAAAAGGATCCAGCAATCGTTTACCGATACTACTGGAAAAATGGTAACGTATGCCTTCGTCTTCACGCAATAAGGTTAGCTCAGATTCATTCTGTTCAGCAATCAATTTAATCTTTCTTCCATCTTGCAGCATAATACTGATTTCTTCTCCGTCCGTATCCACTTTACCAGAATTCAGTGTCAGATAGCTGGCATGAACCAATTGCCAGTTCTGAACCCACTGATTTAACTCATCCTGACTTAATGCCTGCTTCACATGCGGCGAATTCACTTGCCAGTGCTTTTCCTGCTTCAAATGAATATGCGCCAATTCAAACTCAACTGGAATCTCATTTTCCGCAAATACTTTTGAATCCAGCAGATCGGTAGGCAATACTGGCAACGTCGCAGCGTAGCGGGGCGAAATCAGAAATACCTGCTGCCTTGTTGCCAGATATTGCTCGCCGGTAATAGGCGCCAGATCGCCAAAACTGAACAATTCTTGATCGACTTGCAGCTCAAGAACGGGTGATGCTAAACCATAGCGGCTCAGATTTACGGGTGGTAAAAGATGCTGGCTGGTTGCAGAGAGCATTTCAAGGATGCGTTCAACTTTTACGTCATTGACTCTGCCTTGCACAGGCTCTCTCATCTGCCAGCGATTACCCGACCGACTTAATTCAATCAGGGTGTCTTGTCTAGTGATACGGATATGCTGCACTGCTTCCGCAGCGAGCGATGAAATTTTATAAGATTCCTCTTCCTGTAACGAAGGTTTAATGTAGAGAAACGCTGCCAGCGCCATGACGGTGACAAACATAATCAGATTAAGCCAGGAATGGGAATGCATAGGATTACCTCCTCCTACGATGCCACCAAATCATTATTCCGCTCGCCAGAAACAGCAAGGGAAACACAATGAGAAAGACAATAACAATCACGGTTAATGCAGGTTCTTTTAATATTAATTGACTATCAATGGTTGCCCGAGGTTGAATAGTAATTAAATCCTCGTCACCTGCAAGCCAGTTGACCAGATTCATTCCAAAATCGATATTACCGCCATTCCCCAGATAGGTATTTGCCAGCAAATGTCCGCTTCCAACCACAACGATACGCTGCTCGCGCTCATCAATAGTACGTTTCAATGCCACTGCCACGCTAACCGGACCCGCCACATCATCAGTTTCATTAAAAGTAGGCGCATCATTCAACTCTCCAGTCTCCACCCACCCTTCTGGCGCCACTTCAACCAATGAAGTACCCTGCCATTTCTCGTTTTCATTGAAAATAATCTGTCGTGCAAAAGGAAATACCGAAATAAAATCAAAATCCTCTGTGATAGCATGTTGTCCATAAATTGTTCCCAATGCAAACGTGATAGGCGCTCTCAATCGTTTAGCCTGGGGGTCGACCACCACACCGGGTGTGAAAGTCAAATCTAATTTTTCAGCCAGCGGCAACAAGCCATATAATGATTCTTGGTCTACCAACCATAATAAATTGCCGCCACGCTCGATGTAATCAAGCAATATATCTACTTCACCAGCCATCAAATCAGTTTGTGGAGAGGCAATGATAAGCACACTTGTACTGGATGGGATTTCCATTGTGCTGGCTAGATTAAGTGCTTCGCCTTTAAAGCCATTTTCTGTCAATTTCTTGCCAAAGTCTCCCATATCACGATTAGCAATACCATCTAGCTTGCGTTCACCATGGCCTGAAAGCATCATCAATTGCTTTTGATCAGATCGAGCCAATCGCATCAATGCATTGGTAAAGGTTTGTTCATTAATAGTGGTAAGATGTTCGCTTCGATCATTAAAAGCTATCACCATTTCGCCATTCATTCTGACGCCTGCTTCTTCAGCAAGATGAGGATGCTCAATGGGATCAATAAAGTTAAGCGTAAGATCAGGCTTAATTCGCTGGTAGGCAACAATAAAATCGCTGATAATTTTTCTGATATCGCCTAGCTGAGGATCTTGGTGAGTGGCATAAACCGTGACAATCACTGGACCATAGAGTTTTTGTACCACATCCAGGCTGGCCTTACTCAAGCTATTACGATTATTCTGACTGATATCCCATTGTGTACGAAACTCAAACGCCAGATAACCCAGCATACTAACCAATACCAAGAGCAACACAACAAATAACCCATTTTGTAACAGCAAATGGAGTCGCAATTTTTTATTAACTGTAATCATTCAGATCATGTACCCAAAAACACTGGCAATCCAGGCTCACCCATGAAGCCGTTTTCCATCCAGGCGACGAATAGTCAATATGAGAAAAGTAAGGATAAAAAGAACCAAAAAAGCGAGACTGAATGAATCAATCAAACCACGATTGAAGCTTTCATAATGTCTGAGCAAGGAAAAATTCTGTATAACACTACTTGTATTAGTTGCCACTACATCTGCTATCCATAAAGCCAGTAATATACCTAATGTCCCTACCGCAGCAATGGCTGGATGGGAAGTCAAGCTGGATATATATAACCCAATAGAAATAAAACAGGCAGCCAGCAGTGATAAACCGATCATATTGCTTAATAGCAAGCCAAGATCCATTGTTCCTCCAATGAGCAAAGAAAGAGACAACAGCACCGCAAGCAGCATAGCTAATAAAAAGAAGATCATTAACCCCAGGAATTTACCCACTACAATAGCCGTCAAGGAAATTGGGGCAGAGATTAGCAAAGTCATAGTGTGGTTACGCCACTCTTCTGCCATCAGGCGCATCGTTAACAAAGGTGTGGCTACCAACAATACTAAGGAGGCTACCGCAAATACCGGCACTATAATAACTTCTGTCGCCCCGGGCGGATTAGCAATCTGCATGAGTTGTGATTGCAGCTCTAAAAAAGCATCGAGTTGCCCCAAAAAGACCCAAGTTAGCATTAGCTGGATCAGTGCAAGAAAAGTCCAAGCCAAGGGTGAAACAAACAACAACTTAAGTTCCTTACTGGCGATAGTCAGAATCATCTTCTTAATTCCCGGTATGTCCATTTCTTAGAGTGAATTGCTCAAAAATTCGCTCAAGGTTGAGATTTTTTTGTTTGAGTTCTGCTAGCGCAGCGCTAAACACCATCGTGCCCTGGTTCATAATTTGAACTCGATCACATACACCTTCGACTTCCGGCAGTATATGTGTAGAAAGAATCACGCTAGAAGCTTTACCAAGCTCACGAATTAGTATTCGAATTTCTCTTATTTGATTAGGATCTAATCCGATAGAAGGTTCATCAAGAATAATAACCTCAGGCTGATGAATAATCGCCTGGGCAATACCTACACGTTGTTGATACCCTTTGGATAATGTATTGATCAGCCGCTTTCCTATATCATTGAGACCGCAACGTTGTTTGACTTCGGTCAATACAGAATCGATTCTTGATAAATTAACATGGTGCAATCTAGCAGCAAACCGGAGATATTCATCCACTGTTAATTCCTTATACAATGGTGGGTTTTCAGGCAAATAACCAATATAGCATTTGGCCTGTTGAGGATGTTTAAGCAAATCGATCCCACAAATTTGCACACTACCACTCGTTGGAGCCAAGTTACCTGTCAGCATCTGCATTGTCGTGCTTTTTCCCGCCCCATTAGGACCTAACAAACCTAATACTTCACCTCGTCTTAATTCCAGATCAACTTGGTGCACTGCAGTATGCTTACCGAAATTGCGGCTGAGGTTACAAGCAGAAATAGTCACATTGGGAATATCATTCACTAGCATACTCGGTTTCAAAATTAACGATTAAATAAATTAATGTTCGTACACCACCACCAACAGCAGCAAATCAATAAACATCCATTAATTTTTCAGATAAAGTATTTATAAACACCATGATGTCACTGAAGATTAAACGAATCGTTGCCATCATCATGGCCATCAATTATTCCAATTAAATTTTAACTTTAGAACATTCTCTCTAGAAATTGTCTAAAGAGCTATTGTATCAACCTATTCTATCAGGCCGTTCCAATCGATTGCCACAGTGTTGCGTAATAGCAACAAACTGGTTTGACAAAAACAAAAACATGGACTCATAATCCGCTCAAGTAATGCATTAATTATCAATTTATTAATGAGTGTCACGAGATCGCATCAGCAGCAAATGATTTTGTGGGGGTTGTTTTGAGTGAATCAAAATTACAAAAAAGGACAATAGCATGAAAAAGAGAACGTCGACCAGGAAATACCTAATAGAAGCAATCGTTTTATCGCTACTCTTAATTTCAACAATGGCTTTGGCTGAAACACAAGCCGGGACATATTATAAGCAAGGCGAAAGTGATGCAGCGAAAATACCAGGTTATAATGTAAATGATCGCGGAGTAATATCCAGAAACACTACAGGCTTATGTTGGCGCACCAGGGATTGGACAGAAGAAAATGCGGATTGTTCATGTGACCCACAGGCTCCTAAATGTCAAAAACCGGTAGAACAGGTTGCCGCGCCTACTCCCCCTGCTCCGATCACCGCACCAGAAAAAATCACTTTTTCTGCGGATGCGCTATTTGATTTTGACAAGGCTGTCCTTAAACCTCAAGGAAAGGAATCTTTGGATGACTTTGCCAATAAACTGAAAAATATTAAATACGATCTTATCATTGCTGTCGGTTATGCCGATCGTATCGGTTCAGATGACTATAATAAACAACTCTCCATGAGACGTGCTGAAGCAGTTAAGAATTATCTAGTTACTGCCAATGGCATCAGCCCAGACCGTATTTTTACGGACGGGAAAGGAGAGGCTAACCCTGTGACGGGTGATAGTTGCGTAGGCACCAAGAAAACCAAAGCATTAATTGATTGCTTGGCACCTGACCGTCGGGTAGAAATTGAAGTAGCAGGCACACAAGAAGGTAACTACTAAGATTAGTTTCAGATTTCATATAAAACAAAAAGCCCTGCCGTTCCGCAGGGCTTTTTTATTAAAATGCAATAAAAAGGGCCGGTCTGTAACCGGCGCTTCAATTTTGGAGCACCTCGGATCATTCCGGATGAACCAGAAAACTTGTATTGATCGATCCGGCTATAGTGATTAATAATGGCATGGGCAAAGTTATCCTGCCAAATTTACAGACATGAATACAGTTCCCTTCTCTTAATCATATTAGCCTGAATTATCATGTGATCATCCCAACCTTACTCAACTTGTGCACTTAATATCATAACTATTACGCTGATCAGCTCGATTTACCCGTGCATATTCACCTACATGAAGCTCACGATGAAATGATGCACAGCCTAAATACCTGTGGGCTTTGTCCACTTGCGCGTTTATATCAGCATGGTCTGCTTGGCTCCAAGCTGATTGGGGCACACATGATCCATTTGATCGAAAATGAAATTAAATTACTCAGACAACCAGATTGTAATAATTCACCTTGTCCTTCACCTGATCTCAAGCTAGCGAGCGGATTTGCTCTAGTTAGTGATTTATTAGCACATGGACTCAATGTTTGTATTGGTACAGATGGTGTGCTGATAGTAACCATTGCATGGGGCTCGATAAAATCGTAGGTTCCTTTAGCAATTGGCAAAGCCGCAGATATCAAACCCATCGATTTCTCGGGTCTTACACTGTCTTACACTTTGTCCTTGCTTTGATCCTATTTCACATCTTGTTTATGTTGCAGACCACGAACTTGTTATTCGATTTCCAAATCAAAAACGACGCGAAGGCGAACCATAGACAGTATCAATAATACGGCAGGGTGAAGTCGACAAAGTCAGTTTTCATTTAGAAATGGAATTACTCGTGTTTGGGTCAATGGCAAACTATTGCTGGATAACAGAGAACTTGCTACTCTGAACGAAAATAATCAATCGAGCACAATATATAATGGCAAAAACGCCTCAATAGCAAAAATATAGGGTAGAAAATCTCATGGAAAATGATGGTATCAATGCAGATCCGATCGAACTGGAAAAATTCAGTCAACTTGCCCATCGTTGGTGGGATCCTAATAGTGAATTTAAACCACTACATGACATTAATCCATTACGGCTTGATTACATTGATCAACTAAGTGGAGGGTTGAAGGGGAAAACTGTGGTAGATGTCGGCTGTGGCGGTGGCATATTATCTGAAGCAATGGCTGCACGCGGAGCCAAAACAACAGGCATTGATTTGAGTGATAAGGCACTCAAAATTGCTAAACTTCATTTGCTCGAAAGTGGGCAGCAAGTTGATTATCGGAAAATAACGGTTGAAATGCTTGCTAAAGAACAGCCGCACCATTTTGATATTGTCACTTGCATGGAAATGCTGGAGCATGTACCCGATCCTGCCAGCGTAATAAAAGCATGCGCTCAGCTAACTAAACCCAATGGCTGGGTCTTTTTCTCGACCATTAATCGCAACCCGAAATCTTATCTCTTTGCCATTCTCGGGGCAGAATACATCCTTAAATTATTACCCAAAGGCACTCACGAATACGCTAAATTTATCAAGCCTTCTGAACTTGCGCGTATGGCGCGTGCCGCAGGATTAAGTGATGCCAAAATTATTGGTATGACCTACAACCCTCTTACTAAAGTGTATGCACTCGAGGCTGATACCAGTGTCAACTATATCATGGCATTTCGAGCTTAAAAGCGGATAAATGATCAAAGCAATTCTTTTCGATTTTGATGGCACAGTTGCTGATACTGCGCCTGATCTAGGTCATGCACTCAATCGACAGCGCATAGCAAGAGGATTATCTCCTTTACCGATTACCCTTATCCGTCGTTACGCATCAGCTGGATCACGTGGATTATTACATCTTGGTTTCAATCTGAAGCCTGACGATGTAACCTACGAAGCGATGCGCGAGGAATTTCTACGCTTTTACGCCGAACGTTTGTGTCATGATACTTGCTTATTTCCAGGCATAGCTAATGTAATTGATCAGCTCGATATTCGCAATCTGCCTTGGGGAATAGTAACCAACAAACCCGCTCGCTTTACTCGCCCCCTCGTGCAAACATTAGGGCTACACCAGCGGGCCGCCTGTATTATCAGCGGCGATGAGACAGCTCATACCAAACCCCATCCGGAACCCTTGCTCACCGCATGCCGTCAAATGGATGTTTCCCCACAGAACTGTATTTATCTCGGGGATGATCTTCGTGATGTCCAAGCCAGCGTGGCGGCTGGAATAAAACCGATTGTTGCGCGTTATGGCTATTTAGGTAATGATGCACCACCCGAATCCTGGGGCGCAGATCATCTCATTAATCATCCAGAAGACTTGCTCAATTATATTTAAAACACTTCATTAGAATCAACTTAGAGATTCTGTTAAAATTATATTCTTGAACTTTTTCGTATCCATACAATCTTATCATCAGTATAAATTATCTTGGGGGCGATACGGCTTCGACGTGGGTTGCAAAGCAGTGCAGGGCATACCGAGGATCAGTTACCTCGTAAATACATCTGAAAAAAAATAGTCGCAAACGACGAAAATTACGCTTTAGCCGCTTAATCCGGCTGAACTCCACACCGGTGGGCCTCAACGCCGGGTCTGGCAACAGACAGTGGAGTCACTAACGAGGATCGTATTTTGCAGGGTTACTTTGCGAAGTACTAAATAATAGGTAACTCGCCTTTCATCAGCCTGCCAGCTGGCGGGTGACAGGTTAAATTAAATAAGCTTGGCTAAGTATGTAGAACTGTCTGTAGAGGGCTTGCGGACGCGGGTTCAATTCCCGCCGCCTCCACCAATTCAATATCCAAGAAGATCCAGCAATATCCTAGAACCCGCATAAACGCGGGTTTTTTATTGCATTTATTGTCCAACAAAGGGTAACATTGCACAACTGCATCCACTTTTAGAAAGGGGTAACTCTCCGGGGTAACCCCGAAACTCAAAAAGGAGTTACCCCAAATGCCCCTAACTGATACAGCAATCCGCAATGCCAAGCCCGGCGTAAAGCCTATCAAACTATTTGATGAGCGAGGACTATTCCTGATTGTTACCCCTACTGGTGGCAAATGGTGGAGGTTCCGTTTCAAATTTGATGGCAAGGAAAAATTGTTATCTCTTGGTACTTATCCGGACATAAGTCTGAAAGATGCTCGTTACCGTCGTGATGAAGCACGTAAGTTGCTGGTCAATGGCGTTGATCCAAGTGCAAACCGTAAAGCGATGAAATCTGCCAGGATAGATCGAGCAGCAAACAGCTTTGAAATTGTAGGACGAGAGTGGTTCTCCAAATACTCACCAACCTGGGCATCGAACCATGGTGATCGTATTATTCGTCGTTTCGAACGAGATATCTTCCCGTGGATTGGCGGCCGACCCATTGCTGAAATAACTGCACCCGAGTTACTTTCTGTAATTCGTCGGATTGAAGACCGTGGCGCACTAGAAACCGCGCATAGAGCGCTCGGCAATTGTGGACAAGTATTTCGTTATGCCATAGCAACGGGTCGCGCTGATCGTGATCCTTCTGGTGATCTACGCGGCGCACTTCCCCCGGTCAAAGGAACACATTTCGCAGCCACCACCGAACCAAAACGTGTAGCTGAAATTCTGCGGGTCATGGATGGTTACGAAGGCACACTGACAGTTCGCTGCGCTTTACGTCTTGCTCCATTGGTTTTTGTTAGACCTGGAGAATTACGCAATGCACAGTGGGCTGATATTGACATTAAAGCAGCCGAATGGCGTTACACCGTCACTAAGACCAATACACCACATATCGTTCCTCTCTCCAGTCAAGCTATTGCAATATTACAAGAACTGCAACCCCTTACCGGAAGCAGCCGGTTTGTGTTCCCGAGTGCTCGTAGCTTTAGCCGACCTATGAGTGATAATGCCATTCTTGCAGCCATGCGGCGTCTGGGTATTGATAAAGAAGAAATGAGTGGCCATGGTTTTCGAGCAGTAGCACGAACCATTCTTGATGAAGTATTAGGGATTCGACCTGATTTCATTGAGCACCAGCTTGCTCATGCTGTACGTGATCCTAATGGACGAGCATATAACCGCACAGCACACCTACCCGAACGTAAGATAATGATGCAGCAGTGGGCAGATTATCTGGATAAATTAAAAGCCGATCAGAAGCGGTACCGATACTGATACCGATACATCACTTTGCCTAACTTTCATAAATTACACAAAAAGAAATCAGGATGGCCGATAAACCTAAAAAACTGACCCGGGCAGAGATTGATGCTATGAGCCACGAAGAACGCAGGCGCTGGGTTGAGGAGAAGATGAATGAAACTGCATCTCAAAAGATCAACGACGTGTTAGCTTATATAAAAGTAAATCCCCAATGTGGAAAGCTTTTCTGTGAGAAGATTCTTGAAGCATTTAATTCCGACGACGCTGGTGGATTTCCGGAATTGTTGCTTAGATTACAAGACTCAAGAAAAGGGAAATCCCGAGGAAGCAGGAAAACTTGGACCAAACAACGCTATCTTAATATTCTTATACGTTATGAATTACTCGTTAAGTTGATTGGCCGAGAAGAAACCCAAAGAGTGATTGGTGAATCGGAAGGAATTGGGGTCAATGGAAAGGATGGTTTTAATCCTAAAAAAGTTGAGGAAAGAATCACTGAAGCCAGAAAAATCATCCTAGAAGATGAGCTAAATAAGTACCTACCCGATTATATGAATATAAAAAAGTTATAGGCAAATGTTGGGTGCCCCCCCTAATTGAGATAATAAAGGGGGCTGACCACACTGCTCCTCGGTGGTTAAATGTGGACATCATTAATTCACATGGAGCAAAACTGAATGCCACGTTTCATAGCTAACAAGCTACATCATCAATCTCATATCGGAAATCCAAAAGCAACACTTCCAATGCATGCAAGTATTCAGATACATCATCTCCCAGAAACCGGGTATCTACGCATTCATCATATTATCGGGAATCCAAAGGCAATACCGCCAATTCCAGCAATCATCCCTGTCAGCAGAAGTGCCTGGTGGGCAGGCGTTAAATCTGGCCGTTATCCCCAACCCGTACGTACGCTAGGACTCAGAATTACTGCCTGGTCAGTAGAAAGTATTCGGGCACTGATTAAGCAAACCGGAAGTGAGGATAACAATGCGTAACAAGAGGAAAGCTCCAAAAACACACCTCAGATCCGGGTTGATCAACTTTACACCCTCGCCTTGGGTAAAAGATGACAAAAATTGGTTCTCAGCTAACGCATCACTTTCTTATCGTATTCGGCGTGTTTATGACCACGAGGCTCCTGAAGAATTTAATGAAGGGTTAACCCATGTACTGGTCAGGCAGACAATGCCGGGCTATCGGGAAAGAATATTTCTAACTGATCCACCGAAGGGTTCTGGATTTGATTCTCTGCCGGATATTGACGAAATAGGTTTCATTTTGTGGGAAAAGCTTCATGATGGATCAACACGTGTATGCCTGAACGAGATAGTCCGTTCAGCTCGCCTGATGAGTATGCCGGGAGAGATGCAGTGATTCACGCTATCGCCGGGAGGACAGAAGATTTGATTTCTGATTCCAACATTCTTATCAAAGTGATAGAGCCAATTGTCGCACGCGTACGTACTGATACTCACTGGATAGCAGAGAGGGGCAAACCCCCACGGTGCATTAAAGAACCGCTGACAAGAGCCAAGCTGATTAAACACCTTACTAATGGTCCGCGCTGCGGTGTTGCGCCTATCAAACCTGGCACATCAGTGACAAGAGTGTCCGTAATCGATTTTGACAGCCACCAGGGCGAGACCGAGTGGGAAGATATGAAGGTTATCACGATGGATGTCGTTCAGGCACTTAGAGACCGGGGATTCTCGCCAATCGTGTTTAGATCTTCCGGTGGCAAAGGCGTACACTTATACCTCATTTGGGACAAACCCCAAGATGCATTCAGTGTAAGGAAATTTTTACAAGACACACTCCTCACTGTTGGGCTTTCTGTTGGCACAAAAGGAGTGGCCCAGGCTCAAGTAGAGATCTTCCCCAAACAGGACGTTGTTGAGGAGGGTAAATTTGGCAACATGTTTGTCCTACCATTAGCAGGGCACTCGTGTCCGCTCGATCCAGATTCACTTAGTGATATCGATAAAGCCAATGCTCTGCAGATACGATGGAAGATATCACCTAATGTGCCAGCGGCGAATAAGCCTGAACCAAAGACCGCTCGTACCCAACCCGTAAAAGGAGAACTAGAGAGCGGTGCAGGCCTGGGGAGACTTCGGTCAGCCTTAGATGCGATTCCATATGGGAACGCTGATCAGTTTGGCTACCAGCGGTGGTTGAATTTTGTACTCGCGATTCACCATGCCAGTGCTGGTTCCGCTGAAGGACTTAGGTTAGCACACGACTTCTTTTCGCGGGCAACTGAATATGACGGGGAAGAAATCGATGAACTGTGGAAAAGAGCTGACTCTACTCGGAGAGAACGACCGGTTACAGAAGATACGATCTATTGGGAAGCGCGCAAGCATGGGTGGAGCGACCCCAAAGATTTGGACGATTTTGAGGATCTGACCCAGACAGAAGTGAGCAGTTCTGTAAAACTTCCTTCCTTCGTTCGCAATGAGCGAGGCATACTGTCAACTATGGATAACCTGGTTAAGGGGATCGGATGTAGAGAAGTATGTGGTATGGATGTAGCCCATGATACTTTTCGTGATGAGATCATGTACAGTACTGATGGCGGTGAAAGCTGGGTACCTTTTAAAGATGCAGACTATACCCAGCAACGTATTAACCTCGAACGCAAGGGCTTCAAGCCGCCTACCAAAGATAACATACGTGAGGCTGTTCTGTATGTTGCAATGAAGAATGAGTTTGATAGTGCCCAGGTCTGGTTAAACCGGCAAGAATGGGATGGAGTAAACCGTGTCGAAAAGTTCCTTTCCGACTATCTCGGCGTTGCCGATACACCCTATCACCAAGCAGTATCACGCTATCTGTGGACTGCTCTAGCTGGCAGAGTCCTGCATCCTGGGTGTAAGGCTGACATGGTAGTTGTTCTGACAGGCAAGCAAGGCACGCGTAAGTCTAGTGCAGTAGCTGCACTATCACCCGATCCTCAGTACTTTGCTGAGATGAGCTTTAGCGAGAAAGATAATGATCTTAGTCGCAAGATACGCGGCCGCCTGGTCATTGAGATTGCTGAGCTCAAAGGCTTGAACTCAAGGGATGCTGAACACGTCAAGGCTTGGATTACCCGACAACAAGAAGACTGGACTCCTAAGTATCGAGAGTTCAATACCATCTATCCAAGACGTGCCATCCTGGTAGGCACCACTAACTGCGAGGACTTCCTCTCTGATGAGACTGGTAACCGTCGATGGTTGCCAGTAAAAGTAGAAGGCATCATCAATGTGGATCGAATTATACAGGATTGCCCTCAACTGTGGGCTGAAGCCTGCGAGATGTTCAATAAAGCTGGCCGCATTGATTACCTGGAAGCAGAGACCTTAGCTGCCGAGATTCATGTTGAACATATGATGAGTGACCCATGGGATTCATTTGTGGCAGAGTGGCTGAAGAACAGGCTAGCTATCCATACAAATGGTTTTGATGATCCACCGCGTGATTATTTGCAGACACACGAAGTGCTTATAAGTGCTCTTGGCTTTCATCCAGCAAGTATTAAGCAGTGTGATGAAACGCGTATCGGCAAGGTCTTAATAAGGCTTGGCTATAAGAAAACAAGGAAGCGTATAAATGGCCATCAACCGCGGGTATACGTTCCTACCGTTCCCACCATGTCTTCCCAAGGTAGGAACGCGGAGAGCCAGTTAAATTAAGCATTTCGCCCATTGTTCCTACTGTTCCTACCTAATCTTGTAAAGGAGGATAGATATATACAGAGAGTATTGGGAGAGCATAAAGGGAAGATTACAATAGTACTGTGGAATAGGTAGAAGAAAAAGGTAGGAACAGTGGGAACAAGGGAACTATGAGATATAAGTGATTAAATAGTATAAGTAAATTAAGCGCATGCTGAGAACATGGTAGGCGCAGGTGAGAACAGGTTGGGAACACCAAAAGATGCGCAAAACAAATTGCTTAATTATTTCGTAAAAAGCATGGGGAGAAGAATAATGGGTGGTTTTAGAAGCGGACAATGGCGTCGCGGCAGAAACACGACAAAAGATTATCTGGCACTCGACGTACGTAAATTACAACGAGACGGTTATCTCACTTCAGACCGAATCTTAACCATCCGTTGGTTTTGCAATCATAGAAAGATTGGCACAATCAATATAACGACTCAATCTGATCATATCGTTATGAAATATCACTATCAGCACGAGAATGATGACCGGCTGCCTATGGAATACATCGTGAAACTGGAAAGAACGCTCTGCAATTATGGGGAGCAGCGTCCCTGGTTTATCTGCCCTGTAACAGGCTGTGGCCGCCGGGTAGCCATTCTCTATGGTGGCAAGGTGTTCTCTTGTCGGTATTGCCACAAGCTGGCTTATGCCTCGCAAAGAGAAGACGTGCATGATAGAGCTTTACGTCGGGCAGACAAAATACGGGAACGACTGGGCTGGGAACCTGGCATCTTGAATGAAATGGGTGAGAAGCCAAAAGGAATGCATTGGCACACCTTCGACCGTTTGATTGATGCACATAACATTATCTTTGAAGCAAATCTGAGAAAGTTGGCGAAACAATTTGGAATAAAGCTTAAGACAGGGCATCCACAATGCTGAACGGAATGGCTCCGAGCAGAAATAAGCCAACCTGTTTCCAGAGAATCTGGATAAAGCCGAAATCAGCCCGAGAAAGATTGCCGATAAATTGTGCGATGCTCTGCAATGGAACTGCCCGTGCCGCGTCCACTGTCGTTACCAATAGCAGCGAGAATAGAAGCACGCGCTCAGAAAAACAGCTGCGCCTGAGATCGCTGCAGCCGAGAATGCTGTGGCGAATAGTAACATGAGATCTGGTATCAGGTTTTAAGGGTCCATTATTCACTAATACTGTGCGTGTTGATGGAAATGTTATGCTTTGTTGACCGAAATGACGAAAACCGATATCCCAAGGATGTCAGCTAGATTCTGTAACGCAGCTGGAAGTGTCCTCTCGGTTACAAGTACTGCTCGCGCGGTTGGGGGGAAAAGGAGTGCTTTTTGCTCTGACCGAAGAAGGGCTTGATACTTCACAGCTTGGAATAAACCGCGATTCAAGTCAGCATTATTTGAAATTATAGACTTTACCTCCACGCCGAGGTATCCATTCTCGGTTTCAAAAACGATATCCGCCTTATCACCGGAGGCGAACAAGTATTCTTCTTGACCATTCTTTGTGTTTCTCGGCAGGCCGACAACATGTGGGTTTGTGGCAACAAAGTCCTTCACGTTTTTGTGTTGTTTGCTTTCCTCTTCTGAAGACCAACCGCCTCTGCCAGGCTTTTCGATATTGTCCACGTCAACGACCTCCTCCTCAATGCCATCGTGAATAGGGTGAAGCTCATATTCTGTTAGCACATCATCCCAATACTCATAAGAAAAGATGTCTTGGTGAATTTCCTCAACGATGGCCCGTTTCTCGTCTTCAGACATACTGTCCACGCTTTCATCGGGCTCATAATACCGCTGAAGGTAATAAGTTCACCCCTTTTCCGGGGAGGCCATTGCCTGCGTTCACGACTATTGCATTCAACGGGGGAATCGGTTCCCCCCACTCTTCTTCCGTCTCGATCAGTGCGCTTCCTATTGAACCTGCTGGATAGCCATATTGAACAGCCATAACATGGTGGCCGAGTCCCCTGTTTACGATCTCTTGATCTAACTGCCCATATGTAATTGTTCTTCCATTTTTTGCGCACCATATCAGGATCGGTAGTGCAGCTCGCGCAGTTACCTTTGTCCAGCTATCGCCTTGTAGCGCTTCTGGTAATGGCATATGTTCACTCCTTTTCTATGCATAACAGATACTTATATAATTCCTATATATTTTCTATGCTTTTAGCATTTATAGCAACTTTGCTGCTATAAATGCTAAAATTGCTAACAGTATATCCAAATAAAGCTATATACAATTCTGGAGGTCATCACTGCCCTTACTGTTTCACACCTTTCTGCTTATCCTTTGACTAATTTATCGATCAAGTGCTAATCTGTTTTAGTTAAATCTAGATTTAAGCAGGGAGCAATTCTTTCTTACCCCCTTCTATGCTGTCAGTACAATAGCGCATGAATCGGAAAAACAACTCCAAAAAGCCCACTTTTTTATCGGCCTAACCACATGCGCCATTATGAGAATATGCTTTGAACCATACGTGGCTGGTTTAGCTACATAGATCTGCCGAACCAGAAGACTTCGGTTTGTATGCAGATGCACTACCCAAACTAGTTGATGTCAACTTACCAAACCCGTTCCTTGAGCGCAGGATAAATCATGCACCCCTGCACCAGAACATAAATGAACCGATGCTCCTGTGCTCGCAACCAACCCTTCATGATGCTACGTCACCTCTACCGCCCGCCTCTGCTACTCCCATTGCCGCAGCCACTACCCTGAACACACTGGATGAATTCGATCTGTTCAGCGATGAACGGGAAGCACTGGCGAAGTACAGCGTATACCAAGAGGAGTTGAGCCAAGTTTTAACTATCGCCAAGCATCCGTTTGGCAAATCTGCAATAGATGCTGACTGACAAGATCGACCGCCTGCCATATGATTTAAAAGCTGCCGCGAATGAACAAATCAAAAAACGGGCATTTAGGCGATTTTCTCTGTTGCGGGTACTTATATGCCCTTACTTGAAAATTTCACTCACGTCAACTATGCGTTAAATCGCATATAATTATTATTCATGTGCAGAAGTTTAAAATTGTTTTGATAGTGGGTGATATCAGTATGTGATTCATCAATAGAAATCGAATTAAATCAGATTGGAGATGGTACAAAATTAATTTTTAACGCTTAAACATACCGACATCAAAAAAGTGAAGCGGAGCGCAGCTTTTTTGATGTCGGTTATGACATTGTTAGGGTCAGTTTTCTTTGATGTCGTTTAAGGCCTCAAGTATTGAAGGCTCGGTAATATCTGCATAAGTTTCCGCCAGTGCCTCATATAGATTCCTTCTTACGGGAAGAGGATACTCCTGTGACCTGATTTTTGCTTGCACCTCATAATCCCCATAAGAGGTTAGCTCTTCAGCAAAATCAACCTCTTTATTTCTAGCTTCCCGAACGGGATCATAATACGCCGGATGAAGATAGTATGTTACTGCATAGGTATCGTCGGGCGCATCCTTGACTGAAAGTCTAAGTTTGTAATGATTGTGATTTTTGGATTCGATTTTTTCAGGCTCCCCATTGGAACCTAGTACAAAAGACGCTATAAGTTTTGGTGATTTTATGTTCATATTGCACCTCAATCGCGATCAACGCTTGGCGCTGGTAGCCAGAAACTTGAGTACTTCGATATTAGTTGATTGCAATAAGCATCGACTTCATTTTCTATACCAGGCTCTGGGCCACTAAACTGCCAAGAGCGCTCTGCTATATTCCTATCGACCAATTCGTACAGCTTTGCTTGAAGTGTTGGAAGTTTCTCCATCGGGGTTTCAGTTGCCAGCACTTGCAATAACTGATACTCAATTTGCATGCACTGTTGCTTGCAACTACGAAGTAGGCTACATCTTTTTTCAAGGTCTTCGCTACGTATGTAAAACTTGATAAGCCCCCAAATGACAAGTAGCACTATGGCCATCCATCCAAGCCAATTGCCAGAAAGGAACTCAGCTACAGTTGAAGGGTTGCCTACAGGGGCAGAAGTTCCCTGGCCTCCTGACAAAAAAACCATAACTGGATTGGCTATTCCGAAACCTGCAAGTAGAACAAATACCTCTCCTAGGTAAGAGTAAGCAATATACACCCTGTAAGGAGTCCATTTGTTAAGCCTTTTTCCAGTGATTAGATACGGACAAATTTCGACTCGTAATTTTCTCTCTATTGGATGCACAAGCTTCTCCTTTTAGGATCTATTAAATCCTAATGCCTCAAATCAGCCACGCAGTTCACTGCGTCGGCTGCATTTGATTGTTAGGCTTCCTCCTGCCATTTTCGCCATTGCTTGACAACAAGTTTAAGAGCTTATATATGCCGCTTGGCTGCGCAAGATCAATGTACAAATATGATGCGAGATCATTCGGAATATTTCCCTTGTCTAGCATGACAGGGAAGATTCTTGCCTTTGGCTCTTCTCCGCGTTTTTCACTTATATTTCTCAGATCAAGGTACAGTTTAAGTTCTGATTTTGCAAATCCGGATTTATCAACTGAGTTCGCAGTTAAAACAGGGAGTATGTAATCAGACTTCTTTAATCCTTCTTGTATAGCTTCAATCCAGTTCTCACCAGGACGCAAGTCTTTGGTATCAATCCAGACGTTAAAATTGTGCTCTTCTAGTGCCTTCGTTAATTCTGATACTCGGTCGCGATCCTCCTTTGCATAACTAAGAAACACCATTTTTTTAGGCTCAACACCTCTTGAAGAATTAGCGGTATATCTCGCGATAGATTTTTCCCAAAGTTTCTGTTCTGTACGTGTCGCGATAAATTTAAAAAGCACAGCTATAAATGCTGTAAACGTTGTGGCAAGTATTGCGAACAATTCTACGCTAATTCCTGATATTTCAAATTTAGCAAGAATTGCTATAAATGCGATTGCGACGCTTGCCAATGACGCAAGAGCTGATAACCATACGAGTTTGAATTTATTTCTCATCTTAAGTCACCCCCTTCACCAAAAGAACAAATGCTACTAGCAGGCCAGCACCAACTAAATTGGCGATCACGCCGAGCCAAATAATCTGCGCTCGTGGGTCGTCGTTGCGGGGTTCCCAATCTTGATGTGTTGACATTATCCAAAGCAAGAGAAAGAAAGTAGTAGCAAGAAAACTACCTGTCTCTGCATATTCTCTCGGAGAGACTGGATTCGATCCAGTCTGATTGGCTGCAACCAAATCAAAGATAAAAACCAACGCAGCTGACATAGCTGCCAGCGTAAATTCAACCCCAAGGAAAAAATCTTGTCTTTTCCATGTGGAGCCACGAACAAGTTTTTTAGCCATTGCTCCTGATAGGAGCAATGCGACTGGTATTCCAATTGCTATGAAGTATGGATTTTCGAGCCACATATAATTCGGATTTTCCTAAAACCTAGCTAGAATTAGACATCCGAAATGACAAAATGTATTACATCAAAAATGAAATCAAACACAATAAGCCACATGCTATCTCTTAAGTTTTATAAAATTTTGCAGTTTAACTTTTATCATAACAAAACTTATTAGATCCACAAATATGACGAATAAACTATTATTTTTGGGCTAGTTACATGACAAGTTATCACACCTTATAAAATAGCAAGACGACTAGCTCCTTACTGCTTCACATTTGACATATTTGCCAATTAAATGCTAGGGTCTGTTGACGTTTTAAGATAAGTATTTCATAGGTAGAAACAAACTCGTAATATTGGGGTTCCCATACCACCCACAAAACGAGTTTGCGATGCCCCGAATAATGCTCAATGATGAGTACTGGTCGAAGCTGGAGAAGATTCTGCTTCAAGAATCGATTTATAACAAGC
>NZ_FORD01000071.1 GCF_900113925.1 Nitrosomonas sp. Nm34
CAATAAGGCAAGGCTGAAACGATGGGGATTATGGGTTCCATCAGATTTTGTGACAGCTTAAGTTACTGGGTTCAACCGCCGGATGCGGAAAACCGCACGTCCGGTGGTGTGGGAGAGGTAACGGATACAATCCGTTACCCCGACCCGATCCAGCTATATATCTTACCACCTAAACTGCCCGGGAAAACTTGTGGTTTCTTAGAATCTACCTCAAGCAATCTACGTTGGATGCAATAACGAGCGGGCATTACGCTTTATGTGCCTCACTTCACCATCCTATAAGCTGCATCCAACAAGCTGCAATCTATAGCCTAATTCCATTTCTAGATCAAAACTGGCTGTACTGGCTGTATCGGCTTTACCTTACTGTATTATTCATACTGTCTGCGCATCGCTCTCGCCTCAGGTTTGATTTAGAAATGGAATGATGTCATTCAAATTCAGATTTTCATTAAGAAAATCTGAGTTAGCCTTTTTTGCGTGTTGCTGGCTTTGAGGTTGTTTCGGTTGTGGCAGATGCTTGCTGAACCTGTTGCTCGAGTACTGCCAGATTATCGAGGGCGCCCTGATAGCCAGGTTGTAGCTTGATAGCTTCTTCCAGTTCTTTCCGCGCATTAACTAAGTCGCCTTGAATGCGCAACAGGTTGCCCAGGTTATTGTGCGCAGCGGCTGAATTAGGCTGGATGGTAATGGCCTGGCGGTAGGCGGCAATGGCCTCATCCAGTTTGCCCAGACGCTTGTAAGCCACCCCAAGATTAATGTGAGCGGGGAAAAAGTCTGCCTTAATTTTAAGGGCGCGTTTGTGAAAACTGATGGCTTTGTCGAGTTCGCCGCGTTCCTGGAAGAGTATTCCCAGGTCATTGTAGTAATCAGGCCGATCGGGGGACAGCACAATCGCTTGTTGAAGTAAAGGAAGCGCGCTCTCCAGATCTTTCTGGGCGCTCAGTGTCAGTCCAAGGCCATGGAGCGCTTCCGGATGATCCGCATTGATTTGCAGTGCGGCATGATACACCTTAACCGCCTCTTCCAGTTTGCCGGTTCGCTGTAGCTGACTGGCATGAATCAGCAGTTGCTCAATGGTATTGGGGTTTTCGATCACATTTTCCAGTTTCTGGATGCGTTCAGTTAGCTCGGCAGAGGGAAGTAATGCGTTCGCTTGCCGGAAGATCTGCAGAGCTTCCAGCACGCGGCCCAATTGCTGCTGCGCCAGACCAATCTGTGCGAGCACCGCCGCTTTAGGTGCGACCGCTTTTTTCATTTTACTGCTGGAGATCGATTTCCATACCCCCTGCAGAATTTTGAGGGCTTCTTCCGGTTGTCCTGTGCGGTTATGGATCATGGCGATGCCCATGGCGGCAGCCGCATTGCCCGGTTGTAGTTTCATGGCTTCCTGGTAGAGCGTGGAAGCATTAGTGTAATCGCGATTCTCAAGGAGAGCGCCGGCTTCTTTTAAGATATCAGTAAGTGTTTTAGTCATGGATTTCTACTACCATTCAAATTGTTTGATGAGCTGCTTGAATGCTGGATAACAGATCGTATTAAAATCATAGCGAGCAACCACGGTTTGTCGCGCCTGGTGGCGTAATTCCTGGTACTGCTCCGGGTTGGCTAATGCTTTGATTGCATAGTTTGCCAGAGTGACGGGTTCATTGAATGGGAATAACAAGCCATTTTCCCCATTATTTATCACTTCCTGTACCGGGGGAGTGGCAGACGCAATCATCAGGCAGCCGCTGGACATGGCTTCGAGCATGGACCAGGAAAGAATAAAGGGATAAGTCAGGTAAACATGCGCGCGCGATATTTGTAATACTTTCAGATAATCCTGATAGGGAAGACGGCCAGTGAAATGGAGGCGTGTCTGATCGATTTTGTTAGCGATTTCACTGAGATAGCGTTGGCGATAAGTCTGGCCGATGGGGGGCTGTTTGCCATAGCTGACATCATCGCTGCCGACAATGATCACCTGACAATTCGGACGTGCTTCCAGAATCCCGGGCAGGGCGCGCATGAAAATATGAAATCCGCGATAGGGTTCCAGGCTGCGGCTGACATAGGTGAGTATTTCTTCTCCAGCGCGATGAGTGGAGCCATCGGGAAGGGTGATGGTTGCATTGGCGTCTGGGGCTACCTTATGGGTGTCAATGCCGTCGTGGATCACGCTGAGCCGTTCCTGATAATGAGCAGGAAAGCAACTGCGCTGCCAGGCCGTTGGGCAATAGCCGGCATCGCAGGATTCGAGGGCTAACAGTTGGGTGGCGTTGAGGCTGTGCACGCGAAAGAGATCATCGAAATTCATCGGATATTCGGGATCAAATCCCACATTGGCGCCTCTTGCTCGATAGTAGTATTCAAATAAGCCGATGACTCTGGCGCCCGGAAACATAGCTTTCAGATAAAAAGCATCACCCCAACCTGGATGCGCAATGATCAAATCAGGTTCCAACCCTTGGCGCTTATGGGTGAGCAGTGTCTGCACGATTTGTTGTCCGCGCCTGACCGCGCTATCAAAGTTACGGGCATAAGCATGAGTACTGCTACCCGCTACCTCCGGGGTGGGGTAGGCCATGACGGGAAGGTCGGGTATAGGGGCGGTGTCTTCCATCCATTTTGCATCACCGACTGCATGTATCCGCATGTCTGGTTCGCGTGCCAGAGCTGCCGCAAAACGGCGGAATTGCCCCGGAAAATTAGGATGAACAAAAAGTATTTCCAAGTGTTTTCTCTATTTCATTGCGCAGCCATGCTGCCTGGGGCATTTGACTAGTCATTTGCCATCCGGTCAGAGGACTGCCGCCTGGTGCTTGCTTGAGGTCGGGCGCCCAAAGAATATTCAAGGTATGAGGGTAAGATTGGGGTGCTATTTTCAAGGTTGATTTATTGAAACAATGGGCGATACGGACATCGGCCAGCCGCGCTGACTCCTCAGGCGTATCGAGCCGTTCGTGCCAAACCACGGCCCCGGCTGCTTGCAGGGATTGCTGTAAGGTTTTGAGACGGGCCTGGTGCTGGGCTGAGATTTTGTGCGGAGTGAGCAGCGCAATACGCAATGGCGGAGATTGGGGGGTACATAACGGCCCAAGCGGGCAGGTAGCAGTGGTTTGCACGATGGGACTGCTGAGGGTGGACGCCAAAGCATTTATTATAGCAGGGCTGGCGGCAAGGTAACCGTCAAAATGAGGCCACCACGGCATGCGCTGCCATAGAGCAGCCTCGTTTCTGACCCAGGCAAAGGTGAGCAGATCTTCAGGCCGATACATCATTTTGCCAATATCATATTCAGGATGTCCGACTATCAGGATGTGAATATTACGCACATTATACCAGCCACGGCTGGGAGGCAGAAAAACCGTGCGTGCTGCAGGATAGCGCTGACGCACCTGCTTGGCCAATTTAATTGCATCCGTTCGTAGACGGGTGGTTACACCATTAGCCCTGCTTTCATCAATGATAAAGCCAATGGTCAGCTTATCGACAGTGAGATGTTGATCTCCAGTGAAGAGACTGGTCCAGTAGCGTTGCTTTAACCATAGACCGGCATGGGTCTGTAACACATCTGCATTACTGATCAAACGGTCGAAAATATCGGTCGCTCGTCCTGAAAGGCGGGTATGGCCATGATGATGAAGCGCCAGCAGATCATTTCGACAGATGATTTTTTTGCCGAGTTTGTGGCTGAGACGCAGACAAAACTCGACATCTTCAAAACCATAAAAATAACTGGGGTCAAACTTGCCTGCATTAAAAAAATCTTCTTTGCGGCAAAACATGACAGCGCCGGTAACGACTGGAACAGACTGGGCGGAATATTCTGCTTCATTGATGTCGTCTGCTGTAGCTTCATAGGGCCAATAAGCTGCATTGTAAAGTTTAAAGCGTACGCCGAGATGTTGCACGATGGTGTGATTGAATGATTGCTCACTACTGGTAGATTTGATCAATTTCAGGCCAAGCAGGCCGATTGCTTGATCGGTTTCAAGGGCATCGACCAGCGCTGGCAGGACATCCTGTAACCAGATAATATCATTATTCAGAAACAGCAGGAATTTCCCGCGTGCTTCCTCCGCTGCGCGATTACATGAAGCAGAAAAAGAATCATTGAAGGGCAGGGGAATAACGTGCAACGGCAGCTGTGATTGCCAGCGGTTCAGCAATCGTAGACTCCCATCTTCAGAGGCGTGATCCACGACAATAAATTCGACGTTGGTCAGACTATTCTTTATTAGCCAGCTTTCAAACAGGGCAGCGAGCAGCTTTTCGCCATTACGATTGAGAATAATGACCGAGACAGTGGGTTGATTGGGCCGGGCAAGTTTTTTTGCCTGCCGTACTTTTTCCGGTTGAGAAGCGATTTCATCAAAAGTCAGATAGTGCCTGGGTATTTTGATCAGTTGCCCACTGCCGCGTAATGGATGATTCTGTCCGGCAAATTCGACGCTGATACGGTGCTCGTTACCATCAAACAGAATTTCGGGTGGAGCTAGTTGGAAACCAACAATACCGAGTTTTTCTTCGGGCAGCTTTAAATAGTTTGCAATGTCGGGACGACGAATATTGGGGCGAAAATGCAGCACAATCTGGCCATCGATTTTTAGCGTCAGCTCCACTGGATTGGCGGGTTGGTGCACATCAAAAGCCCAGCCATGAATGAGTTGCGTATCAAACTGCTCCAAGTATCCAATCAGTTTTTTCTTGGGTTGACACGGTGAGCCGCTTAGCTCTATATCACCGCAGAAGAACCGTAACGGGATCGGTAAATCTTTCTGTGGAATACGAAAAGTGGCCAGATATTTATCGGGTTGCCCCTTCTCCGTGGGGAGAGGAATCAAGGGAACCTGTTTGCAGAAATGCTCTTCCTGATCACTTAAAATGAGTTGCGGCAGCGGATTAGGGCGATGACTAAAAGCTACCCATCCCTCAAAATGATCCTCCACAAAATTCACTTGACCATGACGATCACCGTGCTGGAAGGTGAGTTTGCTTTCCAGTCCATGCTGCGCCAAGTCGTTGGTGTTAGAGGCAGCGGTGTTTTGAGCGGGATCGCATAGCCTGACAGTCAGTTCGTGCGGTGCCCCGTCAAATAGCTGGGCTGGCAGGGGGACAAGGAATCCTTTGCTCAGATCGGCTGGTTCACCTTCACCCAGTAATGGCTGATAACTATCGGCAAGGGGAGAGTCGCACCATACTTTCGTCAGGATGTTACCATCGACATAGACAGCAACCTCAGCCGGTTCTGTGCCTGGAATGAAGGCACATCCCCTGAGCAATCCATTATCAATAATGATCGGCGATAGATAGGGGGTTAGATTATTTCTTTTGATTTTTGTCATAAAAAAGCCCGCATTATTCTAGCGGGCTTTCTAGCGCATAGGCTTGTTAATTACGATAAGTTAAATATTACCATATCGGCTGTCACATCACTTGCAGACATACCTACGAGCGTAATGGAGGCCTGGCCATCCACGAATTCGAAAGTAACGTTACCATTCGCTTCGGAAACATTGGTAACAAAAGGTAGCAGATCAGCAACGGTCTGAATATCGTCAAACTGGAAGGCCAGTTTATCACCATTGTCGATCTGGACATTGTAATGACCTAATGCATTGAAGCCTATGATGTCATCGCCACCGCCTCCGATCAGGGTATCATTACCGCCGCCGCCCACCAGAGTGTCGTTACCACTGCTGCCAGTGATATGTTGATCTCTATTGTCACCTTGGAGATTAGCGTTGGTAGTATCGCCCACTTTGACCGTACCAGAACCCACCAGCACGGCATGTTCGACACCACTGAGTTCAAGTGTTTTCCCTTGCTGAATATCGCTCAAGAGCAGAGCAAAAACTTCTTTATCTTCAGGATTGAGCGCCGTGAATTTTATCGTATTACCCGCGTTTGGATCAACTGTAATTGCGGTTCCTGCTGGTGTTTCTGCCAGCGTTTCGGATAGTGAATTGGAAATATCTGCGAAGCTGATAATACTCAGAACACTTTCACCTACACCATTGGCATTCAAGGCGTTGATCAGATTGTTAACCGCATTCGTTAGACTCGCATTAAGCGCCTGGATGGCAGGATCGGCACTGTTTGACGGTAATGCGTCTTCAATTTGCGCATTAAGAAAGTTTGCAATTTCTGTGGGTGTTGCTTTTTCGCTTAAACTTTCAAAGGCGATATTAACGCCGGCTGGCAACTGAATTGCAAAATGCATTACACCCGCATTAATTTCCGCTGCGATGGTAGCATCTTTTGTAACAATGGCGCCTTGTGTTTCACCATTGTGACCTTTACCTATCACTAATGTACTGCCATTACCTAAATCCGTCGTTTGAGCACTACCACCGACCGTATCAGTTAAAAACTGATCCAACAACGCTATCACGTTGTTGTCTAATGGTGTCCCACTACTTCCCCCTAATAATGACTCTGCTGCCATAACTCAAATTACTCCTCTTTGATTCTTGAAAAAAATACTTCATTTACCGCGTCGCGAATATACGATATAAATTAATTCCAAGCAAGTAATATATGACATATCATATGACGTAAGGGTTGTGTCTTACAAAAATAACTATATGAGTCATAACCTTATAATCTGTCAGTTAGGCAAACTTGTCGCATGCAAAGATAGTTAACCTGAAACGGCCTGTTAGTATGTTTTAAAAGTGCATTAAAAAATGATGATTTACTTTCGAATGGAATTAATCAAATCTCCGCAATGATAATTATCGGCGGCTAAGGCAGAAACTTTAGTCAAATTTTTATCATATGGCATGCGGCATGATGTTCGGATGGTGATTTTCAAAAACCATCTTGTTTTGATCTGACAATTCAGTGAATTTGCCGCAAGTAAAGGTACAAGTAGGGGCAATTGGGCTTGAATGGAGTCGTGCTATTTTAAATAGTGTATAAAGGGTAATAATTTTCGCTTGGATGGGACTAATTCAATTTCGTAGTTTTAATATCGGCAATTGCTGCAGAAACTTTAAATGAATTTTTAATATGACAAAATGCATGATGTTATAAGCATGACTTTCGAAAATCATATTGTCTGGTCTGATAGTTCAACGAATCTGCCGCAAATAAAGGCAATAGGATCTGAATGGTCTCGTGTTTTTAAAGTACAGAACAATAATTTTCGCTTGAATGGCATCAATCACATCATCGCAAGGTTGATATCGGCGGTGGCTGTAGAAACTTTAATCGATTTTACTATCGAGTCCATTTTCAGCAATTTCAGCAGCACGCAAGATCGCTTTTGCTTTATTTTGCGTTTCGATCCACTCGCTTTGAGGGACTGAGTCAGCAACGATACCGGCGCCTGCCTGCACGTGTAACGTGCCATCCTTGATGATACCGGTGCGAATCGAGATAGCCAGATCCATATCGCCATTGAAACCCAGGTAACCGACTGCACCAGCATAAATACCCCGTTTGGAGATTTCCAGTTCATCGATGATTTCCATCGCTCTTACCTTGGGTGCGCCGCTGACGGTTCCAGCCGGGAAAGTGGCGCGTAAGACATCGAGCGCATTCAGGCCCGGTTTGAGTTTGCCTTCCACGTTGGAAACAATATGCATGACATGGGAGTAGTGCTCGATTTGCATATTTTCGGTTACTTTGACTGTACCGGTTTGAGCGACACGGCCAATATCATTGCGCCCTAAATCCATGAGCATGACATGCTCGGCCCGTTCCTTGGGATCGGCCAATAAATCAGCTGCTAACGTGGCATCTTCCTGCAGGTTTTTGCCACGAGGGCGCGTGCCAGCGATCGGACGAACGGTTACCATATCCTTCTCAAGCCGTACTAAAATTTCAGGAGAGGCGCCGACAATATGGAAATGATCAAGATGATAATAGAACATGTAGGGGGAGGGGTTGAGGCTGCGTAGGGCGCGATAGAGCGCAAGGGGAGAGGCTGAATAAGGCTTGCTGGTTCGTTGTGAAAGGACCACCTGCATGATGTCCCCTTCCACGATATAGTGTTTGGCTTTTTCTACTGCAGCGATAAAATCGGCTTCCTCAAACTCACTGACAGCAGTGCTTGGCTTACTTGGCTCTTCGATGGGAATAGATAAAGGTTGTCGCAACCGGGCCAGTAGTTCTTTTAAACGTTTTTTCCCTGCTTGATAAGCATTATCTGAATGCGGATTCGCATAGATGATGAGATAGAGTTTTCCAGAGAGATTGTCGACTACCGCCAATTCTTCAGACAGCAGTAGTAAGACGTCCGGCGTATGCAAGGTATCGGGTCGGGCATGGCCTGCCAGTCTTGGCTCAATATAGCGTATGGTGTCATAACCGAAATAGCCAACGAGCCCTCCACAAAAACGGGGCAGGCCAGCGTAGGGTGCAATTTTAAAATCAGCCAGATAAGATTCGATAAAATCCAGAACATTGCCGGTATTGACTTTCTTGCTGGTGCTGGGGCTAGTGGAGGTGTCAATGATATCGACTTCATTGCCATACACTTCTATCCGTGTTTTTGCGGGTAAGCCGATGACGGAATAACGTCCAAAACGCTCACCACCCAGCACTGATTCCAACAAGTAGGAATAGGGCTGATTGGCCAGTTTGAGATAAACTGACAGCGGGGTATCAAGATCAGCAAAGGTTTCCAATACCAGGGGAATGCGGTTGTAACCTTGTGCCGCCAGCTTGTTGAATTCACTCTGAATCACACACTAACCTTTTTAAAAACGGATTTAATTGAACGATATGTTTCTCACTGATACGTTAATATCGGGAAGGTAGGAAGGAAAAATACAGGAAAGGTTGCAATATTCATTATCTTAGTATCGGCATGAGTAATGGCATGAGGTAGTTAGAGTGAACCCATGATAAATCATTTTTTGATTAATTTAGTCGCCTCAAGAAGTGAAGAAACCACCGCATCACAATTTAATTCATGGACGTCCCGTCCTTCATTATAACCGTAAGGAACACAGAAGATATGGCACCCTGCTGCCCGTGCTGCCATTGCGTCATTGAGTGAATCGCCAATCAACAGTAATTCATATGGTTTAATTTGAAAGTGCTGGCAGGCATGCAGCAAAGGCAGGGGATCGGGTTTCTTTTTAGGCAGGGTGTCACCTGACAATACCATCTCAAAATAATGCAACAGGTTCGTGGCACGTAACAGCGGCAAAGTGAATGCTTCAGCTTTGTTGGTGATGCAGGCTAACTTGAACCCACCCTTTTTGAGCGTATCTAATCCTTCCACAACTTCCGGGAAGGGGCGAGTGTGGGTATACAAATTCTCGTGATAATTTCGCTGATAAATAGGCAAGGCTTTATTGAATAATTCAGGATCGGGTTCCTCATCCAGGCTATTTGTCAATGCGCGTTTTACCAGTCTCTGGATCCCTTTTCCTATAAAGGATTGGATGGTAGCGACGGGTAATTCGGGTTTGCCGAGTTCCGTCAGCATCTTGTTCGCAGCAGAAGCAAGATCCATGGCGGTATCAAGCAGTGTCCCATCCAGATCAATGACAACCGCCTTAATCTGGAGTGGAAACTGAATTTCTGTCGTACGGCGATCAGTACGTTGTAAATTATCTGGATTCATTTGTTTTTATTTAGGTGGTGAGAAAAGTTAGTGAGGGAAGTGTCAAAGATGAATGATTATTCAACTAAACTTTTGCCAGTTCTGCTCGCATTGCCGCAATAATCGTATCGTAGCGATGCGGGTCACTGTCTTTACCTGCACCATAAATAGCGGATCCCGCAACAAAAGTATCCGCCCCTGCACGCGCGATTTCAGCAATATTGTCCGCTTTTACTCCACCATCAATTTCCAGCAGAATGTCTTTGCCACTCGCATCGATGCGTTTTCGCACTTCTGATAATTTATTGAGTGCTTCCGGGATAAATTTCTGCCCGCCAAAACCAGGGTTGACTGACATGATTAACACTAAATCCAGCTTATCCAGCACATGGTCGAGGTAATTAAGAGGCGTGGCCGGGTTGAATACCAATCCTGCTTTGCATCCTTGTTCCTTGATGAGACCGATCGTGCGGTCGATGTGCTTGGAAGCTTCTGGATGGAAGGAAATAATATCGGCGCCTGCTTTGGCAAAGTCAGGCACGATGCGATCGACTGGCTCAACCATCAAATGGACGTCAATCGTTGCTTTGGTTAAGGGACGTATCGCTTCACATACCAGTGGGCCGATCGTCAAATTGGGGACATAATGGTTATCCATGACATCAAAGTGAATGATATCTGCGCCTGAATCAAGGACGTTTGTGATCTCCTCTCCCAGTTTGGCAAAATTGGCAGATAGAATGCTTGGAGCGATGCGATACATATCATTAATCTCTCAAAAAATTAAATCCTGCATTTTAACCATAAATGATCATTTCGCGGTAACGTTAATCATCTGGCTGACCCAAATCTTTGAAAAAATCCTCCTGTTCGCGCTATTGGTTGCGTCATTATCGATTATTTTAGTTTTATCCGCCTATCAGATATAGCCTAACCGGTTAAGAATGATTCACAAAGAATTCTCATCTAAACCAAATATGACGTGAAGGCAAGCTGTAGAGAATATCAATAATACGGCAAGAGGAGCCGACAAAGTCACGTTTGATTTAGCTGGTAGGGTGCAATAAGTGTAACGCATTGCACCAGATGGTAAGGTAGCACATACGGCGCAATGCCCGATGGTTATTGCGCCTTAGTGTGCCCGGCATGGGTTAAAACTTGTTATCTGAGAGGAGATAACCGGAGTTAGTAACGACAACCGTAGTGAAACGCAAGGGGGAAACCGCGA
>NZ_FORD01000005.1 GCF_900113925.1 Nitrosomonas sp. Nm34
TCGCGGTTTCCCCCTTGCGTTTCACTACGGTTGTCGTTACTAACTCCGGTTATCTCCTCTCAGATAACAAGTTTTAACCCATGCCGGGCACACTAGGGTGCAATAAGTGAAACGCATTGCACCAGATGGTGAAATAGCACATACGGTGCAATGCCTTATAGTTATTGCTCCTTACGCGGGTTATGTCACGATTTATCTACTTAGAAAGCTAATTGGAATCCAGTTGAATCCGCCTGTATTTAGTTTGCGTTGATGCGCACATACACAAGCGGGTGCTCTGATTTTCCATTAAGTTTTTCAATAGCTGCTGAAACATGATATTGCCTAAGCCAGTGATGTAAACTTGCTCTGAAGGCTCTATTGACATAGCCGATTTTCTGTCCCTGGCAAATTACCAGCAAAGCATCTTGATCTACCGGGTTATTCTGATCAACTGCAAACTCAACTGGATCATCTAAGTGAATATTGCTTACATCTAGGCAGGAAGTATGACGTATACCAGCGACCTCCATGAGGTAATCACATGGGGTTTCGCATTCGGAGAAATCCGGAACCAAGGCAAACCCATCGCTTGGTAAACGTGCGCCCGTATAGCCGAGTAAAGCCATATCAGAGTAGTTAAACGGATAAGGCAGGCGATGTTGAGCAAGAAATTCAGCAAAGTCCTCACGATTACGCGGTGGTAAGCGGCGCAGCAATGATTCAATGACGCCTTGGCGTACCTCGTTATGTTTCAGTCGGAATGCTGGAAAATCTTTAAAACCTGCTTTTCTAGCTGCTTCAAAATCAGGGTTATCTTTCAGATACCGAAAAACGATCTGGCCGCTGTTTTCTTGACATATCTCACCAATGACGCGCCGCGTACACGAGGGTGCATTTAAATCCAGCGGTTGCCAAGTCATCAGCAACCGGGAAGGTTCGATAATATGGCGCAGAAAATTCATAAGAGCATCGTTTTTAACAAGGCGAGCTGTGGTTGTGCCTTGGTTTGGGTTTGATTTTGCTTTCAGCGCGGGATGATCGAATGCGCTCGAGCAACACGCTTGCAGGCTCGTCGCTGGGATTCTGCGGCACCAGTTCACCGCGAAAGGCTTTGGCGAGCAGGGCAGGAGTGAGTTTTTCCACTTGAGTGCGGGCGGTGGTGTAGCGGGCTTCTAGGCGGTCGGCATAGGCGAACAAGGCCTCGACACGACGCACGATTTCTTTTTGTTCATCTATTGATGGGCATGGAAACTCTAGATCATTAAGGATAGCAAGATTGATATTTTTCTGAGCAGTAGCAGGAGCAAAGGATTTTATTTTTTTGCTCATGACATCAATTGACCATTTAATAAATTCTGGCAGGCATTTCTCAGGATTATTAATAAAACCGACAACGCTATCCGGAAAGCATGCTGGGTAAGTAAGAATCGCAGTATCGGCAATATTTGCGGCAATCGTAATACACACAGTGCCAGATGGCCATAGCTTGCTCTGCGCGAGACCAAACTCGCTATAGGTTTGGCTATGAGTAATAATTATTCCACCAGATTGCGCTATATCACCAGTTTGGATAAATGGGTAAGGCCCTCCATACAGTCGTGAATCATTGCGTGGACGGTGCTTTGACTTGCCTCTGTTTAATTCTCCAACGTCAGTAAACTTAACAGACTCCCATTTTACTTTGTCACTATTGATTTTTTGCCAATCTTCAGTCAACTTCCCCGAGGTTGCAGCAACAAGTACTGCTTGGCGGAAGCGTTTGAGGATGGCGGGGATACGGTCGAGGCGTTCGCGGCAAGCATCTACTCGCACGAGGAGAGTATCGAGTTTGTCGGCGATGCGTTTTTGTTCGTTGAGGGGGGCGAGAGGCACACTCCATTCTTTTATAATTGATTGCGATATATTTGGTTGTGCACCTCCTTTTCCTGCTTCAACAAAAGAATTCTTTTGAGAACATAGGTAGTAATACAAATATTCCTTTGAAGTGAGATCTTTATTAGGAATTCCAACAGCACAAGCCTGATTCGTAGTTGCTTCAATACCGAGAATACTAGTTTTTCCAATAGTTGCTCCATACATCGCAATAACAACAGAGCCAGCAGGAAATAGCTTTGCGCTGGAATTATTCAGGCCTTCTTGGGAAATTGTTTCATCGGTTGTAATAATGATGCGTTGACCGAGTTCTCCTGTTTTTATCCACGGTATTCCACCACCATAATAGCTAGGGTTATTTCTTGATGGTGTTCCCCCAGATCCCCAAGAAGCGATTTTCCCTAACACACTCAAGGTCCACCCTTTAGGAAGATCACTCACGCCTCAATCTCCTCGATATCCTCACCCAACTCTTCCAAGATCCCGCGCAGTTCTACCAACGCCCCTTCAAGCTCATCCATTGCTTCGTTTGCCAGTAAAGCGGGTTCGTGCAATTCTTCATTATCGACTTGGCTCTCATCCTTGAGCCAGGCAATATCCAGGCTGTCACCACGCGCAGTGATTTCCTCGCGGGTAAAGACGCGAAATCTTGCAATTTCTGGATTTCCGCTTTGACGGGAATGACGGGATTCGGTGTTGTTACCATGCGGGTCGGCGCCGAAAAAGGCTTCAAATTCAGCGAAATGCTCTTGCGTGAGCTGGGTACGCTTGCCAAACTGCGGCATGTTGGCGCGCAGGTCATAAACCCAGACTGCTTGGGTGTTACCTTTGTCGCTTTCGCCGCGCGTGAAGAACAATACATTGGTTTTCACCCCTTGCGCATAAAAAATGCCGGTGGGCAGACGTAAAATAGTGTGCAGGTTGCATTTGTCCATCAGATCACGGCGGATATGCGTGCCGACATTGCTTTCAAACAACACATTGTCCGGCAGTACCACGGCAGCGCGACCACCGGGTTTGAGTGCGCGGTAGATATGCTGCAAAAAGGCAAACTGCTTGTTGCTGGTGGCATAGGTGAAATCATCGCGGCTCGGCAGGCCGCCACCTTTCTTGGTGCCAAACGGCGGATTGGTCAGGATCAAGGTGGCTTTGGGCAGCGCCGCACCTTCCGGACTCAGGGTATCGCCATAGCGGATGCCGCTATCGATGCCATGCAACATCAAATTCATCAGCGCGAGGCGGTGAGCGTCCTGCACATGTTCCATGCCGTAAAAGGTGTTGTGACGGTATTTGCGTTGCTGCACTTCGATCAGGGCATCAAAGTCATGGTGTGTGCGTAGATAATGATTAGCGGCAATGAGAAAACCCCCTGTTCCTGCTGCTGGATCCTGAATGATATCAGTGAGTGTCGGCTGCATCACCCGCACCATGCAATTGACCAGCGGGCGAGGAGTAAAGTATTGCCCAGCACCTGATTTCTTTTCATTCGCATTCTTTTCCAGCAGCCCTTCATACAGATCACCCAAATCTTCCCGATGCACGCTGTACCAGTCCAGCTTGTCGATTTCAGCCACCAGCGTGGAAAGAGTGGCAGGCTTGCGGATGAAGCTGCTGGCATTGGCGAATATTTCCTGCACCAGGGTGGAGCCATGATTGCCCAGGTAGATGAGCAGCATCTTGTAAAATTCCAGCCGATCCGGCGCAGCCCGCGCCTCCAGATCAGCCCAGCGATACCCTTCCGGTAGCTGATCTTCAGTGCCGGTTTCATTGGCCATTTTGAGGAACAGCAAATAGGTGAGTTCGGTGACGTATTGGTGGTAAGTGACACCGTCATCCTTGAGGATGTTGCATAGATTCCACAGTTTGCTGACGATATCGGAGGTGATTTTGTTATTGGGTAAAACCATGTTGTTTCTTCTTTCTATCAATTAAGCCGAGTGAGTATCCGGCCAGAGTGAATCGTTAAAGCTATCCAGCACTTGCTGTAGTTCACCATTGAACAGCTTGTCCAGGCGATTGAAATCGCCGCCTTCGCGCTTGAACACGAGATCGGGGTCATCCAGCGCTTCGCGGTCTACCAGCAGGTTGGCTTTGGTCTGGGCCGCGATGCGCTTGAGCCAGTCACGCTGCGGGGTGGTCCAGCCCCGGCTGGCGAGCAGTTTTTGCAGGGCGTGGTCGACACGTTCGCTGTAGGGCAGCAGCGCATCGCCAATAGCAGCTTGGCGGATATAGCCGATGATGCGCGCGGCAATATCCTGGTTGGTCATTTCGCGCCAGGCGGTCGCCAGGTTCGTTTCGGTGAAGCCGGCCTTATGGAGTTCCAGCTCCAGCTTGCGTAATTGCTTACGGGTAAGATCGCGTGGACGTGTGCGCACAGTCAGCAGCGCCGGGATATCGTTGCTGTGTTGCTGGATGAAAGTGGTAAACTCCTTGAGATAATCTTCCGGTTTCTTGCCCTTACCATAGCCGCGTTCTACTTTATGCAGTTTGTCTTCATGCTCGGAGATTAACACAGGTGAGGCTGCCCCTGCGCACTTGCGATCAAGGATTTCGCCCAGATCTGGGTTTTGAGTAAACCATGCCGCTACTTCATCAAGCGGCATCGCTTTAAGCTTGTGGATGAATGCTTCAGGCGTCATGCCGGCTTTGATTTCGAAATCACGGGCAGCTTGCTCTGACAGATGTCGTTTCTTACTTTGCAGTTTGGCGAGCAATTGATCACGTACCAGTTGACGGGCTTCCTCGCTCTTGACCGTGGCCAGTTCCTGCGTCAATTGGCTGAAGCTGATTTTAGGGTTAATTACGACGGGCTGCATGTCAGTCATATCCGCCAGGGTTGCAAAAATCTGTACCGCGTCAAACACACGGAAAGCTTCTTTGCCAATTTCATCACACAAGCGGGTCGCGCGCCCGAGCATCTGGTCAAACAATATACGACTGTTTACCCGGCGCAGGAAGACCAGATTACAAATTTCAGGTACATCGATGCCTGTGGTCAGCAAATCAACCGTCACCGCCACATTGGGATTCAATTCGTTCTTGTAACGGCGGATCAGTTGCAGCGGTTTATCCGCCGCGCCGGTAATTTTGATGACTGCATCATCTTCCACGCTGCCATAGTGGACTGCAAAAGCCTGTTTGAGTAAATCAACGACCATGTCGGCATGCGCGTCCGTGGCGCAGAAGATCAGCGTTTTTTGACGCGAAGCAGGGTCCAGCTCCTTTGCCAAATACTCACACACCACCCGATTGAACGATTCGGTAATGACTTTGCGATTGAAATCCTCTACTTCAAGCTTGAGGTCGTCAGGCGTTTTGAAAAGCTCGATCTGATTGTAGTGCCCGTTGAAAACCTTGATATTTTCTCCTGCTTTCCAGTTGATGCCCTGGATGGAGAGTTCAGTTTGAATCTGAATCGGCGGCTCGTAATCAACCAGATAGCCATCAATCACTGCTTCGCGATAACTGTAGGTATAAATCGGTAAACCAAAAATTTCAGTCGTGTGCAAGGCTGGCGTGGCGGTCAGTCCGATTTTATACGCATCAAAGTAGTCCAGCACACGGCGATATTTGGAAATGTAATCGTCAAAACCACGGAAAGTCATTTCGGTATCGGACAGTTCTCTGTCCAACAGATAGCCACGATGGCACTCGTCCACCACAATGCAATCGTATTGATCCACACTGGGTGGTTGTGCATCCTCCGCAGCAAACAGCAGGCGTTGCACCATGCCTTGTACTGTGGCGATGTGTACTGCCGTGTCGGTATCCGGGGTTGGCTCATCCAGCTCCTTGATATTGAAGATATTGGCGAAGGTTTGCAGGTTCTCCATGCGCGTATCTTTGAAGGCGTTCGCTGCCTGTTCACCCAGCGCTGAGCGATCCACCAAAAATAAAATACGGCGAAAACGCTGCACCTTGAGTAAACGGTAAATCAAGGCAATACAAGTTTTGGTTTTGCCCGTGCCGGTCGCCATGGCTAATAACATCGCACGTTGTCCCGCCTCAATGCCTTTTTCTACGGCAAGAATCGCTTGCTGCTGATAGTCTCGCAACGGAAAGCCGTAGTGGAAAGGGGCTTGCGCGAGTTGCGCGTGCGCTTTTGCTTCATCACGCTTGATGAATTCTACTAAACCTTCTGGCGTATACCAGCCATTGAGAGGATGGCCCAGATTATCTGCGCGGCGCAGATCACAGAACCAGATACCGCTCTTGGTGGCAAGCTGACGTAGGAATGGACGTCCATTTGCTGAGAAGGCAAAGGGAATGCGATAAACATTCTCGTTACCCCAATTCTCTGCGGGTAATACGGTTTCATTGCTGGGCGTGAAGGTGCGGCTGTAACGCTTAGCCTGCTGCAAGGCGCCGGAAACATCGATATGTTTACGCTTGGCTTCCACCACGGCGACCGGTGTTAAGCCGATAAACAATACGTAATCGGCTGGACCACTTTCAGTCGGCCATTCGGCAATGGCACGGTTGCGGTTTTTCTCAGGACGAGTACCTTTCTTAAATTTGAGTACTTCTGAATCCGCTTCCCAACCGGCTTGGCGCAGTTGCTGGTCGATGAGTTTGCGGGTATCGGCTTCATCCAATTGCACGGCATCCACAGCCTTATTGGCGGCAGCGACTATTTTTACCAGGACATCTTTGGGCTGCGCCACGGTAGCGTTCTGCTGTTTGAGCAAGCTTTTTTCAAGTGCGAGCTTGGCTTGCTCTGTCTCAGCGGCCATATTTTCCCAGAAAGCTTGTTCATCCTTGGCTTCGCGTAATCTGGCCTCGGTGATACTTAATTTCTCGGTTACCTCGGCATGCGTTGCCTGATAATCAGAGAGTTCTTTTTTCAGACGCTCCAATTCAGTCTGTAACTCGGCGCTTTCATTAGGTGGTGCTTGGGGTGGAATAAAAGGGCCCGATTTATAGTTGGCATCCCTGAAAGTACGATGAAACCATAACCCCATTTCCCTGGTGAGTTTAAGCGTGGACAGCGCAGTGCGATGATCGCCGGCTAGTGAATGACTGGCTGCATTTCCTGCACGCCGTACCTCATTGAACATTTGAAAGACTTCACGCGGCATGACGCTATTATCCTGCAATCGCCGCAGCAGATCATATTGCGTTTCTTCGGAAGAGATGTAGAGGCCGGTGCGGGCAGCCAGCAACTGAGCCAGAGATTCAGCTAACTGGCGTAGCTTGAGAAGGCAGGTATTGGGATCATCTGCGAAATACTTTTCAGCAAGCATACCAAGACGTAGCAATTGCTCATCATGCTGGCTCAATACTGAAAAATTTGATATGACCATTTATTCTTATTCTTTTTTTGAACTTCATCTTCCTTCCAGTCTTATATTCTAATGGCATTAACACAAAAACCATAAATATTCTGATGGGTGCGGACACTATCCAGTCACCTTACATCGCTTGTTACCTTTGAAGTAGCTGAAAAACAATCACAAAATCTGAACTAAATCCGGTTTGGTTGTTGCTGTTGTTTAAAGGCATGCATGAATTTGCAAGATAGCCGTCAGGTGTCTCATGGCAGTAAAACGCCACAATATAAAGTAATGTAATTTGCATAAGCTAATTTCAAGCTACTGGAGAAAATGATGGGAAGAAGAAAAGCTAGCCTTGCAGAAGATTTGATGGATATAACAGTTGCACTGCCGTGGTGGATGGGAGTTATTCTTGCTGTTATCGCCTATAGCATTTTGCAGCATTATGCTGTACTTGAACTGCCAACTAATGCTGTTCCGGGGAAGATGAGCCATGTGGTCATTGAGAAAATGGGTCGAACTTTTGCTTACTATGGGCAATATATTCTGCCACTGCTATTTTTATCCGGTGCGTTGGGATCTTTTATCAAACGGCGCAAGCGTAAGAATCTTATCCAAACTGTTGGCAAGGGAAAACTCAGTGAGGGTTTGCGCGATATTAGCTGGAGAGATTTCGAATTGTTGGTAGGAGAAGCTTTTCGCATACATGGATTTTCAGTTGTGGAAACAGGTGGGGGTGGGGCTGATGGTGGCATTGATCTGGTCCTTAAAAAAGAAGGAGAAGTTTTTCTCGTTCAATGCAAGCAGTGGCGAGCTTATAAAGTATCAGTCAACGTGGTGCGCGAGCTGCTTGGCGTGATGGTAACAAAAGGAGCAACGGGTGGATTCGTGGTAACCTCTGGAGTCTTTACAGCGGAGGCAAAGTCATTCGCCAAAGGGCGAAATATTGAATTGATTGACGGCTCTGCGCTTTCGATCATGATCGAGAAAGCGCGTGCGAATGTGTCGGTTTGTTCTTCTACTGAAGAGAAGGTTTCTCAGGCACCCTCACCAACACCTGACATACCAATAAATGCGCCCGACTGCCCCAAATGTGGTGGCTCAATGGTGCAACGGGTAGCCAAGCAAGGGGAAAAGGCAGATATCCCATTTTGGGGATGCGCTGAATTTCCCAAATGCCGAGGAATCCGAGTTACCAATTGAAGTAGTAAAGTAAGATCCTCTTTCTTGTGAGCATCAGGCGTTTTGCTTCATTTGCTGCATACTAAAAATCCTTCTTATCCTGTGTGTTACGCGTTAGCGTTACTATCAGATTTAGGTCTATTCATCAGCGCAATAATCGTTGCAGTGGGAATAAACCCATCAATCTGTTCAGTCACATCGAGCGCTTCTAGCCCATAGAGCAATCCGCTTGGACCAAACATGGCTGCGCAAAGGGCACAGCCGATCAGTTCTCCTCCAAAGGGAATGATGAAAAGCGTGCGCCCCAGTGTGAAATCAATTAAGTCAAAGAGTATGCATACGGCGAGTTTGAGCCCCCACATAGTACATTCCTATTAGTTATCTTTAAAAATGATAATGATATTTTGAGAATATGAATTTAATTTTTGTGAAAGAAGCATATCATTTTCTGGTGAGAATACTGGACAGCTACCTCCGCTTTTACGGAATGGCATTGGTAACAATTCGCTGATATCAAAAGTTTTAAGTTGAGGGTGATCATTTAGTCTAGTAGTCAAGCTGCCTATTTTGGTTCCAGGTGAAATAAATTGGATTAGTGAAAGTGCAGTTTCAGGTAAGCGTCCACACGCTGGTTTTTAACCTCAAGCAGGTTATGACATTGAATTTGGTTAAATAACGTTATGCCATACATAGGGCAAATCTGCTCTTAATATGCCAGCTAATTCCATTTCTAAATCAAAACAAACTTTGTCGGCTCTACCTGGCTATATTAGTTATACAGTCTGCGGCTCGCCTTCGTGTCATGTTAGATTTGGAAATGGAATCAGGCAAATTGAGAGGGAAAAGATTCCTAAGCCAAAGTTTCCGTTAATTTTGCGATTTTCTTGGCCTGACATTGCTGGATTTTTTGTTTCTATTCGCTTTGGTTGAATTTTCCTACAAGCCCATGTTGCTTATCTTGTTTATGGCGGCCAGGTTTATGCATGCTAATCTAATATACCCTTTTGGTAACAAATATGTTAGAGCGTATCGGAATAGGGGTAGGAGCGGGTTAAGACAGAACCTAATTAATACTTACAAACACAATACCTACAAAAAGGCCGCATATGCGGCCTTTTTCTATATCTGGCTTGAGATTGAATTGCTCATCCGCAATCTATCACTCTGGTAACGAGTAAGTAGTTAATAATCGAGCTGACTATTAATAACGCGAGGTACCAGGGGTACTAGGACTACCAGGAGCACTAGGAATACTAGGAGTATCGGGAGTACCAGGACTACGCGGGGTGCCAGTAGTGCCAGGACTAGAAGGAGTACCTGGAATAACAGAGCTACCAGGGGTGCCAGGACTAACAGGCGTACCCGTGGTGTTCGGACTAGAAGGAGTGCCAGGAATAACAGAGCTACTAGGAGCACTAGGAGTATCCGGACTAACAGGAGTAGTACGAGAACTATGAGGAGTTCCAGGAGTGCTAGTACTAGCAGCAGGGTTCTGATCATTTGTGATACTCTGAGCAAATACGATGCTGGTAAACATAAATGTACTAGCCAATATTGTTGTTCCTATGGATGTTAAAGTTAATTTATACATAACTTGTCTCCTTAATTTATCGCTAATGCATAGAAATCCTTGAAGCAATGAATAAATACAATCAAGGCAAACATACTTTATTATTTAACAATATAAAGTAGTGATAAATAACAAAGCAATAATGCAGGTGCTTACAGTTTTTATCTTTTATGTGGAAAACTTCGATTTATTGACCCACAGGATTTCACATAGAACCCTTATTTCTTATCAAGCTCTGCAAAAACTTCTTTGGCTACCAGTAGCGCATTCACCGCGGCCGGGAAGCCGGCATACACCGCCATTTGGATGATCACCTCCACAATTTCCTGTCGGGTGCAGCCAACGTTTAACCCCCCTTGGATATGGGCTTTCAATTCGGTAGGCGCATTGCCGAGGGTGGTGAGGGAGGCAATGGTGGCGATTTGCCGTTCTTTCGGTGACAAAACGCCACGCGAATAAATATCACCGTATGGAAATTCGATAATAAAGCGGGCAAAGTCAGGTGCGATATCCTTGAGGGTATCCATGACGCCCTCACCGATATGTCCATGAATTCTGGCAAGGGCTTCTTGTCCGCGTGTGTAGCGATTTGATTCCATCAGATTTACCTATGAAAGTTATTAGACCGTATCAATTTTATGCTTTTTTCGGGATGAATTCTCTCTGGCTACCTGCTTCTTTAAGATCTACATCAGAGGGATGCTAAGCTCGAGCCTTTGTACCGATAGCTAAAAGTGATTATCCACAATTTTCGTGGATAAGGCTGTGGGTAACTGGGTTATGTCGAGGGAGAGTAAGGGTTATTTCGACTGCTTTAAAAAGAAGCTAACATTTGCACATGGTCCGTCTTTATTTTCATTATGCCACTTTTACATCAAACCCGGCTTTGTTGGTTTTGCCCTGCCGTATTATTCATCCTATCTGCAGCTCTCTTTTACGCCATTTTTGATTTAAAAAGGGAATAAATGTTTTTTACCTTCTATACACATAAACAAGGAAACGCGATATCTCGATATTAATCCGTTTGGCTAATTATCTACCGAAAATAAAGTACATTTGCGTTTTAAATTATGGACAGGTTAATTTGAATATTACCCATTGAAATCCTTTATTCACAATTTTCGTGGATAAGGCTGTGAGTAACTGCTTTATGTTGAGGTAGGATAAGGATTATTTCAAGTGCCTCAAAATGAGGCTGGCAGTTTGTACCATATATTGACTGCTATTTCTGTCAGCGTTTTTTTGTCTCTAATTCCATTTCTAAATCAAAACTAATTTTGTCGGCTTCACCTTGCCGTATGATTGATACTATCTGCAGCTCGCCTTTGCGTCATTTTTGATTTAGAAATGGAATAACCTGAAAATCTAGTGAAGCTGATCTAGAGACGGGTGTATTTGAGATGAATTGAAGGATGCGATGTGATCTATAAAAATTTTTTTCATCAAAGATGGATAGACCAAATATCTCATCTGTTGTTAAATTACCTTCATAGAAATGTGAGGGGTATTTGTTTTATTATGCGCACTCAAATTATTGGGGGATTAATTTTCAGCCTGTCTTGTATTGTTTCCTCTGCTGGCTTTGCAGAGGAGCGGAAGACGCTTGCCTGGTTGCATGAGGTCAAGTTCGGCATACTGCACCATGATACCGGTGGTTTGTGGAGCGGTTTCAATCGCGAGAGCGGGGTTGATTTCAATCTGGAAGCCATTTTTTCACCTCATATCAAATTTCTCGGTGGCAGCATTCGTCCCGCCTTTGGCGGGTCGGCGAATACAGCGGGGGATACCTCCAAGTTGTATACGGATATTCGTTGGCAATACGAGCACACCAGTGGGGTTTTTTTCGGTATTGGTATAGGCGGGGCCGTGCACAACGGTAAACTTCATTTTGAGCAACATGATCGTAAGGCACTCGGGTCACGTGTGCTGTTTCATATTCCGATTGAGATAGGCTATCGCCTCGGCGCCAGAACCTCGTTGTCGGTTTATTTTGATCATGTGTCCAATGCCTTTCTCGCAGATGAGAATGAAGGTATGGATACCTTGGGAGGACGCTTCGGTTTACGGTTCTAGCTTTCCCATTCCATAGCAGTACATTCAATTCTTTTTGATCAAAAGGAGTAGCTGAAGTTAGGCTCTCTAACGCTGTTCCAAGCTGCTCACTCTTTTTAACGGGAGGTTGTAAATGAGCGATCTCAAGTTGATTCTGGGGCGCATTTTAAATGCATTGCCCATTTCTCCGTTGCTGGGAATGCTGGGTCTCATGCTGCTGATCGTGGCGTTGACTTCTACGTTTTATACCATTCCGGCCGAGTCGGAAGGAATTGTGCTTCGCTTTGGCAAATATATCGAAAAAGTTCCGTCGGGCTTACACGTCAAGTTGCCGTTTGAAATTGATACTGTGATCTCGGTACCGACGCAGCGGCAGCAGAAACTGGAATTCGGTTTTGCCACACCCGGGTATACTAATCCCGATCAGGCTGGTGATGAGCCAGAGCTGGAGAAATCGATGGTAACCGGCGATCTGAATTCAGCTCTGGTGGAATGGATCGTGCAGTATCGCATTACGGATCCTGAAAAATACCTGTTTGATGTGCGCGACCCTGGCCTGACTTTACGGGATATTTCCGAGGCAGTGATGCGCGAGGTCGTAGGCGACCGCACGGTCGATGAGATCATTACTATCGGTCGGCAAGAGATTGAGGAAACTGCCTTAGCGCGTATTCGTCTGCTGGCAGAACACTATCAGTTGGGGATGACCATTAACCAGGTGCAGTTGAAAAATGTCAATCCACCGGAGCCGGTGCAGCCCTCTTTTAATGAAGTCAACCGTGCCCAGCAGGATCGGGAAAATGCCATTAATCTGGCCAACGGCGAGTACAACAAAGCGGTGCCGCGCGCACGCGGTGAAGCCGATCAGAAAATACGTGCAGCCGATGGCTATCGCTTTAAGCGCATTAATGAAGCCGAGGGGGATGTGGCTGCCTTCAATCAGTTGCTGGAACAATATCTCAAAGCGCCGGAAGTGACGCGCACCCGTATCTATCTGGAGACCCTGGGTGAAGTTTTGCCGCAAGCCAGGCAGCAAATTATCGTGGACGATACGGTGCAGCAGATCTTGCCGATGCTGCCTTTTCCAACCAGACCAGTGGAGATGCCGCAATGAAACAGTCGATAAAAAGCATCGTATTTATCCTGGCGGTCGTGATTCTGGTAGCGATGTCTACTTATACGGTCAATCAGACCGAGCAGGTTATTATTACCCAGTTTGGCAAGCCGGTAGGGGATCCGATTACGACGCCGGGATTGCATTTCAAACTGCCTTTTATCCAGCGCGTGAATAGTTTTGATAAACGCTATCTGGCCTGGGATGGGCCGATGGTGGAAATGTCAACCAAGGATAAAACTTATGTGCAGGTTGATACGTTTGCCCGCTGGCGGATTCAAGAGCCGATGCGCTACTACCTGCGACTGCGGGATGAACGCAGCGCTCAGTCACGCCTGGAAGATATCTTGGGTAGCGAAACGCGCACAGCCATTGCGCGGCACGAGCTTATCGAAGCAGTGCGTTCGGATAAAGACCGGCAACCACTGCAGGATGAGAGCTTGGGTTCTCTCACAGGTACAGGCACACTGGGGCAATTACGGCCGATCAAAATGGGCCGTGCTGCGATCGAGCAAGAAGTGTTCGACGCAGCCGCACCTAAATTGGCAGAGTTTGGCATTGAATTGCTCGATGTCCGCTTCAAGCGCATTCATTACAATCAGCAGGTACTGGAACGCATTTATCAGCGGATGATCAGTGAGCGGTTGCAGATTGCGCAGCGTTTCCGTTCGGAAGGTGAGGGGGAGGCAGCACGTATCACTGGTAATAAGGAGCGCGATATTAACGAGATCGCATCGACCGCTTACAAGCGTGTTCAGGAAATTCGTGGTGAAGCAGATGCCAAAGCGTCGGAAATCTACGCCAAGGCTTATGCGCAGAAACCTGAAGCTGCCGAATTTTATAAATTCATCAAGAGCATGGAGACCTACCGCAAGATTGTTAATGGCGGTGCTACCCTGGTGCTTTCAACCGATAGTGAGCTGTTTGCATTGCTTAAACGAATCGAACAGAAAGGGCAGAAAGAGCATTCAATCAATGAATGAATCTGACTGCTAACGGCAGGTTTTGGCTAATGAGTTCAAGGCAGCTTATTCTTGTTGAGTAGAGATCAATGGGTATTTATGCTTAATATGCTTCCATTGCTTGCCATCCTCATGCTAATAGGCTGTGCGAGGGGACAACCATTCATGGGGCGCTTTATCTGATTTGGAATGATTAGTTTTGTCGCTGACCACAACGAGATTGTCGAAGTCATTCGCAAATGCTCTACGCTGCTTTTTTTGTCCAGCTATCGGCGCCATGCCGGTGGGCATGCGCGAGGGGCACAATATGGTCGATATCGACCTCTGAATCTTGGGTAAATATTTTTTCGGGTATATAGACGCTAAATTACTTCAAAAACAGATTTCAAATACTAATTATCACCTTGAGATTTATTTATCCGGTTCTTGTCAATAATCGCCACTAGGATCAGAACGAAGGAAAGAAGTCTGACCAAATAGTAAACCGGCTCATTCTCGCTGGCGTTATAGCTCAGCCCGAGCAGAATTCTGTTTATTCCTTCCAGAGTAAAAGACACCGCGAAAAAAAGAAAGAAACGGTCGTACGTTCTTTTCCAGAAACGCAGGAAAAACAATCCGATCGTCAAATTCGTCATGGCTATCGCCCCCAGCAACAATTGACTCATAATTTTATCCTTATTCCGAATCCCAGATCAGCCCGTACAAGAACACCAGAACTGCCGCAAATGCCACTAATAAACGAATCATTGAAAAGTCAAAGTACGATACTAGCAACTTGTCAACAACCAAGAGCGTGTTGTTCAACGTCAAGCCGATAAAACACAAACCACCCCAGAGCAGCAGTTTATACCCGCTCCGGTGATAAGCTTTCAGCAGAAGCCAAGCGCACAGCAAGGCGGTTAAAGCGCATAACAGATAAACCGCTCCGATCATTCTTATTTATCCTCCCTCCTTATGAATTTGAAGGCATCGGCAAACTTCTGGACCCTGCTTTGTGGCTTATTGTGGATCAAATTCGTGACAGGGATTAAATATTTCGCATAAATTTCAGCAACACGATTTACCATCTCTGCCAGTTCAGGCGAGTTTGGTTGATAAATGTAACTGATTAAATTGTTTTCCTTGACTGCCAGAAATCCCTGTGCATGGAGGTGCGCTAAAATTTCTTGGGTTTGCTGTGGATTTATATAGAGCCTGCGGGCTAATGTCGCGCTGTCCCATTCAATTTCCGCTTGATTGCGAAGGAGCAGGAGTCCTTCCAATTCAGCGACGGAATCAATCTTATCAATAATGAACTGCCGCACCTCTTCAGGAATCAATTCATCTGCCATAATTAAATTAGTTTAAAATATTTTTCCGGACAAGGGCAATGGTTCAGAAATTTTTAATTACTGAAACAAAAGAAAGTTAAGTATTTTTCAGATAATTAAAAAAGAAGGAGCGATTTTCAGGTAAAGTTATTTTTTGGGAATTGCAGATTTATAAATAACAAAACTTAAACAATAATTCATTTTTTGCAGAAATACGGATTTTAACAAATTACCGAAGAAAAATTCGGCTTTGTCCTTTCGAATGTACAGGAAAAATAAACATTCTTTTTAATAACAATGGAATATGCGGGAAACGGTTTGATCGTCAACCGAACGGAAAATCATCTGAAATTGGCAAAATTTGTGTTCGATCAGCCACAGAAAGTGTTGGGTTGAGGCTCTTTTTTTGCTATTTGCATGAAAGACGCCCAGGGGGAAGGTCAGCTCAATCATGAAGAGAGCTGTAAAATCTGGGCTGCGATTTAGCTAGTTCCGAATGGATCAAAGACCTGTACAGATGCTCTGGGTGGTGTCCGAGAGAACAAGCCGAGATGATCAAGAATTTTGGTGATCGCAGCTTTCTCCAGGATGGCGACGATGATTTCGTTTTAACATCACGCTTTTTGAATCTGACCTGTTTGATCAAAAAGTAGAAATGGCGCGAAATGACCTGCAATACTGGCGCAAGCTGAGCTCGGAATTCATCAATGAAGATGAGTTGATCGTATCGACCGCTTACAAGCGTATTCAGGAAATTCGTGGTGAAGCGGATGCCAAAGCGTCGGAAAACCACGCCAAGACTTATGCGCAGAAATCTGAAGCTGCCGAATTTCAAGAGCATGGTAAATCTAGCGCAAGATTGTTAATGGCGGTGCTACCCTGGTGCTTTCAACCGATAGTGAGCTTTTGCATTGCTTAAACGAATCGAACAGAAAGAGCATTCAATCAATGAATGAATCTGACTGCTAACGGCAGGTTTTGGCTAATGAGTTCAAGGCAGCTTGTTCTTGTTGAGTAGAGATCAATTGGTATTTATGCTTAATGTGCTTCCATCGCTTGCCATATTCACACCAATAAGCTTTGCGAGGGGGCAACCATTCATGGGGCGCTTTATCTGATTTGGCATGATTAGCTTTGTCGCTGACCACAACAAGATTGTCGAAGTCATTCGCAAATGCTCTACGCCGCTTTTTTGTCCAGCTATCGGCGCCATGCCTGTGGGCATGCGCGAGGGGCACAATATGATCGATATCGACATCTGAAGCTTGGGTAAATATTTTGCCGGTATAGACACCAAACCACTTCCCGGCTATAACCGTGCAGCGACGGGAATCTTTGAATTTAACAGGGGCTGTACTCGTCGCAATCAGTAATTCTTGTCGTGTATTCTGGCAATCTCCATCTGCGTCGATCCAGTGCGGCCAATCTTTGCGGTTATAGGGTTTGCTGGTGAGCGGAGTATCTACTTTTGGCGGGTGACGCCCGATCTGTTTATCTGTGGCGCAACCATGAAGCATGACCAAAGTAGCGATAAGCAGGAGGAATAGAAAAACATTTCTCATGGATCAAATTGACTTAATTTTAGGGGGAGCTATTGTGAGGGATTGGATGAGATTTGACTAGAATTTAACTGCTAATTACCTTTCATAATCAAACCTGACTTTGCCGGTTTCACCTTGCCGATTATTGAGATTGTTTGCGGCTCGCCTTCGCGTCAAGTTTGATTGGGAAATGGAGTAAAGGGGAAGAGGCGGCGGTTGGATAGGCTATCAGCTCGTGTTACACTGAAAAAAAACCTCATTGAGCTATTTATGGTCTACTGCTTCAGCATAGGCGCATTGCGCTATCAATTTAATGGTTTGAGAGAGTTGCTCGCCAAGGCGTCTCCCGCTCGTTCGGGTGATTGCCTGGCAGGGGTTGCTGCTGAGACTTATGCCGAGCGGGTGGCGGCACGAATGTGTTTAGCGGAAGTACCCTTAGCACGCTTTCTAGAGGAATTGCTGATTCCTTATGAAGAGGATGAAGTGACGCGCTTAATCATTGATACGCATGATAAGCAGGCGTTTAGCGAGATCAGCCTCTGACGGTGGGTGATTTTCGCGACTGGCTGCTTACAGACAGTACTGATTCCGTCATTTTAAAGCATGTGGCAGCAGGCATTACCCCGGAAATGGCCGCTGCTGTGTGTAAGTTGATGCGCAACCAGGATTTGATCTTAGTAGCAAAGAAATGCCAGGTAATTACTACTTTTCGCGATACGATTGGTTTGCCTGGCCGTCTTTCTGTCCGCTTACAGCCTAACCATCCCACTGATGATGCGTGTGGCATTGCTGCTTCCATTCTTGATGGCCTGTTATACGGTTCAGGTGATGCCGTCATTGGCATTAATCCGGCATCGGACAGTTTGTCTGCTATGAGGGATCTGTACTATTTGGTAGATGAGATCATTCAACGCTACGATATTCCCACCCAATCCTGCATTCTTACCCATGTTACCAATCAGATTCAGTTAATTGAAAAAAATATACCGGTCGATCTGGTCTTTCAGTCGATTGCAGGGACTGAAAAGGCGAACAAGCATTTTGGCATTGATCTCTCGTTGCTGCATGAAGCCAGATCGGCCGCACTCTCCCTTAACCGTGGTACTGTCGGTAATAATGTCATGTATTTTGAGACTGGGCAGGGATCAGCACTATCGGCCGATGCCAATTTCGGAATAGATCAGCAGACGTGTGAGGCACGAGCTTATGCGGTTGCGCGTCATTTCTCTCCCTTGCTGACCAATACGGTCGTTGGCTTTATCGGGCCGGAGTATTTATACGACGGAAAGCAACTCATTCGTGCGGGGCTGGAGGATCATTTTTGTGGAAAATTGTTGGGGGTACCACTGGGCTGCGATGTTTGCTACACGAATCATGCCGAAATTGATCAGGATGATGTGGATACCTTAATGACTTTACTTGCTGCTGCGGGTGTCACTTTCATCATGGGCGTTCCCCGTGCGGATGACATCATGCTTAATTATCAGTCTACCTCTTTCTATGATGCGCTTTATTTACGTAAGGTGATGGGGCTGGATGTGGCTCCAGAGTTCGAGCAGTGGCTGAAGCGTGTGAATATTATGAATGATCAAGGTAAGATCCAACCGGTGGAGCCGGCGCATCCTTTATTGCAAGGGATACCTGAGCATTTACTCAATTTTAAAACGCCCAATGAGAAAGCTTGATAAGCCCATCCTGAGAAGAGATCCTTGGCAACAGTTGAAGAGGTTCACTCGTGCACGGATTGCCTTGGGAAGAGCTGGCAGCAGTCTGCCAACAAAAGAGTTGCTGGATTTTACTTTATCGCATGCCATGGCGAGAGATGCGGTCCATCTGGCTTTGAATGTGGCCGCCCTTGCGCGGGAGTTAGAAGGGCAGGAGTTCTCTATTCAGCTGGTACATAGCAAAGCACCTGATCGCATGAGTTATTTATTACGACCAGATTATGGACGGCAGCTAAATAAGCAAAGTAGACGGCAGTTACAGGCCATCAAACCTGTCATTCCATCTGGTGCAGTTAATTTGGTTATTGTCGTTGGCGATGGATTATCTTCATTGGCTATTGAGCGCCATGCCAAGCCATTGCTTATCGAAATAAAAAAGAATATTCCTGAGCAATGGAAACTGGATCCTGTTGTGATTGCCTCACAGGCACGTGTCGCATTGGCTGATGAAATTGGGGAGTTGCTGGCGGCTGATATCGTTGCCATACTGATTGGGGAACGCCCAGGATTGAGATCACCTGACAGCTTGAGCATTTATATGACTTATGCGCCCAAGGTTGGTTGTAGTGATGCAGACCGGAACTGTATTTCTAATATTTGTTCCGAGGGGTTATCTTATGACACTGCCGCAAATAAACTGCTCTGGTTGGCAAAAGAAGCGATACGGCGAAAGCTGTCCGGCGTAGCGCTAAAAGATGAAGGCAGTATGCAAGAAATCGCAATTATTGACCAGCATAGAAAACTGCTTTAACTGTCCCTCTCTAAGCATATTTATTATTTAAGCAAAACTTAACAAAAGCTTATTTCGAAAACAGTTACTCATTATTTTTACCGGAACGATTCTTGATGGTAGACTCTTCAGGAATATTCTTGCGAGGCGGTGAATTTTCTGGAATGGCTTGTTCAAAAGGAATATCTTTATCAGGTTCCCGCTCAGGAGGATTTTCAACAGGATCTCTTCTCGGGAGATCCTTTTGAGGCGGTTCTTTTTGAGGCGGTTCTTTTTGAGGAGGTTCCTTTTGAGGCAGGTTGTCTGTAGGAATAGGGGGAAAAGTTGGTTCTACGCAAGGTGCATTATCACCTGGTCCGATGTCGATATTTCTTTTAGGCATGTTTGCTCCTTCACTGGGTTACTTGTATCCGTAGTACAGCTACTATCATGAGAACAGTGTTTTTATGTAAATCATGATAGTGAATATCTATTACTTAGTCAGTTCGTTATCACACATAATTTAGCGATCAGATTCTTAATCTATTGTTAATCTGAATTTAATTTGGTTCTTCCGGAAATTGCGTACATAGGAGCAGTAGCAGGTTAAAGAGGCGATGGGAAAGTAGAGCAAGACAGATTGAAATAGCCGCTATTATTTTTAATGATCAGGCTTTTCAAAATATCGACGAGTTTGCTCTATCACGCTTTTGGCATAATAGGTTATTGTTATCAAAGCACGCGACATATTGCAAATTCCATAGTCGTTCGATAAAAGAGGATCAGTTCGTCTAAGAGCCCTATTTGCCGAAGTCGCAAGGTATCTTGTCGAGGAAAAATGATTCGTTGCTTTCGAACGATACCGATAGGTCAAAAGGCTGTCTATATTGATCTTCCAGTCCAGCGGGTAGCATGTGCTCCAAGTGCCGTGCAGTGCGCCAGGTAAAGGTACGGTTTGCCGATGAATGGTTATACTCAAGTTGTTTAATGAAAAACTGACCAAGCTGTGCCGCGATCTGCAGCGAGAAGCAGAGAATGGGTTGGGTAATCCCGTTCTGAGAGGCATTCGTTGGCTGCTGCTCAAGCAATTCTCTAATTCCAATTTTCAATAAAAAAGTGAATAATTTTTTTACATAAAACTATTTACTTACAAGATATTACGTAAAACTATAATTTATTTTTCTATTCAAAATTAGAATAAAATCATTGCCGCTCATCATGCAGGTATTCTTGCTTATTTCGACTTCAATCGCTTATCAACTGGACCATTGGAAGGCATCAACAACAAGATCAAAACATTACACAAAATGGCTTATGGTTTTAGAGGGGTAGATTCTTTAAACTGAAAATTATGGCGTTGCATGAAACCAGTTATGTTCTGGTCGGTTGAATTCAAAGTACGTATTTACCGGATGAACCCAAAGAAACTACTCTGATTGGCAAAAGAAGCGATACGGCGAAACCTGTCGGGTGTAACGTTAAAGGATGAAGGCAGTTTGCAAAAAATTGCTGTTATTGAGCAGCATAGAGAGCTGCTTTAATTACAGCAAATAAAAATCCTGGTTATCTTAATCCAGATAGTTACTGCTTACGGTAAAGGTGAGTAATGTCTGGAGTTTCATAGCTACAAACCCCAGACTTCCTAAGAGGGGAGTAGATCCCCTCTCTTGATACGTTATTAACCTTCCGGAGTAATCACATTATCCCAGGTAGGCGGTTGACCAACCAGCGTGATCGATACATCATCGCCAAAGTTAACGATGAAGGTATCGGCCTCTATTTTGATATTGGTAATATGGCTGGCTATCTCATCACGAGTTAAACCATATCCGGTGAAGTCCAGCATATCTCCTTCTTGGCCATTATATTTGTCAATTTTCCAGTGGCCCAGATCATGGAACACAAAATTATCTGCTCCTTCGTCACCTTGGCAATGTTCATTAGGACGAGCGTCGACATGTTTATGACCACCATGACCTTTACCACCATGGTCATCACCTTTGCCGCCTGATCCGCCTGGGCCTTTACCGCCATGATCATCATCTTTGCCGCCTGGACCTTTACCACCATGATCATCTTTGCCGCCTGGGCCTTTACCGCCATGATCATCATCTTTGCCGCCTGGGCCTTTACCGCCATGATCATCATCTTTGCCGCCTGGACCTTTACCACCATGTCATCATCTTTGCCGCCTGGGCCTTTACCGCCATGATCATCATCTTTGCCGCCTGGGCCTTTACCGCCATGATCATCATCCTTGCCGCCTGGGCCTTTACCACCATGATCATCCTTGCCGCCTGGGCCTTTACCGCCATGATCATCATCCTTGCCGCCTGGGCCTTTACCGCCATGATCATCTTTGCCGCCTGGGCCTTTACCGCCATGGTCAACAACGACATCATCCCAACTGATTTGACCAGGATGGACTCCTGCCAATGTGATCTCTACATTATCACCAAAGTTAACGATGAGGTTATCTGCCTCAATTTTGATATTGGTAACACGACTAGTTAGTTCTTCGCGTGATAAACCATATTTGGAGAAATCCAGCTTGTCTCCTTGCGACGCATTAAAGTCATCAATTTTGTAGTGTCCGGCATCGTGCAAAATAAAATTATCTGCCCCTGATCCGCCAACGTAATGTGCGTCTGGAAGGACTACGATATTATCATCACCACTTGTGCCACTGGTAGCAGTAAGTACTGCAGTAGTATCCACGCTCCCCGTATCACCGGTAGAAGTGCTTTGTTGTTGGGAATCACTTCCAGCCAAATCTTTAATAGCATCAGTATTTGCATTGTCAACGCTTGTGCTCGTCATGTTTTCACTGCTTGTAGCCATTATTTTCTCCATTTATTCTAAGCTAATGTAACTAAATAATTCTTACCATCACGTTAATATTAAGAATTGCTATCGTATAAATTCTTTATATCCTCCTTTAATGCATATAAAAGTTGTGACAATTTATAAGTAGCAATATTCGTGCCAAGAAAAATTAATCTTATTAATTAATGTATTAGGCTAGTACATTAGAAGAAAATTGCAGAAAATGTCGCCAATAATTAATCAATTTTCATAAATATATTTGTTTAAGACATAACGCTTTGTTTTTAAATGGTTTGTTATGTCGTAAATTAACGACTATTTTTATGCTTAATACATAGGCACATGATTTTAAAAGGATTGATTTGTCGTTGATTAGGGGGGTGTGATATAAAAAGGAGCCTGGTTCTGAGAAAACCACTTGAATGTGCAAGTGAATTCAATGTCTTATTCTAGGTTTTATTTAAGGATAAGGGCTCAGTCGGCAAATTCTTCCTGGAAGCGCTAATAAGTGGGTTTATACTGATAGACAAAGCGAACTTATAAATTTGGGAAAAGCCGGAAACCGCTGGGCGAGCTTGAATTAGAGCGCTACCGAATCAAGCGTAAGTTGGCAGGAATTAAAATGGAGCGAGATTTCATAAAAGAGTGTGCGGCTTATTTCGCAAGGGAATTGCGGTGAAATACGGTTTATGCAAAAACTGGGTTTACGTTGTTAGCAAAAACGCAAATTCAAGGTAACTACTCATTCTAATCATTGCTTACCGTGCCGGTTTCCCAATATATTGAAAAGGGTTCAAATTGAGCGAAATTAAATAAATAGCTCGCGTAAGGGAAATTCTTGGTGACAGACCTTACATTTGACATTTTTCCTTCATTTTATCTGCTGATGTCAAATGCATGGTCTGACTAAAGTCTGCTAAAACTGGATCTGCTTCTCTTTGAAATTCAAAATTGCCCCCTTAACCTTGGCTTTTTCCAAAGTTCTAGAAACTATTCCGGAATGGGATCTGAATTTTTAGTGAGATGATTAATTTGCTTTGTTCAAAGCATCGCATTTATCGAGAAATGCTTGTCGTTCAGTTTCATTATTTCTAAAAGCTGTAAGCGCTTTCTCCATTCCTTTCCCCGAACAATTGACTGCATTGGCTTCGGGAGGTCCTCCGTCGCAACCGATGAGAGCGATACTAAGACCAATAATACAAACGACACTATATCTAGTATTCATCTAAAACTTTCCTCTATAAATTTTATTATGGCTGGACGATTGCTTGTTGATGATTGCTTGGCGTTGGTCGGTCATATCGACCATACAAACCTCACCCTATTATTCTACCTGAATTAGATAACGTTGTATTGCTGGCAATATTTATCAGAGATTTAAACCATTACCTTACTTATCGGATCATGTAGTCTAAGTGTTATAGCATATAGTTTTGTTCAAGCATTTCCTGGCGTAATGTAAAAAATAAGTCAATGCTTCGGGATCTGTCTTGCATTTATCGATCACCAAGTGATGGTCTTCTTCAGGTTCACCAATCTGAAAAAGCCATGCGCGAATGATTTTAAGATCGTTCGCTAAATTTTTTGATGGTTTAGATCGTATTAAATCTTGGCTATTTGATACAATCTCGGTACGAGCAAATTCCTGAGCTGGTCTATCCATAATAGAGGGGTCATTCGATTTGAATTTAAGTGTTTGCCGTTTAGGTTTGCTCATGGTTTTATTTAAATATTATGTGATATTGTTGCCAAGTTACTAATAAAAAAGAAAAAACATGATTGCTATGAGCAAAAAACTATGAAAGCGTTCCGACTATTTTTAGCTGTTTGTTTCAAACAGAAATAATAATCTTAATAAATACAATAATATAAAACTTGTGTAAGTGATTAGCAAGCTTTATGGTACTGATTATATTGATTTTTGTAATGCTAATAGCATGATGAATGCTGGCAACAATTTTATTGATATTGATTCATCTATTCGAGAATCTGATATTTTTGTTATATATATTTGATTTTTATTGGTTATTTTTAATAAAATGATTATTCAGGGGAGTTAGAAGTGGCTGAATTATTTGAATCATCATTAAGCAGGTGTGATTTCATTTTTAGAGTGATTGATTTTCAGGATTGTCTTTAATCTAAAAGTGGCTTTTGGATTTGAAGAGAGTTTTTTGCTTTTTTTCTTTTAAAGCATTTGATTTTGCATTCCATATCATTCCATCAAACATAGCAAACATAGTGCGAAGGCGAGCCGCTGGCAGTATCAATCATACGGCAAGGAGAACCCGGTAAAGTCGGTTTAGAGTTATAAATGGATTAAGACACGCTCACTCATGACTTCAAAATGAGGGACTTTAGATGCTCGGCAACCGGACAGGCGAAATATCCGTCCATCTCTTAAAAATCAATTACTTATTTCTTAATGTTGACCAAATGCTGACCAAACATCTCAAGCGCCTTGCTACCTTGTTTTGTATCTGATGGCATCCACCGAGCGTAAATCTGAGTGGTAATTAATACATTGGAATGCCCCATCTGCTGAGACACCCACGCTAAATTTTCTCCGGCAGAAAGCATCATTGATGCAAATGTATGTCTAGTTTGATATGGATTTCTATATCTCACATTTGCACATTTCAATAACTGAATCCAATACAATTTCCTGATTTGCTGATCACCGGTCCATGGCTTTCCACTGCGAGGATTAAAAAATATCTTTCCGCCTTGCAACAATGTATATTGCTTTTGATTAATTAACGCTTGCTCGACAGGCGGAAGAATGTCAATCTCGCGTGTTCCTCGTTTGGTCTTTGTGGTTTCGTCGGCTTTAGATGCGTAGGTTAGCGCCTTATTAACCTTGATTTTCTTTCTGTCCCAATCAATATCAGTCCATTCCAGAGCGATCAACTCTGAAGTTCTCATTCCAGTCCAGAAAAAGACAACACACTGATTCTTGATTTGTCCGGTTGCGGCCTCAATGATTGCCTGCTGTTCTTCCTGTGTGAATGGGTCAACGTGGTCTTTGGTAACTGGAGCGGCATTGCGCTGATATGTCCAGCCAAGCAGTGGATTCGATTGAATCAGATCATCGTGCGCTGCGTCCTGCAAAGCAGTTCTAATCGGGCTTAGGATGTTGGATAGTCTCTTGTTTGTACAATTCATGCCAGCAGTCCATGTCCTTATGTCTGCACGGCTCAGCGATGTTAATAATTTCTTCCCGAATTTAGGGATAAACAAATTCTCTATTATCTTTCTATAATTATCAGCTGTACTTGCTTTGAGAGTAGGCTTTTTATTAGCAAGCCACTCTCTTAGGTAAATCTCAACGGTGTATTGTGATGGCGCAAATTTAATAGCGTTTTTTGATTTCGGGAAAGTATAAGAATAATCAAATGTACCTGATTCAATAGCGCTAAGAATCGCCGCTCGATACAGCGAAGCTTTCTTTAAGTTAGCGGGGGTGGGCTTGAGGTTAAGACGCTCGCGGCAACGCTGGCCCTTGTAGTAGAAGTCGATCTCGATTGACGAATCACTTGACTCTCTGACGCCTGGATACTTGTTTCCACCCATGTATGATAACCCTCCATGTTAATTAGTATTCTGCCGTCAGGTGCTTTAGTGTACTCCTGGCCCCTAGTCCATTGGCCACGAGAAATCTTTTGCCTGATCGCATCTGGCGTGTATCCAGTTACCTGACAGAATTTTTCAATGGTCACATAGTTTGCAATCATAAATTACAACCCCTTGCTTTCCTCATCAGTTGTCATGGTTTTTTGTTCTTTGTCTATCTGATGGCATGTTTTTTTCCTGTCCCAGCCAGATGCAGATAGCTATTCGGTGTTTGTTCTTTATCTTTTCCTTCAATCATGAACGAGGTGCCGCCCACGCCTTCGGTGACTCTCAAATAATCCACTTCGACTTTGGCCGAGTTGATAATTGTTTGGCTTAAACCTTCTATTACTTTCGCTTTCTCCAGATCCAGCGTGCCCTCTTTTACCCCGCGAATTGCTTCAAACAATATTCCCCTCAGTTCTTCTATATTATTTCCCATTGATTTTTCTCCTCAAAACACCCTTTAAACGTATGACCTGTTTTAAATTTTCAGGCAGATTCTGAACTGTGTTTCGCTCCATCAACTCTCGCCTGGTAACGAGTTTCAGATTGTTAATGTCGCAGTCCTGTTTATTGCCGTTGATAAATATTAGTGCTGTCCCTTTTGGTGGATATTCACCTCGATGCTGTTTCCACACTTCACGGTGTAGTAACCGCCATTGGTGCATTCCCTCTGCTACCTTGATTTCTATATAGCCATCGACATTTACTCGAGTGCTGCCGACAGGCCTCCAGTTAGCAGGTTTGCTTCCGGATTTATATTGAGTCTCATGCATCCTTCCAACGGAAGGAACACCTTTTACGCCCTTGTTCCATGGTATAAGCCCCTTTACAAATCTGCCTGTTGCAATGTCTCTCCCCATATCAAGCCCTCTTAAACTCAATCTTCCACGCGCTCATGATTTCAAGACCATAGCAACAAGTTGTGTTTTGTTTGCTGTTCGATCGGCTGAGGTGGTGCAATGCATTATGAATTGAGTTTGTCAATATCATAATTTTGTTATAACCTTTACATTCACTTCACACATGTTGCCAAGAGACGACAATGGCTGAACCTGATGTAAGATGGGCTGTATATCCATGGGATGAAGGTAAAGTTGCGCATAGTGAGGCTTTATGTGAATCATTATGTGATTCATCTTATACGCTGCCAGGTGATGGTGATTTAATCGTACGACCTTGCCTTGTTCATCCTGAGACATATGAGCCGATTCCTGTACGAGTTGTTGAGGTTCGGGAGTATCCTGAGATGGATCCACCAGTTCTGATTTTCGTTGTGACCCCAGCAGGTGATCTAAATTAAAGGAAAGCTCGTGCCCGATCATTGCAGTAAGTTCCATTTCAATCATTTATTCCAATCGATTTTCAAATTTGATAGGCTGCTTTCCACCGCCAGTGCGGCGCACATTACTGGTTAATTTGGGTTCGATGCGGTTAATGTCTGCCAGCTCACGTCGATCATCTGTATCGTCATCATCGATGTCATTAGATTTGTCTAACGATGAATCTGTGATCCTGTCGTGCATAAATATAGATGCCTGGTAATAGCGCTCTGATTTGTGCAAGCCTTTCTTCATGGCTTTGGCTCTGATCTTGTCATGGGCAAAACGCCCCCTGAACAGCTTAACCAATGCTTGGTGGTGGCTGTTTGGGTAGAAATGCGCCAACAGTTTTTCCTCGTCTTTAGACCAGAGGGTATACATTTATTAGCTCGCGGCAGGTTTCTAATATATTGTTGCTCATAACATTTCCCTTATTGTTAAATCTGTGGGTTCAAACTCAGCCCATTTATGAATCTCTATGCATAAAATCGTAAAACTCGTAATACAGGATGCTATTAATATTGCGAGCCTGTCTTATTGATTCGACTATGGATAATTTGCGATCACGCCAGAACCTGTAACGCTCCCAAAAACTCATATCTGCGGCCTCACATAATCAAACTTGTGTGCAATGTGTACTAATTGCTTTTCTTTTTTTCCGCCAACAAATTCCATGACTACTCCCATAAAAATTATTTGATTGAATCTTTGATGCTTTTATAGATTTCAGGATGCTGCTCCTTGAGCATTCTTGTTATCTTCAGATCGATTCTTTTGACTTTAGCCAAATCTACCTCTTCAACATAAATCAGTCTCACTAGCTCTCTTACTGGTTTTGGCATACTTCGACCTGACTCATATCTTGATCCGCCGGTTTGTGTAATTCCTACCGCGTTCCAAAATTCTTTCTGGCTCAGGCCAAACTTAAGCCTAAGTTCACGAAGATTTTCTATATTGCTAAATTGCCTGCTCATATCAATAACCTTTATTAACTATCACAACCAAGATCGTAACAGTCTTTTGATGACGTAGGCATAGTTAATGATCGTATGTCGACCGGATCGAGTTTCCCTTCCAGCCAGGCATAGTCACGGCCATACAGCTTCCCAATACATCTCACCTCGTAGAGGTTTCCATCGTGCCTGCCTCCTATGATCGGGTGGAATCTCACTTTCATTCCTAAGCTAATATTCATGAGCAGCATCCTTGTTTTTTGATTGAATCCAAAACCAATGGAAAATAAACGTCGTCAACTGAAAGTAATGTGCAAACCAGTGTTGCTACATACAGCACTGCGATAATCAACTGAAATACAATCTGCTGGATCAATTCGCGCATCGCTCCACTCTGATCTTTGGCTCAATGCCAAACTGATCTCTGGCCCATGTTTGTGCGGCTGATGAATTGGGGAACAGCATCTTTGTGCTGGTGTATAAGCCGCCAGGCCATGTGACTTTTATATGGAAGTGCGGTAATGGCTTTACTGTCACGGCTGATCTCATGATTGCTCCTCCACTATGCGGTAGATTTCTCTGATTGAATTCTGATCAAAGAAATTTGTTTGGCATCGCATATAATCATTGGTACTTGTTTTATACCATTCCCCTTTTCCAGGAACCCTAACCTCCCCAGTAAACTCAAACACAATGCGCTTAGGTTTTATCTTGCGGTAGCAGACCTGAATCCACATTTTGCAATCTGTGGTCAAGCCGTTTCGATGGATTAAACTGCTGCCATCAGTGTTCAGCACGTAGCAATCATCCTCGTACATTGGAATTCTCATGCCTATACACTCATACCCATCAAACGTGGGTACATTTATATTTTCAGTTCCCGCACTCATTTTTCCATCTCCGTTACTTTATAAATTGGCCATTCACGCTCCGTTTTTTCGTAACAAATTGGATATAGCAATCCATTTGTGCCCATCCAATACTCGCCGGGGCATCCGCGTCTAATTTCGCCGGTGTATTCAAATACGATGCGCTTTGGTGGCTTACTGTTTTCCATAATCCCTCCTTAAAATCTGCCAGCTCCCAGAACCCATGCTGGCGATGGTTAAAAGGAAACGCTCTGAGTGCGGATAGTTAGTTTTTGTTGTGTTGATGCGATCTACGCATTGTTTATATCCAATAAACGCAGAGTTTCTATGTATTCAAAGAAGCACATTTATTTAATATTTATGTAGCGTAAAACGCATAACCATAAAACGCAATATACGCTTCTTAAAAATGTGCGTCAATAGCTACAAATAGAATATTTGTTAAATGATGAATTGAGGGGTAAATTCAATCTAATTCGCGGTTATCAAATGCTCGTTTTAATTTGACCGTCTGTAATTGACGACAGCGTCATATAAGAAGAGAATCTCCACTTTTTGCTAATTACTCAAAGGGGAGGGGATGAAAAAATTAGCGATGATTTTGGCTGCGATTATGTTGTTATCAGGCTGTGTCACTATGGTGCGGGGAACTAAGCAGGATATATCGGTTAATACTGATCCCGCCGGAGCTGATGTAAAGTTTAATAATGGAGAAAGCTGCACATCGCCATGCACTATAAAAGCCAAGCGCAGTCATCCGCTGCAGGCAGTAATTAGCAAAGATGAATGCCGTCAATATGTGGTAAATATGTTTCCATTTGTATCTAGCGGCGCCATGTTTATGGGCGTTATGGGTGGATTCCTGGATTATTGGACTGGAGCATATCACGATCTACAGCCAAATCCTGTGACTGTTAATTTGGCGTGTGGAGAGCAGGCAGAAGTGGCCGTGCAAGACGAGAGAGAAAGAGCCATTCAATCCCAGCGATCCGCAGTAAGTGAGCGTGCGCATGCAGCAATAACTCCATCGGATGAGGCGAGAGGACACCCTAATTACGAAAAAGATCTTTATGAGTGCGATTGGTACGCAACCAGTAAAAAGGCTGATGTTGTAGGTAATGCATTGGCCGGAGCTGCTGTAGGGGCCGGAGTATCTGCGGCTGTGGGTGCGATATTTGGGGTGAGTGGAGATTTTGTTGGCAAATTGGCTGGGGCTGGAGCATTAACTACAGGGTTATCTTCCGGTGTCAATGCAATGGCTAGCAATAACGCTAGATACAATCAAGTAATGGTGCAGTGCATGAGGGATAAAGGGCATCACGTTTACTAATCAATAAAACAATAACAGGAAAAATAATAATGAAAAAATTTATCGTTGCTTTATTTTTATCGTTTATCGCTTTTAACTCAAGCGCATCTGACTACAGAATGAAGCGCTCTATCGTTTATTTTGAGGGCAACAGGGGCATTCTGGATACTTCTTCGGGAAATTTTGAATCATCAGGAACAATGAGACTGATTGACAAAAGTGTAACGCAGGAGGTTACTGTTTGTATGCAGGGAATCTGCCATGCCGTAAAAAACATATCAACTATAACTAATATAGCTCATGACAACTCAAAGATTACTGTCAAAAATGATTTATTAGGGTCAAGCGATATATACATAATTTCATTGGCACCTAATATTATAACTATGGCGATCTTTCCAGGAAATCTAACGGAAGTTGATGAGTGGGAGCCAATTAATCCTTTTGCTGGCACGGCGCAAGAAGTGCAAGAGAAAGACATTAATCAATCTGGTGACGGCCAAATAGGTTCAATGGTTGGCAATATTCTGAAAGATAAGTATTAATACTAGCCTACACCCAACGCCACGAGATGGGGCGTTTTTAAAATACTGCAAAGCAAAAATTTCTAAAACAAAATGTGGTCAAATAATCTATATGGAATTAGCACAAAACAATTAATATACTCTCACTCATAACGACACGTTAAATTAAAAACAAATGATTGCTCAAGATAAAGCGCAAGAATTGACACTGCATCTGGAGGGCATTGATTCAGATGAAGGCAACCTGCGCTTGAGTGTTTACGCTAAAAAGCTTGATGAGTTCAGGATACTTTTTGACGAGGCCAAGCATTTTGTTGATAAAGAAAATTGCAATGATGATTTGCTGGTAACCAATCTATCCCATAATAGCCCCACAGCAACAACTATCAAGTCTACTGGTGCAATGGGCGCCGAGGCTTTGGGTTTAATTGTGAGCACGATTAAAAACGCCAATTCTAAAAAATATGAGTTGGTTACTGATTCAACAGATTTTATTGAAAAATTAAGCGGTTTCTGCAAAACAAATTTTTACCAATTCAAACGGATTTGGTTTAGCTCTAACGGAATAACTCTAGCTTCTGTTACAAGAGAAACGGTTGAGTTTATTGATTCATTGTTAGAGCCAAAATATACAAGTATCGGAGAAGTAAAAGGAGTAGTAGAGGGGTATAACAGTCATTCAGATAAAAAATATTTTTATATTTACCCGCTTTTGGGAGGAAGGGTGAAATGTAATTTTCCGGCAACCAAAAGACATGAAGCAGCAAGCGCAGTGGAAAAAAATATTTTAGTCAGGGGCACATTGAAATATCGTCACAACAGCTTCTTCCCTTACGAAGTTGATGTGAGTGAAATTGAAGTTCTTGATAGTAATGAAGATCTACCAAAATTAAGAGATGTAAGTGGCGAGAATAATTTCAATAATTTAAATTCTGTTGAATCTATAAAAAGAATAAGAGATGAGTGGTAATCTGTCGGGCGAATATTGGGATACATGTGTTTTCCTTGCTTATATCAATAGAGAAGTTCATCGAAATGGCGAGGCAGAAGAAATCGATAATAGAGTTAGGTTATTTGAAAATGGATCACTTAACCTATTCACCTCGACAATTACAATAACAGAACTATATGAGGCTGGCAGATTTGACGAGCCAAATAGAAAGACGCTTAATAATATTTTTCATAGAACTAACTTTCAGTTTATTGAGGCTAACAGACAGGTATGCAATCTAGCTTCTGATATACGGAGTTACTTTAAACTGAACCCAGTTAAAGGCAAATACCCAACAACTCCTGATGCAATACAGGTTGCGTCGGCTATTGCTGTTAAAAAACATGGGGTTGATGGATTAAATCTTATAACATTAGACTCAAACAATAAAGCTAAAGAGCTTGCTTTCATTGATATGGCTCCTTATATAAAGCAAGCATATGGCGTGAATATTACCCGGCCCGATCCGCCCGGATTGTTTCGCTAGAACTCTTTTTACGTAACAACATGTTCACAAGAAAACTGCTTACAACAAAGCCCGCCCAGCGCGGGCTTTTTTATTGCCCGAAAAACAGAATAAAAAAATCGGCATCCTGTGGAGGTATGCCGATTTTTTTTGATGTTAAGACTTTGTTGCTCTCTTTAAGAAAATCCTATGTTCTACCACAGTGCCTATTATTTTCGCTCCTTGTGTCAAATCAGAGCTAATTGTTGGAAATGCATCATTGAGAGGCGATAAATCAAACGCAGGCTCTCCGTTAGTAATTATTTCTCTCATCTTATATTTTCTAAAATACGATTCCTTTCCAACGCTAGCAACAACAAAATCACCCGGCTCAGGCTTTACCTCTGGATCAACGATGACAGCATCACCCTTATTAAATTCTGGAGTCATAGATTCATCGGTGATATCCAACGCAAACGCTTTTAATGACAAGTTCCTCTCCGTAAACACAAATTTATCAGACTCAAAATTATTGCTTGTTATGTAGTCTGTCACCTGTTTGTCATTAATCAGCGACAGCTTACGGGTGCCAATTGTAGCTTTGCTTAAACCACCCCCGCTAGCTGTAAGCATAAATAATTCCTCTAATGTGCATTGAAGTGCTTGCAGAATTAAATTTAGCGTTTTCTCCCTGGGACGCTGCTTGCCCGATTCGATTCTTGATAGGTTGCTGTGATGCATGCTGCCGCCTAGCTCCTCTATTCTGTCACAAACATCTTGCAAGCCCATTCCTAGCGCGACTCTTCTCTGTCTTATCTTATTTCCTATTTTACTCATAGGGTCATTATTCATTATTGACGCCTCTCATAACAAGCACAGTCAAGCAGAAATGCGCTTGACGAATTGTAGTTAATAACGCACAATGCAGTTAAAATTTTTTGGCTTTTAATTTTTACATGACTCCACTACGAAGATTAAGGATAAGAAAAGGTCTCACTCTGCACCAAGCGTCAGAAGCCATAGGAATAGATTATTCCGGACTGCTTAGGATTGAGCGTGGCGAGAGATGGCCAAGAAAAGAGACTGCTAAAAAAATTGTTGAATATTTCAACAATGAGATAAGCGAAGAAGAGATCTTTTGGCCAGAGAAATACATTAACTAGATTCATTGTGTGCGTTATATGAACAATATATTAATTGCGGTATTAGACAAAATTAATTGTACGTTAGTACGTATTACGCACAAATACGGCAAATGCATACATGGAAAGTCTTATTTATCTGATGAGTCAATAGGAGCCTCCGGATTACCAATACAAGACGCATCCACCTCAGCCTTACCCGTCCTGATCCGCTCAGCCTGGATGACGGCTTCAATGATGGTTGCCCAAGCTGCAGCTGACCGCATATCAAGCGGCTCTGGTGGCTGTGTTTTGACTGGCGGCAAGAATTTTTCCATGACGTCTCCTTGTTAAATGGTGACGTCATTATTAAAGAATAAATAACAAGCGAAAACGCGAACATAGCGAGGCAATCGTGAAGCAGAACATTAAAAACACACATAGAGCGCTGTTTCTGGCTCTACAGGCTGGAGCAAAGCGCTACCCGGGTGGGATAAAGGCATTGGCTGAAGTGATTGAACTGAATGGAAGCACATTAGCGAACGGCATTAACCCTGACCACGATTGTCCACCACCCACCTTCGCAACGATTATTGAAATCATCTCGCTGGCTCAGTGCAAAGAGGCTGTGTTTTACATCAATCAGTTAGTTGGATGCGTTCCGGTCGACGTGGAGATAGCTAACAGAGAAGCCGAGGAAAGAACCAAAACGGTAGCGGTTTTATCTGTGATGGCCAAAGCGTCAGATGTGATAGCACATGGCTCTGAGGCTCTCAAAGATGGCCGTATCGATGCGTCAGAGTGCCAGCAGATATTGCAAGACCTGCAGAATTTGCTCGAGGAATCGACGAGCACTCACAGCATATTAAGAAAATAATTTTAGAGTAGTTGACATGACGATGCCCCATGACACCACTTCCCCCCAGCCGACTTTCCCACGGCATGGTGTTACGGGGCTCTTCTTAGGGAATGATTCCATGATTGGTAAAGAGATTAAATTGATCGGCTTAAGCGGGGCGATTGGTGCGGGTAAAAGCACGGTGGCTCAGCTTTTGAAAAATTCATATGGTTTTTCTGAGACCACTTTTAAAGAAGATATGGTTTGCTGCCTGGCTTATATATTCGAGGTGGACATGGATATCTTCAATGACCGCGCTCTGAAGGAAAAACCGCATGATGATCTGCTTGGTAGATCCCCCAGGGAGGTGATGCAGTCGTTTGGTACTGAATGGGGCAGAAAATTGATTCATCCGGATATCTGGGTGAAAAGAGTTAAGAATTTGATTGGCCATTATCCAAGGTTGGTTTTATCCGATGTTCGTTTCGACAATGAGGCGCAAATGATCAAGCGCAAAGGCGGGGTGATCTGGCACATTGAGCGCAAGAATAACCCATTTGTAGTCAATACCGGGCATGAAAGTGAGCACGGTATTGATGATAGGTTTATCGACCAGATCATTTGTAATGATAGGGATATGGATCAGTTGCGGGCTGAGGTTGCCGGGGCAATGGCTGGATTAACAGGAAGGGGATAAGCATGAATACAGCCTCACATATGCTTACTATTGAGCATCCAAATTTACTGGCTTCATTGAAGGTTATTGCTATTTCTGTCGCCATCTCTGAAGAGATCGCTGGTTCCCGTTTGAGTATTGGCGATGAGATAGTCGCGGATCGGGCCAGCCTGGTCGCTAGGAATATCAAAGATCAGCCAGCCAAGCCCTGCATTTCTGAGCCAGAATCTGATCCTGTTATCTTTGAGTCTTGCAATGGCTAGCCGCGGGTTGTCTTGTATGGATGCTGTGCCATCTTCCCTTTTAATAGGTGGTTTCATTGATACTTCAGGCAGCATGTTTGCTCTGATAACTGCCAGCTCGGCTATTAGCGTGGTCAGCTCGCTTGCCGATAGTGTTTCGTTGATTGACAGGCTTACAGATTTTTTGTCATCACTTAACTTCATGGCTTCTCCTTTGTTGTTAATAGTTTGGTGGAACTTTCTATTCTATCAGCATAGGAGAGGCCGCCTAAATAGGCGATTGGCAATGAATCAGTTAATGATTTTTAGTTTGATTAATAATAGAGGTGGCCAATGAGCGCGCCTCTAAAGGGTTATCCGAATCATGCTCATGAGCAATTATCACAACTCCATATCCCTGATCAATCGCTTCAAAGTACTGGGCTATTGATTCTGGGTCCAAATTCGAAACAGAGGAAGGATCGGGTACGAAGGTATCCAGGACTTTTGTTAGGCGGTATCCATAATTCATTAACGCAGAACGAGCCTGTATCTTTGCTCGTTCTTGAGAAGTCTCGGCAACAAAAATGATTGCATCAACCTTGACAATACTAGAATTGATTGCAGCTCTTGCACGTATTCCTTCGGCATACACAAGGTATATCTCTTTCATGGTTTTCTCTTTGCTATTAATGGCTTGCGGAACCTCTTATTTTATCAGCATCGGAGAAGCCGCCCATTGTACGAAGGTACAGGGGAAGTTATTCAAGAGTATCAATCATGGTTACTGATTCTTTTTCGCAAATTATTTTTACACATCCAGATAGCATAAACATGACGATGCCCCGTGACACCACTTCCTTCTCGCTGACTATCCCTCAGTGTGTGACGGGGCTCTTCCTAAGGAAAGATTCCATGGTTACTAAAGAGATTAAATTGATCGGGTTAAGCGTCAGATATTCTTCAAAAGAGATTGTGCGGATTCGCTCGTTAACTGGGAGGCTTCAATGTATACGGAAAGCGTTTGTCCTCTCGTTAAATTGTTTACCTTACCCGATCCGCGAATGTTTAGGTATCCGGAAATTATGTCACCGAGACTAATATCGCTGCCATCCGTTATGTCGAAAATCGTATATCCACGATCAGTCAGAACTGCGACGCGATCATATTTCTTCATAAGGACCATACCTCTACGCATGGTTTCTCCTTTGTTGTTAATAGTTTGGTGGAACCTACTATTCTATCAGCACAGGAGAGGCCGCGAATTATGATGCTGCTGACATCTCTAACTTTTCTGGCTTACTGCGGAGCTCCGGACTCAATTACATCCCATGTAGCTTGTTGGATTACGATCTCAGGTACGCCATGTTGTTTTAGCGCTTCGATGAAACTGGCTATTGATATGCCGGTATATAGATATTCATCTCTGCGCAAACCTTCGGTGATGTATAGCTTCACCAATGCCTGGTATTCGGGACATCCTTTGATTGGCGCTATTCTCTTCATGGAGTCCATTACATCAACCGGAACATTTATTGTAATGGACACCATGGGGCGGTCTTTCTGCAAGGGTTCTTTAGAGTATTCAGAAAACATAATGAGATTCCTCTTATGGTTATATGTGGAGTTCGGGAATTTAAGCAGAAAACGTACCAGATTTGGTCGCAACTTAAATGCGGATTAAGAGATGAAATACAGCTCAAATCATCAATTATCAAACTAGGCTAAGGAAAACGTAATGACAAACGATGAATATTTCATGCTTCTGGGAAAACAGACGCATATCAAAGATCAATCGATTAAGGCATACAACGAATCACAACGTCTTTATCGTGAGTTGCAATCATGGATACACGAATTGCATCTCCATAAGATGGATGAGCAGCTGACAAATCGCGGTCATACGCTGGTTGATCAATTGTTCGAGAGCAAAAAACTGGAGGCTTACTGGAAAGCTGAAGAAATCCAAATCAACAAGGCTTTAGCAGGGCAAACCAAGCCGCCAGAAGGTAATGCCTGATTGCTTATTTGACATGCTCTTGACACCGCTCACCCATCAGGATTGCGCTAATCAGCAGAGACTAAATGCTCTGCTTGATACCGGCTCAATCAATCAAAGCAGCTTGACCAAGGCAGCAACGATACCGATTGAGAACGCCATGAGCGTACCAAGTTTGATGATGAGGCGCTGCTCCAGTTGGATAAGACGCAAATCCACCATAGCGAAGCGTGAATCTATATCGCGTCTAAGGGATTCTATCTCTCGGTGCAAATCCTCTTTCGTGGCTAATAAATCTTCTTTGGTAATTAAGTCCTTGAGATTGACTTCAAGCACCTCGGACAGAGCTTTGGCCTCGGCTTCAGCCTGCGCAGATGGAACACCAGCTTCCTTTAGGGTATTCGCATATTTAAGCGTATCAAATGTAAGTGTTGTCATAGCCTTTCACTGGAAGAATCTGTTTTATCAAAACATAATAGATCATAGACCACAAGAAGATAATTATAAAGTACAGATTGACAGCCGCGTTTACCAGGCTTATCCCTTAGCTCAGATTATGCTCTGGCGTGTTTGGCGTAAGCTCAAAGATCACGTATCTTTCGCAGGAAATCATCAATTATTATTTCCGAGATTAATTCGTCAGCATAATGCTTATTCAGTAAGGCGGCCACACCGATCATTATTGATCGAGTCTTGTCAGGTAAAGTGTCCCAGTTTTCTTCAAGTTCATCTAAGAGCACATCAGCAAGTGCCGCTGGATCGAAAGGCGGTAGTTCATCTTCCTTTGAAAGAGACTCGAGGAAAACAAGCATCTTCTCATTCAACTCATCTTGCGTCATGTTGGCTCCTTGTTAAAAGATTGACAGTTTGCCATAGCATAGACTATTCTTTTGCTCAGGTGTCTCAAACACCCATACTTAAGCAGAAGCGGATACCGCACCCGACAGACAAGCGGTTTTTTTACGTCCATAGTTTTTCTATGGTCGAGCGTGCGGCTAATAAAACACCTGCCTTGGCAGGGAATATGCCCACCGACTTCTGCCGGTTTGAGACGCTCGACCACCCGCATATTGCCGACGGTCAACTCCACTCAAAGGAGCAGAAGAAAATGACAGAACTCACCGTTCTTACGACCAAAATCCGTCAACTCAACGGGCTATACTCCCTTAACGATTTACACAAAGCTGCTGGTAGTGAAGCTAAGCATGAACCAAATCAATTCATGCGTAATGCAATCACTCAAGAGCTGATTGAAGAAATTTCTAAATCCGCAGATTCGCGGAATTATGTTCCAGTCAAAATAACACGCGGTAAATCTGGTGGCACCTATGCATGCCGTGAACTGTTAATCGCGTACGCAGCATGGATAAGCGCTGCGTTCCATCTGAAAGTCATCAGAGTGTTTTTGGAGCAAGCAAACCCAGAAGTCATTCAGGCTGAACAAATCGCTAAGCAAGTCAGCAAACACCTCCAAAGAGCTATACCAAGTAAATACTGCCTGCTTCCTGAACATCAGGAAAAAGAAATCCTTGATCGCCTGCATAGGGTTTGGGGGATGTTTCACCCATTTAGCGAACAATTCATGGATTTGCTCGGAATGCTCCGCATTCTTCGTGGATGTCATCCTAATTACGATATTGAAGAGCCGAGCTATAGGGCTGTGATAAAGCAGCATGAGCTTGATAAGAAAAGCCGTGTGGGCAATGTTGGGTAGGAGAAGGGAAGAATGGATAAGAATATGAATCAACACATTGATTTCCAGCAAATAGCACGCGCAGCATTAGGACAGTCTTTAATTCTGCTTGGCAGGTGGTTGCCGGGTGGCAAGGTGGATGGACGTGAATATAAGTCGCTGAATCCTACGCGATCAGATAGCAAGATCGGTTCATTCGCGGTAAATCTTGATACTGGGAAATGGGGTGATTTTGCATCGGAAGATACCGGGCTGGATTTGATTAGTCTGTATGCCTATCTGAATGGATTATCCCAACTTGATGCCGCCAAGGAAGTGGCGCCACAGGTTGGGATTAACCTGGAGCAAGCTGAGCAACAGCAATATAAGCATATTAAAGCAGCAGCTGAGTCAGTCAAACAAGAGACAGAAAAAGCAGAATGGGTGCCGATATTGCCGGTACCGAAAGAAGCCGTTGATCCGCCAGTTGCTCACCCAGTGCGCGGACGATCACCAATGCATTGGGATTATTTCGATGCTGACGGCAAACTTTTGGGCGTGACACATCGTTTTGTCACATCCGATGGCGGCAAAGATGTGTTGCCATGCGTGTATGCACGTCATAGCAAGTCAGGTAAATGCGATTGGCGCTGGATGGCTTTTCCTGAACCAAGACCGCTCTATGGACTGTATGAGTTGGCACAAAACCCTGATAAACCTGTGTTGCTGATCGAGGGTGAGAAATGTGCTGATGCTGGACATGGGCTGCTGAAAGATTGGATTAACAATGTTACTTGGTCAGGCGGTACCAATGCGGTGGATAAAACCGACTGGTTACCATTGGCAATGACTAAGCAAACGATTTATGCCTTTCCTGATTGCGATGCGAAGCGACAGAAACTAAGCAAGCAGGAAAAAGAAGCCGGGGTTGATCCAGCCAGCAAGCCATTCTTGCCAGAGAACGAGCAGCCCGGAACCAAGGCCATGCTACGCGCGTATGCATTGATCAAGCAACATAATCCGAATGTGGATTTTCGCATGGTACAAATCCCTGCGCCTGGCTCAATGCCGGATGGGTGGGATATAGCCGATGCTATTCAGGAAGGCATGAGCGTTGAAGAGATCAAGCAGATGATCCTTAACGCTAAGCCGGTAGGAATCATGCTGGCTGATGAAAAATCAGCGAGCAAGCCGCCAAGGATAGCAGAAACAAGACGCAAGAAGCCTACCGGGCCGCCAGAAGAGGAACAACGTACGGTGCTGGATCGTTTTGCATTGATTTACAGCACTGAGACGGTATACGACATCGATACTGCTCTGGTGATGAGCGTGGCTGCCATGCGCTTGGCGCTGGGTAAAAGCTGTGTGGATTGGTGGTTACAGCATGAAAAACGTCGCATGATCAAGCCGGATCAATTGGTATTTGATCCAACTGGCAAGTGTAAGCTGCCAGCGATCAATCTATTCCGTGGCATTGAGATGGTGCCTAAGCCGGGAGATTTCGGGGCAATCATGGAACTGCTATACCATTTATGCGAGGAGTCAGCAGAGAGCGACCAAGGTGTGTTGGAGGTGGTGGAGTGGGTCATTAAATGGATTGCTCTTCCTCTTCAGCAGCTGGGTACGAAAATGCGCTCCGCGCTGGTCTTCCATGGTCCGCAGGGCACGGGCAAGAATCTATTCTTTGAGATTGTGGCTGCGATTTATGCCAGATATGCGATTGTGGTGGGTCAGGAGCAGCTGGAAGAGAAGCATAACGATTGGTGCTCTTCCAAGCTATTCATGATCGGTGATGAGGTGATTGCAAGAGCAAGCCTGTTCGACCAGAAGAACAAGCTGAAAGCGTTTATTACGGGTGAGACGATCCAGATCAATCCTAAGTTTCTGCCTATCCGGACTGAGAAGAACCACGTCAATGTGGTGTTTTTGTCCAATGAGGATCAGCCGCTTGCGCTGGAAGAATCAGACCGTCGCTATTTTGTAGTGTACACGCCACCCTCACGCAAGGATGATCTTTATGAGAGAGTGTCTGAGTGCATTGAAAACGGCGGTATTGAGGCGTTTTACCATTATCTGTTGTCGATTGATTTAACCGGCTTCACTGCCTTTTCCCGGCCGCTGATGACCGTGGCGAAACGTGAGTTGATCGATATTGGCATGAAGCCTGAGCATCGGTTCGTGTATGAATGGATTAAGGGTTTTCTGCCGGTATTCTTTTCACCCTGCACGGCAGGGCAACTATTCCGGTTATTCCAGCATTGGGCCTATATCAATGGTGAGCGCTCGCCACCACAGAATAAATTTACCGCAAGCATCAAGAATTTTATCGGCGTGCTGTCGGATAAAGCCGGTAGTACAGAGCCTTTGATGCGCTATAAGGTCGTCAAGCTCATACACTCGAATAACGGGCAGAAATGCGAACGCGTGTGGATTCCTAAGGGGCATGGTGTGCCTGATGGACAGACCGAAGGGGAGTGGATGACAGGGGCGATTGAGCGGTTTGAAGGCTACTTCCTTGATTACAAGGAGGGGAAATCATGCGTAAAAGCAGTCTAGGCGCGCGGTTACGCCGGTTACGCTTCGGTTACGCGTCAGTTACGCCTGAAACCCGCGTAGTTACGCAGTTACGCGACTTTTTGGCTTTTCCCATACACGCGCGCGAGAGATTTTTAAAAATCTTCCACGTCATGAAAAATTATTTTTTGCATGAGTTTGCGCTTCAAACCATGCGTAACCAGCGTAACCGCGTAACTACAGGCATTTCAGCCGTAACCAGTGCGTAACCAAACTTATTAGGCGTAACTGATATGAAAAAAGAAGAGGTAAGAAGAAATTTTTCAAAATGTTGTTCGGTAGCAGGCCAATTCAGAGAGGTATTCGGCAATGAGGTGCGATTGGTTTATGCGAATGAGAATGGGCAAGAGATTGGCAAGCAATCATCAGCTGGCATTGTGGTTGGTGGGGTCACCGGCGATATGTGGGTTGAGAAAAAGAAAGGGGTGAGAAATGGCGACCATTAGCATTGAGCAACAGATCGAGCAGGTTAAGCGTGATCTTAACCAGGTTGCGCAGAAGCAAGTTCCGTTCGCAATCAGGCTGACTGTGAATAAGCTGGCTGAGAATGCAAAGAAGAACTTCGATATGAAGGAGCTTCCACGAATTGACCGGCCAACCAGGTATGCTGCCAACATGATGCGGGTGCAATATGCGACCAAGACAGACTTGACCTCAACTATCAGAGTTAAGACTAAGAGCATGACGACCAAGCGAGGTGGCTTTGCTCCTGATGAAGTTCTGAGGCATTTATTCGAGGGAGGGCGGCGCATCAACAAAGGATTTGAAAAATTGATGCAACAAAAGGGAATGATGCCTAATGGATGGTTCGCTGTGCCAGGTGAAGGGGTCAGGTTAGATCAATATGGGAATATTCCACGGACGCTATTGACCCAACTGCTGGCCTATTTTCGAGCGTTCCAGGAGTCAGGCTTTAGAGCAAACATGACTGACAAAGGAAAGAAGGCTTTTGAGCGCAGGGCAGCCAGGGATCATTTCGCAGCTGCGCAACTTACTAGATTCTTCACTATCCAGCCAGGAGACAGAAGCAAATTACACCCTGGCATATGGTCAAAGTCAGGTTTTTTCGCGGGCGGAAAGATAAGAATTTCAAGAACACCTAAGCCCATTTTGATGTTCGTGAATGCGGCTCATTATCAACGCATGTTCAATCTGCCTGAAGTTGTAGAAAGGATAGTCAATCGTGATCTCAACCTTGAATTCAATAAAGCAATGGAACATGCATTGAAGACTGCGAAATGAATAACCAAGTCAATTGTTTTAATTGTCAGCGTTGGACAAGTCCAGAGGTAGAGCAAGACGCTTATATAGGCAACTTGCATGGTGAATGCAGTCGCTATCCCGCCTATCAGCTGGTGGAGGATACAGTCATAGAGACTAATGCTCGAACTGTTCCAAGTATGTTGTGTGATCAATTTAGACCAAGGAGATAAAGTAGAAATGCAAATAGGTAATTTAGATGTGAATCAGGCAATCGAGGCAGCCAAGAAAAGACTCAATGCGTCAATCTATGGGTATCAGAAAGACAGGCTTACTTTATATGTTGGTAAGAATGCTGAAGATAACAGGCTCAGGATAGGTGACTATGAGGCTTCAAATAATTTTGAAGCGTCTGTTTATGACAGCTGTGGCACGAAAATACTTGTGCTTGAAATGCCGTTGCGTGAAGTAAGTAAAGTACTCTCAAAAGAGGGCTAAGGTACTTCCAGAGGATAAACAGCCTGAGGGTAATGAAATGCTGGTTGGATCGCTAGGTTGTGATGTTTAAACATACTTAACACTTTGTATTTATTAAATTTAACAAAAAAATGGCTACTGTTAATCAGTCCGAGTTTGCGAAAATTTTAGGGTACAGCCGGGCAGCTGTTACTCAATTTAAGAAAGCTGGCAGGCTCGTGATGACAGAGGATGGCTTGGTGGATGTCGAAGCTAGCAAACAAAGGATTAAGGAGACAGCAGATCCGAACAGGGATGATGTTGTGCAGCGTCACGCTTCCGCGCGCGGTAGCAATATCGAGGATGACAGCGATACAGGACCAGGCTTCCAGGAAGCCAGGGCACTGAAAGAGCATTACCATGCGCTGCAGGCCAAGATCGATTATGAAACCAGAATAGGAGAACTGGTTGAACGTGCTGAGGTAGAGCGTGACTGGGTTGAGGTGGCAACTGTCCTGCGCACTAACCTGGAAAAAATACCCGACAGCATGGCATCTGTGCTGGCGGCTGAGACTGACTCTAGCAGGGTGCACGCAATATTGACTGAGCAGATTGAGAAAGTTCTGAAGAAGGCATCAGACCATATTGAAAGGCTGGCATGAGAGAGCATAAGCAAGCATTTGCCAGGGCGATATCCCCCCGTAAGAAACTGACCGTATCGCAATGGGCCGATGCCTGCCGCATCCTGTCTGGCAAATCCTCCAGTGAGCCTGGGGAATGGCGCACATCCAGAGCTCCTTATACCAGAGAAATTATGGATTCCTTATCAGTATCCAGTCCGGTGCAACGGATTGTGCTGATGTTTTCCGCGCAGACGAGTAAAACAGAAATTGGTCTGAACTGGCTGGGTTATATCATCCATCACTCACCCGCACCGGCGCTGGTAGTGGTACCGACTTTGGAAGTGCGCAAAAGGTGGGTCAAGCAGCGATTGAATCCGATGCTGGTCGATACTCCAGTGCTGGCGGAAATATTTGATGCCAGGCGTGCGAGGGATGCCAGCAACGCAGAAGACATCAAGGATTTCCCAGGCGGAGTCATTGTGATCGGGGGAGCCAACAGTCCTGCATCGCTGTCCTCGATGCCGATCAAGTATGTAATGTGTGACGAGGTAGACCGCTTTCCCTGGGAGGCGGGTCAGGAAGGTGATCCACTGGGTTTAATTGACGAGCGTACCAAAACGTTTCCGCGCCGGAAAGTTCTGCTGGTATCTACTCCTACCATCAAAGGTGCCAGCAGGATAGAAACTGAATACCTGAAATCTGATCAGCGGCGCTATTACGTGCCGTGTCTTCATTGCCAGGAAATGCAGACGCTGAAATGGTCCAACATCCGCTGGAGCATAGATGATTTTGAGGTGAAGCATGCATGGTATGTGTGCGAGCATTGCGGGGCAGAATTTGATGAGAGTTGCAAGACCTGGATGCTGGAGCATGGCCAATGGATACCGTCCTACCCTGGACGGGAAATTCGCGGCTATACCATCAACGGTCTTTATTCCCCCGATGGGTTAGGTTTTAAATGGGTCGAGATCGTCAGGCAATGGCTGGATGCACAATCCGATCAAACCAAGCTGAAACGGTTTATTAACACCACGCTTGGCGAAACGTGGGAAGACAAAGCATCCAAGCTCGACGTGCACGACATGTTGAAGTGTCTGGAGAATGTCCCTCAGCGTTCCATTCCAAAAGGTTGCCTGGCTCTGACGGTAGGCATCGATACTCAGGATAAATGGCTGGCTGTGAAGCTGCTCGGCTGGGGAGTCGACAACCTGTGGATTATCGAATGGCACACGATTGAGGGCGATACCACCAGGCCCGAAGTATGGGATAAATTAGAAGAATACCTTAATACCCCCTTGATCAATTCATGCGGTAACGCCATCCGCATCGAAGCGGCTGCGATCGATACCCGTGGACACAGAGGTGAGCAGGTCAAGAAGTTCATTGCGCGCAAAACATTGAAGGTACCTGTCTATGCTGTACAAGGCTCGACCACCAGGCTAGGCAGGGCGATTGCTACCACGGCATCCCATCCTGAAAAAACGCACAGAGGCAAAGTCGTCAAGACTGGCTATTCTTTATGGAACGTTGGTACCGAGTATTGCAAGGATTTTATTTACGGCACCTTGGCCAGTGATGAAAAGCTCCCTACCCATAAGCGGGTCATCCATTTTCCTGAAGGACTGACTGAAGATTATTTCAATGGGCTGCTATCGGAAATACTCGATCCGGAAACAAATCGATACATCAAAAGAAAGGGCGTTAAGCACCAACGCAATGAACCGCTCGACACGCTGGTTTATGCCTGGGCGATCGGTCATCACAACCGGGTCAGAATAGGCATGACTGCGCGCGGAGAATTCGATCCAGGCTATTGGACACGAAGAGAAGCCATCCTTGAAAACCCATCGCTTTTTACTTTCGAGCATCAAGATGCCGATAAGGTAGGGGCAATACCCAAACCCATACCAGAATCAGGAGGTATCTCACTCAATGGCTGGAGACGTGGATGATTGAAGAGAAAGATATCGTCGAGGATATTTTCTCTCAAATCAGAGAGATTATGGGCAACCAGTTTCATGGCGAGGTATTCATTAAACTCAATCAAATTGAAGCGAGAGTGCGCCAGAAGTGGGGCGGGACTGAACCGTATATTCCAAAAAACAGGGAAAAAAAGAAGGCAAAGGAGAAGGCGGCAAATGATTTGAAAAATGGAGTGCCTCCTAAAGAGGTTATCAAGTCTACAGGTATTAGTAGAACAGAAGTTTATCGTTTATTGAATCGCAATAGATAAGGGGTAATCATGGCAGGAATAACACTTGAGCAGGCAGAGGCTGAGCTTGATAGGTGGATGGAAGCAAACAAAAAAGTTGCTTCTGGACAATCCTATGAAATAGATGGGCGAAGGCTCGATAGGGTTAATGCAAAGGAAATCAGGGAACAGATAACCTACTGGAATGGTATGGTAAAAGACTTGTCAGTCAAAGCCAGAGGAAGAAGCAGATCAGCAAACGTGAGTCCAGGATGGTGATGAAATGAAAAATCTTCCTAAGATGAATTTTTTAGATCGAGCAATCGCGGTCATTGCTCCCGGCACCGCTTTAAACAGGATAAGAAATCGAACAGCTTTGGCGCTTTCCGGATCCTATACTGGAGGCTCAAGAAGCAGGGCGTCGATGAGAAACTGGAATCCATACGCAGGCGACGCAAACAGTGACATTATTTATGATCTGGAAATATTGAGAGCGAGGTCAAGAGATCTTGCGCGCAATGCTCCTATTGGTGGGGCTGCTATTAACTCGGTCGTCACTAATGTGATTGGCACCGGGCTATCGATGCAGTCAAATCCGGACACTAGGTTTCTTGGAATGACTGATGAGCAGGCTAACGAATTTAAGCGAGAGGTCGAAGCGGAGTGGTCTATCTGGTGTAGTAGCACTGAGTGCGACGTTTCGCGCAACATGAATTTCTATGGATTGCAGGGACTGGCTTTACGATCCATGCTGGAGTCAGGTGACGTGCTGGTATTAACCCCTGCCATCGCCAAGAAAAACAATCCTTACAGGCTGGCTATCCAGTTGATAGAATCGGACAGGATCAGCAATAAGGGCTATGCAGCCGATACCGATACTAAATTTGCTGGCGTTACTCTGGACAGTAACGGTGCGGCTATTAAATACGACATAGCAAAAAAACATCCGGGATCTTTATTAAGAGGGGGAAATGAATGGATTGAGGTGGACGCATTTGGACAGGATGGGCGAATAAATGCAATACATCTTTTGGACAAGACCAGACCGGGCCAGGTGCGTGGTGTTCCATTTCTTGCGCCAGTGATTGAGCAGCTCAAACAATTGTCTAGATACGCCGAGGCTGAGTTGCAGGCGGCAGTAGTGTCTGCCGCGCTTGCTATCTTCGTTAAGATGGATACGGACGCTTTTGAGAGTTTGTTTCAAGAAGACGCAAAACAGAGCTACATTAAAAATGCTGCTGGATGGGACGGTTCTCTCAATTTCACCATGGATGATTCAGGCAAGGTGATTAACCTGTTGCCCGGTGAGGACGTTTTATCTCCTGATTTAGGCAGGCCGAATGCAAACTTTGATCCTTTCTTTCTGGCGATGCTGAAACAAATAGGGCCAGTGTTAGAGATTCCGTTTGAGGTTTTAACCAAGCATTTCTCGGCCAGCTACTCTGCAAGCAGGGCTGCGCTATTGGATTTCTGGCGGATAGTCAGGAGACGCCGCGATTTTATGGCAACCTATTTTTGCGAACCGATCAAAGAGCTATGGTTCGAGGAGGCGGTATCATCAGGCAGAATCGCAGCTCCTGGCTTCTTTGCAGATATTAGAATCAGGCAGGCATATACTCGGGTTACGTGGGTAGGAGATGGCCCTGGCAGCATTGATCCATTGAAAGAAGTAAGCGCAGCTGAAAAGCGTATTGCAGTTGGCATCAGTACCAGAGAAAAGGAAACGGCTTCTTATGATGGGGGAGATTATGAATCCAACATTGAGCAGCTTGGCAAAGAGAAAAAGCTGATGGAAGCAGCTGGATTATCTACAGAATCAAAGGCAGTGGACACAGGATCGCTTGTTACTTCACCTGAGCAAACCTGAATATCATAAAAAGTCCCATTTTCCCCTAAAAATGGGACAGTCATATCTATAAAGTATAAGCCAGTTTATAGGACTGGCTTATGCAAATCACAGATGTACTGACTAGCCCTTGGGCTATCGTTCCCGAAAAATTACTTGAAATACATGCAATCTATGATGCTCGCGTGAAAGGTGAGCGCATAGACCTTGCGGCTGTGGAAGCTCGCATAGGGAAACCGTTAGCCAACGAAAGTCAGGGCTATCAAGTTAGTAACGGCGTGGCAGTCATCCCCATTCATGGCGTCATCGCCAAGAAAATGAATATGTTCGATGCCATATCCGGCGGTGTATCTACTCAATTAGTAGCACGGGATATTCGGGCAGCGGTTGATGATCCTGCCGTCAAGTCAATTCTCCTGCATATCGATTCACCAGGTGGAACAGTGGATGGTACGCAAACTCTGGCAAATCTGATTAAAGAGGCTTCAACGATTAAGCCGGTTATGACGTTTGCTGATGGCGTCATGGCGAGCGCGGCTTATTGGATCGGCTCTGCTGCCTCTGAAATTGTTTCATCTGGAGATACGACTCAGATCGGATCAATAGGTGTCGTCACTACCCATAAGGATATTTCCAAAGCCGAAGAACAGCGCGGCGTCAAAACTACAGAGATAAGCGCGGGTAAATATAAGCGCATTGCAAGTCAATTTTCCCCGCTTTCAGAAGAAGCTCAGGCCCACCTGCAAGACCAAGTGGATCAGCTCTACACCATATTTGTTGATTCTGTTGCAGAGAATAGAGGGATGTCGTCTGACGTTGTGCTGGAGCAAATGGCGGACGGGCGCGTATTTCTGAGTAAAGAGGCGCTTAAGCGCGGAATGATCGATCACATAGCAACCTTTGAACAAACGATTACTAACATGCAAAACGGAGTATGGCCAATGAATCAAGAGGTAACGAATCAACCAGCGGCAACAAGCGCAACCAATGCGCCGGTTGCAAACAAGCCGGTAAGCATTGATGAGATTAAAGCCGCGTATCCAGAAATCTCCCAGGCACTGATTAACGAAGGCGCGGAAAAAGAACGAGCTCGTATCAAATCCTGTGAAGAAGCCAGTATGCGCGGCTATGAAAATTTGGTGGCAAGCATGAAATTCGATGGCAAGTCTACCGGCGAAACCATAGCACTTGCAATCGTTCGGGAAGAACAAAAAATCCGCAACGATAAGAATGCGGCCTTTGTCTCCAATGCACCACAGCCAGTTAAATCAGATCCTGTGAATGCACTGGAAAAACCAAAAGACGAGGCAAAGGACAAAGTGAACGATCAATCATTGCCGCTTGAAGAACGCGCTAAAGCAGCATGGGATAGCGATGCAAGCTTGCGTGCTGAGTTCAGTTCATTCGGCTCCTATCTATCATTCGTTGAAGCAAATGGAGGAAAGCTGTAATGACAACCCTGGCCAAAGACCAACCACGAGATTTCTTGAAAGGTGATTTCCACGATTATCCGGTGATTGCATCGGACATTATTTATCAAGGTGCGGCAGTAGGAGATAACGGCTCAGGCTATGCAAGACCTTTACAGGCCGGTGATCCTTTCCGTGGCTTTGCTGATTATCGTGCTGACAATGCAGCTGGTGGGGCGGGTGATGTTTATGTTCGTTGCCGCACTCGTGGAAAGATCAGATTATCAATCTCCAGCCTGGCAATTACTGACGTGGGCAAAGATGTGTTCGCGTCAGATGATGACACATTCACTTTGACGCAGGGCACTAATACACGCATTGGTTATGTTTCCTCCTGGGTATCTAGTGGCGTCGGCATCGTGGAATTTAATGTGACGGAAGGTGTGCTGACTGAACTGACGGATAACTCCACAGGCACAGCCTCGGACACGATTGCTGCGATTACTGATGCTGCGACTAAAAATGCGGTTGCCTCACTTGCCGCAAAGGTGAACTCGCTCATTCGTAGATTAGGCAATTAATCCGGCGAACCATTTTAAGTTAATTACCAGGAGAATTTAAAAGCATGTCCCCAATTATTACAGAGCGTCGAGTAATCGGTGATTACTTCGAGCGGCTAAAACAAAACACTCAGAGCGCCTTAGTTGAATCTATTTGCACCCCTGTCATGACTTCTGATCAGGATAGCGAAGAATATGCGTGGATTGGTATGGTGCCAAGCATGGTAGAGCAGCGCGGTGAGAAACAGTTCGGTCAACTGCGTGATATTGCCTGGGCTGTTAAAAACGTGAAATATCAAAACGGTCTTTTAATTCCTGAGAAGCATCTTCTCTATGACAAGACCGGCCAGGTTCAAATTCGCGTTAATGAATTCGCTGATGCAACCACTAAGCACTGGTGGGTATTGGTTGCGGCTTTGATTATTGCTGGTGAATCAAGCGTGTGCTATGACGAGCAATATTTCTTCGACACTGATCACAGTGAAGGCAGTTCAGGAGTACAAAGCAATTCTATTACTCACAAAGTAGCTAAGACTACTGAGCCAACCGCAACAGAAATGATTGACGCCATTCTTAGCGGCGTGGAAGCAATGATTGGATTCAAGGATGACCGTGGCGAATTCGTCAATGAAGACCTTAACGAGTTCATTATCCTGACCGGAAAAAGCTTCGTGAAAAGTGGCTTGAAAGCTTTGAGCCAGTCTCAAATCGCAAAAGACAACGGCAGCGAATCAAACATTCTGATTGAGCAGGACTCATTCCGATTCCGTGTTGTTGCAAGCCCACGTATCAGCTGGACTGATCGCTTTGCATTAATCACACCCCAAGGCACACAGAAACCTTTCATTCGTCAGCAACGAGTTCCGAATCAAAATGGCACCGGCTTTAACTCTGATGGAATCAGATTGCGTACATGGTGGACTGATTCCGAATACTGCCGTGATCACGATGAAGTCAAGGTATCCGTAGAGACTGAGCGTGCGGCTGCATATGGTGACTGGAAAAAAGCCTGCTTGGTGACGTTGACTCTTTAAGCGGAAGCATTAGCCAGGCAAGCATATAAACCTATTTAACAGGAATCACCATATGAATAAATTAGTAATCACAGGAATGGTGGCGCATATAAATGCTGGCACCACTATTGGCTTGCATCCTGCTCAGGCAAAGGCAAGAGCGCATAGTCTCAAGCCCATTGCTGACGGTGTTTATGAAGTCATAACCAGAATCCAATTCAAGCGCGGTGAAATCATCGAGCTTGGCATTGACCTTCCTCGTAACCTGGCTGATCAGATGGAATCTGTGGACACACTGGAAACCTATGAAAGAGAGCTTGGGCCAAGCGAGGAAGAAATTCAGGCTGAGAAAGAGCGTGCGGAAAAGGAAAAGGCTGAGGCTGCGGCTAAAGAGCTGGCTGAAAAAGAACGGGATGAGGCTGAGCTAAAAGCTAAAGAGGAAGCTGAACTCAAAGCCGAAGCTGAGGCTGAGCGTAAAGCTAAGGAAGAGGAAGAACTCAAGGCCAAGCAAGAGTCTGAGCTGAAAGCAAAGCTGGAAGCTGACGAGGAAGCACGCCGCAAAGCTGCTAACGATGAAATGTTACAAAACATTAAAGCGCGGAATCAGGCAAAGCAAGAAGCTGAGCTAGAAGAAAAGGCAGAAGAAAAAAAGCAGGCATCAAAGCGTAAATAAATAGCATGGCCTTCGAGGAAGATTTAAGCCTATTCATTAACGAGGATACCCCTGGCTATACGGTGGCGACAATCCAGGGGCAGCAAGTAGGGGGCATCTTTCGCAATGGATATGCTGAGGCTGGAATGATCGGGACCAGCAATCCGTCATTTCTGTGCATAACGGAGCAGGTTAGCGAACTGATTACTAATCATGAGAATGGCGTGGCTAACGAGATCATCATTAAAGGTATCAGCTACTACGCGCAAGAAGCAGAGCATAGTGGTGATGGATTAACCAGGCTGCATCTCAGGAAGCTTTGACGATGGCGCATATCAGGCAACAACTGAGAGACAAGGCAAGGGTGATTGTGCAGGCTGCAATCAATCGGCCTGTCTATGGCAACAGAGCACATCAGATAGACGATGCCAGGCTTCCTTGTGCTGTGATCTTTACTGATCGTGACGCGAACGAAAGGGTTAACTTGTCGAGCATTGGCAAGAAAGTCTACATGACGATTCAAGTGTATTCGATAGCCAACCCTATCAAAGAAGCTGATGACTCGCTGGATGATCTCTGTGTTGCTATCGAGAATGCGTTCAATGCAGACACGACCATAAACGCTACCGACTTCTTCCTCGTTTCCACCTCGATTGATTTATTCGATGAAGGGGAGCGGCCAATTGCTATGGCGACACTGAATTATGAATTTGATTTTTTAGGGATAAGCAGTTCTGAGCAGTTAATTTAATTTTCATTAGGAGAAATCATGTCACTTTTTAAATCTGCTGGCGCCACGTTGCACATATCTTCTGCTACTCCAGCCTCATTTGATCAAGCTGGTTACAGTGCATTGAGCTATACCAAAGTTGGGCAAATTGAATCCATTGGTGATTTCGGACGCGAGCGTGAGATAAATAAATTTGTTCCACTCGATACTGGCATAGCCATGAAGGTAGTCGGCTCAGCTGATGCCGGTGCACCTGATATCGTGGTTGCACTGGATACGGATGACGCAGGCCAGATCATGATGAAGGCTGCATCGCGTTCTGATAATGCCTACTCAGTCAAGATCACTACTAAGCAAGGTGATATTTACTACATGCAGGTTTTCGTCAAGAAATGGAAGGTGCAAATCGGTGATGGCAACGCAATCACCAAAGCCTCTACAGCCCTTGAGATAGACAGCCAGCAAGGCGGCACTGATGTGGTAGAAGTTCTGGCTTAATTAACTTCGCATACAAACAAATAAAACAATCAGGAGTTAATAAACAATGGCTACCTTAACAGGAAGTATAAACATCACGCTGGCCATAGCTCTAGCCAACGTGATGGATATCGGGCAATCAAATTACCCTATCAATTTCGGGGTAAATTTCCCATTTGAAAATGGATCAGGAGATGGCCAGGCGAGTGCGGCGTGGACTGATGAGCGCACTATTGCTGCATCAGGTTCTGAAAATCTGGACATGGCTGGCGTGCTGGCTGATGCATTTGGCGCAACCTTTTCTGTCACCAAGATCAAAGGTCTGCTGGTTGCAGCGAACGCAAACAATACCAATGATGTTCTGGTCGGAGGGCATGCAAGCGCAGCCGTGGCCTCATTCTTTGGAGATGCCACAGATATCCTTCGAGTCAAACCAGGCGGCGCCATCGCTTTGATTGCTCCTAAAGCGGCAGGCTACGCGGTTATCCCAACTACGGCTGATCTAATCAAGGTGGCAAACAGCGCGGGCGGCACCCCAGTTACTTACAAGATTCTTATTATCGGAGCTTAGAACTTATGTGGATGCATAGAACAATTATTGTTCCTGCATCGCATGTAGGAATCGCAAGAGAATTAACGGAGGCGGCTGATCCAGCTGGTGCCGGTATGTTCACCACAAAGCTTTCTGCAACTGGTGATCTACCGGCTTCTCATTTTATCAGCAGTGGATTCATCAGAGAGCAATACGCATTAATCCTTGATGAGAAAGATGCTGCCTTAGTTCAAGCGATTTCAGATGCAGCGGGGATAGGATATACGCAGGAACAAATAGACGAACTGCTATCGTTAATTGATGTTAGCTCGGAAGATGCATTCGCGGCGTTAAATCGCCTCGGTCTGAGAATATGCAGGGAGGTTGAATAATGGCGCTTATAGATGGCTTTTTTGCCTCGGGGGAGCAGGGAATCTGGCTTGATCCAAGTGATGTGAATTTGGATTGGCGAAAGAACCTGCTTCAAAGAACTGAGGAATTTGATAATGCGGCATGGTTAAAGACAGCTAGTGATGTTATAGCAAATGATAGGGCGGCTCCAGATGCCACGATGAAGGCTGACAGGATTACATTCACCTCAGCAACAGCACTTTCAGTCAGGCAAGGTGGGCTTTCACTTGGGAGCGGGATAACTTACGCTTTTAGCGTTTATGTCTATGTTCCGTCAAGCTTGGGCTGGGCAAGCTGGCGACTAGGAATAGATTTCTCTGATGCCGATAGTACCAATAATGATATTTTGTCTTTATTCGATCAGTGGGTAAAAGTTGAGATAGTCAAAACCTTGACAGGGGACAGAGCATTTTTAGATATTAATATATTTAGAAATGGTGGCGTTAATCCTTTGGTCGGTGATCATTTTTGGTTGACAGAAGCGCAGCTTGAAGTGGGCAGCGTAGCAACCTCTTATCAGAAAATAAAATCACCCTGGCGCACTTATCTGGAAACCATTCAGACTCAGCCTGTAATGTTTCAAGATGGCGCGGGAAGCATTCCTGTGTACGCGCCAGATCAGCCGGTGGGATTAATTCTCGACAAGAGCAAGCAACTTGCATTGAGCGCAGAAAAAGCAGTCAATGGGATATTTGCTGCGGACACAAACTGGACTAAAGGCACTGGCTGGACAATCGGCTCAGGCGTGGCAACCAAAGCGCCAGGCTCAGCAAGCAACCTGACTCAGAATATGAGCTTGTTGCAAAACAAATTTTATCGGGTCAGCTTTGATGTTGTGCGCAATGCGGGAACGCTTAATATAGGCATAGGTAACACAAGCGTGATAGCTGCAATCATAGCTTCAGATAGCTATACATTCCACATTGGCACGGCAGCGGCATCTGATGGGATTCTGTACCTGATGGCTGATGCTACTTTTGATGGGACTATTGACAACATAACCGTCAAAGAAATCTCAGGCAATCATATGGTAATCGGCACGGCCACGGCCCGGCCTACTCTCAGAAGGGGGGCGGACGGAATAGTAAAAATTGAATTTGATGGCATTGATGACTACTGGAATAGTAGGGGCTCTCTTGATATGTCTACAAAAGATGAGCTTTTTATATTCGCAGGAATAGAAAAACTATCAGATGAAAATATGGGAACTGTGGTCGAGCTTAGTGCTAACTTCACCTCAAACAATGGCACGTTCGCTATTCAGGCACCATCGGCTACGCTTGAGGATTTCATGTTTGGAGTCAAAGGTACAATCCAAGCGATTCCTAAAAAATCACAAGCAACCAGTCCCAAGAAAGCATTGCTTACTTGTTCGGCAGACATCAGTAATGATCAGGCCAAAATTAGATTTGATGGAGTTGTTGCTCAAGAAACCTCCACAGATTTAGGAGCCGGAAATTTTGGCGGAGCATACGCATTTTTTATCGGAATGAGAAGCGGCTCGGTATCGGCATTCAAAGGATACCTTTACCAATTAATCATTCGAGGCTCACTAACCCTTGATGTGAATGTAACAAAAATAGAAGATTTTGTTGCCTCTAAAATGGGTTACACCCTGCCGGAATTGGGAAGCAACATGGAGGCAAGGATCGCACTTCACCCTAACATTATTCTGGCCAACAAACTTGATGTAAGTCAGATTGACTATAAGCCAGATTGGCGACCGGAATATTATTTTCAGTTCGGCTCAGGAGCTAACCAGGCGAATAAAGTCTTTACTGATACACGCACCATCGGGGCTTCATCAACTGAAACTATTGATCTAACGTGGACGACATTGGATGCAATAGCTAAAAGGCTTAATCTCACAAAGATCAAAGCTTTGATTCTGGTGGCTAGTGAAAACAATTCAAATGACATATTACTGGGAAGCAATTCTCTTAATAACCCTATAACGTCATTCTTTGGCGCGGCCAATGACAGGCTCAGGATTAAACCAGGCGGCATGATTGCCTTGATTGCTCCTGATGCCAATGGTTACGCAGTAGTGCAGGGCGCGGCTGACAAACTCGATATTGCCAACGATGGGGCGGGATCGCCAGTCACTTATACAATTTTAATCATGGGAGTTTCAAGCTAATATGGAAGCACAAGTAATGGAAGGTCAAGTAATCAATCAAGCGTCAAATGAAAGCTTAACTGGTGAAGTTATCCAGGCAAATAGCGCACCGGCCAAGCGTGATTTTAGTATGTTCTTTCTGGCTGTATCGGGAACCGTAGCGATCAATATGCCCAACGGCAAGCCTATGATGTATGAGGGCAAGCAAGTGACTGTTGATGTATATGGGCCGGGATCACTCCAGCATATCAAAGCCACTGAGTTTATTCAGAATGAGGCAACCAAGCGCATTTTAATTGCTGCCGGAAATACTGATGTTAAAGAAGATCCTGACGCAGATGTGAAATACCTGCTGGCTATTACTCGTTCAATCAATAATTTTCCGTATGAAGGTGGCGCAAAGGCAATCTATAGCGAGCCTCGATTGAACTATATCGCGCATCAAGTTCGTGCTTATGTGGGTAGGGCGGGAAACTTCTTCGAGGATGCAGACGTAGAGCAGAGCTATATGCTCAGCAACTAGGCTACCTGCATTCTCGGCCTAAAGACTATAAAGGGAAGCAGGAAAAGCACATGCGGATTGACCGGCTCAGAAAGTACGGCATTGCTGACCTGCTTCCTCCTTTGAATGAAATTGAATACCTGGCTAATCACTGGCGCAACGCAGGCTATGTGATGGCCGGTGGAATGGGACCGGCTCCCTTAACCAGCCAGGAGCTGATAGCCTGGCAACAAGGAAGTGGAGTCGAGCTTAACCCATGGGAATTTTATACCATCCTCGGCATGTCGAGAAAATACATTGCTGGCTTTATTAACGGCTCAGAGTATGGGGCGCAGGCTCCTTTCGATATCGGGCATGTAACGTCAAGCGATGTTGACGACAGCATCAGGGCAATTTTTGGATCGCGTTCAAGGAAAGCAAAATGACCACAGTTTCCCAGGTTTCCATCGAGATATCGGCTGATGTAAAGAAGCTGCTGTCTGAGATGGAACGCGCCAAGTCAGCGGTGGGAACTGCGGTGGGCAGCATGAATAAAGTGCTGGGCACCATCGGCATAACTGGCGCTACATGGCTTGCTGTTAAGGGTGTCATATCACCCTTATTAGAAAAATTTGCTGAATCTGAAACCGCATTAGTCGGGGTAGCGAAAACTACAGGGCTTGCAGGGGAAGAACTTGACCGCTTTGCTACTCGCATTGATGCTGTTTCAAGATCGACTCCTATCACATCTGCCGAGCTGTTAGAGCTGGCTCAAGCTGCCGGTCAGATGGGCGTGACCGGCGCGGACAATCTGGAGAAGTTCGCAACTACCATTGCCAAGCTTGGGAAGGCCAGTGACCTTGCTGGCGAATCTGCGGCCAAAGCACTTGCCAGGATATTGAACGTGACCGGCGAAGCGGTGGATCAGATAGATGTTCTGGCCAGCGTTATTGTTTCACTTGGCAATAACTTTGCGGCTTCTGAATCTGAAATAGCCAGGATGACAACTGAGGTGGCCAGATCAACAGGCGTGTTCGGGGTGTCGTCAGCTCAGGCGGCAGCGATGGGAACGGCTATGGCCGCTCTAGGCATACAGGCGGAAACCGGCGGCTCATCAGTTGGGCGCGTTATGCAGGCAATAACGAATGCCGTTATGGGCGGCGAGGCTCAGCTCAAGAAATTTGCAGGGGCATTGAACATGAATGCGGAAACCCTGAAAGAGCTGTTCGCACAGGATAAAACAAAAGCATTCGAGTATTTCTTGAGGCAGGTAGATTCTCTGGGATTAAGAGCCGGTGTCGCGCTTGACTATGTAGGTCTTAGCGGTCAGGAGATATCTAAAACTATTGTGCCTCTTGCCAAGAATACCGACATTTTTGCCAGGGCAATGAAATTGGCGATTGCAGAAGTCGAGAATGCTACCGCACTGAATCGCGAATATGACGCGACATTAGGAACACTGAATTCAAAGTGGCAGATTGCAAAGAATCATGTAGAAAGTTTTGCCAGTTCAATCGGAGGATTCCTGGCTCCTGCTGCAAACTTTGCACTGGATATATTTAACAAGCTGGCCAGGGCTATTGGGTCAACTGCGGCAACTTCACACCTGAAAACGCTTGATATTCAGCAGTTAAAGGTTACTGAATTGACAGCTAAGGTTAAACAACTGGACGAGGCCTGGCAGAAGCCAGGGTTTCACAAGTTATTTGGAGAGGATAGCACGTCCTTCAAAGACCTACAGCAAGCCAAAGGTGAGCTGGAGATTGCTGTTAAGTGGCGTGACCGGCTGAGTGATCAGAGCAAGGCTATTGCAGAAAACAAGCAGGCTAAGGAACAGCTCAAGCAAACTGACCAGGCTTTAGGAATAGAGCAAATGGAATTTATCCGCACCACAACTGAGGCCGCGGATAAGGTAGGCAAGTCCAGGGTTGAATTGCTCAGAGAGGAAGCGGCCAAGCTTGGTGTCACTGATGTGACTAAGGAACTGATAGACAAGATTGAGAAGCATGAAAATGCTACCAAAAAGCAAACCAAGACAGTTAGTGAACAGGTAAAGCTTGAGCAGAAACAGGCTGAGGCCTTTGTCGATTTGGTGCAAGGGATACAGAAAAAAATTGATGCTAACAAGCTTGAGATTGCAACAGGCAAGTCACTAACTGAAATCCAGAAAATGAATCTCGAGATTAACGGCAGGGTGATTGCTGGCGAGATCGTGCTGGATAAGGTCAAGAAAGAGAAAGTCAAAACGATGCTGGCTGAATTGGAAGCCAGCGACCAGCTGATAAAAAATAATCAGTTCATTGTCGACTCATCGGCTCAGCTGAGCAAATCTTCATTCGATGAAGTGCAAGCCATGCAGCTAAAAGTCGATTCGCTTAGGAAACAGAATTCTCAGATCGGTATGACTGAGGAAGCTGTGCTTAGGATGACTACGGCCAGCAGGCTTGAGGAAGCTCAGAATATACGGACAGCTGCGGCCTATGCGGGACCATTGAAGGAATCCTATCTACAGCGTGCCAAGGATATTGAAAAACTGACCTCGCTGGAAGAACAGCTTTTCCAGGAGCAACAGGTTCAAAGGTACGCGCAGGAATGGAACCAGGCTTGGAGAAACATGGAGCAGACTGGCCGTAATGCTTTTGTCCAGTTCGGGGCGCATGGAGTGGGCGCAATGGAAGCCATAGGAGATGCAATTCAATATGCAATCCTAGACCTACTCTTTCAGTTGACCGTTCGCAAGTGGATTATAAATATCGGCACGGCTATTGAAGGGGAAATGTTCGGGACTGGAAGCAAAAGTTCTGGCAGCAAGAAATCAGGAGGAATGGGTTTCTCAGATATCCTGAGCGTAGGCTCATCGCTTTCCAGTGCTGGCGCATCATTTAATGGGAGTAGCCTGGCCGGTTCTTTCGGTGCCGGCATGGCTGGAGGATCAGAAGCGGCTGCATTCATAGCTTCTGAAAGCGCAACAGCTGGAGCGGGGGCTGCGGCCAGCGCTGGCTCAAGCTTTGGTGCTGTTGCGGGACCTTTGATGCTTGCTTATGCAGCCACGGCCATACTAAAAGGAATCGCTGGCGACAAGCGCATGGGAGGCGGCTTTGGCAAAGGTCTTAACTTCATAGGCGACATTCCGATTGTGGGTGACTTCATTCCAGTAGTGCCATTAATGAACACGCTTTTTGGTCGAGGGCCTTTGAAGCAGAAAGAAACTAATCTCATAGGAGACATTTCTTCAACAGGTTTCAGTGGCATCACTTCCACCAAGTTCAAGGCTCAGGGCGGCGCATTCGTTAGCGACAAAGTGGACCGCATCATGACAGATACGGACACAGGGGAATTGCTGAATGAGTACAGGGGAATAGTTGAGGGCGGCATATCCAAAGAACTGAATCCAATAGCTGAGGAAGCGAGAAAAGCTACGCTTGAGCTTGGCAAATTCTTGGACGATAGCATCACCACAGTTTCTAAAACGGTTCGCAGTATTGGCGAAACATTGCAGAAAGATGTATCCGCAATAGATCAGTTCAAGATGGAAATAAACATCGCCAGTAAAAAAGGCGAGGCCTTGACTGATGAACAGATTGCTCAGGTTATAACTGATGCTGGTGACGCAATGGCTAGAAGTCTGGTTCCTGGCATTGATGCATTTAGCAGATCCGGAGAAGGCGCATTCCAGACATTGCAGCGATTAGGAAGTGAGTTCGATTCTCTGGAAAGTGCAATCACTATTTTGACTGGATCGGCAGAGGGTGCGACCAATGCTGTTAAGGGTCTGACCTTTGAGCAAAGAGCTGAATTAGTGGATCGAGCTGGTGGCGCAGATATTCTGAATACCAGGATTGATTTTTTTGAGGCTAACTTCCTGTCACAAGATGAAACATACAAGCTCCAGTTTGAGCAGCTGGATACTGAGCTGAGCAAGTTAGGCTTCTCGGCTTCCATGACGAAGGAGGATTACAGCCAGCTTATCAGATCAGTGACAGAAGTGGGCGGGGTATCCGTAGAAACCGCGAGCAAACTTCTCGAACTTGCACCATTGTTCCTTCAGGTTAAGACTATGGCGGAATCTGCTTCTCCTGATGGCGGCCAGGCAAAAGCAAATACACTGGCACTTGCTGAGACTTTTGCTCCTGGCGAAGTACTAGGGATTAAGCAGTCAATGGCCAACGATGCCCTTAGTGAATTTGGGCTATCTGTTGAAATGGGCAAGGAAGCAATCACCAGCGTGCTAAGGGAGTACGTTAATGCTGGCGGCGTGCTTACAGATAAGATAATGAATGCAGCCTCTGTGACTGCTGGATACTTTAGCGCAGCAGGACAGGATAGCGAGACAGTCAATCAAAATATTATTTCCCTGGCTGAATCCTTTGCTCCAGGAGAAACGGCCGCGATTAAGACTAACTTGCTGAATGAATCGCTTACTAAGCTTGGGCTGTCCACCGATATCAGCAAGGAGGAATTCACCAGCCTGCTAACTGAATTCGTCAAATCGGGAGGCATGTATACAGACCTGGCCGGTGATGTGATGATTGCTGCTAATCGTTTTCTTGATGCTAATAATACGATTAAGCAAATAAATCTTGATGCAGTCAATAAAGCATTCGCTACTTTGCAAAGGTCTGTAGAGGCTGAGCGCACCAGGCTAACTGATGACTACAACAAACAACTTGAGGACATTAATAATCAGATTCAACTTATTAATGATTCCGTGGGCGATCTTAAATCGCTGGCCAATGCATTGAGTCAGGCAGTCAATCAGATACAGCCTCCTACTATTTCGGAAGCCAGGGACCAATTAAGGCAAGCCATAGAACAGGCTCAGGCAGGAAACTTTGTTAAGGCTGAGGACATTCAATCCGCATTGCAAGCGATCACCAGTCAAACTGGAAGTGGCTTTTCCAGTCGAGAAGAATTCGCCATGTCTCAGGCTGAGAGCGTAAATCTTATTTCTCAGTTAAACGTGATGACTGAGGATCAAATAAGCGTGGATGAAGCCACATTAAAAACACTTGAGGCATCTAAAAAATCCCTTGAGCTTGGCTTCGAGGGTGACATGAAACGGCTTGATGACATTATTACATCTGCTCAGAAACAGATCGAGGCTTTACAGGGGATCGAGAGTGCTATTGTTTCTCTGGCTGATGCTATCAATAACTTCCAGACAGCTATAAATACAGCTAATGCAAGCGGCTCAGGAAGCGGCAGCGGTGCCGGTGGTGGCAGCTCGTTTAGTTTCAGCGGTTCAGGCATTAAGACAAAGGCCAGTGACGCAGAGATCAAGGCTTTTGTAGAAGCCAATATAAATGATCCTCTAAAGATTTATAACAAGGCTTTAGAGCTAGGTTATAGCTCCGGCGATATATCCAAAGCTACCGGATACTCTATTGATGAAATTAATGCGACTACTGATGCATTGGGGATTGCCAGGCTGCCGGAGGCAGTGACCCCTGCTATTACTGCCACACCTGTTTACGGTGTCACTAATCAGATGGTGGGTGATTTCTACCAGGCTAATAAAGATAATCCTTTGCTGGTTGCTCAGACCGCATTGAAGTATGACGTTAATGTGCAGCAATTGTCGCGTCAGACCGGCCACAGCGTAAAGGAAATAAATGATTACATGAAATCACAGGGGCTTCCATTGCTCGATCAAAAGGGATTCGCAATGGGTGGCTTTACTGGTGCCGGTGGCAAGTTTCAGCCTGCCGGTATCGTCCACGCTGGTGAATATGTTTTCAGCCAGGAGTCTGTGAAGAATATAGGAGTTCACACGCTTGACCAATTGCACCAGGCTACAAAGAGCGGCACGGCCTTAGGATACGCGACAGGGGGATTGGTAGGCGGCGGCGTACAGAATGCCGTGGCTCGCACTGTCGCAAGCGGAAACGTCATTGATGCAGTAGATAGATTCACCAAGTCAACTGAGCATCATGAGTTAAGTGCCGCAGCTTCCAATTTTGCCACGGCATCTGACAATCTAAGTTCAGTCATAAATGCGGCCGATATCTTCCGTCAAAAAGATAGTTCGCACTCTAGCAAGGAAATTTCAAAAGTTTCTAACTTGCACAATTTGGCAAGCATCTCCTCGATTGGGATCCGTGAACTTGAATCTAACCTGATCAAGCAGGAAGAAATCATAAGCATGTTTGAGGAAAAGATGGTGGCAGGGTCAGACATTAATCATGTCGAGGCGCCAGCTGCTATTCAATCAATCAATCATAGCGAGAGTGTGGCATCAGACCGTGAAGAATTCTTTAATGAGCTGAGGGAAATTATTGTGGAATCTAAAACTGAATCGAGCGGCACGCCAGAAATTGACTACGCAGAGCAGGCTTATAATTTGTTGCTGCGGGTTACTCTTGGCGGTACCAGGATAAGGACTACTGACAAATGAACGTAGTTATTCCCATTACAGTTCGAGCCGCGCAGCTGACAAGCAGCTCTATCCCTTATCCAGATACCGGCGAGGCTGCTTACAATGCGGGTACCGCTTATGCATTAGGTGACACGGTAGCTTACACGATTGATGGCCTGATCCATAAATTCAAAAGTAAGCAGGAGAGCAACACTGGACATACACCAGAAGCTTACCCCAATGAGAATTCATGGTGGCTAGACTTGGGCGCGGCTAACCGATTCAATATGTTCCAGCTGGAGCGCAACACGCAAAGCGAAGGCGCAAGCCCATTGGTAGTTCAAATTACCCCTGGGCAAAGATTCGGTGCAATTGGCCTGGGGAATATCGAGGCTGATAGCGTCCGGCTCCAGGTATATAACGGTGCATCATTGATCTATGATCAGACAAGGGACCTGATAGACAGGACGGTACTATCTTGGTATGACTATTTCTATCAGCCATTCCGCCAGATTAAGAACACGCTATTCACTGACCTTCCCATACTGACCACGGCAAAAGCAAAGCTGACCTTCACCAGATCGAGCGGGAATGTGAAAGTTGGATTCGTGGTGATGGGCGTTCCATTTAACCTGGGGAAAACCGAAAACAAAGTAAAAGCTGAGGCTTTGAATTTCTCTGAGATCGAGCGTGACGAATTTGCAGAAGCCAAGCTTACACCACGGCGTGACATTCCAAAAACCACGCAAACTGTTCTGATCGAGAGAGAAAAACTCAACCAGGTAAGAGGAACATTAAGTGAACTAAATGCAAAGGTGGCCTTGTGGCATGCATTGAGTGACCCACTGCTGAGCTACTTTGATGCCACTTTCATCATTGGTGTATACAAGCGGCGTGACATTGATATCAGTCCTAAAAGCCACGCTTATCTCAACTTAGAATTGGAGCAAATTTAACATGGCAATCACACCATTGCCCACTCCGCCAGCAAGTACGGACAGGGCAAATTTTGATGCAAGGGCTGACGCATTCATGCTGGCATTGCAAACATTTGCAAATGAATGCAATGCTGCGGCTGAGGCTTTTAATTTCAATAGCACGAATGGGACCAGTGCAAGCAGTGTGGCAATCGGGACCGGAGCAAAGTCTTTCACGACCCAAGCTGGGAAATCCTATGTGGTAGGAATGACCCTTCGCCTGGCGAATACAGCTGACGCATCTAAATGGATGCAGGGTGAAGTGACTAGCTACAACTCAACTACCGGCGCATTGGGCATGAATATCACCCACATTAACGGCTCAGGGACGCTGGCTGCTTGGACAATCAGCCAGGCCTCGCCAATCATCTTGCCATTCCCGGGTACCGATAAAGTAACGGTGCATACAGGCAACGGCTATGCATCGACAGATAATAAAATACTCCGGTTCGCTACCATTCTGGAAAACTTGGGAGCATCAATCACCTATGCAGACAGCCTGGCCAACGGCGGCCGGTTCACTATTAATACAAGCGGAATCTATCATGTGAATTTATCCCATGAATTCAGCGCGTCGCTAGGTTCTTTCGGGGTGTCTAAGAATTGCACGACTCTGACTACCGCATTCACTTCGATAGCAGAAGCACAGAAGCTAATTTATGCAGGCGGTAATAATTCGTCAGGTGGAACGGATGCACCTACAGGCAACGGATACACCGGCTACCTTGCTGCCGGCACGGTTCTAAGAGCGCACAGCGATGGTTCCGCTATGGCTGGAGCGGCAGGTAGAGCGAGAATGATTGTGGAGAGATTGTTTTAAAACTACATCATATGCACGAGCCCTGTTCCAGCAGAGCCCGTGTTCAATTCAATTTGGAGTTCATCCAGTGGTCATTTTATCATTTTTGTCTCTAATTTGAGACATTTTTATAGAGGTGAATCATGGGTATAGAACGGACTGGAGCATGAATCGTGGCGAGAGAGAAGATACCGGATGAATGCCCAATGAATCCTGAGAGCGTGCGGGATATGACTGCCACATTGAAGAATATCGATCAGCGTTTGCAAAGCATAGAAAGAATGATGTTTGCCGGGAGGGTTGCTCTGTACGTTGTAATGGGTTGCGCGTCCGTAGGCTGGTGGTTTTTTCAGAACGTGGATTACATCAAGCACGGAATCAGCAACTGGCTGAGAAATTGACCGTTTTATTTGAGCTGCAAGCAATTATTTTTATTAAAACAAGGAAAAGGTATGAATAAAAACTTAAAAGACATTCTGACGCATTCTGGTGTAGCGCTGGCGATGGTGATCATTTTGTTGTTATTGCCACACTCAATTGCTGTGACTATTGCCGTAGTAGCGAGCTGGTACATGTGGGAACTTGGCCAGCGCGTTGCTATGGATCAGGAACGGCGAGGCGCTGAATGTATGCTGTATTGGTTCGACATCAGGAACTGGAGTAATCAGGCAAGGCTGGAATTTTTGGTGCCGTCAATTGTTGCAATTGTCGCGGTCAACATCTACGTGATCATTACATTGTGAGGCAGGGCATATGTGGAGTTATTACGAAATTGTAATGCTCGCGCTAACCATTTGGCGTGAGGCGAGGGGAGAAACACGTGAGGCAAAAATTGCTGTCGCTCATACCATCGTTAACCGGGTGAACAACCCGGGCTGGTGGGGCACTGACATCATTAGTGTGCTAACAAAAAAATGGCAGTATTCAAGCATGACTGATCCCAATGATAGGCAACTTACCAATTGGCCTAAAACGGGCGACCCAGTATTTTCAGAATGTCTTGAGATAGCCAGATCGGTAGTCGATGGATCGCACAAATCATCCCTCAAAGGTATTGACTCATACTATGACGACTCCCTTAAAGGTAATGCCATTCCAAAGTGGGCGAAAGAAAATCCTGACCGGCTTGTCGGGAAAATCGGAAGGCTGAATTTTTATAATCTTGATAAAGACGTGGAGCGATAACATGTGGCAATTATTATTCCCGGCGATAACGCCAATCATTAATAAGGTTCTCGACCTGATTCCCAATGAGAATGAGCGTGCTCGGGCAAGAGAACAACTGGAAGGCGATCTGCAGAAAGCGATCAACCAAGCAGCTGCGGATCAACGTGAAATTAATAAAATTGAGGCGGCTAGTTCCTCTATTTTTGTTGCTGGCTGGCGTCCTGCTTTGGGTTGGTGCTGCGTGTTTGGATGCTTTTGGGCATTCATTGGTCAACCCTTCATGCTTTGGATCGTTCAAGCATTTGAGCTGCCATTTAAAACCCTGCCGGATATTCATACTGATTACCTGCTGGAATTGGTATTGGCTATGCTAGGACTGAGCGGGGTCAGAATGGTAGAGAAGATTAAGGGTGTTGCTAAGTAATTGATTGAGAGGTGCAGACGTAAGCTTGACCTACTACAGCCTAAATAAAGGGGTGCGACATTTTGCCACATTGTTAATTTCTTAATTACAAAATACTATGCTGCCTGTCACTTAAATCATACTTTATATGCTAAATGCTTGCATAAAAGGAAAGTGGCATTTAAAAAATATTTAGCATTGAAGGTTTGATGAAACCCTCTTTTTTCCTGTTTAAGGAGGGTATTTATATAAAAACTAATGGCAAAAGTAGTAGTAAGCTAAATTAAAAAATTGAGATTGGAATCTAATAAATGATGAATTCTACAAAGTTTAAATGTCGCGCTTTAGTTTTGATGGCTGCTATTGGATTAGTTGGATTCGGGCAATTTGCGTTTGCACACACCCGATTAAAAACACCTGAAATACAGGAGAATGCAGCAAATCATGGCAGTAATTATAATGACGTGGTGGTTTCGCATGGCTGCTTGAATCCATCCACGGGCAATTCTGATTCCAATGTACTCGGAACTGTAGTGGTGTTTCCAGACGGTAAGGATTCGAGCATAACGGTAGATGGTGCACCGCACAACGGCACATTGACTGATTTTGTTACGAATTGGGGCAATCCTGTCACTAAAATTCAGGACCGTAGTATTTTTTCCCATGAAGATCATATAAAAGATTCTCTGGGCAATAAACTTGGTTTCTGGACAGGAGGTGGTAGTGGTTTAACGGGAGGGTTTAGAGGAGTGCTTCCATTCGTAACAGCGGGGGTTGTGATTAACCCGGCCTCTTGCGCAAAAAGCGTAACTTTTGTGGTTAGTATCGCTGACATTTGCCAAATTACTGATGAGGGTGGATTTGGAGAACAAACGGTTAATCTATGGACTCCGGCGGTCGGTTCAAAATACGACGGTCCCGGCCTGCACGGGTTTGATTCACCCGCTACATTGAAAGTTAATCGCAGCATTACTCCTTTACCTGAATCATGTGGTGCAGGAGTTGATGTTGTAGTTAAACCATCTGCCAATCAGTTAAATCGTGATATGCGGATAATGTTCGATGGCAAACAGATATGGCCTGCTGAGTAATTTAAAATCATGCTTGCACGAACTAGTACAGAATTTGTACTAGTTCATAATCTTTTTATGGTTTTATTGCAATAGATTCATAAACCCACACAATACAAAATACGGCTAAAGCACACCAAATTATAATTATTGTTATACCTGCGCTCCAACTTACGGGCTTTTTGTTTAATACCGTTTTTTTGGCTTTAATCCGATACTCATCTAGAATTGCAGAAGGAATTAATTTAATTGCAAAAGCGATGCCTAGCGGTACTAAGATAAGATCATCTAGGTACCCAAGAATCGGAATAAAGTCAGGGATTAAATCAATAGGGCTTAAAGCATAAGCAATAATGCCAATCACCAGAAGCTTTGCATACCAAGGAGCTCTGGGATCACGCGCAGCAAGATAAAGAGCGTAAGTTTCGGTTTTTAAATGCTGTGCTCGCGCTTTTAACTCTGCAATCCGTATCATTTTTATAGATTATAAGTTATTAATTGATGATCAATTTGCTATAAGAATGCTCAAACCCTCTTAGCAATATCCTCAACGATTTCCCGATAATAAATTTGCAACATCCTCATATCACGGTGTCTTGATGTTCTGACAAGAGTTAGAATATCAATCTTCTGATAATGACCTCAATGATTTATGTCTACGTTTACAGCTTTCCGCTTGCTAGTAACATCTCTACTCATCGTCCATTTAGCAGGATGTGCTGTCTTAGCAGTCGCCGATGCCGCCGTCACTGTTGTTGCGACAACAGCTAAAGTGACTGCTAAAACGGTTGGCGCTATTGCTGACACTGTTATCCCGGATGGCGAGGAAGACAAGTAAGTTCCAGATAAATGAGCATCGTAACTGTGCCTATCAGCAAGCAAAGAGATAAAGGCAAAAGTCAGCTTCTCATTAGATCTTCCATCTTCTCTTGTATTTATCTCTGGTTGATTTTAACGACCAAATCACAACTGCCATTCCAACCAAACTTACAAGTCCAGTCAATACAATAATTAGTGTGTCCAATTTTTACTTTCCTTCTTGAGATAATATTTCTTGTGGATGTGCGGAAATCAATAAATTCATGATCTAACTTGTTGATTGATATTGCGTTATGGGTGCGCGGTTTAACCGTCAGGATTGAATGAGTATTTCATATCAGGCCACCAAACTGGATTATCATCAATAACCCATTGTCCGCAACCGTTATACCAGTAAACCTCCCTCCCAGTCCTGGCCCATTCGATGATCATTTCGGAGTGGGGGTGGGGTTGGCAGATCATATATTCCGCTACCTCATAAAAATTCACTAAATGAAAATCATGGTTTTCGCCATCATCATCAAATATGCTTGATAGTGTTCCATCCTTCCATTTAACAATCCATCCATGCTTTGATTCTTTAATCTCACTAAGCTGCTCTTCACTTCCAGTGAATTTTTTCCAGGTTGACATTAGTTGGGTTCCTTATCTTTTGAACAGCAAGCTATCTTTAAACGTATCATTTTTCTTTTTTGCCAATCTAAGCATGAGATCTATGTCGAGATTCAATCCTCGTAATAAAAAGAATTTATGGGTTTTAGTAATGACTAGATCGTCTGCAGCAATCCTACCTGTTTCGATCCCAGACAAATAAGAAAGATTCTCCTTCATGTGAGTTGCCATGCTCATTAATGTTTCGCCTATCTCAAGCCTGGATTCCCTAATTAATCTTCCGTATTCAGTAAGCAATTAACCCTCCTGCTTTGCCTTAAATTATGACAATGACACTGACCAAAATGCTGACCAAGCTATGTAAAAAATAGTCATATCCAGTCATAAAACGGTCATTCTCAATATTGTAACTTATTGATTTAATTGTATTATTATTTCTGAGCCGGACAGGCGAAACTTCCGGTCATTATTGCTGCGGTTAGCGCAATACAAGTGCACTAGGGTGATGGATCAATATTGAGTAGTGATCATTACGATGAGATACCCATCCACGAATTTCCAGCGATTTATGAAGGTAAGTTTCCAGTACTGGAAATAAGGCGAGATTGTTATTATCGATTCTAATATCTACTTTATTATTTAAAATCAATTGACTATACCGCTTATTTTTCTTCAATGACATGGGTGTTCCGAGGAAACGTTGCCAGCCACGTGATTTCTGCGATATTTGCGTAAGCGGCCGCGTTCGATAGTCAGGTAGCGACCAAATTCCTGATTTTTGTCTTTCAGCTCGTTGCTGCGCCCTGATCATTGCATCAGCATGTCTGAGATTTGGCGGCAGTAAATTGACTACCGCCAACCCTTTTTCCACGAGCATAAGGTTAAGATGCTCTCCATTTGGCAGATAGAGATGAGCAAGCAAGCGATTATAATGATCGTGTTTTTGTTGGTCATATTCCAGGTATACTTTCCGATTCTTTAATTTTTCCTGTAACCACTCTTTAGCAGCTATACTGCCAGCTTCTCCATCGCGATAACGGCTTTTGACTTCGGGTGCATTAATACCCAGCAATCTCACGCGTTCTCCCCCATTTAACACAACGGTATCGCCATCCAATACTTTAACTACCTGATGCCGGGTGCGATGTGGGATTGGTGAGAGATTTAATGGTTTGGCATCAGGAGCGGGGATATCTGAATAGGTGATATTGCCCTGCGCATCTTGGGTACGATAGATGGTGTCAGCAGCACAACCCGGTAAATGCAGGCCAATGAAAACAGTCAACAACCAGAATAATGATATTGTTATGATCGGTTTCATCTATTGCATGGCTTTACAATGAAGTTTAGACAGTGCCTTTTATTGAGTACTGTATAATTCTATTATGAGCACCTTTAAAAATTCATATTTGCGAGCATCCGCTTCGCGGATTGGCTGCTTGTTCTGTCTCGTCACAATTTTAGAAATGGAATTACAGTCTTTACTGAAGTTTTAGTAATTTTTACATTTTGAACATATCATTGATTTTTTTTGTGAAAAACATAAAAATAGCATTGAGTTACCGACTCTTTATAAATAATTAGAAGATAAAATCATATCCATGAGCAATATGGATTAAAATCCAGCATTCTGCTTAAAATATATCAATCCATAGTTAGTCGTAAGTAATGTCTGCCCCACTGATCGAAATCAAAGATCTTGCTTTTTCATATAATACTCGTCCCATTCTGAGAAGTGTCAATATGACTATGCCTCGAGGTAAGGTCATCGCTATTATGGGGGGAAGTGGTTCTGGCAAGACAACTTTGTTGCGTTTGATTGGTGGAGAAATCAAACCAACTGCCGGTTATGTCAAAGTCGCTGATCAGGTGGTACATAAACTCAGCAGAAATGATCTTTTTAAATTACGCAGAAAAATGGGGATGCTGTTTCAGTTTGGCGCCTTGTTTACTGATTTATCCGTGTTCGACAATGTTGCTTTTCAGATACGTGAGCATACCAATCTTCCCGAATCTATGATCCGTGATTTAGTATTGATGAAACTACATGCAGTGGGCTTGCGCGGAGCGTATCATCTGATGCCGGCAGAACTTTCAGGCGGTATGGCGCGGCGTGTTGCCTTAGCTCGCTCGATTGCGCTTGATCCCATGCTGATCATGTATGACGAACCTTTTACCGGACTGGATCCCATTTCATTGAGTGTGATTGGTAGTCTCATTCGCCGATTGACCGATGCACTGGGCATGACTTCAATCGTAGTGACGCATGATGTGCAAGAATCCTTAAAAATTGTAGATTATGTCTATTTTCTGGCAGATGGGGTCATCGCAGCGCATGGAACTCCGCAAGAAGTAAAGGATTCGGTTACTCCATTTGTGCACCAATTTGTGCATGGCGAAGAAGATGGGCCGGTTCCTTTTCATTATCCTGCAGATGCTTATCAAGAGGATTTGAAGCTGGAGAACCATTTTGCCTAAACGCATTATTACCAGTATTCAAGCTATCGGGCATCGGGTGATAGATAGTATTTGGCGTTTAGGTCGCGCCGCACGCTTTTTTGCCTTGGTACTCCTGAAATCAACGACAAGCTTCTTGCGTTTTAGTCTCGTTATACGTGAAATTTATTTTGTCGGCGTGTTATCACTCATCATTATTCTGGTGTCTGGCCTGTTTGTGGGAATGGTATTAGGTTTACAAGGATACGAGACACTGCAGAAATATGGTTCTGAATCAGCAGTCGGGACGCTCGTGGCATTGTCACTGGTGCGAGAACTGGGGCCAGTGATGGCAGCACTGTTGTTTGCAAGTCGCGCGGGTTCTGCCATCACTGCGGAAATAGGTTTGATGAAAGCGACTGAACAGTTGTCTGCCATGGCAATGATGGCGGTGGACCCGGTTGCACGCGTGGTGGCCCCACGCTTCTGGGCAGGGGTGATTTCTATGCCACTATTGGCAGCCCTCTTTTCCGTTCTAGGCGTATTTGGAGGGTATCTGGTGGCAGTCGTTTTCATTGGGGTGGATGAAGGTTCATTTTGGTCCTCCATGCAGAATGCAGTCGATTTCCGCTATGACATTGTAAATGGCGTCATCAAAAGTTGTTTTTTCGGTGTGACAGTGACCGCGATAGCCGTTTTTGAAGGGTTTGATGCGCCTCCTACAGCTGAGGGGGTTTCAGGTGCGACCACCCGAACGGTAGTCACTTCTGCGCTGGCAATTTTGGGATTGGACTTTGTTTTAACCTCTTTTATGTTTAGAGGAGTAGATTGATGCAACGAACAATAATCGATTTTTGGGTGGGATTGTTCGTAATAGCCGGTATTGGAGCATTACTGATACTCGGATTAAAAGTGGGAAATCTAACGAGTTATAATACTGGCGAAAGCTATACCCTTACAGGAAATTTTGAAAATATTGGTGGCCTTAAAATTAAAGCGCCTGTCAAAAGCGCGGGAGTAGTGGTAGGGCGGGTCACAGATATCCAGTTTAGCCTGGAAACCTATGATGCGCTGGTGACAATGGCTATCAATGCTCATTATCGATTTCCTAAAGATACTTTTGCGAGCATTCTGACATCGGGATTACTTGGGGAGCAATACATTGGTCTATCCCCAGGAGGAGATGAAGAAATGTTAGCGGAAGGCGATAAGATAATGAAAACCAATTCAGCCATGGTACTGGAAGAGATGATTGGACGTTTTCTGTTCGATAAGGCTGCAGAGGATTAACATTTCTTAATGATTGATAAATTCTGATAAGGTAAACATGAAAGCACTTTTTCAAAAAATTATTATTCTGGTAACTTGTTTTTTATTGATTGTTCCAGTATCAGCCAAAGAGATACCTCCCGATCAGCTAGTGAGAAATACGGTGGATGAAGTTATCACTATTCTTAAGCAGGATGATGGGATTAAAAAGGGTCAGAAAGATCGTGTGCTGGATTTAATTGAAACCAAGATACTTCCTCATTTCAATTTCACCCGTATGACTCAACTCGCAATGGGAAAAAACTGGTCTAAGGTTGAGGCTCAGCAACGAAAAGAGCTGGTCAGTGAATTTCAGACTTTACTTGTGAGAACTTACTCCAACGCATTAACGAATTACCGTGATGAAGTGATCGAAGTGACGCCATTGGCATCTCAACCTAATACCAAAACGACAACTGTCAAAACACGTGTCATCCAAGGCCGTGGCAGAGAACCCGTTCCAATCGATTACAGCATGGAAAAAACGAGCAATGGTTGGAAGGTGTATGATGTGACCGTTGCTGGAGTCAGCCTGGTAACAAATTATCGGAGCACTTTTAATAGCGAGATTAAAAAAGCAGGGGTAGAGGGTCTGATTACTTCACTTACCAAGAAGAATAAATCATTAGAAGGACAATAAGCGATTGCATTATCTTAGATCATTCTTTTAAAGCAATGGTAATTCAGCGTGAAGGTAGAAGAATTTACGTGCGTGGCCCGGTCATTTTCGATAATGTAGCCGAAATGACCCGACAGGGAATCGCTCTTCTTAATGAAGATGGCCTGATAGTTGATCTGGCAGAAGTGATTGAACTTGATTCATCCGCGATCAGTATGTTATTCGAATGGTTGCGTGTCGCTCATACCAGGAATCAGCAGCTCTATTATGTCAATTTACCTGCGAATTTAGGCAGTCTTATGCAGTTATACGGCGTGACTGACTTTGTTCCGTTTGATAATACTATTACGCAATAAACTGCTCTTCCTCTATTCCATCTGATTGTCGTTTTTTTTCAAAGCTCGTTCTGCCATGGTTGCAGCAATTGAAATCCACCAGCTTTATAAGCGTTATGGCGCTTTTTCTGCTCTGGAAAATATTAATCTTTCAATCTATCCGGGTGAATTCTTTGCTTTGCTGGGCCCTAATGGTGCGGGAAAAACCACGCTCATCAGTATTCTTGCAGGGTTGACGTTGGCAACGAGCGGTCACGCTAAAATTATGGGGCATGACGTTGTTTCTGATTACGTTAATTCACGCAGAAATCTTGGGGTAGTGCCCCAGGAATTGGTGTTTGATCCATTTTTTACTGTCAGAGAAGCGCTCATCATCCAATCTGGCTATTACGGCATTAGAAAGAATGAGACTTGGATCGATGAGATCTTGCATCGTCTGGATCTTACTGCTAAAGCCGATACCAATATGCGAGCGCTCTCGGGCGGAATGAAACGGCGCGTATTGGTAGCCCAGGCGTTAGTACACAAACCGCCTGTCATCATTCTGGATGAACCCACTGCCGGTGTCGATGTAGAGCTCAGGCAGGCACTATGGTTTTTTATTAATCAGTTAAACCGAGAGGGACATACGATTGTCCTGACTACCCATTATCTGGAAGAAGCAGAAGCATTATGTCATCGTGTTGCGATGCTCAAGCAGGGTAAAATTGTTGCATTGGATAGTATCCGGAATCTTATTAATGGGATTCAGGGATGCTCAATCCAACTTCGGCTTTCTTCCGAGACACTGCCGCCTATTTTGCAAGAATGGCCTGGTAGCCGTCATGAGGGGTTGCATATCTTCAAAATAAAAGATTATTTCCAGGTTGAAACCTTACTTGCCATATTGCGTTCGGAGCATATCCAAGTACTAGAAATGCAATTACAGCAGCCAGATCTGGAAGAAGTATTTATAAAAATCATGGGAGCCGAATCTTCGGATGTATCATGATTGGTTTTTACACATTATTTTATAAAGAGTTATTGAGATTCTGGAAAGTAAGCTTCCAGACGATATTGGCACCGATTTTATCGAGCTTACTTTATCTGCTGGTTTTTTCCCATGTACTGGAAACCCGTGTACAGGTATATCCGGGAATTTCTTATACGTCGTTCCTGATTCCAGGTTTAGTGATCATGGCTGTCTTGCAAAACACTTTTGCAAACTCATCTTCCAGCCTGATTCAATCCAAAATATCCGGTAATCTTGTATTTATTTTGTTATCGCCTTTATCTTATCTGGAGATTTTCCTGGCCTACATCGGAGCAGCAGTAGTGCGTGGCTTATTAGTAGGTTTAGGGGTTTATGGGGTAACGATGCTATTATATGACGTGCCACTACGGCTGCCTTTATGGGCTTTATTGTTCGCAATTGCAGGCAGTATGCTATTAGGTGCATTGGGCATTATTGCAGGTATTTGGTCAGAAAAATTTGATCAACTTGCTGCTTTTCAGAATTTTATTATTCTGCCATTGACATTTTTGTCAGGTGTATTTTATTCGATCCATTCACTTCCCTCCGGATGGCAATATTTATCACATTTGAACCCTTTTTTTTATATCGTTGACGGGCTTCGCTATGGTTTCCTGGGAACATCCGATATTTCTCCCTATTTTAGTTTAGGAGTTGTGATATCGTGTTTAATTGTGATTTCCTGGCTAACAGTATGGATGTTAAAGAGCGGTTATAAAATTCGCCATTAAACGTGTATAGAGTAATTTATTCATCCCATTTCCACATCAAACCTGGCGCGAAAATAAGCCGTAGATAGTATTAATAATACGACGCGGAAAAGCGATAAAGCAGTCTGGGTTTTGAAATAGAATAAGCGTTTTCCTGGTTTATTCTCAGTACAGCAACATGAAAATTATTTATCTAAAGGATCGAAAATGATTACCTCAGATTATATTAAACAATGTATTGAAACATCTTTACCATGTGAATGGATTCAGGTAGAAGGAGAAGATGGGCGTCATTTTAGCGCTGTCATCGTTAGTGAACAATTCAAAGGAAAAAGTATGGTTCAGCAACATCAACTGGTTTACCGGGCCTTACGCGATAAAATGAAGGAAGAGATCCATGCGTTATCCATGAAAACACTTACGCCTGAACAGTGGGAAGAATATAAACAAGCTGAGCAGCAGGCTTAGAGGTTGTAGAGTGGTCATAAAGGAGAAAACTATTCTCTGGTATATAGTAGGAAAAGGCGTGCCGCTATAGTCGCTACCATAGCAGTATATTTTTTAGTTCCATTTCTGAACTAAACCTGACTTTGTCGGCTTCGCCTTGCCGTATGATTGATACTGTCTGCGGTTCACCTGCGTGTCATGCTTGATTTGGAAATGGAGTGACCTATCAGTGATAGGTTGCGCCAACCTCTCTTGTTCTCACCTTGTCTTGTTGAAAACTCTGAATTTTTAGAGCGCCCTTATTTTATCTTGATCAGTTCTGCCCATAACTTGATAAGGATTTAGCTCTTGCCCAGAACTTCCATAAATTATTGGGTGTCATTATAAAGTTTTTTATGCCACTTTCATTTAAAACGGTAATCGTCAGTTGAGAAATTATTCGTTTTTTCATTGCTTCGAGCAAGGGTATAAACCAGTTATTTTCTAGCGTACTTAAATATTCGCGCCATTCATATATATTCCTATATTGCGTTTTCCCCCATAGAGAATCAAGTACGATTAAATGGTTACCTGGTATGGCCTGGTGCTGCCACGCTTTTGCATCAGGAGGAAGTGGATGACGGTTTACGCCGCTTGCAACTGCCAGGGCATGAGTAAAAGGATGATCACACCATATTTGGTTAAAAGTTGAGTGTATATTCTGTGGCATCATTCCTCCTCCCCAGAACCAGATGCTATTGATCGCCAATTCGCCATGCTCTTCTCTTTCCTGGTTAAGCGGATGCTGATGTAGCAGCATTTGTATTTCATTAAAAATGTTGTGCCATGCTGAACTCTCTTCTCCAAGCGGGAGCAAATTATTGATATTTTTACCAATCATTTCGCTGAGCAATCGGGTTTGCAAGGAAGGGATTTTGGGAATACGCACATACCAGCGATCAGCGTGGAGTGGTAAAAATAAGATACCATTTTTGCTGTAATACTGGTTGAGCATATCGGTAAATTGTATCGATTCCTTTAAGGAAATTGAGAAAACCTGGCTGTCAGCTAACAGCATATGATTGTGCTGAATCCGCAGATGAACTGGATCAGCGCGCAACCAATACCCATTCTGATCAAATCCTTTCTCTGCCCCATCAAGTTGTAACATGATGGGTGCAACTGGCCAATCTTGCTGTTTCGACACACCGAACGACCGGCATAGCCATTCTTCTATTCCTTGAGGCTGACTCTCGGTATAGCGGCTTTTAGCCAGGATGACTTCTAAAGCAGACAAAGACAAGTCGCTATAAACTTCAGGCCTTCCAGCTTCAGGCCAAAATAATCCTGGAATGAGAAGATGTATATGCATAAATTAAAGAAAGGTCAAAGAGGTAGGTAAAAATTATTATGAATAGAAATATCAGGAAGAGGGTGAAGCCGTGATAAAACTTCCATATGGGTAGCTTGGTGGCAGATTATTCTGAGTAAATAATTATAATCCAGGTTCAATTCTAATACCTCATAGCAAGCAGGAAGCTCCATTTTTTCTCGGAATCAACTTGTTACTTTTCGAAACAAAAGCAGGTTGAAAATAGGATGTTTAAAGCATTCCATCAATCCTAAATTATTTATGATGGCGCATTATATTTTTTTACAGCTTGTTCAGGCTGTATTCATTTTTTAAATTTATAATTGTACTTTTAGCTAGATGTGATTCTGATATCACAATTGGTAGTAATTTTATTTTTATTATGTCAAACAGATAAAGTGCTCATTACTAATTCCATTTTCAAATCAAACATGACACCAAGGAGAACCGCAGACAGTATCAATCATACGACAAGGTGAAGCCGACAAAGTCAGTTTTGATTTAGAAATGGAAAAAGCGATAGCAATTAGTTTATCGCGACAAATAGGGCATAAATAATTATTTGGCTTAATAATACCTAGTAAAATTCAGGAATCTTCTACCCCACTTTTAATTTTTTGTCGAAAAAACTCTATTTTTCCAGCCATCACAGTGATAGCCTCTATAGCTTTTACATTGCAACACATCATCATTTTGTTTAAATCTGCCTTAACTTCCCTAAGATCCAAATTAAAAGTTGATTAGAAACTATATGCGGAAATTTATTATCTTACTCAGCTTGTTTTTTTTATTAAGCCCTATTGTATGGGCTCAAGAGCCAGGCAAAGTATGGACTCAAGAGTCAGCTAAAAAGTTTTCCATCGAGGAAATCCAGCGTTTGGGATTGGAAGCAAATGGTTTAGTCCTGGCTGCACGTTCGCAAGTGAATATTGCTAACGCGGGCGTAGTCGCTGCATCCGCCTACCCGAATCCAGAGGTGATGGTAATGGCGGGTCCGGTCGATAGGCGAATCCCGGAATCCCTAACCGGACCAATGTCAGACCAACGCACAGTTACAGTTAACCAGCCGATTGAAAATCCTTTTATGCGCAGCGCACGCATTGGTGCGGCAGAGGCTGGAGTTGAGGCCGGACGTGCCAGCCTGGATCAGGTACGAGCTGATTTGGCTGCACAATTACGCGTGCGGGCTTATGAGTTATTACTGCGTCAAGAACAAGCTGCATTGGAACAAAGTATTTTTGATCTGCTTAAGGAAGTTCACAGGCGTATCAAATTAAATGTAGAGAGAGGAGAAGCGGCCCGTTTTGAGCTTATTCGGGCAGAGACCGAGCTTAAGAGTGTAGAGAACCGTAAAGAGGCAGCGCGACTGAATGCCGAGCGGGCACGGGTTGCTTTATTGCAGTTTTCAGCAGGTGCGTTACCGGCTAATTTTGAAGTCAAAGCCTCTTTGAAAGACGCAGTAGCATTGCCTCCATTAGATATGTTACGAAAGGAAGTTCCAGAAGCGAATCCAGAGATAGTGCGTTTGCAAGCCGAGCAAGAACGCGCTAAGTTGCGTATTGATCAGGAACGTGCTTCCGTGCTTCCTTCTGTAAACGTTCTATACTCTAATTATCAAGATACCCAATTTAACTCTAACACCGCTGGTTTAAGCGTGAGAGTTCCCATTTTTTATCGCCGCCGTGGCGAAATTGATAGTGCAATCTTTGATTCTGCGCGCGTCCGGGAAACCCTGGATTATCGCCGTTACGAGGTGGGCCAGCTATTTGAATCTGCATGGCAGGCTTTGCAGATTGCCCAGCGAAGAGTTGAAATGTTTGAGAGCGGGTTAATCAAGGAAGCCGAGAATGCAGTAGAAGTTGCCCAGGCTGCCTATCGTTTTGGTGAGCGTGGTTTGATCGAGGTGCTAGATACTCAACGTGTCCTTCGTGGCATCCTGGGTGATGCTTTACAAGCGCGTTTTGATCTGCAAGCAGCCGCGGCCGAAATTGACCGGCTACGTGCACATTACCCCAAGGAGTTGATTCCAGAATGAAAATTACGTTACCTATAGTGGGCTTCGTTTTATTTGCACTACTGGCAGGGTGCAATCAGAATCAGTCTCCTCAATCTTCTCAAAATGAGGAAGTTACACAACAGGAATCAGAAGCTGAAAGGGATATTAATAGTATTACTATCCGACCTGAATTGGCAAACAGACTGAAAATTGGCCAACCTATGCTGGTTGATCTGGCTGATAGGATACAAGTTCCCAGCCGAGTTCAGGTGGATGAGGAAAGGACAGCGAAAATTGGCTCTTACGTAACAGGGCGTATCATCAATTTGTTTGTCGTATTGGGGGATTACGTTAAAGCAGGTGATCGATTGGCACGTATTACCAGCCCAGAGTTAACGCAATCACAACTGGCCTATTTACGTGCTCAATCGCGCGTCGTCGTGACTCAGAAAGCGGCTGAGCGTGCAAAGTATCTTTTGGTCGCTGATGTCATACCCCTTGCGGAAGTTGAACGTCGGCAGTCCGAGCTGGAAATTGCCCAGGCTGAACTGAGTGCGGCAACAGATCAATTAAGGTTGTTTGGAATGAGTAGTACTGAATTAAAAGAACTCTCTAAAAAAGGAAAGATTCTACCGTGGCTTGATATCAAGTCAACCAGAGAAGGCTACATTATTGAGCGTAACGTCATTGTAGGCCAAGTGGTGCAACCTTCTGACCCACTATTTCAGGTTGCTGATCTTTCTTCCGTGTGGGTGGTTGGAGATGTGCCGGAGCAAATCGCCAGGGATGTTCGGCTCGGTCAGCATGTACAAATTGATGTTCCTGCCATAGGCAATAGTGGACGTGATGGGGTGATCATTTTTGTCTCGGATATCGTCAATCGCGTCACGCGCACTGTGATGACTCGGGTTTTAGTGGAGAATCGGGATCGTAAACTTAAGCCCGATATGCTGGCGAATATGCACATTACCGATCCGCAGCATAAAACATTGGTTGTTCCAGAGGCGGCGGTGGTACGTGAATTGAACCAGGATTATATTTTTCTCGCAAAAAGTGATGATCGTTTTGAGCGAATACCGGTTGAATTGGGGCCCGAAGTTGCTGATTTCCGTCCGGTGCTGAGTGGACTCACAGAGGGGCAGCGTATTGTAATAGAAGGCGCTTATCATTTAGACAGCGAGCGTAAGCTTGCTGAGTTGGAGTAATGTGTGATGGCAGCAATTGTACGTGCCATGTTAAACCAGCGCCTGCTGGTTTTAGTGATCGGGTTAGCGCTATGTGTTGCTGGCGGGTTTGCTGCTAAAAACCTTTCTGTGGATGCATTTCCTGACGTGACCAATATTCAGGTGCAAGTGGCGACTGTTGCAATAGGCCGCAGCCCGGAGGAAATGGAGCGATTAGTCACTGTGCCGGTTGAAATTGCCATGACGGGCTTGCCGGGATTAGTCGAGATGCGCTCTCTGAATAAGAGTGGATTATCACTCATCACATTGGTTTTCACGGATGAAACCGATGTGTTTTTTGCGCGCCAGCTCGTGATGGAACGGATTATTGATGTGACGCCACGGTTGATCCGTGGCATTACACCGGTACTTGGGCCCGTTTCCACTGGTCTGGGTGAAGTTTATCAATATACGATAGAGCATCCGAATGATGGTAAGCGGGCATTGACTGAAGAGGAGCTGACTGAGCGGCGTACCATACAGGATTGGGTGGTGCGTCCAATGTTGCGCTCTATCCGGGGTGTGGCAGAAATCAATTCCATTGGCGGACATGTCAAGGAATACCAGGTATACGTCGACCCTAACAAGTTGCGGCATTATGATTTAACCCTAACCACAGTTGATCGCGCACTGGCCAGTAACAATGCCAATGCCAGCGGAAATATATTAGCAATGCACTATGAGCAATACCTGATTCGCGGAGTGGGTTTAATTACTACGCTGGATGATATCCGCAATATCATCCTTAAGGAAGTGGGTGGGGTGCCGATCTATGTGCGTGACGTGGCGGAAGTAAGATTTGGTGGTGAAGTTCGCCAGGGCGCGAGCATCAAAAATGGCTACACTGAATCGGTGACGGGTATTGTTATGATGCTGCGCGGGGGCAATGCCAAGGAGATTGTGGGGCGGATTAAGGAAAAAGTCGCTGAAATTAATGAGCGTGGCTTGCTGCCAGATGGTCTGCAGATCGTGCCGTTTTATGATCGAACGGATTTGGTGGATGGTGCCTTAGCAACTGTTCAGAGTACCTTAGCCGAATCGCTGATTCTCGTCATTGTAGTGTTATCCATCTTTCTTGGAACCGTTCGAACCAGTGTCGTCGTATGCTTCACACTGATCATTACTCCGCTCGTCACCTTTATAGTGATGAATTACTACGGTCTGCCTGCTAATTTGATGTCTTTAGGTGGGTTGACGATTGCTTTAGGGATGATGGTAGATCCCACTGTGGTAGTGGTTGAAAATATCTACCAGCGTCTTGGTCAAGCAAAGGGGACGGATCAATCCAAATTCGAGATTATCGTTAAGGCAGTGGCTGAAGTCGGCACACCAGTCATTTTTGGCGTATTCGTGACCATTTTGGTGTTTATACCGCTCATGACACTGGAAGGCATGGAGGGAAAAACATTCAGTCCACTGGCGATCACGATTGCGCTCTCATTGCTGATTGCACTCTTTGTATCTGTGCTGTTGTCACCCGTGCTGAGTGACTATCTATTGACTGGTGGCAGCGAGCATGACACCAGAATTGTTGCCGCTCTTAAGCATGGCTACCTGCACATCTTTAATCTGGCAATGCGTAATCAGAAAAAGACCATGATTATTGCAATCAGCTCGTTGATGGTTGCCTTTGCATTGTTCCCGCTCTTGGGTAAATCGTTTATTCCAATCATGAAAGAAGGGGCAGTGACCCCCGTTATTATTCGGGCGCCTTCCATTTCTCTGGAAGAAGCCATCGAGCTGGAGACAGAAGCGATGCAGAAGATTGCCGCCATACCGGGGGTTAAGTCTGTGGTATCCAAGCTAGGGCGTGGGGACACACCGGCAGATCCGGCCTCACAGAATGAGTCAGACCCAATTGCGGATCTGGATCTGGCAGGATCCGGTCGCACCCAGGCAGAAATTGAAGAAGATATTCGTAAAGCGTTGGCAGATCTGCCAGGGGTCAATATCGTGCTCTCCCAGCCAATTGCACAGCGGGTGGACGAGATGGTAACCGGAGTCCGCTCCCAAGTCGCAATTAAAATTTTTGGTGATGATCTGGAAGAATTGCGCAAGCTATCTGAGCAAGTCGCACGCATTGTCAAGTCAACGCGCGGAGCGAGGGATATCCGCATTGAACGTTTATCAGGTCAGCAGGAATTGACTATTAATATTGATCGTCGCGCGATTGCCCGCCATGGCCTCAATGTGTCTGATGTTAACGAGCTGATTGCTACCGCCATTGGCGGTAAAGCAGTGACTCAGATTTTTGAAGGTGAGCGCCGCTTTACACTGCTTTTGAGGTTCCCGGAAGGATTTCGCCATGATGTGGAAGCGATCAAGGATCTTCTCTTGTTAAGGCCCGCCAGCACGGCTGCACCGGCTGGAGCGAAGAGTGGTGGCATGCTGATACCCCTCAGCGCAGTAGCAGATATTAAGGTGGTTGACGGTCCGGCAATTATTTCACGTGAATTTGCTAAACGCCGGGTGGTGGTGGGCGCTAATGTACATGAGCGCGACATGGGAGGTTTCGTCGCAGAGCTTCAGAAGCGTACTGCGAAAGAAATTAAATTACCTCCCGGCTATTATTTTGTCTGGGGTGGGCAGTTCGAGAATATGGAGCGAGCCATGGCAACACTTGGTGTGATTGTACCCGTTACCTTGGCGGCAATTTTCTTCTTGCTGTTCATGTTGTTTAACTCAGTCAAACTTGCCGGGCTCATTTATTTAGTTTTACCGTTTGCTTCAGTGGGAGGAATTGTTGGTCTCTTTGTGACGGGCGAGTACCTCTCTGTCCCAGCTTCAGTAGGCTTCATCGCAGTATGGGGTACATCCATATTGAATGGTGTCGTGCTCATTTCTTTTATTCGTGAATTGCGTGAGCAAGGACTGAGTGTAGAGGAAGCAGTGAGAAAAGCTTGTACGCAGCGCTTTCGTCCTGTCATGATGACCGCAGCCACAACCGTTCTGGGTTTAGCGCCATTTCTGGTGGCGACAGGTCTGGGTTCTGAAGTACAGAAACCGCTCGCTATTGTGGTGGTCTGTGGTTTGACAACAGCGACGCTGATGACGATGGTGGTCATGCCCATGCTGTATCGCTGGTTTGATGATAAGCCTGCATACGTTAACTCAACCTTAGCACCGGACCAAATCCATGATTACTCAAAATTTTAAGAATGTCTGATTACTTTCTCGGGAAAAGCCTAACATCCAAAATGTTGGAAACCAATGTAATGGAGGGATAAAGTATCACTCGTAGGATCTAAGTGTCGTCTGATTATGTGATCTTATTTTATGCCAGGTTCTACGAGTCACTGCTGATCACAGCACACGAAATGCGAGTACGGCTACCAAGGTAGGGGGTAGTGCAGCAATGAGGAGTCCCAGCGGGTGAATAGTTCCTTCCTCAAATTTTCCACGCAAAATAGCGATGCCAGCAGGATTCGGGGCATTAGCGATGACGGTCAAGCCGCCGCCTGTTACTGCACCGGCTACTAATGCTACTTTGAATTCCTGGCTTAAGCCATCGACTAATGACCCTAAGTAAGTGAGTGCAGCATTGTCTGTAATCGCGGTTAATGCTGTAGCGCCAAAGTATACGGCTGTATCATCCATCTTCATCAAGATGGGTTGCAGCCACCATTGTTGCTGACCACCGAGTACTACCAGTCCACCCAGGAAGAAGGCTACTAGTAATGCTTCACGTAAGATAAGCGGATTCTGGTGCCGTTGATAAGCCGTCGCAAATCCCAGGAAAAAGAGAAATGCTCCTATAAATACAGCAGGGTAGTGGGCAAATACGACGACTATTGTCAGAAACACCAAATGAACAAAAATTATAGATATCGGAACCGTGGATGCATTGGTGCTATCTTGTTGCCCCATATGTTTGAGTTCATGCCGGAATAACAGCATGGCTGAGCCTGCATTGATAACCACTGCCAGCGCGGCCTTCCAGCCGAAAGTGGAGATCATGAACCAAATATCCCAATTCCATTTGGCAGCTACCATTAATACTGGCGGAGCTGCAAAAGGTGTGAGTGTGCCGCCAATAGAGATATTTACGAATAATACACCGACTGTGACGTATTTTAGTTTAGTAGAGACTTCTTTACTGAACAGCGTGTCACGCAGCATCAGCGCCGCCAGCGTCATTGCGGCGGGTTCAGTGATAAATGAACCCATTAGTGGCACGAAAGCTAACACCAGGAAATACATGGCCATGCCCTGGTTTAATGGTAAATAGCGTGCAGTCCACCGCACGGCAAATGCAGTGAACTCAAGAATGGGGCGCGTACCTGCAATTACCATAATCACAAATACAAATAACGGTTCAGTAAAGTCGCGTGAGTTGAGATAGTCAGTAGCTTCCTGCTTGCCGCTTATGGCAAACATAAAAAGCATCAAAACCATTGCCCAGAAACCGAATACTACTTCGACTTCTCCCAGCAGATGCCAAATACCCGCATGACGCGGCTGGATATGGGCTAAATGCTCAAAATATTTTGTAGAAAAAGTATGAATCACTGCGAGTGCAAACAACACAGCGGCGATTAATTGAGTAGAAGTGGGATCACTCATGCGATAAATTGTGTAGGTATCAATTGATGAAACATGAAAATACAGTATTATGAGATAAATTCGAGAAATTTCACTCGCTATAACTTCTCAGGATTTGAAAAATGATCAAAACTGTCTGAGTTTTATCGGAGAAAAATAAGCTTCAGTAGTATTCGTTGAATTATATACTCAAACTTGAATGGTATTGCTGAAATAGAATTAATAGCTTATTTAATTCCATTTCTAAATCAAAACTGACTTTGTCGGCTTCACCTTGCCGTATTATTGATACTGTCTGCGGTTCGCCTTCGCGTTATTTTTGATTTGGAAATGGAATAAAATCAATTGGCTGGATTCAACATAACATAAGGATCACGACAACACGGCTGGAAGAGCTGGAGGGAGACTGATATTAAGTAAGGACTTCTTGTCGCGGGCATCGTCCCGCGACGCCGTTTCAGCGATAATTCCAACAAGCGCTGCTCTCATTACATCACAAACCCTTTGCAAAAGCCTGCAATTGTACAAAAAATTATTATTATCTTCTCGGAATCTGATTCCTCTAATTTCTAATGATGAAACTCTTTTCCAAAATCCTTTCATCACAAAGAATTTAGGTTCCTTTTACAGTTTCTTTTATGCCGAACTCACGCTACATTAAGAAACTTAAGTATGAAGAAAAAATTAACATAATTATAAACATTTGAGGCTTCATTACTTAAATTGGTTTTACTGGTTAAATATGATAGCTATTTTTAAGGAATTAATTTATGGAAGATAATTCTGTTGATCATAATCTACTGCTTGCTACCGACCTTAGCTGTCGATGCGACCGTGCATTGGACCGTGCGGCGCAACTAGCTAAAGCCTGGGAAGCTAGATTATTAGTGGTGCATGCAATTGATCCTGCTTATGCTGCTCGCTATGTGAAGGTTACGCAGGAGCTGCCTTCGTGGCGCCGTCCAGAGGATTACCGGACTATTGCATCACGTCGATTAAACAGGGATTTAGAGGCAGATAACATTGACGCTGAGATATACATGGCTGAAGGCGTGGCCCACAAAATCATACTTGAAGCTGCACGTAGAGAAAATAGCAATTTAGTGATCACTGGCGTAGGACGCGATGAACCTATCGCCCGTACTCAATTTGGAAGCACTCTAGATGAGCTGCTGCAAGAGTTATCGATTCCATTATTGATCGTGCGCCGTCGTGTTCGAGGGTCGTATCGGCATGTGGTAATAGCAACAGATTTCTCACCAGTTTCGCAACCTGCTCTTGAGATTGCGGTGCGCTGGTTCAGTGATGCACAACTAACGCTCTTCCACACATATGAGGGGGCTGGTTTGGGAGGAGACACAATGGTAAACGAGAAGCGGAAAGCTACTGCCAACAATCAGTGTGACAGCTTTCTTGCTCAAATGGCATTAGAACCCTCAGTTATAAATCGTCTTCATCGTGTGATTGAAAAAGGATACCCGGAAGTATTGCTGTGCGATTATGTACGTCATGAGGAGGTTGACCTTGTGGTGCTTGGTACACAAGGCCGCAAAGGATTGCTTAAAGCTATGATTGGAAGTACAGCTCAAAATCTATTGCATCTACTGGAGTGTGATACCATGGTGGTACGAGGTTAATAGTTTTCTATTGTAACGTGAGTTCGACATAAGAAAAATAATAAAAGGAATCGGAATTTCTTATGATGAATCGATTTATGGAATGTTCAGATTCCGATGGATACGATAGTAGTGATTTAATGTGCGATTGGCGATTTTTTGAAGGGTTTGAGATATAGTGGGGGCAGCGCTTGTTGGAGTTATTGCTAAAACGGCGTTACGGCGAGGGAAGCTACGACAAGAAATAATATCAAGTTCCCTCAAGCTCTTCCAGCCGTGGTGTAATGATTATTATATCGATCTCATGCTATTTAGCTTGTATTTACTGCATGCCGGTAAATTTTCAGACAGCACTCTTAGAAGTCACTTGTTTGTAAATCATCGTGGAGGGTCGCGGTGAAAGCATTGTTATGGGGTAGGTTATCCAAAATGTTTGCATCAAAAATAGAATGGATAAGACTGGTCGACTCACTGCCAAGGCTTGTGAGAGACCCACATTGCCATCTGGACACAGATGTCACATAAACCAGAAAACAGACTGTAGTGTTGTTATTTCAAGCGCGTCAATTTATCACAACCCAGCATCACCTTTTGCCAAATAAGTCTTCCAGCGCTGCCGATAAATCAGTAAATTTGAATCTAAAATTATATTCTTGCAGTAATCTGGTAGGAACGATGTGATAACTGTTCAGCGCAAGCGCAGCTGCTTCACCTAATGCCAGTTTTAGTACAAAAGCCGGTGTAGGAAAGAACGCTGGCCGGTGCAGCGTCTTGCCAAGTGCAGCTGCAAATTCGCCGTATCGAACCGGATTGGGTGAAACGGCGTTGATCGGACCATGATAGCGCGTATCTAGTACAGCGTTGCTGTATATCGAAACCAGATCATCAATATGAATCCATGGAAGCCATTGGTGCCCGTCACCGACCGGTCCACCTAATCCTATTTTGAATAAGGGCAGGAGTTTATCCAGCATGCCGCCATCACCCAATACTATACCCGTCCGGATGCTAATCCGACGTACCCCCTTGTTTTCGATTTTTGCAGCTTCTGCTTCCCAGTCTCGGCAGATGGTCTGCATAAAATCTGCTTGGGCAGGTACGTCATAGGATTCATTATAAACATCATCTCCTTCACCTGGGTAGATGCCGATAGCTGAAGCACAGACAAAGCATTCCAGACTGGCGGGGGCTGCGGCTACCAGCTTGCGGGCACTTACTATACGTGAATCATACATTTCGCGCTTGCGCTCTTTAGTCCAGCGGCCACTACCTATATTCTCGCCCATCAGATGGATGATGATCTGAATATTTTCTAATGCTTCAGCAGGTACCTCCTCTTTTGCATAGTTCCAGCTAAAGGCTGGTACACCCAGCTTCTGGCTTGCACGTGCCCCATTCCGGCTGAGTACCTTAATGGTATGATGGTCTTGTTTGAGGCGCTGTAGCAGGTGCCGGCCTACGAATCCTGTTGCGCCAGTAATGAGTATGTTCATTATATTTGGCAATTCCCAAGTTGATTAATGGCTCATTCAAGATACGTGTTCTTCGCATCTTCTCCGCATCAAATGGCAAGATACAAATCTAGCTAGAGAGTAAATGCAATGGAATTATTTAGAGTAGTTCCAATGATAGCGGACAATTATCTTATTTTTTAATCATTTTTTATTGTATTGAAATTTGACTCGTTATGCAGCGATGTTCCCTTTAGTAAGCGTAAGCGTTCTACTCACGGCCTGTGCCTTGCCTGTTGAAAATTTATGGCCACCCCCTCCCAATTCCGTTGCCCGAACTGTTTATGTATCGCTTGATACATGGCATGCAATGATTGCTTTCCCTCAAAGCGAGGAAATGACAGTGAATAGTGCACACCAAGTAGAACATCAATTTCCTCAATTGCCTTCTTCCCTAGGCCATCTCCTACCTTTCATTCGCAATCAGCGTTTCGAGGAATGGGGCTATGCCGAGCAAGCCTGGTATTTAGAAGGAAGGTGGGGTCTGACTGGGGTGATGCGAGCGCTTTTCTGGCCAACAGAAGGAGTGGTTGAAGTTGGCTGGTATGACCAAGTGTGGGCGAATCGTACACCTCAGCCTCCTTCTGATCTTTTCATATTTCGCCTGAGTGAAGAAGGTTACCAGCGGTTACGCCATCACCTCGATACTACGATAGCGGACCGTAACTCTGTTACTGCTTTTGGAACTTCTTTGTTTTATCCTGCAAAACATTCGTACCATGTTCTCCATACCTGTCATCAGTATGCAGCTTACGCCTTGAGAGAGGCGGGGTTGCCTTTCTCCTCATTCTGGGCTTTCAGCAGAACTTCCTTTGCTTGGCAGTTACACCGCGCTGTGCAGATCGCAGAGAAGCAGTCAACAGCCATACCTTATAGTGAGCCTCAATAAGATATTGGTTAAAATCACAAACTGAGTTATTTCCAATGCTACATACAAAATGGTAGGTTGCAAAAGTCTCAAACAGCGTAAGCAAGGATTTATTCCATTTCTAGATCAAACCTGGTCTTGCTGACTTCTTCTTGCCATATTATTTTTATATTATCTGTGGATCGCATTCGTGTCACGTTTGATTTGGAAATGGATTTAACTGCTTTATTAGGCGTTATATTGTGATACTTCATGGCAGCCAAGATGATCATTTATAGTGATATGGCTAGATGCTGGTAGCAATTAAATACCTTTAAGTCAGTTGTGGTACATAATCTTGTTAGCTCAGACAAGCTGGAGGATATCCTCCAGCGCGCATTAAAGTTTTCTAACTCACCAGTAACTTCCTGAGCACATAAGGCAAGATGCCGCCATGCCGGTAATAGTCGACTTCAATAGCGGTATCAATGCGGCAGAGCAACGGGATGCGGTGCTGACTGCCATTTCTGGAATGGATAACAAGCGTAACTTCTTGCTGGGGTTGAATGGTGTCGATGCCAACAATATCGAATTGTTCGTCACCTTTGATGCCAAGGGAGGAGGCAGTATGATTGCCCATGAATTGTAAAGGCAGCACCCCCATGCCGACCAGATTGCTCCGATGGATACGTTCATAGCTTTCCGCAATGACAGCTTTGACCCCCAACAGCTGCGTACCCTTAGCTGCCCAATCACGGCTTGATCCCGTGCCATACTCCTTACCGGCAAACACTACGGTAGGCACATTTTGAGCGATATATCGCATAGCAGCATCGTAGATGGGCATTTGTTCACCATCAGGAGTATTGCTGTCACGGAATAATGTTATCCCACCTTCACTGCCAGGAACCATCAGGTTTTTAATGCGCACATTGGCGAAAGTGCCGCGCATCATGACATGATGGTTACCGCGGCGAGAACCGTAACTATTGAAGTCTGTTTGAGTCACATCATGGGTGAGCAGATATTGACCTGCCGGTGAGGTTTCCTTGATAGCGCCGGCCGGGCTGATGTGATCAGTGGTAACGGAATCGCCAAAGATCGCTAATGCTCGCGCACCCATGATGCCTCCAGACTGGTTGTTAAGTGCTGGTTGCAGTGAAAAATCCTGAAAGAAAGGTGGCTCGGCGATATAGGTGGAGCCTGGCCAGTTATAAAGCTTGCCAGTGACCGAGGTAATATTATTCCAAAGGGGGATATCTTTGGTGAAATCACTATACAGTTGACGGAAAGTGTCGGCCTGGGTAGCGAATTTCATGAGAGAGGCGATTTCTGCACTGCTTGGCCAGATATCGCGCAGCCACACAGGCTGATTGTCCTCTCCTACACCTAGCGGTTCAGTATCGAGATCTTTCAATACCGTGCCGGCGATAGCATAAGCCACTACCAGAGGGGGTGAAGCCAGAAAATTCGCACGGATATTGGCATGAATCCTTGCCTCGAAATTTCGGTTGCCGGACAGGACTGCTGAGCATACGAGGTCTTCCTTGACGACGCATTCTTCAACAATCTCGGGCAGCGGCCCCGAGTTACCGATACAAGTGGTACAGCCGTAACCCGCCAGACTGAAGCCAAGCTGCTCCAGATAGGGCAATAAGCCGGCAGCGGTCAAATATTCTGTGACCACACGCGAACCGGGGGCAAGTGAAGTCTTGATATGGCGCTTGACACTCAGACCTTTCTCAACCGCTTTTTTTGCCAGTAGCCCAGCAGCGATCAGTACCGTAGGATTGGAGGTGTTGGTACAGGATGTGATCGCAGCGATCAGGACGTCGCCATGGTGCAGTTCCACAGGGTGATCTACCTTGCCGTTGATTTTGACAGGATTCTGAGTGGGGCGATTATTGACCAGTTCAGACACATTTCTCTCAGAGCCAGGCGGAAGAGTGATTTCATCCTGATTCATCGGACTAGTGACGCATACTACATTATTCGGGTAGGCTGCATCGCGGGTGGGATAGGGGCGAGTCAAATCTTCCGCTGGCTTACCATAACCGTTGTCAGCCATGGGTTTACTGAAAAGCTCAGTAAAAGTTGATTTAAGATTGCCAATTGCAATACGATCCTGCGGGCGTTTTGGTCCGGCGAGCGAAGGTATAATTGAATTCAAATCCAGTTGCAATTCCTGACTGTAGTCAATATCTCCTTTATTCGGCATGCCAAATAGCCCTTGTGCCTTGAAATAGGTTTCAAACGCATCGATTTCTTCATTTGTGCGGCCAGTATATCTAAAGTATTGAAGAGTGGCGTCATCAACTGGGAAAAAGCCCATCGTGGCACCATATTCGGGCGCCATGTTAGCGATAGTGGCACGATCAGGTAAGCTTAATGATGCGGTACCTTCACCAAAGAATTCTACAAATTTGCCGACTACTTTTGCTTTACGCAGCATTTCAGTGACGGCCAAAACCAGATCTGTTGCAGTGACGCCTTCACGTAGCTGGCCAATTAGATTGACACCGACGACATCCGGGGTGAGAAAGTAAACCGGTTGCCCTAACATGCCTGCTTCTGCTTCGATCCCGCCTACACCCCAGCCTACTACCCCGATACTATTAATCATGGTGGTGTGCGAGTCGGTACCGACCAGCGTATCTGGATAAACCAGGCCATTCTTCTGATGCACGCCGCGTGCCAGATATTCCAGGTTGACCTGATGCACGATACCAATGCCAGGCGGGACAACTTTGAAAGTATCAAACGCTTGCATCCCCCATTTAATAAACTGATAGCGTTCTTTATTGCGAGCAAACTCCATTTCCATGTTGCGTGCGAGCGCATTTTTATCGCCATAGTAATCGACCTGAACGGAGTGGTCGACTACCAGATCAACCGGTACCAGCGGTTCAATACGTTTGGGATCTTTCCCTAGCCTTTCTGCCGCGCTGCGCATGGCCGCCAGATCGACCAGAAGCGGCACACCCGTAAAATCCTGTAACACAATACGCGCAACTACAAACGGAATTTCCTGCGTACGAACGGTATTCGGCTGCCACCCAGCCAGCTGTCGAACATGCGTTTCAGTGACTTTTTTATCATCGTAATTACGCAGCACCGACTCCAGCACAATGCGGATAGAAACAGGAAGTCGCGATACCTTACCAAGACCGGCTTCTTCCAATGCTGATAAAGAGTAAAATTGAGCGGTTTTGCCATCAGGGAGTGGTAGCGATTGCAGTGAGTTGAATAAAGTGTGAGTCATGGCATATCCTTAAAAGTAAGCGGGATGATTTACTAATAGCAGTTTATGAAGTTGGGGTTTGAGTTTATCATTCCAAACTTATTGCGACAAAAAATAAGGTAAAAAATGGGTATTGCACAATTAAATAGAGATCATGGCATTGCTGGGCAGGTTGAATTTTTTGAAGGACAGGGTGGCTTTCCATTCATTCGAGTAAAAAACGCTAAGGCCAGTGCACTGATTTCAGTCTACGCCGGTCAGGTGCTTTCTTTTCAGCCGGCTGGTAAAACAGATGATTTGATGTTTCTCAGCCAGAAGGCTTATTATCAGGCAGGAAAAGCCATTAAAGGGGGCGTACCGATTTGCTGGCCTTGGTTTGGCCCTGATCCAGAAGGAAAAGACCGTGCGGCGCATGGTTTTGTGCGTAACCGCATGTGGGATGTGATTGAAACGAGTGTGACGGCTAATGGTGATACTCAAGTGGTATTAGGATTGACAGATACACCGGAGACGCAGACTATCTGGCCACATGCCTTTATTTTGAGGCTGGAAATGATAGTCGGAGAAACGCTTAATCTAGCACTAGTGACACGCAACACTGGAGATCAGGCCATCTCGATTACGCAAGCCTTCCACACCTATTTCAGTGTAGGTAATATTCATCAAGCCCGTGTTTCAGGATTGGAGGGCAGGCAGTACCTCGACAAGGCCGATGAGGGACAGCAAAAAATGCAATCAGGTGCTGTGACCATCAGCTCGGAAGTGGATCGCATTTACCTGGATGTCTTAGACGATATCATCGTGCATGATCCTGCTCTGAAGCGTCGGATTTATATCGCGTCTCAAGGCAGTCAAACGGCTGTAGTGTGGAACCCATGGGCCAGAATTTCGGCAGAGATGGCTGATTTGCAAGATGACGATTATCTGCGTATGTTGTGCGTGGAAACGACCAATGCCGCCACGGATATCATTACAATACAACCAGGCAGTGAATTTAGACTAATTGCCAATTATCGTATTGAGCATATGTGATAATAAGGTTTAGATAAAACCGGGGTTGGAAAAAACGCCGGTTAATCAATCAATCTGTTGTAGTCTCGATAGGGGCATGACGCATGATGTGCGTTTCCCCTGTCTGCTTGCTATTTCCTTTCAAATCAAATATAACACAAAGGTGAGCCCGGGCTGAATAAAGCGACAAGGGAAAGCCGACAAAGTTAGGTATGATTGAGAAACGGAATGAGATCTTCTTTCATAATGCGGATAAGCTGTATTAATCAAAAGCCAAGAGGGTAAAAATGAAAACCAGACCAAAAATTATTATTTCAACGCTTGATGCGGAGAGATTGGAGAGGCTTATTGATTCATTACCCAGCAATGCTTTCCCGGGTAAGGATGAACTAGAGGCTGAATTGATGCGAGCGGAAGTCGTTGATCCGATGGATGTGCCACCTACTGTGGTGACTATGAATTCTACAGTAAGGTTTAAAGTTGAATCTTCATCTGAAGAATTTGAATTAACACTGGTCTATCCTAGAGACATTGACGCCAGCGGCAGCAAGATTTCAATTCTTGCGCCAGTCGGCAGTGCGCTGCTGGGTCTTTCTCAAGGAGATGAAATCGAATGGCCAAAACCTGGCGGTGGCGTATTGCGCGTTCGTATCGTAGAAGTCACCTACCAACCTGAACGTGCTGGTGAATACCATCGCTAGAACATCCCTGGCGATAATGCCCCCAATCAAAATAAGGACCTGGGTCGGTTTTACGCATGGGGGCAATATCAGCATGCCCTGCAATATCGGTAATGGGGTAGGCCTTGAGCAAAGAGACCGTGAGCGTAATGAGCTGATCGTACTGAATAGGTTCAAAGGGTAGGGCATCACTTCCTTCCAGTTCAACCCCGATGGAGAAGTCATTACAGCGCTCCTTGCCTTGCCAGCAGGACACTCCCGCATGCCAGGCGCGCAGCCTGCACGGAACAAATTGGATGATTTCCCCATCACGGCGAATGAAAAAGTGGCTGGAGACCCGGAGATGATGCAATGATTCAAAATAAGGATGCGCTTGCGGATCAAGCTGGTTAGTAAATAACTCGATTACACCATTTCCGCCAAATTCATCCGGTGGCAGGCTGATGTTATGAATCACCAATAAACTGATAGCACATTCAGTCGGGCGTTCATCACAGTTCGGTGAAGGAATGAAACGCACGTTATCGAGATAACCGGCAGAATTGATTTGCATATGCTGTTTTATTCTGATGACAGAATTTAAGTTATTGAACAGATATAATAAGGCAAAGCAGATCGGGTTGGATTTTATTTATTGAATATTTAGAGATGAGCAGGCTACCTTATGCAGCGGGGGAAATTCATTACTTTAGAAGGCCTTGATGGCGCAGGCAAGAGCACTCATTTGGCCTGGCTGGAAAATTTTTTAGAAGATAAAGGAATCGATGTCGTAACAACACGTGAGCCAGGTGGCACCTTACTGGGTGAGCAATTGCGCACCTTGCTGCTCGATCCTGGTCAGCACATGCATGCGGAAACGGAAGCATTGCTGATGTTTGCAGCACGGCGGGAGCATCTGGATAAAGTCATTCTGCCCTCGCTCCATAGAGGGGAGTGGGTCATTTCGGATCGCTTCACCGATGCGAGTTTTGCTTATCAGGGAGGGGGCAGGGGAGTGCCATTCGATAAGTTACACATACTGGAACAGTGGGTACAGGGCGTGTTCCAGCCTGATCTTACATTATATTTCGATGTACCGGTAGAAATGGCTAGACAGCGTGTACAATCGGCCAAAATAACCGATCGGTTCGAGAGAGAACAGGATGAATTTTTTCTCCAGGTGCGCGCAACTTATCTACAGCGAGCGCAGCAATTTACCGAAAGAATCTGCTTGGTCGATGCAAGCCAACCGCTGCATGAGGTGACAATCGCCTTGGAAGCTATCATCCAGCAAGCATTGTTAAATGAATGAACTTTATCCCTGGCAATATACCATCTGGCAACAAGTGAGAGGCTCGGTGGCTTTGAAGACACATGCCTTGCTGCTGAAAGGCAGAAAGGGAATAGGCAAACTAGGCTTTGCACGAAGCCTTGCCAAATCATTATTGTGTGCGCAGATAACGGTGGAGCAGGTTGCCTGCGGCGTATGTGCAAGCTGCAAATGGTTTGAGCAGGAAACCCATCCAAATTTTTATTTAATGACACCAGAAGCACTTATTGAATCATCTGGCGAAGCGGGCTCCGCAAGCAGTGGCATAGACAGGCAAGAGGCAGACCACACCAAATCAGGGAAAAAGCCCAGCCAACAGATTACTATCGAGCAAGTGCGAGCGCTGAACGATTTCGTTTATCTTTCCGGTCATCAGGATGGGCTCAAGGTAATTCTGATTCATCCAGCAGAAGCCATGAATGTAGCGGCAGCCAATGCCTTATTGAAGAAACTTGAAGAACCTCCATCCCATATTCTTTTCATTCTGGTGGCGCATCGTGCGCAAGATCTGCTGCCAACCATTCGTAGTCGTTGCCAGCATATTACGCTGCCCCTACCTGATGCGGCCACTGCGCGCAAGTGGTTGACACAGCAGGGAGTAGAACATGCCGATATCTGTCTGGCTCTGTCAGGTGCTTCACCTTTGCAGGCTGCGGCATTCAGCCATCAAGATTATTTTAACCAGCATACAGATTTTATCCGGAAAATCAGCATGCCAGCCAGCTTTGACCCTATTTCTCTGGCCAACAGTCTGCATAAACTGGATTTACCCGAGATTGTCAGTTGGTTACAAAAGTGGTGCTATGACCTGATATGTGTTTGTACCACAGGAAAAATTCGCTACCATGTCCATCAAGAAACCACTATAAGAAAATTGGCCTCAACTGCAGATCCCAAGCTGCTTGCCAGCTTCTGGCGCAATTTGATCATGAGCCAGCAATTAGCGCGCCATCCTCTCAACGCCAAATTGTTTCTGGAAGAGATACTGCTTTGCTACGTTAAGGTAATGGCGCCGACGCGATACCAGGGTTGATTACTCATCAATCTTCCAGAGATTCTTCTGACAATCTACCCCCTAACGCCTCTAAGGCAACATAAGCCAGGCCTCTCCATTCCTCTCTATCCCAATACTTTATATAACGCCTGAATTGGCGTTGTGTTGACAGGAGCGGGAATTCATCAGGATCAAGCTGTGCCCGCATTTCACTGCAATAACGAATAATCTCCTCTTTTGCGTGCTGATCACTGAAATATGGTCCACCATAGGCTACCCCGAGCAGAGCGAGCTCGGCCAGGGTTGCTAAGGTGTACGCGCGATCATCTCCGCTAGCCTTATTCGACTCCCACTCGACAATTTGGCGAGCTGCGATCCACCATTGGCCATAATTTTCTGGTAAGGATCTAAAAGCTGCGCTACTGGTTAAGGCAGGTATGGCTGTAATGGAAAGATATTGCGTCATCACCCAATAATTATGCGGCTCAAATTCCAAGGCTTCACGATAGCATGCTTGCGAAGCTTCATAGGCTTTTTTGCTTTCCTTTGCCCACTTCGGAATTTTGCTGGGATCAACCGCATGGTTACTCGCAAGTAATGAATAGGCGATGCCAATACGTTTCTCACTGGCTGCACTCATGCCGAGACGTTCGGCTTTGATTTCGAAAGATGCCATTGCTTCAGGCGCCTCACGCCATGCCTTGAGTTCGTTACGAATAGACTTGCACAAGAAACCGATTTCTTCTTCAAGTTCAGCGGAATTGAACGTTTGCTGGGTTTGTTCAATCTCGATATTAGCCCCTACCAATTCATCGATGCGGTCGAATTTGACTTCCAGTCGTCTTCTGATTTGTTGGTCGCGGAAGGCATCGACCTGGTCTTCAAAATTTAATGGTACGGTGGCGTAAGCGACGATACTAGCCCAATCATGAGTGCCTGCTGCATCGGTGCGTAAGCGCTGACGTAATTCATAGATGACCCAGCGCGGGTCGTTGCCATCCAGTAGCCGTTGATAAAGTACTTCGGCAGCAATTGCCGAAGCACTCATCCATAGCGGGAACTGTGATGCAATCACCCAGGGAATACCTGCAGCATGCAGTTCATGTGCGATACTGCCGCCAGGGGTAAGCATCGATTCGATATTGCCTGAATCACAGGTTGCGAGCGTAACGAGTGTCGGGCAGAATTTTGTATTTCCCGATGAATCACGCGCTGTCAGCGCAATGGCAAGCCTTTCGCCATCAATGATATCTTTGCTTGAATCAAAATCGCTACATAACGCTACGCCGTAGCGTTTATTACCGGAATTTTCCAAGGGTGCACCATGTGCCAGAATATGTACATGAGTATACTCAGCTTGGGCACATGCTTCACGGATCTGTTTCAAGGTCGCATTAGGCAGGACAGTCAAAATATTTTTAACATCCTCTACGCGTTCCTTATCCCTCCCTGGGTTTCTGATTTTCACCCACGGTTCGATAGCTGAACGTAGGGCTTGTAAATGAGATTGAGCGGGAACATAAAGTCCATCGGGTTCTGCAAAAGCAAAGAGGATACGGGGTGGCCGGTTCCAATTAATTGGAAGAGGCCGCCCGCGGCGGATTTCCCGTGTGATTGAAATCGGTGCACGTGTTTGTAGGAATAACGGGGAGCCAGAACCTGGGAATCCATCCACGCCGACAGCAAGCTCAAATGGAACCAGGCCAAGCTCAAACGCAGATAAGGAAAGGCGCAGATGAACCAGTTTTCCGGCTTCCACTGCGGCATTACCCAATTCGGAAAGCAGCGCTGGAATCTGACCGAGCACTCTCCCAATCGCTTCACCTAAATCACGAACTTCAGCCTGGCGTTGCTCATCATTGGCGGGGTCCTTATCGGATTCATAACGTAACCTGCGCAAGCGCATTAATAATTGTCGGTGCTCAAATGGCATTTGCACCGTCACTGGCCCTTCTTCCCCACATAACGCAATATAGGGCGTAAGGGGGGAGAGCAACTGATTGTGCGAGGGTCCTGGTCTGAGAAATTCAAGTTTAACTTTTTGGATGGCTTTGCTGGGAAGAGTGCTCATATCATTGCTCCGGGAATTTTTTTATCTCAAGAGGTAGGCCTGAGCCGTCACCCACAACATGGGTCAACCTCCCAACTACTTTGCCGCTTTCTTTTTTAATCGATATAGCGCTGGTCTGGTCCATCACAAATGGCTGATTATCAAATCTTGCCTGATCAATCGCTTCCATTTTTCCATTGATGAGTACATCGTATACTGGTTTGAAGGAAGCCGTGTCTTTTAACATCGCTTCGGTAAACTGTAACAAGCGAATCCAGGTGCCACTATTGAAATAATAACGTCCGCCTCCCATGTTAATGGCACGTTCAAGATGCGTGTGACCGGTAATAATAAAGTCAATGGATGATCCGACCGCGGCCGTCACTTGTTTGTAAGTATCATCCTGATCGGAGATATCAAACGTTTTGTCATCTGCCAACCAGTCTTTAAGCGCACGACGCAGTGCTTCATCTTTACCGACACCCCTCATCCAACCCGTTAAACTATCCCAGATGAGTTGTGGTGTGCCTAAGGTGCTGTTAGCGGCTAAGACAGTCTGTGCACCAGTACGAAAGCTCTTTTCCGCAGCAAGCAACATGTCATCAGCGCTACGGGTGTCAGTTGCGGTAGCGCCTAATAAGCCAGCTTTAAGGTTGGGTCCTAATAAACGGTCAGCGGTAAATGGGATGGCAGTGCCCTGACTGGGCTGGTGAAAGCCTTCAGCGGAAAGCCGTTGATCAATTTGCTTTTGTCCTCCTACCTTTTCACCCACAATCGGTAGCAGTTTATTGATTTTACTTGCTTGTGACGGGTCAAGTACCAATAAGGTACCGACGGCGGCAGATGTTTCTGGTTTAAGCAGATCGATCCAGGCAAACTTGCGCTTCACGTCATTCATGATATCTTTAACCATGCGCGTACCGGCATTGGGGTACCATTCGCTGGGACTAAGTGAACGGCCCACATTCAAGCGTCGCCCTACTTTTGCGAGATCTTCATAACGGTTGTAATTCCACGCATCGACTTCATTCCCGTGAGTACAATAGATGCGTGCATTTCCAACCGCGCAGGTGTAGCCTGCGCCGGTTGTACAAAATTCAATGCGCGCGCGCGCTGTTTGATCGGCTCCTGCCAGATACGTGATAATCAGGCGTTGTACCACAGGAAAAGATAATTCAATATCGTGGTTGCCAATGATGATGATCAGGGTGCGTCCTTCCAATTTGACAAAATCAGCCAAAGCTTCCCAGATATTGGAAAAAGAGACGTCTTTTATGATTCGCTGTACGGTGGCAATGGCTTCATCCGTGGCTACATAGCCATGAATGTCTTCTGCCAGTGTATCGATGATATCGCCATTCAATATCAATGCCACGCGTCCGCCAGGCCGTTGCTGTCCGACCCAACCGATATAGTTGGCGAGACGCTCGGTTTCACGCAAAATTTGAAAATCTACCTTATTGCCACCCATGTGAATGTCTGAAATGACATGGATTTCATCATATTCGGGAAAATCGCTCATATCGTTATCTTTTTAAATTAAGTAATTACAGCCCTATTTTTTTATTCATAGAATTAATCTTTTGTCTCTACCTGAATTAATGGCTCAGATTCAATCATTTTTACGGCTGCTGGCTTACGTCGTTGTCTCTTGGGGGAAGTCAGATCTTCCATTGCTTCAGAAATTTTATCAGGGGCGGTCTCAATCATGATTAAGCCACTTTTGGATAAATCCGGGAATTCGAAAGTCGGACATGGCTCAGCCGGCTCCGCTGATTGAGGCAAGCTGGGTGGGGAAGCAGATAATTCCTGTTCTGCTGGCGTCGAGATGTGCTCGAATGGCAAGTTAAATTGTGGAACAGGAACAGGCGGTGCGGTTACTGGCAGATCAGGAGAATAATCAGCTGATTCAGATTTCTCGCTGGTTTCACTCATTTCAGTGAGGACACTTTCTGCCTTAAAAGTAATGAGTTTGGGCGCTGATGCGTGATCATTTAAGTAGCTTTCAGACTGATTTTCAGGCTGAGTTTCTTCCAAGGAAGCGGCTTCCTCAGTATCAGCTACTTTATGCAGACGTGATCGCTCAGAGCGCTCACGCTGCCGCCCTCCACGACGGCGGCGTGAACGACCACGCTCTTCACGTTCTTCAGTTTGCTCAGGTAATGCCTCAACTGGCGAGATGCCTTCTTCGGTCGTTACTTCTACCTCTGTATGTACTTTTTCTTCACGCGGCGGATGAGCTTGTTTTCTTCGCGCAAGCTGGCTATCACGACTTCTCTGTACGGTTCTTTCATGGGGCTCAGAAACAATCTGCTCTTCTAGCAGGATGCCCGCAGACTCTTGGGGCAATTCTTGCAGAGGCTCATGTAGATCATGATGCTTGCGTTGTTCATGAGTAAGGAGTTCTTTACTGCGGCCACCACGACCACGATCCCGACGTCCCCGACCTCGTTCGTGACGCTGTGATTTCTCTTTATGGCTGGGTGGAGCAGATTCTTCTGGCGCATGCTCCTGGCTGGTTGGTTTGAACCAGCCAAAGAATTTATCCAAGAATGAGGCTTGTTCGCGAGTTTTTTCTTCACGTCCTGGCGCAGGTTGCGTGGGTGTAATTCCTTTTACTGCGGCCTGTGGACGTGTTGGCTTGGCTTCCTGCGCTGTCGGCAAGATAATTTCCTCTGCAACTTTCTCTACCATCTCATAACTGGCTTGCATTTCAGTTGATTTCATGTCCTCCTGGCGTAGCCGAGTAATTTTATAATTGGGCGTTTCCAAATAGATATTCGGAATGAGGATAATATTAACTTTCAGGCGTGCTTCGATATTATGGATATCAGAACGTTTTTCATTTAACAGAAAAGTAGCCACATCGACAGGAAGCTGCACATGCAGCGCACTGGTATGCTCTTTCATCGCTTCTTCCTGAATAATTCTGAGAATATGCAGAGCGGATGAATCAGTACCACGGATATGTCCCGTGCCATGGCAACGTGGGCAGGTGATATAGTTGCTTTCTCCAAGCGATGGACGTAGGCGCTGGCGTGATAGCTCCAATAATCCAAAGCGTGAGATTTTTCCGACCTGGACACGTGCACGATCATGATGCAGCGCTTCATGCAGACGTGATTCCACCTCCCGCTGGTTACGGGCGACCTCCATGTCAATAAAATCAATGACCACCAATCCCCCTAAGTCGCGTAAACGCAGCTGCCGGGCAACTTCGTCTGCAGCTTCCAGATTGGTATTAAGTGCGGTGCTTTCGATGTCAGCACCTCGAATGGCTCGTGCTGAATTGACATCGATAGATACGAGCGCTTCTGTGTGATCAATGACGATAGCTCCGCCTGAAGGCAGGGATACCTGCCGGGAGTAAGCCGTTTCTATCTGGTGTTCAATCTGGAAGCGAGAGAATAAGGGGATATCATCCTGATACAGTTTGAGACGATCGACATTATCTGGCATGACGTGAGCCATGAATTGGCACGCTTGTTCATAAATTTCAGAATTGTCGATCAGAATTTCACCGATTTCGTGATGAAAATAATCACGAATGGCACGAATAACGAGACTGCTTTCCTGATAAATCAGAAAGATACCGCTTTGATTCTTAGCAGCTTCTTCAATGGCGTACCAAAGCTGGGTCAAATAATTTAAATCCCACTGTAACTCTTCTTCATTGCGACCAATGCCTGCAGTACGCGCAATAATGCTCATCCCAGGCGCGATCTGCAGGTGCGAGATGACATCCCGCAGCTCAGTTCTCTCTTCTGCGGTGATGCGACGGGATATCCCTCCACTATGCGGATTATTGGGCATCAGCACGAGATAACGCCCTGCCAGGGAAATATAAGTGGTTAATGCAGCACCTTTCGTGCCACGCTCATCCTTATCAACTTGAACGATCAACTCCTGACCTTCTCGGAGTAAGCTTGGAATACGATGACCCGGTAAATCAGGGCTCTCACCGAAGCAGGTGGGGGAGATTTCCTTATAAGGCAAAAAACCATGGCGGTCTCCACCATAATCAACAAAGGCGGCTTCTAATCCTGGTTCTAAGCGGGTAATCACTCCTTTATAAATATTGCCTTTACGTTGTTCTTTACCAATTGTCTCAATATCGAGATCAATCAGTTTTTGTCCATCTACAATTGCGACACGCAACTCTTCTGGCTGTGTCGCATTGAATAACATGCGTTTCATTTTATGCCTCCCGCGCTCAATTCACGGGCAGATTGCTGCATATCAGGCAGCATAGCTTCCTATCGTTTACGCATAATAGAATTTATTGTTCAGTAATTGGATCATGGTATTAGGAAAGGACGGTATGGAGGGTTATAGTGGTACATCGCAGTATCGCGGAGCTTGACCCATTGAGTTCTTCTCGATGACAGGGAGCCACGCCAAGATTTGCCTGGCTTGTTATATGGGAGCTCATGCTCTGGGTGCTTCCAACACTCTTTCTCTTATTCAGACCTTCTTTAATTTTCCCTTCCGTGAAGATTGGCCAATTTCTAGCGTGTAGCTTGGTTCCTGTAAATTGTGGAAACAGGATTGAAATCAAGTTATACAAGGTTTCGACAAAGTCTATCCCGTCGACGGGTACTACGAAACCGGAAACTAAATTCATATGTGCTTTGAGCGCGCAAATCAATTACTATCGCTACTTTAGGTGGTGAGCGACATTAACCAAATCAGTGCTGATTTTCTTCAACACTTCAAAACTTTAAACCTATCGAGTGAGTTAACCATTACCCGGTGTCATTATGCTCATCATGTAATTAGTACATGATTTATGTAGTATATGGGTAAATTTGTGAATTCCAAATGAAGAGTATAGGTAAAATTAATACGTTAAACAAAAATATTATGCCAGATATGGTCATTGTAGAAAATATCAATGAAGAAGCCGATGGGCAACGTATTGATAATTTTTTCTTCAAGCGTTTTAAAAGGGTGCCCAAGAGTCACATTTATCAACTCCTGCGCAGCGGCCAGGTACGTGTCAACAGTAAGCGAATCAATGCAGATTATCGCTTGCAGCAGAATGATAAGGTGCGTATTCCGCCCATCAGAACATTCCAAAGTGCTCAAAAAATAATAAAACCTCCGCTTGCTGCTTTCGAAGTGTTGTTTGAAGATGAATGGCTGTTGGCTATTAATAAACCCTCCGGTATCGCAGTGCATGGTGGCAGTGGCATCAGTTATGGTGTAATCGAACAGTTACGCGCTCATCATCCTGACTGGAAATTCCTGGAACTGGTACATCGCCTGGATCGGGAAACCTCTGGCGTTCTGCTGCTTGCCAAGAAACGCAGCGCATTGGTCGAGGCACATCGACAGATTCGAGAGGGAATCGTCCAAAAACGTTATTCGGTAATGGTCAAGGGAAGATGGTGCAATGCTAAACAAAGTGTGAAATTATCACTTAATAAATTTGTTACCGCTGACGGTGAGCGGCGTGTCATGGTGATGTCAGGGAAGAATGAGGAAAAAAAAGAATTGCCAGCTCATACCGTGTTTACTTTGAAAAAAAATTGGCAAAACTTCAGCTTGCTCGAGGCAGAATTAAAAACCGGCCGTACCCATCAAATCCGGGTCCATTTGGCACACCTAGGTTTTCCGATTGTAGGGGATGATAAATATGGCGATTTTGAGTTGAATAAAAAACTGATGAAAGGGAAGCAAAGGCTTGCCTTAAAACGCATGTTTCTGCATGCGGCTAGTTTGAAGATGACACATCCAGCAACCGGGGAATATATTGGCCTCGAAGCGCCATTACCCAATGATCTGACAGCTTTTCTGCAAAGATTGGATGAGGAGACTCCTGTTACCGGGCCGTAAAAACGAGCTTACGAGTTTTCTCATGGAGCTGCATTTCGCCCACCTCGCGCTTGGGGCGCTTGCTTTGTTTCCTTCACAGCTTGTGAACAATCTACGGACATCCTGTTTTTTCTTATCAAATTAGTTATCAAATGCGGGTTCGAATTGTATGCTTTTCTGCACAGTAGAGTAGTTTGATTCCAGCATCGGGTATAACACTTCCCATACATTTTCTGTAATCAACTTTTGGGCAGCTACGTCCGGATGAATGCCATCCGCTTGAAAAAACTCGCGCTTATCCCCAAATCCGTCCAGCAGAAAAGGAATCAGCTTTAATTGATAGCGCTCAGCAAGTTGGGGATAAATATTGCGGAACTTTTGGGTGTAGGCTGTGCCATAATTGGGCGGTAGTTGCATGCCAGCGAGTAAAGGCATCACATTATTTCGCTGACAAACTTGAATGATGGCCCCTAGATTATCATGGATAGATTGAATGGATGCGCCGCGTAAACCATCATTACCACCTAATTCAATGATGACGATGTCCGGTTGATGCGTTTTGAGTGCTTGCTCAATACGATGACGTCCCCCCAGCGTTGTTTCACCGCTGATACTGACATTGATGACTTGATAATGAGGGGAGAGCGCCTGCATTCGCTGTTTGAGCAGATTAACCCATCCAACTTCTGCTGGCAAACCATAGCCGGTTGATAAGCTATCTCCAAATATCATGACAGTGATGCCATTAGCTGGGTTAGCTACGGCATAAGACGTAATAGGGAATAGAAAAAAAAGAATGATTAAAAAATTTTTCATGTTGAATAATCGTGCTAAACAAATGGCACATCCTATCGTGCGAACAGACTCCCTTACTAAACAAGTCGATACCGGCGATAATCGACTAACGATTTTGCAGGATATCTCCCTGGAAGTAAATGCAGGCGAATCGATCGCTATAGTGGGTGCTTCTGGTTCGGGAAAATCTACCTTACTTGGACTATTGGCCGGCCTGGATGTTCCGACCAGTGGCCATGTTTATCTGGATGGTGAGGATATTTTTCTGCTGGATGAGGATGAACGGGCGGCTTTACGCAGTAGATTGCTTGGTTTTATGTTTCAGTCATTTCAATTACTGCCTGCGTTGACCGCTATCGAGAATGTAATGTTGCCATTGGAGCTCGCCGGCATAAATGATGCGAGGCGAGCAGCACAGGCATTGCTTGAGCGGGTGGGACTGGGAATGCGGCTTAAACATTATCCGCGGCAGCTTTCGGGTGGTGAACAACAACGTGTTGCAATTGCTCGTGCTTTCGTAACTCAGCCGAAAATGTTATTTGCCGATGAGCCAACGGGTAACCTCGATTCTGCAACGGGTGCTCAAATCATCGAACTGATGTTTGAGTTAAATCGGGAACGAGGAACCACGCTGGTGCTCGTGACTCATGATGAAGCCTTATCTACTCGCTGCTCGCGGCAAATACGAATGGCCAGCGGTAGAATAATCCATTGAAAGGATATGGTTCTATATTCAGATCATTTTTAATAGAGTAATGACAAATAAGGTATCGGCAGCAGCAATTTCCCAGAAGGATTCGGCCGCTGGCAAAGGCTATTCGAGGATGGCTTTCATCAGTTTTTTGCTCATTGTACTGGCAGCGGGTTTTTGGTTTTTGCGAACTCATGATTCAGCTGCCAATCGCATCCCAAAAAATGAAGTAAGTGTCATGCCGGTTCCAGTCGTAGCAACCCTGACTTCGCAACGGGATGTGCCGGTTAAATTTAAGACTAAAGGTACCGTATCGCCTATACAAATAGTTGAGGTACGGCCGCAGGTCGCAGCCGCGATCAAAACAGTTCATATCAAGGAAGGCCAGTTTGTGGCTAAGGGCGAACGATTGTTTACCCTTGATACACGTGCCGAGGAAGCCAATCTCGCTAAATCCGCTGCGCAGCTCGCCAAGACAAGAGTCGAATTGCATAATGCAATGCGTCAGCTCCATCGCCAACAGGAATTGTTTCACAAAAATTTTATTTCTCAGGCAGCACTGGATGTTGCAGAAAACCAGGTTGAGTTGTTGCAGAATCAACTGAAATTTGATGAGGCTGCCGTGCAGGCAGACCGTGTTACCCGTGGTTATGGAGAGATAGTGGCGCCGATTGCAGGTCGGACAGGTGCCATCCAGGTTTATCCCGGCAGTCTGGTCCGACCGGAAGCTTCTCTGCTGGTAAGCATTACACAGATTGACCCTATTTATGTCAGTTTTGAGCTGCCTGAGCGTGAATTAACCACTCTGAAACAAGCGCTTGCCAAAGGAGAAGCGAGAGTCAGCGCCCGGCTTAACCTTTCTGACAAACAGGAGCGAGAGGGACGCATCGTATTTGTTGATAGTGCAGTCGATAAGGCCAGTGGCACGATCCAAGTAAAAGCGGAATTCGCTAATGCAGACGGAAAGTTCTGGCCTGGCATGTTTGCTAATGTGACATTGATCGCCAGTATATTGCCTAAGGTATTAATCGTTCCCACTCAGGCGCTACAAACCGGACCCAGCGGTCAATTTGTTTTTGTCGTGGGAGAAGATAATAAAGCAATACCCCAAGGAGTTGATGTCAAGTTGATCCAGGAGGGGATTGCGGTAGTAGAAGGAATAGAAGCGGATAGGTGTGTCGTGATTGAAGGAGCCCAGCATCTCCGTGCCGGCACTACGGTAAACGCGAGCAGAACTTGCGGGCAAGTGTCTGATTCTGATCAGAGTGGGTTGAGATCGGATTCTGGCAATAACAATACTCCATCCCTTTCACTCCTTCCCTCGCTCTAAATAAGCAATGAATCTGGCCGAATTATGTATACGCCGTCCGATAATGACAATATTGTTGTCATTGACAGCCGTCATTGCGGGTATTTTGTCTTATAGCGGTGTTCCTATTGCAGCATTACCCCGTTTTGATACCCCTACCATTACCGTCAATGCGGTGTTACCAGGGGCAAGTCCGGATACGATGGCCTCAGCTGTGGCTACTCCTCTTGAGCGCCAGTTTTTAGCGATTGCGGGTTTATCAGTCATCAGCTCAACCAGTACGCAAGGGACTACCGTGGTCACGCTGGAGTTTAATCAGGATCGTGATATGGACGGTGCAGCAGTCGATGTGCAGGCGGCATTGTTGCGGGCGCAGCAATCGCTGCCGGTGGAAATGACCACGATGCCTTCCTATCGCAAAGTCAATCCAGCCGATACGCCGGTTACCATCCTTTCGCTGACATCAGAAACGATGCCATTACCGGAGCTGAATAATTTCGCTGATAAGCTGATTGTACCGGCTTTGTCTACGCTGCCGGGCATCGGTGAAATACGACCCAATGGTCAGAAAAAGTATGCCGTACGCGTGCAGGTCAATCCACTGGCACTGGCCGCGCGCAACTTAACGGTGGATGATATCGCAGATGCATTGGCGCGTGCCAATGACAATTCGCCTGTGGGTACACTGGATGGGCCTCGTCAGACCTTGATCGTTCAGGCTAATCGCCAGCTTGATAACGCGGATGCCTTTGCAGAGTTGATTGTTGCGACTACGCCCAACGGTCATCCGGTTAAATTATCAGAAGTGGCCACGGTGGAAAATAGTGTGGAATCGGTCAAGACTGCGAGCTGGACAAATGGCCAACCATCCATCGGCTTGCTTGTTTATGCACAGCCTGGAGCGAATGTCGTAGCTGCTGTCAATGCTGTCAAAACCGCCTTACCGAAAATAAGTGCGCAATTACCTGCTTCGGTGCAATTGGCTTTTTATCTTGATCGCTCTCAATCGATCCGGGATGCCATTTTTGATGTGCAACTGACTTTTGGCTTAACCGTTGCGCTGGTGATTCTGGTCATGTTCCTGTTTCTGCGTAAACCTGCGGTCACGCTTATTCCCGCGTTATCGTTACCGATTTCATTGCTGGGTACGGTGATGCTGATGCGCGTTTTTGACTATACGCTCGATAATATTTCCCTGCTGGCCATTACCCTCGCTGTTGGGCTGGTGGTGGACGATGCCATTGTAATGCTGGAAAACATCGTGCGACATATCGAAAATGGCTTGCCGCCACTGCAGGCAGCATTACGTGGCTCGAAAGAGATTACCTTTACCATCCTCTCCATTTCGATTTCGCTGGTAGCTGTCTTCATCCCGGTTTTTTTCATGCCAGGAGTTATCGGCATGATGTTTCACGAATTTGCTGCCGTCGTCAGTATTGCAGTACTGGTGTCGGCTGTTGTTTCGCTCACGCTGATTCCCATGATGGCAAGCCGTTATCTGGTATTGGATTCATCAGATGGATGGAGTATGAGATTGACGCAATGGTTTGAGAACGGATTTAATCATCTGTTGGCAGCCTATACCTATGTGCTGGACTGGGCGTTGCGTCATCGGCGCACCGTGCTGGCCATCGCCCTGAGTACCTTTGTTGCGGCGGGTATACTCTTTCTGGTACTGCCCAAAGGCTTCTTTCCCGAAGAAGATACGGGCCGAATCATGATTTCGATTGAAGCAGCAGAAGATATTTCCTTTCCCGCCTTGACCCGCTTGGTAGAACAAACCAGTGAAATCATTCGTGCTCATCCTTTTGTTGATAATAGCATTACCTTTACGGAAGGCGCCAACAACGCACGCATGTTTGTTGGTCTTAAGCCACGTAGTGAACGTCCCGCGATGAGCAAGGTGCTGGAAGTATTGCGTAAGGAAGTACGCGGTATAGCTGGCGTCAGGATATTCATGACGCCCTCGCAAAATCTGAGAATTGGCAGTATGCCCAGCAAGAGCCGCTATCAATACGTGATGCGCAGCGTTCGGACTGAGGATCTGTATGCGGCAGCAGATGCCGTCATGTCGCGTATGCAGAAGCATGCCGTGTTCCGGGATGTGACGAGTGATATGAAACTCAAAGGACTGCAAGCGCGGCTCGAAATTGATCGTGATAAAGCCAATTTACTGGGTGTAGAAGTCGCTGCGATTCGGTCAGCGTTGTATAGTGCTTTTGGCGAGCGGCAGGTTTCGACCATTTTCACCTCAAGCGATAGTTATCGCGTCATTCTGCAGGTGGCAGGGGAGTATCGTACTGATGAAAGTGCTTTTGATAACATTCACTTGCGAGCAAAAAATGGTGCGCTCGTACCGTTATCGAGCGTGGCAACGGTAGTACGCGAAATGGGACCGCTGGCAATCAATCATGTGGGGCAGCTTGAATCTTTGACCATCTCATTTAATCTTGCGCCAGGCGCTGCGTTGGGGGAAGCTGCTAAACTGATCGAACAATTCAAACATGAAATCAATTTACCTGACAGTATTCTGACCAGCTTTGCCGGCGATGCGGCAGCTTTTCAATCCTCCCAGACAAGCCAGCTCATCCTGATTGTGGCGGCACTGCTGGTTATTTATGTATTACTCGGAGTGCTTTACGAAAGCTATATTCATCCCATTACGATTCTTGCGGGTCTTCCTTCCGCAGCAGTAGGTGCGCTCGGCATTTTATGGTTATTCAATATCGAGCTTTCCATCATGGCTATAATTGGTATTTTATTGCTGATCGGTATTGTGAAGAAAAACGCCATCATGATGATCGATTTTGCGCTGGACGCCCAACGGGAGCAACATCTGACACCCTACCAAGCAATTCGTACAGCTTGCCTGCTTCGTTTTCGTCCGATTATGATGACCACACTCGCTGCCATGATGGGTGCGCTGCCGATTGCCCTTGGTCTCGGTGCCGGCGCCGAGTTGCGGCAACCGCTCGGGCTGGCAGTGATAGGGGGCTTATTGTTTTCCCAAGTGATCACCTTGTTTATTACCCCGGTGATTTACCTGTATCTCGACCGATTCTCAGGCAGTCGGCAGACGCCTGCCAACGAACAGTCTAAGCAGTCTAGCACGCTGCTTCCTGAGTGATTGACCACTACCGGAGTCATTCCCTTTCCCAATCAAAGCTGACTTGGTCGGCTTCATTTTACCGTATGATTGATCCTGTCTGCGGTTCACCTTCACGTCATGTTTGATTGGAAAATAGAATAAAATGAATAGCATGCTGTAAATTTTTGATGGAATCCTCTTTATGAATCTTTTTCGACTCTCCTTTCGTATGCTGCGTCGTGATTGGCGCGCAGGTGAATTACGCATACTGGTGCTGGCACTCATGATTGCGGTGAGCAGTATCACCACGGTTGGATTTTTTGCTGATCGAGTGGAGCTTGCTCTTTCCAGAGAGAGTAATCGATTACTGGGTGCTGATTTACTCGTCATTGGCGATCGTCCTTTGTCAGCTCATTATGCGGATAAAGCCGAGCAACTCGGTTTAAATACCGCTACATTGACCCGATTTTCCAGCATGGCGAGCAAGGAGGAGAATAATCTGCTGGCTGAAATCAGGGCCGTATCGACTGGCTATCCGCTACGGGGTGAATTGCGGCTTGCGCACACTGCCAGTGAAATCCTCACAGAGGAAAGGACCTATGTGGCGCAAGGGATTCCTTCTCCAGGTACCGTCTGGATCGATGAAAAACTAATGGCGGGTCTCGATATTACTCCGGGGGAAACACTGGAATTAGGCGCTACCCGGATGACTGTAGCTGCATTGGTTGCGCGTGAGCCGGATTATTCGGTCGGCTTTATCAATATGGGAGCAAGATTATTGATGAATGCAGATGATCTGGTTGCGACCCATCCGATTCAGCCAGGTAGTCGAGTTACCTATCAACTGTTAGTGGCGGGGGAAGAAAAACAGGTTGCCGAGTTTCGTAGCTGGGCGCAGAAGCAACTCGTGCCTGGACAACGCATCGAAGGCATACGTGATGCGCGTCCGGAAATCCGCTCCGCATTGGAGCGTGCAGAAAAATTCCTGAGTCTGACTGCGTTAGCAAGTGTAGTGGTTGCTGCTGCAGCCATGGCGCTTGCTGTGCGCCGTTTTACCCAGCGTCACCTTGATGGGTGTGCTATTATGCGCTGCCTGGGAGCAAGCCAGTCAACGATATTGCATCTGTATCTGTATCATTTCGTCATATTGGGATTGGTGGCCAGTGGGTTAGGTTGTTTGCTGGGTTTTGTTGCACAAGAGTTTCTATCGCATTGGTTGGCAGGGTTGGTGGAAACCTCATTACCTTTGCCCAGTGGCTTACCCGCAGTGCATGGCTTATTGAGTGGTATGGTATTGCTGCTCGGCTTTTCCCTGCCCCCCTTGCTTAATTTACGGCGTGTGCCTGCGTTACGGGTGTTGCGTCGCGATTTCGGCATCACCAATCTGCATGGTCTGGCAGGGTACGCTTTTGGCCTGTTGGCGCTCTCGATCTTATTCATATGGGAAGCAGGCGAACTGCGCATGGGTATCCTAGTCATGCTAGGATTCATGGCTGCGATTGCAGTTTTTGCATTACTCGGTTGGGTATTGATTAAGTTATTAATGCTGGTACGTCAGCAAGCTGCCAGTGCGTGGCGTTATGGGCTGGCTAATATCCGGCGCCGCACTATTGCGAGTCTGGTTCAATCGATTGCATTGGGGCTGGGTTTGATGGCGATGCTAGTACTCACCCTGATTCAGAGTGATTTACTAAGGGATTGGCGCACCAGCTTACCGCCGAATACCCCTAACCGGTTTCTGATCAATATTCAACCTGATCAGTTACAGCCCTTGGCAGAATTTTTTGCACAGCATGGGATGCAGCAGCCTGATTTCTATCCGATGGTGCGGGGTCGCTTGATGACAATTAACGGCCAGCCAGTGCGCATCGATGATGATACCGAGGCACGGAAGAAGCAATTGCTCAACCGTGAATTCAATCTGTCCTGGGCAGATAAACTCCAGTCGGATAATGAGATTGTGGCAGGCCGCTGGTGGCAGGGAGCAGATTCGCCTGAGAACGAATTATCCCTGGAGGAGGAAGTCGCGGGAATCATTGGGGTCAAATTAGGTGACCGGTTAACCTTTGATATTGCGGGCAGCCCGTTCTCCGCCACGATTACCAGCCTGCGGAAAGTTAACTGGGATACCTTTCGCGTTAATTTTTTTGTAATCGCCCGTCCCGGTGAGCTGGATGCGTATCCGATTAATTATGTCACCAGCTTTTATTTGCCACCTTCACAAGTCGGCGTGATGCACGAATTGGTCAAAAGCTTCCCCCATTTGCTGGTGGTTGATGTGGCAACGGTGATCGAGCAAGTACAGAAAATGATTGCGCAAGTATCCCGTGCGATAGAATTTGTGTTCTTGTTTACTTTATTGGCTGGTTTTATCGTGCTTTATGCCGCTATTTCAGCAACCCAGGATGAGCGCATTTATGAGGCGGCGATTTTTCGCACGTTAGGCGCCAAACGTAGGCAACTGGTCCGTGCCTGGGCGGCTGAATTTGCCATACTGGGTGGCCTGGTGGGGATCTTTGCGTCAGCCGGTGCAAGCGTGCTTGCTTATGTGATTGCTCAGTATGTCTTGCATGTTCCATATACCTTTAACGCCTGGATTTGGCTCGTCGGCATTTTGGTGGGGATGATAGGTGTCACCATTGCAGGATTGCTGGGAACGCGCTCAACCCTGACACATCCTCCTCTGTGGACATTGCGCAAAGTCGGATAAAGAAAGTGATCTAAAGGAGAGGATAAGGCTGAAAATCATTGTTATGCTTCTCCCATCCTTATAGCACATTGCCAACTTTCCTGGGCGGTTAAACAACTCGATTCATCACTTATTATTAGCATACAATATGCCGACTTAATAATTAGGGTGATGGAATGCTTGCGGTCATGCTAAAACTGTCCTGAGTATCCAGAAAAACAGTTGGAGGCGTGCTACTTTCTTTATTTCTTATAAGCAATGGAAAAACAAGTTTTAAATCTATGTCTGATTGCGCCCATTCAACCGGCGCTTTGCGATGCTTATCGCCGGGTTCTGCGCCTTTTAGAGCAGAGCCGGGAATCAGTTGGTGCTGTCATTATCAACAGAGGATCAAGCTCGTTACAGGAGGAAACGGGTTGGACAACCTTCCAGTCTCTGACCGATCTTGATTCGGAGGAGAGAAAGCCGGATATGTATCTTTGTTGGGATCTGTTGGCGATCAATGAGATACTAGGCAAGACTTCCTGTCAGCCTGTGGTTTACGGCGTGACGGTCTACGGCATCTTGCAAGGGGTTTTCCCGGTGCATCCCTGCATCGTGGGTTATCTTTCCGATATACCCTTACTGCGAGGGATTTTGGTGGAGTGCGGTATTCCACTGAATCGGCAATTCAGCCTTGCCGCCGGGATAGAGGAGAAGAACTGTCCTTCTACCGAGTCAATGGCTGCTCAACGGAATGACGTACAACCAAATGGTGTACTCGTAATATCCGATGACGCTGCCTTTAGCTCAACCGTGGCGGCTGCCTGCGAAGTGTTAGGTATGCGGCTCGAACGCTTGTCCTATGCCACATGCTTGCAGGGAATTCCACCCGAGTTTTATGCACGTTATAGCTGTGTGATCGCAACCGGTCAACCGGCGCTTCAAGCCGCGGCAGCCGGCGCTGCCGTTATCATAGCGGATGAGCGGGGCAGTGCTGGGCTGCTGACGCGGGAAAACCTGACTCGGGTGCTTGATGCACATGCGGGACCGGCTTGCTTTGAACATCCTGCTGGGACAGAAGCCTTTATGTCAGCTCTGGGAGACAGCCAGGCTGTGGAGACAGACGTTCTGGCTCAGCAGCTTTGTTTAAGTCACAGTGTGACAGCGCGTGCGCATCAGTTCTCTGTCTGGCTACGGCAGACGCACAAGAATGCAGCAGCAGGCATCTCCGACCGGAATGACGCCGCAGAAAAACCTCAATTGCGCAGCATCGCGGCGATGACGAGTATGGCAGCTTGTAAGATAAGCACGACGCTCACCCTGGCCTTGCAGGAAAATTACCGTTCCTTCTCTTCGTCACCTTCTACCGAAGTGTTAGTTGAGTGCAGCACACTCGTCAAAATCGTTCCCCAGCCATGTCTACCGTTAAGCCGTTATATTGCTGTCGATGAAGAACACGCTTTGGCGGGATTGTTTGGTGAGGGTTGGTCTGCCAATGAGCCATGGGGCCGCTGGACAGACGGTTCTGATGCGACGATCCAATTCGAAACCGAGACAGTGGACGATCACATTGAGCTGTTACTCCATCTTCGCACTTATTTGCCGCCGGACCGCTTGTTTCAGCGCGTGGTGGTGAGTATTAATAGCCGCCCTCTATTATGCTGGAGATTAGACCGTAGCACGCACAACACGCCTTTTAGCCTGCCATTGACTCCGGAATATCTGGATGGGAAAAGTACGTACCGAATTAAGTTTCAACTACCAGACGCCAGTTCACCTCAGGCTTGGGGAAAGAATGACTCACGCAAACTTGGGTTGGGGCTGGCTGGACTTGAACTACTCAGGGGTTAAGAGCAGGAATCTATGCTTCAAGAACCTGATACTACTAATATTCCTTCATAATTCAAAATTTCCATTTCATAAGTTCTTTCAGCTCGTTGCGTTTACAATGAGTGAGTTGACTCATCGTAATAGATTATTTCTTGCCAATTGTTACCCTGTCCGTAATTTAATTTCTCTGACCATCAACAGCACCCAACCCAATTTAACTAACGAAAGTTAAATTGGTGGTGCTTAAGCACATGTACAGGTTATTGTAGCCCACATTGTGAAAGCCTGTAATAGCAATAGCTATCCATATAACTATATTTCCTACATCGAGATAGGAAAAAGTGCCTGCAATATTCATTTCCAATAATATTTCTGACATATAGGAAAGATTCCTACATAAAGTAGGGGTAATTCATATAATATTTAATTTAAGTAATAAAAATTCCTACATCATATTAAGAAAATCTCTTATAATATTTCCCAATGTAGGAAAAGATCCTACATTGGAAAGGAGAATTCCTTATATTATTTTTCGTATTTTGATTAAATAAGTTTGGGAAATTTGAGATAAAAGCTTGCGCAAACGAATGACGGTGTGAAGTGAATGATGTTAGGCGATACTCAAAAGCTGATTGATAGGCGTTACGCCAAAATGAAGTTTAATAAAACTCTCTGGGTTCGTTTTATAGCGCGTTTCTGATAAGGAAGCGAATGATTTAAAGATTTATGACTTAGAAAATTTAACGACTGACACACTTTTTCTTTATCGCTGTGATGCACACACAGCGAATTACTAACTATTTTATGAACCAGGGAGAACAAAGAATATGGCTCTAACTTATTCAAGCGTAATTATTAGTAGTGTTGCTGGTGATAATACTATAAATGGAGCTGAAGCTTCTGATGGCTTTAGTATTTTAGGCACGGGTGCCTTTTCAAATGGTAGCCTTAAAAACGGCGATTCTATTACAGTTACGATTACGTGGGATGACCCAGCAACTGGTACTAAATCGCAAGCTAATTTTACAGCTACAGCTTCGGATGTTGTTAAATCAGGTTCCAATGGAACATTCAATTGGACCATTAACGAAACTTCAACGCAGTTTTCTAATCTTGCACTAGTTTTAGGTGCAGGCACTGTGAAGGTCACCTTTCCTGGGTCTGTAAATTCAAATACTTTTGATTATACTTTCGCCTGTTTCCTTCGTGGTACTCGAGTGCTGACTCGACATGGTTATTGCCCAGTCGAGGAACTAGCGGTGGGTGATGAAGTACGAACACTGAGTGGAGGCTGGCAACCCTTGCGCTGGATTGGTCATCAACGTATCACTACCCCTTTCGGTTTGGCAAAGGGCGCGCCGGTGCGTATTACTGCTGGTGCTTTCGGGCCAGCGCTGCCGGAACGAGATGTCTGCGTTTCGCAAGATCACGCAGTTTTTTTCCGTAATCAGCTCATTCCCGCCAGATTTTTAGTCAACGGAATAACGGTATTTCGCGATACTAGTGTCAAGGACATCGAATACTTCCATCTGCTGCTTGACCAGCATGCGGTGATTTTCTCGGAAGGATTGGCCACCGAGAGTTATGTGCCATGTGAAAATATCGATTGGTTCGATAATACCGCAGAATGCCCGCAAGCATTGCTGAACGCTATCCGCGCCGGAACCGCGGAGTGCTTGAGTGAATGCTATCCGCGTAAAACCACTGGTCCTGCCGTGGAAGCGGCTCGCGCCTTATTGGCCCGTTTTGCGCCAGCGGATGCCAAGGAGCGCGCGGTAGGTTAACTTGCAGTTCAACACCTGGTCGATGGCAGATTTTTCGCCATCGGCTAGGGTAGTGCGTGCAAGATATGCTGATTCACGGCAATTTTCTAGCGGAAGCATTGACGAAAATGTCAATGCTTTCAACTGTCTGCTTCAATTCTCTCCGAATTTTAATCTCTAATCTACATGACCGAACAAAAAAGTGTTGTAGATATTACTTCCTCATTTCTCATTTAAATCTACTCCAAGATTTTTTCTTGATTGGTCGGGTGGAAAACCCAGACTCGATTCACTTCAATTGTGCAAATAAATTTTTGATACTTGCACTACAGGTATTAGCCACTGTTGCCGATATAGTAATCATCCGAAATAATCTACTGTTCATGTAGGAACAATCCCTACATTCGAACAGGATAATTCCTTGCAGCACTCATTATTTCGATTAAAGAAATGAAAAAAAGCTTGAATAAGTGCTTGCGCAAAGCGAATAACGTTTTAAGCAGTGCTGAAAGCTGATTGAGATCCGTTTTTGTCAAAAATAAGCTTAAACAAAGCTTTATTGATAATGCACACACGGAGAATTTCCCACTATTTCATGTGCCAGGGAGAATAGTAACATGGCTAAAAATGATGATCATGATGATGACAGCATGGCTATCACTTATACAGGTATCACTATCAAGAATGTTGCAGGTGGTAATGATTTTATTTCCAAGAACGATGCGACTAAAAATGGCTTTAAAGTGCGGGGCGAAGGTAAGTTTGCAATAAACGGCGAAAACGGTACTCTCGAAAAAGAGGATGAGATTGCGGTTATGGTCACATGGTCTGACGGAACCCATACTTTCAGTCAAAACATGGACGCCGTAGTGGATGGTGTGAATAAAAATAAAGGTACATTTAATTGGCACATTGAGGAAAACAAAACTTTTGAAAGCAAGTATACTGGCGCCGGGCTCAACTTGGGTGAAGGCACCGTTACGGTGACATTTCCAGGGTTGATAAGTGGTAGTGAAACTTATCACTACGGCCACGCCTGTTTCCTTCGCGGCACCCGCATTCTGACCCGGCATGGTTACTGCCCGGTGGAGGAGTTAGCTGTGGGTGACGAGGTGCACACGTTGAACAGCGGCTGGCAACCCTTGCGGTGGATTGGCCAGCAACGCATCGCTACCCCTTTCAGTCTGGCAAAGAGTGCTCCAGTGCGCATAACCGCTGGCGCTTTCGGGCCAGCGCTGCCGGAAAGAGATATCTGTGTCTCGCAGGATCATGCGGTTTTTTTTCGCAATCAGCTTATTTCCGCCAGATTTCTGATTAACGGCGTGACTGTGTTTCGCGATACTCGTATCAAGAACATCGAATACTTTCATTTGCTGCTTGACCGGCACGCGGTGATCTTCTCGGAAGGGCTTGCGACCGAGAGTTATGTGCCGTGTGAAAATATCGAGTGGTTTGATAATATCTCAGAATGCCCGCAGGCATTGTTGAACGCCATCCGTAGCGGTACCGCGGAATGCTTGAGCGAATGTTATCCGCACAAAACCACTGGTCCTGCTGTGGAAGCAGCGCGTGCCCTCTTGGCCCGTTTTACGCCAGCGAAGACTAAGTACCGCTTAGTAGGCTAGTTCCTATTCCGATTCCGGCCGTGGCAGATTTTTCGCTATCAATTCGGTTGGTTCGTATAAAACATACTGGATAGAAAGCTATTTTTACATCATAGCTTTCTACACGACGTTTAGCTTATGCAGTATTAGTCAGTTAAAAAAGAAGTTAACTCTTCGTCAGAAACTGTTTGGAAGCGCCTGCTTTTAAGCTGGTTTCCTCAACATAATACGAAACATGGCGATGTAAACCCAGGCTTCATCAGTACGTTACATTCAGCGCCAGGATGCAAAATTTATAATCAATTGCTCAGGTTCCGACCGTGTCTTTTATGACCATCTCCTTAAACCATTGGCGAATAGAAACAAGATGCTCGTCTTCTTCCCGCAACGCCTGCTGGAAATCCCGAGCCATATCTTCCATACCCATCTTTTCGGCCAGCATGATAAGCATCCGCCAGCCATCGTTATCTGCCAGCTCCGCGGTTAGCATGGCTTCCAGGCAGTGTGCTACCGATGTGCGCGGATCAGTCAGCACCTGTATCAGGCCGAGCGAAATCACCCCGTCTACATCGGCCGATGGTGTCTGTGCAGTTGGATCCGCGCCGATGGATCGGATCACGTTTTCCACGAGCTTGAAATGCTGAAACTCTTCATTCCGGAACTCGTGCAATCTATCAAGTGGAATATGGGCACCCATCGGTGCTGCTGAACACTTCGTTATGAGCGCATCATAAAGCCTCACGCCGGTACGCTCAAACGCAAGCCGGCAGCCGAGCTTGTCTATAAATCCTTCAGGGCTTTTGCCCATCAGTTTTTCCATTGCAGTGCTTGCCATCCCTTTCAGCGTACTTGGCAGCGGAACTGACCCTAACACGTCAGCCCCGGCGATATATTCCTGGCGCATCTGTGCAATAGCCTGTTCATCTCCGGATGAGGAAGCAGGAGTCACTTTAGCCAGCGCCATCATTTCCTTTATATCAATCGGGGATATGTCTATTCCTGAACGATTTTTTCCTAAAACAGTGGTTTTATCCATGGTGATGAACCTCTCGTTGTCCATATCTAGAAGCCCTAATGGGTGATTTTGTGGCCACGTGTATATTTTTCTCTCGTGATTTCCCCATCACGTGCGAGTTCTGTACCCGCAAACCACTCATAACCTGCTGCAACCATGTCAGTGGGGGAACCTGACGCGTTAAGGTGCTGCCGGTATTGTTGCGATTCCACCCCTTCCTGAGATTTATTCACGAACTGAGTACCCAGTGCGCGCAGATCGACTTCCTGGTTAAGAATGCGGCGTACAAATTCGCGTTGACTCTCGAATTTGATCGGTTCGGGCAAGTCCCCCGGTAAAATTTCGGCCGGGTCGCGTCGTTCATATTGCTTGAACATATTCATCGCAACCTGCAAATGTCCTAGTTCATAATCGAGGCAACGCTCCCAGATGGCTTTGATACGTGGATTGGTTTCCTGCTGCACGCAGCTATAATAGTTATAAACCTCGTTAGCTTCATGTAACAGCCATTTTTCAAGCCAGGTTTCTTTCGGGTCGATAATCGATTCATATTGCGTGACGTGCTGTTCTTCAATGGAGGCGATTTCTGTATATAACTGCCGCACTACCGGGTCAGCATACAGGGGAGCGACATTCAGATAAAAATTCTGCGTTTGCTGCTCACTCGACATGATGGTCAGCGCATGCAGTTTGGTAATGGGCGCCGCGCGCAGGCGATCATAATGCTCCCGCAAGTTGTCTTGAGGTGCCCGGTGCTCTACTATGGTGGGGCGGCCTGGCACAATATCCGTATAGCATTGGAGAATATTATTGGCATCTTTGCCCTCCAGCCGATCCAACATTGCGCTATAGCGGTAGAGATGGTCGAAATCCTCCAGCATACCAAAACGGTATACCTGGGCCAGGTACTCATCAGGTTCATTCTGTGCGACTGCAGCCGTCACTTCGATCGCAACTTGTTCATAAGCAATGGTTGTCTCGAGGATTGAATGGTCCGCTCCTAAAAGCCCATTGATCATTGTTGCCTGGTGCTGCTCGACAATGCGTAGTTGGGCAAGGGGTAGCTGCCATTTCCGATTCATTCGGGCACACCCATGCGAGAAACGGATCGCTTCCATTTCCATGCCGTTCATCAAAATAACTCGAACCCGCGTGAACGCGTCATCATCGAGCTTGCTGATTGGAGGTTGAACCAGTTCCTTCCAGGTAAACCGCTGCCTGTCTAACGGGCAACCTTTATCTTCAAATAAATTGAGTGCCATTTTGTTCTCCTTTACTCCTCAAGGTAACCCATATTGCATTAGCCTGAAGAATAATGAATAAATATAAATGTTGATCCGGCTTATCAGTTATAAATTAATCTCTAGTAATAAACCGATGAATGAGTGATGCTTGAATAAACGAGTACGGAAATTTGTCGTATCAGCGCGCAAACAACCTAATCGCCCGTTTGCGCTATTGTTGATAATTTGGCTGAATTGATGAGTAGGGTATTGATGTGGCCAGAAAAAGCTTAACTATTAATGAAGTGCTCGCAATCCACTCAATGCATGAGTAACGCAATCACAATCAAACGCTTCAAATTACACTTTGAAAGGCAACGCTTGCTAATGGCTCTGACTAGCTGCTGGCATTCTACTCATCCTTATCGCTACCATGGCTGCTTTTGCCACCTTTCCGACCAATCTCGGACATATGCTCCTTATCCTTACTGACTGATTCACCGCCTTTCCGGCCGATATCTGCCATGTGTTCTCTGTCCTTGCTGACTGTCTCACCACCTTTTCTGCCAGCTTCCCGTGCCTCCTCCGAATCAAACTCATGCGCAGTGCCTTTTTCATGAGCTGCTTTGCCGCCCTTGCTGGCTATTTCTCGCTGCTTGTCTTCATCCATGGAAGCAAAGCCTCGTTTATCAGTATGGCTGCCACCACTACCGTTTTTTCCTTTTTCTCTATCTGAAGTCATGATAAAGCTCCTCATAGTTAACTTCGCAATTTCTCCCTCAACAAAATTTTTACCTGCTTCCTGTAATGTCTTTGGGATCTTATCTCCGTCTTAAAAGGAGAATGATTCAATACTAGCTAGCAAATTTCTTAACTTCTGTTCGTTAACACACATTAAAGCGCTTTGGGTTAGAAATTTATAATCAACGGTTGATAACAGCTCTAACTATGCAATTAATATTCGTAAAGTGGTTTAATAAATCAGCATGGAAACCTGTTATGCGTCAAATAAATTTCACACTTATAAAATGGTGCATGCGCAAATACAAGCGGTTCAAATACAGTAAGGCCAGACATGTCAATACCTGGTAAAGGCTTTTGAGACGCAGCCTTATCTATTTGCGCACTGGGAAAGAGGGAATACGAGGTTCATTTGTTTAATGGGAGCCGGATGAAGCGAGAGCTTCACGTCCGGTTCTAAGAGCGGCTGAGGGAGAAGTTCTCTCGGCCGACTCACCGGTGGCATTATCAGTCCATTGCTGACAAATATCTTTTTGCACCTGGTCTTTGACAATTGGATGCAAACGCATTTTCCGTGTATCCATTTTAAACGCTATGCCGATGACATTGTGGTGCACTGTCGAAGTAAAACCCAGTTGAAAATGATAGAGCGGCAAATCAGACAAAGGTTTACCCGATGCGGTCTTGAGCTCTGCCAGGAGAAAACTAAGATTGTGTACTGCAAGGACTCAAACTGAGACGAGCAATATCCGAATCAGAGCTTTGATTTTCCGGGTTATACATTCAGGCCTCGAAGTGCTCGAGATAGAAACGGCAGATTCTTTGTCAGCTTCTCACCGGCAGTCAGCCGTAAAGTGTTGAAAGCAATGAGAGCAAAGCTCAAAGGGCATCCGTTGATTAAAGCGGGCTACAGTCAAAGTATTTCTGGGTTGGCGAAAGCATCCGATCGTTCAGGGATGGATCACCGATTACGGAACGTTCAGGAAATCAGTGATGTCGGCCATTTACAGCTACATCAACGTTAAGCTGTTGAGTTGGGCAAGGCGAAAATTCAAGTCGCTGCAGCGCCGAAAATGGCGTGCCAGCCAATGGTTGCGGCAACTATATCGGCAATATCCAACATTGTTTGCACATTGGCGTGTTTGGTATTGGGTGGCTGAATAACAAGAGCCGTATGAATCGAGAGGTTCATGTATGGTTTCGTGAGCAACTGAAGGGGACGGTTCCCTCCGGTTGACTTGACCACCGACCGAGCGGTTCTTTCGCAGCCTGAAATACGAACAACTCAACTATGAAAAATTTAAAATCAAAGCAGCAGCAAAATCAAGCGTAGTCGATTATTTGGCTTTTTATAACGACAGTCGCCGTTCACACTCGGCATTAGGCTACAAAGCCCCGATCGAATTCGAGCGAGAATTTTTTAACAACGCTGCCTGAATAGGTGTCCGGTTTTTGTTGACCATTACGGTACAGTTTTTGGGTACCACCTCAATAAACGAATTATATACATAATCAAGCGTCACGTAGAGTCTGACTCTTACTTCCTGCTTTTTGCAACACAGCATATATTTTTTCTTGCATTGTGTTCTGGCGGCTCCTCGCTGAAAGGAGGAGCCGATGCTGATCAGGTCAAACTGTTACTTCTGCTCACGTATACGATCAGCTTGCTCTTCCATTTGATCGGCGCTTCTCTCTGAAGACTCACGAGTGGCCTCGGCAGCACGGTCAGTAGAGGGTGAATTAATCAGTCCTGGATCTCGTTTTTCTACCCGATCGGCCGCAGCTTCTCCACTCTTACGCGTCATATCCGCTTTTTCTTCCATTCTATCCGCTTTCTGCTCCAGTACGTTTTCGCGCCTATTTTCTTCCCTGGAATCACATGCGGAAAGAATGAACGCTAACATCACGACAGTAAACACCACTTTCAAATGATTATTCATAATAGATTACCTCATTATAATTAAGAGTGAAGTTCCTCACTGAATAGTAAGGAGCGGAAAAATTTACTAGCGCCCGAACCTGGATTAGATAGGTTCAATATAAGAGCTATTTAAAAGTATAGCCGCTGTATTTACTATTTTCTGTGCGCTGGCGCACCAATAAGCGATTAAAATTCATTCGTTAGGCATATATTCTATTAAGAGACGTGCAAAAGAATATACTACTCCTCATTTTTCTTATCATTGGATAAATGAGTTTCTGTGAGAAGACCATGAAGTTTTTCGTTTTTTCAGAAAAATACCTACAATCCAGTTTGAAGCGAATGATCAGGTTGCGTCGCGTGCCAGTCGTATGCCTGTAAAGTACCAACTGGTACTGGCGGGTAAGAAGTTGCGGAAACTCGCACGGATCCACTTCTGTGGAGTAATACAGGAGCCACCCCTCAATACGTATTGGTTCACCATGGATCTACTATTATATTCGCCTACTGCCTCATCCCAGACGATGGACATGGGCTCGTGATCGTTCGGTTTTGCGGGGTTATAGCCAGGATAGCGCGAATAGCTTGACTGCGTCCATTCCCATGCGTCACCGTAGAGTTGAGCAGGCTCAGACTTACTGGTCACTATTACGGCAGAGGGGTGAAACCGGTTATTCTCGGCAAAACATCCTTCTATTTTCTGCTGGGAGGCGGCATGCTCCCATTCGGCTTCGGTAGGAAGCCTTGCATCCGACCATCGAGCGTAGGCCTCAGCTTCGTAAAGCGAGATATGGATAACTGGCAAAGTCGGGTCTAGCAGCGCTAGTCCGCAGAGTGAAAATTCCTGCCAGCTGCCATTATTATCACGCCAGTAGAGGGGATGCTCGCGACGGTGGGCTTTGATCCAGTCCCATCCTTCGGTGAACCAGAAGCTGGGGTTATGGTAGCCGCCTGCTTTCATGAATTCTAGATATTCTCCATTGGTGACGAGCCTGGATGCCAGTTGATAAGGGAGCAGGTATTGTTTGTGTCGAGGTGACTCGTTGTCGTAGCTAAATTCTTCTCCCTTATATCCGATCTCCACAAGCCCTCCTTCGAAGTGGCACCATTCGAGTGGAGGAAGAGCTGAAGCAAGCGGATATCTGGGAGCTGTTGGTGCAGGATCTTGCGCTACGATAAAGCAAGGGTTAAGCGGATTCTGCGATAGCAAATGCTTGATGTCGGTGAGCATCAATTCCTGATGCTGTCGCTCATGATTCATTCCGAGGATGGTTAAGGTGTTTACCATTTTATCATCAGCATGGTAGTTCAGCACCTGTGCCATGCGCTCGTCCACTGTTCGGCAGTAGTCGCGGACTACGGATAAGGATGGACGTGTGAATAGTCCACGTAAGGGATCCGGATGGGTCTGGCCAGACTTATTGTAAGAGCTGAACATGGTGTGAAATGCCGGGTGAAAAGGTTTGAATGGTTTCTCATAATGCTGCAGTACAAAGGTTTCAAAGAACCAGGCGATGTGACCAAGATGCCATTTCACTGGACTCATTTCCGGCATTATTGATTTTACGCAGCAATCCTCTTCGCTCAGAGGCTCAATTAGTTGCAGTGTGCGTGCGCGTATTGAGGCGTATTTCGCATATATTAAAGAAGATGCCATGATGCTTCTCCTGAAGGAAAAAGACGGGATTGAAGTGGCTCCCTATAACGTGATGGGTTCTTCCGTAAGGGTAGTAGACTTCATCAGGCGTAAAACTGTCAAGCCTTTGATGAAATCGTTCTTGAGGGTACCTGTCCAATTATATGAATACATCCTGCTTTACCTCCAACAGGTGATTGAATTCTTTGGAATATAAAAACTCTTACTTATTCTTCCATTTCTACATCAAACATGACGCGAAGGTAAGCCGCAGAAGTATCAATCATACGGTAAACAGGCAAAGAGAGGCCGACAAAGTCAATTTTGATTTGGAAATAAAACGATAGCGCGCTGCTAATTGTGGGACAGTTTCAGCATCATGTATAACTGCTAGCGCTAGTTTTGCCTTGAGTTCGCCCAAATAGGGTATGTGCTTGTTACTCACCTTCATTAAGCTTCTTTTTAATCTTGCCAGAGTTTAACAATCTGTCCAGTTTTTGGGTGTCACTTCACCCTTGTGTCGCCTGAACGGTGACACAAGGGTGAAGAGTGAGTGTTAAAAGTAGAATAAGTTAATTGTTAACTTTGACAAAAGAACCATTTTGTTTGACCCACACTTCATTAGTGAAGGCATCGGAGATACTACTGGCATCTGTGGCGAAACAGTCGGCTACAGTCTGGCTGGTAACAGTATTTTTGATCGCCATGGTGATGGGCGGAGTAATCGTCATACCAGGAATGCTGCCAAATTGTCCTTCGAATGCGGATGTCATGTCGTAGCAAACATCTGAGTTGATGATTAAATTGGCGCTTTCTGCCGGTGCATTAATGGTGCAATGCTTGATGTTGGAGAAATCACTTGCAAGAGATTGAAATGGGTTGGGAATGCCCGGGATGCTCATGGTAATTCCTTTTATGTCAGGGGGAGTGCCATTGCTGGTGGTGAGTAAGGAAATGCCCGTTGCAACAGCCTGGCGGGGGGGCTCACACAAATTGCTATTCGTGGGAAGGGGAATGCATTGCCCATTAGTCGTGACATTGACGACATTGCCGCTTTGTGTGTAAAACAGACCGTCAGGGCCATTGGCAGTGTTGCAGGCAGGAATACTGCCATTGCCACCCGAATTGGCAATATGGTTGATCATATTGGGCAGGCTGTCAATGAAGGTAGGATTATTGCCCCAAGGTCCGCCTAATACATAAACGCCGTTATCAGTCTTATTGACGCCTGCATGAATTCCTACTTCAGGGTAGTGTCTGAAGAGCCAAGGCTCAATACTTTGCGTAGCCTGATGGCTTGGGAAGAATTCACGATAAGTGTTTTCAGCCCAGTTGAGCAAGGTTTCAGCATCACCGGCAGTATCTGCTGATGCAAAATGGGCGCTGCCCAGCAGAGCAAGGGAACAGGCAGATAAAATAAACGGCTTCATGCGTTGTTTCATATAAATAACCTCTAATTTAATTTATTGAAATTTATTTTTATTGAATTGGCTAGAGTATCCTATCTTTATATCGAGATAAAAAATTGCGAGCATGTTCTCTTATTTCTTATAGGATATAAAGCACAATTTAGCTAATTAAAGTGTATTTCTCGCAATCGAGAAGCAATCGCTTAAGGAGGGCAAGATGATAACAGAAAGTGAAAATATCCGTGATGACATTGTCAATACTGCTGTTGCAATTGCTGCGCGTACTTCGTGGGAGGCCGTTCGTTTTTATGATATTGCGGCTGAAATGAATATTTCCTTGGATGAGATACGCAATTACTTTCGTGAAAAAGAAGAACTGGTGGATGCCTGGTTTGATCGGGCAGACGGCATCATGCTCAGAGAGGCAAAGACTGCTGATTTCTCAATACTGACGCCGCAGCAGCGTATTCATGACCTCATCATGATTTGGCTGGATGCCCTGGCGGTTCAGCGCAAGGTAACATGTCAAATGATTTTGGCAAAGCTTGAACCCGGGCACATCCATATTCAGATGCCGGCAGTGATGCGCATTAGCCGAACTGTGCAATGGATTCGTGAAGCAGCGCAACGTGATGCCACATTTCTGCGGCGTGCGCTGGAGGAATCGGCTTTGACCACTGTTTATCTGATGACGTTCTTTTTCTGGATGCGCGATGAAACACCTGCATCGAAGCGTACGCGGCAATTCCTGAGTCGCAATTTAGAATTGGCAATGTGGCTGGGAGAGACTGTTTATGGTGGTGCCAAGCCAAGTGCCATCCTGACACTAGTGTCTCGTATCAGTCCATCTTCCAGCAGATAATCGACTCACTGTCATCCCATGCGATGGATACCTTGACTCATGCCTTAAGCGGTGCCTTGCTGGTGCGTGCAGCCGAACCAGTGCTGCCGAGATTAAAAGCGCTGCCAGTGCGTATCCGCCTTATCGCCGGCATGACGGCGGCAGCTTTTCCTGATATGGATGTGGTATTACGGTTAATTGATACGCTGATCTATCTTAACTGGCATCAAGGCCCCACCCATTCATTCGTGATGTTGCCGTTGTGGGCATTTCTGCTGGCACATTTATTTTCCAAGGTTGCGCGCGGCCGTTATTCATGGCAGCTTTTTTTGATTCCGTCCGGTCTTGGAATCGCCATTCATATTACAGAAGATTTGATGACGTCCTATGGAGTGATGCTGCTGGCGCCTTTTTCTACCGAACGATTTTCTCTGCCGCTCGCATTTGTCGTTGACTTATGGTTCAGTGCCATTATCATTTTGGGGCTGGTCATGAGTTACATTTTTCCAGAAAAGAAGTCTATCGCTGGCTCTGTACTCATTTGCTTGATTATTTATGTGGTATTTTTATTCACTTTGCATGAACGGGCCAGGAATATTGGTGTGGCCTATGTCCAGAAAATGGCCCTCCCTGATACAGAAATCAGGGTATTACCACAGCCTTTTTCTCCCTTTAACTGGCAGATCATTGTCATACAAGGAGAAATCTATCATACTCTATTGATGAAGTTATTATCGAGTTCTTCGGCAATATTTCCTGATCATGGCATATTATCAAAAATGCTTGCCGCTTATCAGCCGCTAAATTCAGCAAAGTGGCAGCAATATAAGCGGTTTGGTGATATTCCTGTTGATACCATGCTGGTACGTGAAGCCTGGCATCAGCCTGCCTTGGCAGATTTTCGACGGTTTGCGGTATTTCCGCAATTCGATAGAATTGATACCTCTGAAAAAGGGGTATGTATCTGGTTTTACGATTTACGTTTTAAATTTCCCATGCTGCCCCCATCGTTTCGCTATGGCGGGTGCAGGGAAAACGAGAGCGCTAAGTGGTATTTGCAACGCCAAAAAGGCGCTTTCTGGATTGATTAAACGGTTGCTCATTATTTTTCCCTGGAAAGGAACATCATGATCGAAAGATCTGCGATCAAGATTTTAATTCTTGACGATGATAAGCTTATGCTAAAAATGTTAGCACGGATGCTGGCAAACCACGGATTTACTTCCGTTGTTTGCTGCGATAATGGGCCGGATGCATTAGTGCAGGTGGATAACGAGGCAACCCGGCCTGATCTGATATTGCTTGATTTGAATATGCCAGGAATGGACGGGATCGAATTTGTGCGTTATCTCGTTGAGCGGCAGTTTGTGGGCAGCCTGATTCTCGTGAGCGGCGAGGATGAGCGTATGCTGAGAACGGCTGAGAGATTGGTGCAGGCGCATAAAATTCATATGCTGGGTTATCTACAAAAACCTGTCAAACCTGAAGCAATGCTGGCTTTGTTGACGCAATGGGCGCCGCCAGCACCAATACAGCCATCTAAAGCTATAAAAACATATAGCGGAGAAGAAATCAGAACCGCTATTAAAGAAGGCGCGCTAATCAATTATTACCAACCCAAGGTATCGGTTGCCAGTGGTGCAGTAGTGGGGGTCGAGGCATTGGTGCGTTGGCATCATCCTGAAGATGGCCTCATTTTTCCAGATCAATTTATCCATGTGGCGGAAAAACATGGCTTGATCAATGATTTAACTCAGTTCGTCCTTTTACAAGCATTTATACAAGCCAAAAAATGGCAGCAGGAAGGGTTTGAGCTACGCGTTTCTGTCAATGTTTCGATGGATAATCTGACTTCTTTGGATTTCCAGGATCAAGTTGTTAAGCTTGCTGCCGATGTTGGAATTTTACCGCAAAAACTAGTGCTGGAAATCACCGAGAGTCAGTTGATGGGAGATATGCGTGTCTCGCTCGAGATTCTGACGCGGCTGCGCTTGAAGCGCTTTCATCTTTCCATTGATGATTTTGGTACCGGACATTCTTCACTCGCGCAATTACGCGATATACCTTTTGATGAGCTCAAGATCGATCAGGGATTTGTCCACGGCGCCTCGAAAAATGAAACGCTGCGTGTGATTTATGATGCAAGTCTGGCATTGGCCAAGCAATTAAACATGGAATCAGTGGCGGAAGGGGTCGAAGATAGGGATGACTGGGAGTTACTGCGCCTTACTGGCTGTGATCTTGCGCAAGGTAATTTTGTTTCCAAACCATTACTGGCCGAAGAAATTCCTGCGTGGATAAAAGTTTGGCTAAACAGGGTACAAACGGAGCTTTTGGTAGCGAGCTCAAACTGATTAAAACGCTATAGCTGACTAAGCTGATTATAATGATGCTGTAAATGATCTGCCATGAAGGTGCTGATAAAGTAATAGCCGTGGTCATAGCCATCATGGCGGCGTATTGTCAGGGATTGCCCATGCAGCTGGCAGGCTGCTTCAAAACGATCGGGTTGCAATTGTTCTGCCAGGAAAGGATCGTTGAGGCCTTGATCAATGAGGAGTGCAGGTAGCCGATGCCCCGCTTCGATCAAGGCGGTCGCATCATGTTTGCACCAATTTTCCCGGGACGCGCCCAGATAATGACTGAACGCCTTCTGGCCCCACGGGCAGTGTTGCGGAGCAGCGATCGGAGCAAATGCTGAAACGGATCGATACCGCTCTGGATTGCGCAGCGCAAGCGTTAAGGCGCCATGGCCACCCATTGAGTGACCAAAGATACCGACACGATTCTGCTCTGCCGGGAAATGGGACAAAATAAGTTGGTACAGCTCCTGTGTCACATAACTTTCCATGCGGAAATACTTTGACCAAGGTGCTTCAGTCGCATCCAGATAAAATCCTGCACCTGCACCCAACTCCCAATCGCCTGCTTCACCTGGAATACCTGTCTCGCGAGGGCTGGTATCCATACTGACCAGCATGATACCGAGTTGAGCAGCCATACGTTGTGCCCCTGCCTTGATCATGAAAGTTTCTTCCGTGCAAGTCAGTCCGGCAAGAAAGAAAAGGACGGGTACTGAGCCGTGCTGAGCTTGCGGGGGTTGGTAGACCGAAAATCGCATCGGCAGGCCGATGGTTTCTGATAAATGCTGATAGAAACCTTGTGTACCTCCAAAACAGCGATGGCTACTGCGCGTTTCCAGATGAGTCGTCATGCTGTTAATAAATCACGACCGAGCGGATGGATTGGCCTGCTTTCATCAATTGAAAACCTTCATTGATATTTTCCAGCTTCAGTGTATGCGTAATCAAGGGATCGATCTTGATTTTTCCCTCCATATACCAGTCGACTATTTTGGGAACATCGGTACGACCGCGAGCCCCACCGAAGGCAGAACCTTCCCATTTGCGACCGGTGACCAACTGGAACGGACGCGTGCTGATTTCAGCGCCGGCTGCTGCCACACCAATAATGATGCTGCGCCCCCATCCCTTATGTGTGCACTCCAGTGCCTGACGCATGACTTGTGTGTTGCCGATACATTCAAAGCTGTAATCGGCACCTCCGTCGGTCAATTGCACGATGGCATCAACAATATTCTCTGTTTCATTGGGATTGAGGAAATGCGTCATGCCGAATTCCCGCGCCATTTTTTCGCGCGTCGGATTAATATCCACACCGATGATTTTATCAGCACCGACCATTCTGGCGCCCTGGATGACATTCAAACCAATGCCGCCGAGGCCGAATACTGCGATATTGGTACCGGCTTCTACTTTTGCGGTAAAAACGACAGTGCCAATGCCAGTAGTGACCCCACAACCGATATAGCAGACCTTATCGAAGGGCGCATCCTTGCGAATTTTGGCCAGTGCAATTTCAGGTACGACTACATAATTGGAAAAAGTGGAAGTACCCATGTAATGCAGGATCGGTTTTCCATTGAGTGAAAAGCGGGAGGTGGCATCCGGCATCAAGCCGCGACCCTGGGTACTGCGAATGGCCTGGCATAGATTGGTTTTTCGGGACAGGCAGAATTTGCATTCACGACACTCGGGCGTATACAAGGGAATGACATGATCGCCTTGCTGCAACGATTTGACATCAGGACCGGTATCAACCACGACACCTGCGCCTTCATGCCCCAGAATGGCTGGAAACAGTCCTTCCGGATCAGCGCCGGAAAGGGTGTAATAATCGGTATGGCAAATGCCGGTTGCTTTGATTTCAACCAGGACTTCGCCGGCTTGGGGAGCCATCAAATCGACTTCTTCAATCGTGAGGGGTTGTCCTGCCTGCCAGGCAACAGCGGCACGTGTTTTCATACTCGATGATTCCTTTTCGTTTGATCAGATGATATTAAGTGCTCTTCCAGAATGTCAGATAGTCAGCATTCAAAGTCGAGCCAGCTATGGTCAAAATATTAACGTATCATTGGCGTGATAGGGAGTTTTTTTGTCAAGAATTCAGCATGAGTTAGTGAAAACGAAGTTTCGCCAAAACGCAGTTTCGTTAAAATGCAGTTTTGCTAATACAAAATTGTAGCATACAGCAGATTCATTTATTGACCCCGAGCTGTACCATGTCTGCCTTGATTTGCTCCTCAACCCATTGGGCAAACAAGGGATGTCGCGCAAATCCAGAGCCGAGCTCATATTCCAATCCAGCCAAAAACTTTTTCTCATGCCCTTCGTTCATAATCCGTACAGGAATAACAAGTGCGCTTCCTCCTTGCTTTTGCGCTTCTTTAACCATGGTACGCACTTTTTCAATCCAGGGGCCACGCTTATCTGGCCAGTCTTCGCGCCAGGTCGCCATTCTGATTGCACAAAATTCATTACCGCCTGTTTTGCGCATGCGCATGTGCATGGCGAGTGCTTCCAGTATTTGGAGCCATGGCTCGTTTTGCTGGTCATCTTCTGAGCCATGTGCGACCAGAATGATGGTTTCTTTGGCCGCATCTTTGGATAAGGTGCGCGCACGATCAAGCAGGGCAGCTGCGAATAGCGGGTGTGCTTCCATTTCTCCTGTTGTGCGGATGCGAGTAGGGATGCTTTTTATTGCGCCATACTGTACAAATCCTTGCCTGCCATGAATTTCATGCACAGATGTGTTTTGAGCCTTGTTTTCTATATTCAGCCCGACCATGCGTTCAATCTCCCGCCGAAAGCTTTCTTCCATGGCAAAGATCCGCACGATAATGGCTGCTTTGGCACCGCGTCGTTCCAGCTTGCGAATGGCGCGCTCAATCGTGGACTAATCTGCCATCGAAAATACGAATTCGATCTGGTAACGATTCATCAATGGCTGTACCGCTTCGCGCATTTGCTCATTCCAGTCAAAATCCGCCCCATGTACCAAGAGAACTACTCCAATATTTTCCGGTGTGAGCGGCTGACTCAGGTTGGCTTCACGCTGTAGCCAAATGCTCAGGCTGCCGATGTTGCTTTGATTATCGGATAGCAACCGCATACCAGCGTGCAGTAATTGTTTGAGTTTGCTGTCCAATGAGATCATGCTGTCATGCTTGGGGCCAAAATGAAACGGTACGACGATGGCTTGGGTGTTATTGTCCCATTCCTGTGCTGCACGGCTGTGAATGAGCGCTTGTTCCAGTAGCGCAGCGTGCTGATCCGCTTCTTCGTCCTTTCCATCATAGGCGATGACTACCCCGAGTGATCTAAAACCAAAACCAGCAGCGGCTCTTTCTGTGATACGCTGCCAATCTTTCTGCATTTATTGTGCGTTGCCGGGATCAGTTGCGCTATATCCAATAACAAGTACATGAGTATGAGAGGGTTGTTCAATAAAACGAAATTTATCCCCCAAATCTTCGACTGCGAAAAAACTTTCACCATAAGGACGGGTATATGAGATAGGTACAGTTAATGGCTGACGTGACAGTAGCTCGCGCGCGAGCTGGTAACGCGGGTTGGCTGTGGAAATGAAGAGCGGGAGGACTTTCATGCGTTCAGCCCCTTTATCTCGCAGGGTATTCAGGCTGATCTTGAGATATTTTTCTGTATGCTCGTCGGTGACAAACACCAAGGCAGCGTTATGATTCTCTGCAAATGACGCAGATGCATCCCGGATCTCTTCATTGCCAACAAAACCACGATCCGTAGTCAAAACGAGAAAACCAGTCTGATTCTGGGATGGATGACTTTTATTGGCCAGAGCATGGCTAGCCAAGAGTATCAGCGCTAAAACAAACAGACTTGCTTGGTAAAAGTATTTCAGGATTACGATGTGCTTGGGTATGTACATGATTTCCCTCCCTGGTTACGCACCAGGCGCTATCGTCATGGAGATACAAAGCTGTTATAGCCTAACCAGTTAAGAATGATTCAAAAAGAATTCTCATCTAAACCAAATATGACGTGAAGGCAAGCTGTAGACAATATCAGTAGTACGGCAAGAGGAGCCGACAAAGTCATGTTTGATTAGCTGGATCGGGTCGGGGTAACGGATTGTATCCGTTACCTCTCCCACACCACCGGACGTGCGGTTTTCCGCATCCGGCGGTTGAACCCAGTAACTTAAGCTGTCACAAAATCTGATGGAACCCATAATCCCCATCGTTTCAGCCTTGCCTTATTG
>NZ_FORD01000015.1 GCF_900113925.1 Nitrosomonas sp. Nm34
TTACACCTTTCGCGAGAAGAAACCCTCACTTAATATCAGGCTCCCTCAAGCTCTTCCAGTCGTGATTTGATGATTCTTATGTCGAACTCACGTTATTTAAGTAAATTTCTAAATAAGTACCAGCTCCACATTACCTCTTTGCTGAATTACCCAGATTAAAGTTAAAGGGTGCTTCTAAAAATTCAGAGTTCTCAACAAGACAAGGCGAGAACAAAAAATGTTGACGCCGCCTATCACTGATAGGTAAGGAAACATTTTTTTGTGAACAATGAAATACTGTGACGAGACGGGGTAAGCAGGCAACCCGCGAAGAGGATGCTCGCAAATATCAATTTTTAGAGGTGCTCTTAATAAGGATTGATTGTTTTTTATAGTATAGCAACGTATCTGAATTACTATTATGTCAGATACCGTTAAATGCCACAGATATCGTAGTACCATAAACCATAACGCTCAATCAAAAGATAAGTCATGATCATTCACCCTTCAGCCTTTGTTGCGCCATTTGTAAATAGTAAAATGCAGGGTAATCAAATCATGCGCGGCAAGGATAACTTATTTAGGTCAATTCATTAGGTCCTTTTGGATGCCGCTCGGCAATATGGTTTAAGCAGAAATCAAACTAAACGCATTCTCAATAATATGAAGCGTCCAGGCAATCACAAGTTTTATCAAGATAAGTTAAGGTATTGCCATAAAATATTTTGTTTCCCCATATACTATGACAGCGTCGATATATCAAACGGACTTATATTGTATACACCAGACGTCAAACCTTAGTCCGAGTGGAATGCGCTAGAACATGGCATGAATACTAATCGCTTAAAAATAAAGCCAGCAATACCAAGCAAAAAGATATGTTTAAGCACCTACTATGAATTTATAAAATGCTTATGGAATAATTTTTCAAAACAACACTAAAGTTCCACCAATTACTACCGTTAAGATAATTGTCGCTTAATAACGACAATTACAACTCTTTGATAAGTAAAATAAGTAAAATAATGAAATTCCCACGGAATACCCCCTTATTCAGTGGGAATTTCTTATTGGTATTAAATTAGAGTACAAATAAGAATAACCAATCCGTTCTTTGAAATTTTCATGTTAATACCACGCCTTGCCGTAATTTTGCACAAGCAATCTAGAAAAACAGTTTTTTATGCCTAATTTACATGCTATGCCATTGAAATGGACGATTTAATCCTCTATGACTCTCACTCAGAATAACGATCGTCTCATTTTCTTAATAATTACGGAAGCTAGGATATGAGCATTTTCAATCTTATGTTTTTATTCTGTTCAGAGTGTTCAGCTTGTATTCATGATCTCCAGGATAAAGTTAACACTAACAGAAGAAATTGTGATCAACAGAAAAAATCAGGGAGGTATAGCATGAGAACAAGAACAAAAATGAACACGCCAGTAGGATTATTATCTGTAATATTATTGAGTACTGCGTTACTAGCGCCCACGATGGTTGAAGCCAGACGAGGCCATCATCATCATCACCATCATACCCAACATCATCACCATAAACATCATCACCATCATCATAAACATCAGCATCATTACAACACACAAAATATTTATTACAGTCAACCTTACTACCGAACCGCACCTGTATATGGCGTAACACCAGGCAGGTATTTTCTGGGTGTAAATACAGGTAATGTTGGCTTTGTGTTGTCGGGCTATTAAGACGAATATTTCTCCAGGCTGGCGTCTACATGAAGAATACATGAATCATTAGCGGTACTTTTCTAGGTTTCAAAGGCTAGCTTCTACTTTAATATGGGAAGTTTTATAAATTAAAAGTTTTTCAAGATATATAAAGATGTAAAAGAGTGTGAAATTTTGCTCATCAACGATTAAGTAAGTAGCATGAATTTTGTAATGATTAACAAAAACAAGCTGGAGCATAATTTTTATGACAATTTTAACAAGCAACATCTCGATGACATTATCAAGCTTATTATTTGCAAAAAAACCTCAATGGGTTGACGATTGGGATGATTGCGATGAGTGGGATGAGTACTGACCAGGCTGTTAAAAATAAATCAAGCATTCTGGCACCAGTAGGCTTGCTTTGCTTTCTGGAGAACCAGAGCTGTTCTCTTAGAAAAATTAACGGATAGGTACAGGACAATGTTTCCTTTAAAGAAATTCTAAAAATTTAATCGGTGCTCCCTACCTTTCTTTCCCTAAATATCCTCAGAAAAGGAATAAAATACTCTTTACTTATTGATACCTAGCAAGAAAAATTGATGACCCATTTAAAGCCCGAAAAATAAAAATCATTATGTTAGAATGTTTTTGTGATATTTTGCGGTTATGATTCCGACATCAGCTTAACATTCAAAGAGATTAGAAATATTCCATAATTCCTGAATACTCAAGGATCGATTGGTTATCTTATATCCATGATAATACATAAGCTAATAATATCAGTCTGCAAATGGTTGGTATATTTATCAGTATTTGCTAATATCAAAATTCAGATATCAATAAATTACTAAGTACCAGTAATATTTGGTGCTTATTTATTTTAAACCAGCAAATATTTACTAACTTGCGTCTAATTTGAGAACGCTATTTTAATGAGAAGAGCATTTACCATGAAAAAATTACTTTTTGCCATTTTAGTTTCTATGATATTTGCAAATAACCTTTATGCAAAAAAAAGCAAGGGGAGCGTATCAAAAGGATCATTTAGTTCCAAGCAAAGTAGTTCTCAACCTGCTACCACCCAACAAAAGAGCGCTACCACATCAAATCCCTCGACATCAACCCAAGCACAAACACCTAATACGCCAGCTCAGAATCCATCATCAGCGACCAGCTCAAGTGCATCAACAGCTGCACCAACACCTAGCGCACCAGCTCAAAATCCATCAATGCTTCAATCAGTCATGCCAGCTTTAGTAGGTGGCGCAGTAGGAAGTTATGTCGGCAGCAAATTAGCCGATGGCGGAGAAAATGAAAAATCAGAAGAAAAAGAAGCAAAGAACGAAGGCGAGCTTTTAAAGCCATAAGCATATCATTCCATCTCTTATTTAAATCCGAAGAAACCACCAAGAGGATAGGTTTTCTTAGTGGTTTCCAATGTGAATTCATAATACCTAGCACTCGACATCTTTTCAACTGTTACCCTTACTCACGCAAATAACTGCTGAAGTAATGGATTTGCTTGCAAAAATGCTGATCAAAAGCAAGCCAAGCGACATCCTCATTCTAAATCAAAAATGACGCGAAGGTGAGCCGCAGACAGTATCTATAATACGGCAAGTGAAGCCGACAAAGTCAGTTTTGATTTAGAAATGGAATCCCGGACAGCATCAATCTCCTCAACGCTTAATAGCCGATGAGTTTTTGGAAGAAAAAGCAGCCTTAAGTCGCTGGCTGACTTTACCGTTTTCCTGTTCTGCGCGCAGCCAGGTATTCACCTTTGCGATCAACTTTGGATCGCGTGCTAGTAAAAGCGCCTTATCATTCTGGGCAAAGACTTCAGCGGTCGCCCGGCACAGCCTGGAATCGCGCTGTGTCTGCAAATCCACCTCCACATCATCGGTTACCATCACATCTGCACGGCCGGTAGCGATTTCTTCAAATATCGTCCGATTATCAGTGTGTAGAATGGGCTGCACATTGTGTAAGCGTTCTCGAATAAAGCGCTCGTTTGTCCCACCGGGATTCACGATCACACGCACACCCGCTTGGTTGATCTCATTTAGTGAATCAAATCGTGCCTCAGTTCCACATCGTACAATCGGCGTCTTGCCACCTCGATAATACGGAACGGAGAACGCCCCGATTGCAGCCCGTTCAGCGGTAATGCTAATCCCGCCAATCGCCAGATCGAAGCGGTTGCCGTGATAATCAGTCATTAACGTAGGCCAGGTCGTTCGAACGAACTGAGGCTCGGCATCGAGGAAGGCCGCAAGCGAGATGACCGCAGCGATATCAGCGCCGGTGAGCATGCCCTTCGACTCCAGTGTGAAAGGCGCATAATCGCCTGTCGTGCCAATGCGCAATATCCTGCTCGCTGCAATTCGCTGCAGTGTCGGAGCTGGCGTCAGTCGCATTCGCACGAGCGCATCGAACAGCGCGCTGATATCCTGTTCTTCCACCCCCCGCCGTGCAATGCTGTACGCTGATCCAGCGTAATAACCATGGAAATCCTGGCGCTCAAACTCGGGCATCGCAAGATAAATAGCCTGCATCAGCTGAACGCCGAGTTTATCCAATTGCGGACGCAGCTCGGCGCTCAGATCACGTGGCGCTGCTGGCACAACTTCCGCAGCGGTCCACTGGTCGATGAATCGCTGTTGCATTTCGCGCGCTAGTCGCATCTGCAACGCAAACAGCTCACGTACTGGTTCGGCAGAAATGCTGAATGTCTGTGCTTGTGCCACCATCGCATCGAGCACAGAGCGTTCCCTAACATCATCAAGAACTGGGCGATGATGCACATACTTCCATGCAGCAACCGCTTGCATCAATTCAAGACGTTTATCGATCAGAGCAAAAATTTGCCGAACCTGATCTTCCTGATCAAGAAAGCTGACTTGGGCAACTGCGGTATTTGTAAACAACACAAGCAAGGCACATAGGATGCAGGAGAGTTTTTGAACTGCAATGCACCAGCTGGCGAGGGCACCTTGATACATGCCTCTGAGTATAGGTGATAGGAATCCCTTTTCCATCCAACGGTATGTATTAAAAGTCATCTATATTGTCTTTAGAGTCAAGCAACCACGTCGCAGCAGGAGATTTAATTTCAGATCAAAAATATCCAACAGCGCTTACTCGTCCAGCACAGGCTATGCCACAAGCCATTTTCAAACTCACCTCGGCAACTTCTGCTGATGTTCAATGACGGCGATTTTCTCGTCGGTACGCGCAAATGCATCGATAACCGCCAAGGTTTTCTCAGTCAGGTTAGTGACCGCCATAGCAAAGTTCTTTTGAAACTCGCTCGGTGCGTCGGGGTGAGTGTCGATCAAATCAGTGATCGACTTGATGGCAAACATCGGCGTGCCGGTGATATAACCTACCCAGGCGACAGCAGTAGCTTCCATTTCCTTCACAATCGCGCCATGAGACACGATCGCAGCCAGATCCTGTTCAGTAAAATCAAGCGAGTTGCCGCTGGAAATATTGCCGAGTGGCAGGCTAAGCTCACGTGCCAAATGGCTAACATCCAGCGACGGATAAGCGCCTTTCCCGAACTTGTCCCAGCCTGGAAGCGGAATACGATGATCATGAAAGTAAAAAGTTGAGTCGCTTAAATAAACCCTTCCAATGGAGGCCCCATGTTTAGCAAAACTACCGGCAGTGCCCGCACTCACTAATACAGTGGGCTGAAATTCTGTCACGGTTGCAAATGCAGCAACCGCTGCCGGCTCCGTGCCGATGCTATCCACTTGATAGCGAGGATCCTTTCCTGGAATGGTAATAGTCAGCTCAAGAGGTTCTGCCAGGTGCTCTCGATAGCTGCCTCGATAAAACTTCAGCGGCAGACGTTCATAAAACGGGCGTGGAACAAAAGGTTTCAATTCCAGGGCATCGATCAAGCCCTGTGCCTCGGATTCCATCGCCATAATAAAGGAAAGCTTAGGCATACACGCAATTAATATTCGAAATTTGATATAAAGAAAGGAGGAAAATGTGTACGACGCGAGGCAGCGAACATCTGAAGGGAGGGTAAAAATTATTAATTATTCTACTCAAAAATATACGCAAAGACTGATGTTTAGTCAAACTCACTGCCAAATGAAAAGGCATCAATTATTTGGTAGATACTATGTATTTTCCAGTCTTCCACATCAACAGTAACGCTATAAAACAAGGGATGAAGTTCAATTTCTGTGGTGTTTTTAAATTTTTCGTATAAATTTTGATCTTTGTTTTTTAATTTTATGCAGTAAATGCTTGAACTTGTATTGGATCTGCCTGTTCGTAACAAGAATATACTCTTTAAAGACCAAGTCAATGATCTTAGTTTTTTGAAATGATAATTTCTTCGATCGGCCTCTTCGGCGTTTTTTTAAATAACAAGCAATTGCCGCAAATGAATTATGCGTAATTTTGAACTGCATCAACTGCGGGTGATTTCTATAGCCTTTGGCTTTCCAAGCAAAACATTTTAAGCCTGCAGACCTTCTCTCCAAAGCGCTAGCAGGCCTTTTGCATCCAGATATTTGGGATGGATTGACCAAAGCCGCATACAAAAACGCCCTTACTCTGCTAAATTTTGCTCAGTAAATATGAGCGCATTGGTATCAAAGCCGAGTTCTTTTGATTTTTTGACAAATCGTTCTTTCACGTCTTCACTGACTGTTGGCGTTCTCGATAGAAGCCACAGATAAGACGTGTTATAGCCTGATACAAAGGCGTATTGATAATTTTCATGATCCAGATCAAATATAATGTAAGACCCATAAAACGGACCAAAGAATGAAACTTTCAGACGCCCCTCATCACGGCTTCCAACAAAATAGGCTTTTCCTTCCGCCACTTTCCACTTGTTTTCTTCAGCCAAAAATCCGCGGTTGATAACGTTGATACCGTCTTCACTGCGTAATACATATTCAGCTGTTACGTTACTCAAACCCCGTTCAAAGGAATGATCCAGCCGGGCAATTTCATACCACTTGCCAAGATATCTGCTTACATTAAAATCCTTAACAGGCACAACACCTTCCGGCATGCCTGTGCAGCTGATTAACGAGAAAAAGAAAAGAACCAATAATATACGCATGCGTTTCACTTTATTAGAATTGATAATCGTAATATCCAACGATTCGAAGTATATGCCTTGTAATACTAAATACTGAATGACCATTGTTGGTCATCACTCAGGAAAAAATGTTTTGAGTCAGTAAAAGGTATCAGTCATTGTATCTTGGAAGATGAACGAATTGACCGACTAACAGTACTGTAATGAACATTAAAATACGCGGCAATTTTAAGCATTATGTAATGTCACGTTTTGTCTATTGCATTCATTGCCTCTCCTCTATCAGTAATGCCGGCAACAATTTCATCCGTTGGTTTCTTGGGTGATTTCTTCGAGCACTTGGTAATATGAATACACCTATGATGAATACACCTATGGCTAGGTATCATAAATGTACTTCATTCACTTCTTGCACTATACAACGACTGACACTGAGGCATTCTGAAATATCCATAAGCATTGTGTTACAAATACTATAGGTTGAAATGCTTAAAAATCCTTTAATAGCTCAAGGCGAATGATCTCGTTCATGGGCAGGATATCCGTGGCGAGTCAGGCGTAAATTGTTCTTGATACCAATAAATTTATAATTGGAATGAATGTTTGAATTGATGGAGTTGATTATGCCCATTCAAAAAAATACCAGCGTCACACTGGGCAAGCATTTTGAGAAGTTGCTGGCGCACCAGATAGAAACCGGACACTATGGGTCGGTGAGCGAAGCGATACGCGCCGGGCTTCGTTTGCTTAAAGAGCGTGAGGCGAAGCTGGAAGTGCTGCGCCGTGCTCTGACCGAAGGCGAACAAAGCGGCTCGTCTGATTATTCCTTGCAAAATGTTCTGGATGAGCTGGAAAGTAAAGATTAGATGGGATCATTCATGCTCACGCAGAAAGCCAGAGACGATCTGCTTGCTATTGGCCGTTACACGCGCAGGCAATGGGGGAAAGCGCAGCAAATTGGCTATCTGACGCAGCTTGACGGCGCATTCCACGATCTAGCGGATAAGCCCGACCTTGGTCTCGCGTGCGATGACATCCGGGAAGGCTATTTCAAATACGGTGTCGGCAAGCATGTGATTTTTCACCGTAGCACCGGAAAAAGCCGGATCGAAATTGTCCGCATTCTGCATGGCCGCAGGGATATCGAACAGCATTTATGATGTTGTTTTTCACTGGCGCGTCTGATTCCAGACCTGCAACCGCCAATTAAACAAGATGGAACTATGCCCAGCGTTCTTCTACCAAGCTGAAAGAATCATATACATTGAACGGTATAACCGAGAGGACTAACAATGGCGATTACATTCAGAGGCATTGAGCTTGAAGAGGAAGGAAAATTCATTCACCTTACCATTACCGGCAAGTGAGAAAAGGAAGACTATGACATTTTCGTACCGGAAATTGACCATAAGATTAAGCTATATGGCAAGGTTAATATGCTTGTGGAGTTGGTCCATTTTCATGGATCGACGGCAGGGGCCGCCTGGGAAGATACAAAGTTTGCTGTACGGCAGTTCAATGATATCGAACGTTTGGCTATTGTTGGCGATAAAGCCTGGGAAAAAGCATAGCCTATTTCTGCAAAGTCTTTATTTTAGCCAAAGTCTGCTACTTTGATTTAAGTGAACGCGATAAAGCGGAAGCCTGGACTAGGTGCGTTGAATAATATTTAGTGCATTAATAATAATTGAGTAAACAGGGTTGCCTGGCACATTATTGACAGTCGCTGAAAGACGACGGGTTCCGGCAGCGCGGCACAAAGGCATCAAATTTTGCAATGCAAAAATGCAAAAAGAGAGTATTGCATTGCAAGACTTGGCACCTTTGTTTTACATCAACATAGTGCGGGAGCAGCGAGTCAAGAATCGCAAGCAATTGGCAAAAGCCGTGCAGGCAATACCACCAGGATCCATTTAGTGGTCGATGGTTATGGCTGGCCAGTTGAGTTTGAAATCACCGGTGGAGAAGTCAATGACTGTTCTGCCGCACCTGATTTGATTGCCAGGTTGCCTGACGCAAAAGCAATAGTTGCGGACAAGAGCTATGACAGCGAATGGCTACGGGAACAGATAGCGAAGAAGGAAACTCGGGCTGTGATACCGGGAAAGCGCAATTCGTTGAAGGGCAATGCAGATATGGATTGGGGTTTATATAGATACCGGCATTTGGTTGAGAATGCTTTTGCCCGGCTAAAGCAGTATCGGGCAATAGCAACACGATACGATAAACTGAAGCGAAATTACGAGAGTATGGTAGCTATAGCATGTGTATATCTATGGTTACCTATGTAAAATGTCAATAGACCCTAGCTGTTTTGAGGCTTTTATTTCTTTTTCTACGATGTCTTTTAATATTTCCCACTCATAATCATTGGGTTCGTAATCTTTCCAAGAAAGCATAAAGTCAAAATGAGCGCCATGCCTGAATAATCGACCTGGTAAAGGATAATCCCCTCTATTACCTAGAAATATGCCATACCTCAAATAAGGATGAACATATTTATGGGTTGCTACTTTTTAACTGTATGTTATCGAATCATGAGTAGTGGCACTCTCAAGCTTTGTTTCAATGACCACTCTAGGCTTCCAAATCTTATTATTGTTCTTTTCATAAATCAGAATGTCAGTTTCATATGCCATTTCGTGGTAACAAGTCTCATTTTCACCATATTCTACAATTTCATTTGCATATATAAGGTTCTTCCCTGCCTCAACGTTAAATCCTGACAGTTCTCTACCGAGCTTCTCGGCCATCAACTTTGCCCATTCTGTTTCTTTCATGATTTTGTAGCTCTAACGCTAAGCGCAGCCGAGGCAGATCACATAGCGGCCTGCCTCGGCTGGATCTACGAATTATATTTTCGTCTAACCTATAATAGGTACTAAAGTGATATTTGCAGCTTCTAGCCTCGCAAGAGTTTCCCCAGACTCAAAGCACCAACCTGGGGGCATTGTTGATTTATAACCCAAAACAAAGTCAATTTGCTTTGCTTGTTCTTTTGTTATTCTTGCGATCTTCCAATGTTTCTGAAGTAATTTAGCAATTTCCGTATTGCTCAGTACGTTTCCTTCAATGAGCCTACATGTTTCGCTTATTAGAACAGCACATGGAACAACATGCTCTGGATGAAAACCAGATTCAATTGTCACCTCGACAGATTGACCTATTCCAACAAAATCAATTTCCCAATGGAGCATGTGCTGAAATATTCTTGAGTTAAAGCCGCCGACACCTGCTTCCATAAGATTTCTAAAATGTTGCACTAAAAGTACGCATGTTCGGTAAATAAGCTCTTCCTTTGAATTGTGCGACATTACTCTTTCTCAAATATAATGCAGAAGTAACCGGCAACTAAAAAGGTGTCAAGTCTTGCAATGCAACACTCCCTTTTTGCATTTGTTGCAATGCGAGATTTAATACCTTTGTATGTACTAGCAAGCATTAGCCATCATTAACGACAAGGCCCGAACACCTCGATGATGGGTTTATCCTGATTCCTTCACGGCCTTTACAGGATCCGCATCCGCGTTTGTACGCGGCTTGCCCCCTGCAGATCAGAGCTTGCAAATACTGTTTTTTCATTCTCGCTCAAGCTTACCTTATATTTGATGATGGGTATGGTTCGGCCACTTTAAGCAAAACTCATCCCACACACTAATAACTGACTCGATCACTTTCCTTTAGGCTGACTGGCTACTTGGCGCCATTAAGATTAACCATAAAATTACAAGGCTGAGCTATTTATCGCTTTCTTGCTGGATAACAGCTAGATGGAAATAATTTTTTGATGAAACCTGATTGTCTTACGGTACTAACAAATAGATTGAATATTTTTTTCTAAAGAATGGCGCGCCCGGCAGGATTCGAACCCACGACCACTTGGTTCGAAGCCAAGTACTCTATCCAACTGAGCTACGGGCGCTATTTGTTTCCTCAATTTTATGTGGGTATTATAGCAAGTATCTTGCCTGGCAAAAATTAAAGTTTTTCTGAGACTGAAAGATTATCGAGCAGCAGCTGTCTAGTATCAATACTTCCATTTCTAAATCAAGACTGACTTTGTCGGCTTCACCTTGCCGTATTATTTACCCTGTCTGCGGTTTGCCTTCGCGCCATGTTTGATGTGAAATGGAATAGCTGGCGACATAGGCTGCATTCCAGATGCTGTACTGCTGTACTGCCATCCCTGCCTTGAACGTGGCGGCTGATTGCACTCATCTTGAGCAATTGGACAATTCATAAACATTCAGCGTGACAAAGAGCATCCTTCAACACTGAATTTCCAGGAAAATAACTTTTGTGGCTAAGCCTGCGCTCAGCCATGATCCGAAAGTGTGCTCAATTCATTCATTGACTCGCTTTAATTGCATTATAAGCCGTGAAAAGATTACGGTAATCGGGAATATGATTGGAAAACAACATTCCAAGACCTTCCACATCATTGCGCCAGTCACGATGCAGTTCACACGCCACCGCAAACCAACTCATCAGTTGTGCGCCCGCTGCGGCCATGCGGCTCCACGCCGCCTCGCGTGTCACTTTATTAAAAGTACCTGAGGCATCCGTCACCACAAATACCTCAAACCCCTCTTTCAAAGCAGAAAGAACAGGAAATGCTACACAGACCTCGGTAACAACGCCTGCGATAATCAACTGTTTTCTGCCGGTTTGCTTGACCGCTTTAACAAAATCTTCATTATCCCATGCATTAATTTGTCCTGGACGTGCGATGTAGGGCGCATCAGGAAAAGTTTGTTTTAATTCCGGCACCAGCGGGCCATTCGGGCTCTCCTCAAAACTGGTGGTTAAAATAGTCGGTAATTTAAAATACTTGGCTAAATCTGCTAAAGCCAGCACATTATTCTTAAACGTATCCGGTTCAAAATCACGTACCAGCGACAGCAAGCCGGCCTGATGATCCACCAAAGTAACGAGCGCATTGTTTTTATCGAGGCGATAATCAGTTTTACTCATTTGATTCCTCCTTATGCTGAATAAAAGAAGACCGTATCAACCCTAAGAATCCGTTAATTTATCCAGTTACCAAAGACAACGGTTACCATAAAACGCTCTGTATTCATCATTAACCGAGAGTAACCTAATGTGATAATTGTCCAAAATGTCCGCTATTAAAATCGGCAATTGCCTGATCGATTTCAGCCTGGCTATTCATGACGAAAGGGCCTTGCCCAACAACCGGTTCATCAATCGGTTCGCCACTCAGCAGAAGCGCCACCACATTCTCCTGGGCGTTGATCGACAGCGTTTCACTACTGCGATCAAGCAATATCATTTGTGCTGCTTTCACTGGTGTTTCTCCATTGACCATTACGGATCCATGCAAAACGATAAGGGTTGCATTCCAGCCTTCAGGTAATGATAACTCGGCTGACTTATTGTGGTGCAAGCGTAAATCCCAAACATTCATGGGGGTAAACGTGCGCGCAGGTCCTGCATGACCTTGGTAGTTGCCGGCAATCACGCGCACGATACCTGCTTCATCAGGCAGCATGACCACTGGGATGTCTGTTTTGGGGAGCGTCTGATAGTGTGGTGCCGTCATTTTCTCCCTGGCAGGCAGATTGACCCAGAGCTGCACTATCTCCAGCCGACCACCCTCACGCGTAAACGATTCGGAGTGAAATTCTTCATGCAAGATACCCGAGCCCGCAGTCATCCATTGCACGTCACCGGGACCAATCGTCCCACCCTGACCGGTTGAGTCGCGATGCGCTACTTCACCATGGTAAACAATAGTAACTGTTTCAAAACCACGGTGTGGGTGTTGCCCTACCCCACGTGGCCGCTCAGCTGGTGCAAAATCGATTGGACCGGCATAATCCAGCAGCAGAAACGGACTCAGCAATTTTCCATGGTTACGATAAGAAAACAGCGATCGCACTGGGAAACCGTCGCCTACCCAATGGAGAGGCGGCGCATCATAAATACCTAAAATCGTTTTCATCATCATCTCCTTACATGATTTATCCGATATTTGGATAAGACCCACCCAGTGTACAGCCAGTATAGTCATCTGAATAGCCTGCATTATCAGCTATAGCCAAATCAGTTAATAATGATTTAAAGAATATTCTCATTGTCTTACCGAACACAAATGGAAGCAGACCAAAGCACTGTGTAAACAACAAAACAAAAAAACCATCGATATATTCTTTAAATTCTAAGCCTTATGAATCATTATTAAATGGTTAGGCTATATCATCGTTTTCTATCGCTTTATATCGTTCAATTTAGAGAAAATAAGCAATCAATGCCTGAGCCCCATCAAATAACTTGGTTTCCTTTCATCAATCATGATGGGTTTTAGGAATTGCTTGTAAATGATTGCCTACAGACGGCGTAACCGCATGCGTCACGCGCGGTGGCGTTACACCACGATGCAAAGCAGCAATTTTGTCTTGCAGGATTTTATCAGCAGCAGAGACACGGGCATGCTGGCGCAGATGCGCCAGCCAGGATTCGACCATGAATATCTCGATAAACCGCCCATGATCCTCGACATCCTCAAAAAATCCCCACTGAATAGCACCATCACGACGGCGAATAACTCCCAGCTCCTGCATCAGCGAATAAAACGCACCGCGATCCGCATCGGCAATACGGTACTCCAACGTCACAAGAACAGGTCCATGGCTATGTGAAATAAACGCGCTCACGGCGGGTTCGCTCCAATGGCCAGACGGAGTATAGTCGTGATGTTCACCCAGATTAAGTTTAAAGCGCGCTGTAACAGGAATCAGCAAAAGTGCCAGCAATCCTGACGCAGCTAACGCCAGCGGCAAGCCAATAACTCCAGCCACTTGCCCCCACCCAAGTGATCCCACCGTCATCGCGCCAAAAAGCACCATCTGAAAAATGGCGAGACCGCGGGCGCGCACCCAATCCGGTAACGCTACCTGTGTGGAAAAATTGAGCGATGCGACCGCGCTAAGCCATGATATACCGCCGATCAATCCGGCAGCGATACCCATGCCGGTGTGTTCACCATAGGCAAACATCAGCGAGCACAGTGCGGCTCCTGCCGTTGCCAGCATCAGAATCTTGTCCGCGCTCATATGTTGTTTCATCACCGGCAGCAGAAGCGCCCCTGCCACAGCACCGACCCCCAGTGCGGCCAGCAAAATACCATAAAGGCTGGGATCGCCTTGTAATATTTCCTTGGCCACTAAGGGCAGCAATGCCCAGTAAGCAGAAGCACAGATGAAAAAGGCAAATGCACGAAACAGGGTATGACGCAACGGCGTGCTGTGCAGCGCAAAGCGCACCCCTGCGCGCATGGCACCCGGCAGGCGCTCTCGCGGCAGCGTATCAGCTTGCGTCGTGGCAGTACGCCACCATACCAATGCAGCCACTACGGCGAGATAAGAAACGGCATTCAGCAGCACTGTCGCTACCGCCCCTGCCACTGCCAGAATAAAACCACCCAATGCAGGGCCGATAGCACGGGCGATATTGATGCTCACCCCGTTCAAAATGATGGCAAATCCCAGTATATTGCGTGGCACGAGACGCGGGATAATTGCCTGCCACGCGGGCGCAGCAAAAGCCGTTCCCACACCGGTCAGGAAAGTGAAGAGCAATAAAACCCAGGCATTAATCCCGTCTTGCGATAGTAGCCCAGCAAACAGAAAAAGCACCGCCGCCAACAGCATCTGTGTCCATAACAACAGCCTGCGGCGGTCAAACAGATCCCCTAGCGCCCCTGCGGGAAGCGCAAACAGGAAGATCGGCAACGCTGTCGCCGCCTGCACCATCGACACCATCAAAGGCGATGGTGATAGTTCTGTCATTACCCAACCGGAAGTGACATTGAACATCCAAGTGCCGATATTCGAGATCAGCGTCGCTATCCACAGCACCGTAAAAACACGATATTTAAATGGAGAAAAAGCCGACCCACTCATTCCACCTGGCATGCTCAATAAGCAAAGCAGCCGCAGCCAAGAGCCCACGGATGATTAAAGCCGGGTCTCTCCTGTTGCCCCTGCTGCCCGCTAAGACCCAGCCAGCAGGATAACTTGCCGTCATGTCCCTGCACGTGATTATGATGGCATGCTACCGCCATGGAGGCACTGGCGACGGGAAGTGCAGAGCCAGTAGCATCAGCCTGCTGATAACCACCAAAATGACGCACTGGCGACCAGTCTGGGCTGATCGGCGGTAAAGGCATGTCATGCGACTTGAATTCCGCATCGGCATAAACAATTTTACCGGCCACCACGGTCATGACAGCCGTGATGTCCTTGATCGCTTCCTCCGGTACCGTCATAAAGTCATGAGACAGCACTGCGAGATCGGCGTATCTGCCAGGCATCAAAGCACCCTTGACTTTTTCCTCATTGGATTTATAGGCACTGCCCAGCGTCCAAAGACGCAGTGCTTCTTCGCGTTCCAATCGGTTGGCATCGCCATAAAGTGGCAGACCACCCACCGTCTTGCCAGCCACCAACCAGTAAAGTGATATCCAGGGGTTATAGCTGGCCACACGCGTCGCATCGGTGCCACCACCGACCGGGATACCCATCGCGAGCATTTTGCGGATGGGTGGGCTGTGTTCTGCGGTATGCTTGCCGTAACGGTCAATAAAATATTCACCCTGAAAAGCCATGCGGTGCTGTACAGCAACCCCGCCATTCAAACGTTGAATACGTTCCAGATTTTTTTCACTAACAGTTTCGGCATGATCGAAGAACCAGCGTACCTCACCAAATGGGGTAGCGCGGTTGATCATTTCGAAAACATCCAGAGCGCGGCCGATGGTTTCGTCATAGGTCGCATGCAGACGAAACGGCCAGCGATTTTCTACCAGGAAACGCACGACCTCGCCCAGTTCTTTTTCCATATTGGCTGCCATCTCGGGGCGCGGTTGCAAGAAATCTTCAAAGTCAGCAGCTGAAAACACCAGCATTTCACCCGCGCCATTATGACGCAGATACTCATCGCCGCTGTAAGGTTTGACCATGCCCACCCATTTCTTGAAGTCAGCCAGTTCGCCGCCCTTATTCTGGGTGAATAAATTATAGGCAATCCGAACCGTCATCTGGCCATCTTCATGCAGTTTCTCAATGACTTTGTAATCTTCCGGGTAGTTCTGATAGCCACCACCCGCATCAATGCAGCTCGTCACCCCCAGGCGGTTCAATTCACGCATGAAATGGCGTGTTGAATTGACTTGGTCGCTCATTGACAGCTTGGGTCCCTTGGCCAGGGTCGCATACAGAATTAGTGCATTCGGCTCGGCGATCAACATACCAGTCGGATTGCCTTTCGCGTCGCGCTCCATCCGACCGCCGGTAAAGTCCGGCGTATCCTTCGTGATCCCTGCTGCTCGTAGCGCCGCCCTGTTGAGTAGCGCACGATCATACAGATGCAGGATAAAAACGGGTGTATCAGGTGCAACCGCATTAATTTCTGCCAGTGTCGGCATACGGCGCTCTTTGAACTGGAATTCGCTCCATCCACCGACTACACGCACCCACTGCGGCGCGGGCGTACGATCAGCCTGGGCTTTCAGCATGGCCAGGGCATCCGCCAGGCTGCGTACTCCATCCCAGCGCAGCTCCATATTGTAATTCAGCCCACCGCGGATCAGGTGCAGGTGGGAATCATTGAGGCCGGGAATAATGCGCTTGCGTCCCAGGTTGATCATTTTCGTATCTGGCTTTGCCAGCGCACGGATTTCCTTATCCGAGCCAATAGCGGTCACAAATCCGTCTGTCAGCGCAATCGCCGCCACCTCGGGATTACGCTCATCCAGCGTGGTAATTTTACCGTTGTAGAAAATCACATCAGGTACATTATTTACCATGGCACGACCCTCCTTTGGAAACAGATTGAGATAGCGTTCGGCTAATAACCCTGTACCCAGCAGCACACTGCGCTGCATGAAAGTCCGGCGTTTCAGGTTCTCGATAACAGAATTTCTTTTCATAAGCTCTTCCTCCTAAAACCAAGAGACAGATGCAGATAAATGATATCAGCGATGGTCTGGACGCCAGGATAACTGAATAAGATTATCCCCGAACTTACAGCTCGTTGCGCCAGGTCTGATCGTCGTTATCAAACAAGCGGTTGGCTTCTGTCGGCCCCCAGCTTCCAGCCGGATAAGTTGGAATAAATTCACGCTCGACCAGCCAATGTTTTAAAATCGGGTCGACAATCCGCCACGCCCATTCCACCTCGTCAAAACGGATAAATAACGAGCGATCACCCTCGATCACGTCGAGTAAGAGTGTTTCATAAGCATCGAGTGCCTGTTCGTCAGTTTTAAGGAAACTCGCGTTCATCTGCATCACGCGAGTGTCCATGTCAAGGCCGGGCTGCTTGACATGAATTTCCAAGCGCATCGATTGTTCGGGCTGGATCGACAGCAACACCCAGTTCGGCGCGATGAATTCCAGCGGCGTCTCGCGGAAAAGCTGTTGTGGTGGATGCTTGAAGCGGATTGCGATCAGTGAAGTCTGCTTCGTCAGTCGTTTGCCGGTACGCAGATAGAACGGCACGCCACGCCAACGCCAGTTATCGATATAAAACTTTGCAGCAACAAAAGTCTCAGTGAGGGAGTTGATCTCGACATTTTCCTCCTGCTGGTAACCTGCCACTGCCTGTCCATCGATGTTGCCAAAGGTATATTGTGCGCGCACGGCGTGCGCATGGACTGCGCGCTTGGCAATCGGTCGGATCGAGCGCAATACCTTGACCTTTTCGTCGCGCAGTGCATCTGCCTCAAGCGCGACCGGGGGCTCCATCGCTACCACAGTCATCAGTTGCATGAGATGATTCTGCAGCATATCGCGCAAAGCACCGGCACGATCGTAGTAGCCGGCGCGCTTTTCGATGCCGATCGACTCCGCTACCGTAATCTGCACATGATCGATGAAATTACGATTCCACAGTGGTTCAATCAGTGTGTTGGCAAAGCGAAACACAAGCAGGTTCTGCACTGTTTCCTTGCCGAGAAAATGGTCGATGCGATAGACCTGCTCCTCATCTAAATACTGATGCAATAGACGATTCAGCACCTCCGCTGATTCGAGATCTTCGCCGAAGGGTTTCTCGATCACCACCCGGTTCATACCACGCGGCTGGTTGAGCCCAACTGCTTCAAGATTCTTGATTACCACCGCGAAATCAGCAGGTCTGATTGCGAGGTAAAACACGGTACGCGAACAAGCGGGTTCCGGCGGCAAATTGGCTGCTAGCGCGCGGTATGATTCCGCATCATTGATATCGCCCCGGTGGTAGCAAAAGCGGGCGAGGAAGCGCTCAAATACCGGGCCTTCCAGCTTGGCTTTGACTTTGTTAGCCAGTACGCTGCTCAGGTATTCACGCCAGCTGTCAAGTGTCCAGTCGCGACGGGAAAAAGCAACGATAGTGAGCCCTTCCTCCAGCCGTGAGGCTAATTCCAGATGAAACAGTGCAGGCAAAAGCTTGTTTGATGCGAGATCACCTGTTGCACCGAAAATCACAAATGAACACGGCAAATTCTCTGATTGACGCACCTTTGAGCTATTCATCTCCCTTCTCCTTGATCGTATGACCGCCGAAGCCATGCCGCATTTTAGCGAGCAGCGTTATAGTGTAGTCGTTCTTATCCCATTTCCAAATCAAACATGACGCGAAGGCGAGCCGCAGACAGTAAGAAGAATACGGCGAGGTGAAACCGACAAAGCTAGTTTTGATTTAGAAATGGAATTACCTTGCGTAGCGAAACGGATCGCAACGCTTACTCATAACTCTATTTTATATCCCAGCACTACAGAAACATCCAGCACTTATTCTCTAGCTTAATCTGCTTCACGCTCTAAATTACAACAATGCGGTGCTGTTTGTTCTTGTTCTATCTTGCTGAGAATAGTGCCCGTCACCGGATTAGGACGAAAAGCCGTGCAGCCTTTCAGACCAAGCTCATAGGCCTGTTGATAAAGATTACGAAATGCTACAAAATCATAATCTGTCGGCACATTGATCGTTTTGGAAATGGCCTGGTCCACATAGGGCTGAATAGCTGCCTGCATTTGCAGGTGATCAGTGGGTGAAAGCTGGTAGGCATTGATAAATGCCGGAGGTAAGGATTTACTTACTTCCCTGCTGCGCCAAAAAGCCACGGCATAATCGACCACCTGATATTCTGAATAGTTCCCATCCAGCCCCAATACGCGTCGCGTGTAGTCACTATCAAAAACAGGCTCCAGACCACTGGAAATATTATTGGCAAGAAGACTGATCGTGCCGGTCGGCGCAATCGCTGTCAGGTGGCTGTTACGTATGCCATATCGCGCAATATCCTGCCGAACAGTTTCGGGTAACGAGCGTACAAAAGTACCGGCAAGATATTTTTCCTGGTCGAAGGAGGGAAACGGCCCTTTCTCCCGAGCGATATCAATCGACGCTTGGTAGGCAGTATGACAAATTGTCTGCATGACTGATTGCGCCATCTGCAGGGACGCTTTGCTGCCATAAGGTATATTCAGCATTATGAGCACATCGGCCAGACCAGTAATCCCTAACCCGACCCGTCGCGAAGAATGCACTTGCATAGCCTGACTGGGTAATGGGAAATTCGAAACATCTATGACATTATCCAGCAAGCGCACTGCAATTCTTATCGCTGCGCTAATCCCTTTCATATCCAGATGCGCTTGCTCTGAAAAGGGCGCACAAATGAATTGCGTGAGATTAACAGAACCAAGATTGCACGCACCACACGGAGGCAACGGCACTTCACCGCAAGGGTTGGTTGCATGAATCCTCTCACAATAATAGAGATTATTAAGTTGGTTGATACGATCAATAAACAATACCCCTGGTTCAGCATAATCAAAGGTAGCACGCATGATCTTTTCCCATAGCTCACGTGCACGAACACGCTTGTATACCTTGCACGGAACAGGTTGTCCGCAACCCGACCAATCTCGCATCACCACTTCACCATTCATTACCTGCTCACCCACTGGAAAAACCAGCAACCAGTTTTCATCCTTATTGACTGCGGTCATAAGCTCATCGCTGACCAATACCGAAATATTGAAGTGCCTTAACTGAGTTCGATCCTGTTTAGCAGCTATGAATTCCTCGATATCAGGATGGTCGCAGCGTAATGCCCCCATCATGGCGCCGCGCCGTGCCCCGGTTGAAAGAATAGTGGCACACATACTGTCCCAGATATGCATGAAAGAAACGGGGCCAGATGCAATGGAGCCAACGCCATACGCCCGCGTGCCCCGCGGGCGTAGTGTGGAAAAATCATAACCGACGCCGCCCCCTTGCTGCATCGTTAACGCACCCTCCTTGAGCGCATCGAAGATTCCTTCCATTGCATCGGGAATGGTACCCATCACAAAACAGTTAAAGAGTGTGACCTTGTGTGCAGTCCCTACACCCGCCTGGATACGACCTCCTGGTAAGAATTTAAAATTGTGTAGAATGTCGTAAAAGCGCGCTTGCCAATGCTCCCGATTATTTTCTCCTGCAGCCAAGGTAGAGGCAATGCGCCGCCAGCTATCGCTAATCGTGGCATCATAAACCACCCCATCTTTACGATAGCGGTATTTAGTTTCCCAAACATGCTGGGCAATCGGTGTGGTGAAATAGAGATCGTTCATGGTTTTGGGTTAACATCTACTTGGTTTATCAGATAGGTAAAGAGATGAACAGCACGATCAAAATCAATGCGTACAGCATAAAATAATTTAATTCGCATTGACACACACTCGCACATACAAAAATGCCACTACCGAACCATAAAACCTTAACTATAATTTGACAACATTACTGAAATTTGGTTGAATCAATATTGCTCTAGGCTATGATAATGTTCACGGGCTCAGGCAAGGTCACAAAAATGGCCAGGATGGTGAAGCAACCGGGCTGCTAAAAAAACTCAATGCAGCAGATCCCGCTTTAAAGTTGAATATTGAGAAAAAAATGCAGAAAAATCCACGCTCGATTTGATCTAAAAGAAATCGACCAACTGCAATAAGAGGCGTGAGTCCGACATAACTATTAGGCTCACTCAGGCTCTTCCCGCCGTGGTGTGACAATGCTTACGTTGAACTCACATTAATGAATAACTGATTTTCATGAAATCGCTGCAGGCACTTAAGCCAGGATAAAATTATTGATTTGGCTACAAATGAGTCACCATTTCTGCATCAAGCTGTTTTGCCAAATTCTGCAAGGCGGTCGAAATCGTGACCGGATAGACGGAAACTGTCTCTAAGGTTGTCATAACTTTTGGTAAATGAGTGTAGCCTGCCAATGTGTGCTGACGTATGTCATATAACGGTATTTTCGGTTGAATGCGCTGTCCTGCCAACATAACCGGCTCAAGCAATGGTTGACCTTCATAAGGATCATTTTCTGCTAGCGCCACAATGTCATGACTCATTTCATCCTCAGCAGTGTAATAACGGTACACCTGCTTTCTTCCCGGCCAGGTTGCCTTACCTTCTGAGCGTTTACGGCGTGGCTTGCCGGCATATTCCTGCAACTTATAAACACAATCAAAGGCAGGCGCATCGATGGAAATAGCCAGTGCGGTGCCAATGCCAAAACCATCTATCGGTGCCTTGGCTGACAGCAAGGTTTGAAGTTTGTATTCGTCCAGGTTACCGCTGGCAAATATGGTCGTGCTTTGCAGACCTCCCTGATCAAGAATCTGGCGTACATTGAAGGCATGAGCCGCTAAATCGCCGCTATCCAGCCGAACACCCTGGATATTGATACGATCTGCAGCAAGTATCGGCGCTAAGATGACTACTTTTCTGGCCGCGGCTTCGGTATCATAGGTATCAATCAGCAACACAACGTTATCCGGGCTGGAGTAAGCAAAGTGCGCAAAAGCTGTCAACTCATCTGCATGCGCCTGAATATAGGAATGCGCCATCGTGCCAAATAAAGGAATGCCGTACAATGCTCCAGCCAGCACAGTTGCTGTGCCGGAAAATCCTGCCAGATAACTTGCGCGCGCTGCCAGTAAAGCAGCTTCGGCGCCATGCGCCCGACGCATACCAAAATCGACCAATAACTTATCCGGTGCGAGCAGCACTGAGCGTGCAGCCTTCGAGGCGATCAATGTTTCGAAATGAAAAAGATTGATAAGGCGCGATTCGATCAATTGTGCTTGGGGCAGCGGCGCAGTGACGCGCAAGACAGGTTCGTTAGGAAAAAACAAGGTCCCTTCAGGCATAGCATGCACATCTCCGCTGAAATGGAACTGTTCAAAATAATCGATGAGCGAGGGGTGGAAGCGTGCAGCAAGCCATTCGAGCTCCTCAGATGAAAATTTTAAATTCTCAAGAAAATTCAGCACCTGTTCTAACCCAGCCGCAACCATGAAATTTCGACCAGGCGACAGCTTACGGATAAACAATTCAAAGACAGCCGTTTCTTGCATGTCTTGCTCAAGATAACTTTGCAACATCGTAAACTGATATAGATCAGAAAGCAGCGGGCTGGAAAGTGGATTCATGCTCATGCAGTAACAGCCTCAAATTGGGTAAGCGTTGCGCCGAGATGCTCCATTTCTTCGCATGCACGTAAGCCATCATCTGGTTGCAGATTGATGGCCCCAATCGCGTCCTCAAGAATAAATGTAGCGTAACGATGTTGTAAGGCATCCTTCACAGTATTGAACACGCAGTATTCAGTCGCAACACCCCCGATAAACAGGCGGCGAATACCTAATTTCTGCAGTAGCGCATGGAGCTGAGTATCGGTAAAAGCTGAGTAAGCCTCTCTCTCTACCGTTGTCGCTTTGGAAATAACCTGAGTATTGATAGGAAATTCTATCTCCGGGTGAAATGCTGCCCCTGCTGTCGTGGCGATGCAGTGCGGCGGCCATCGACCGCCTTGTTGCCGGAAAGAACAGTGATCAGGAGGATGCCAATCGCGAGTGGCAAAAATCAGCAGGCCATCCTCATGAAAAAGCTTGAGATAGCGATTGATCACAGGAATAAGGGTATCAGCCATCGGCACAGCGAGGCTGCCGCCAGGCAGAAAATCATTCTGCATATCAATGATCACGAGCGCATCTCCGCTATTTAGTTTCACTTCCATGTGAATGACCTCGTATCAATAAAACGGGTATAGCTGCCGTACGCACTACGCCTTCAGCCACACTTCCCAATAGCAGGCGGCTGAAGCCAGTTCGACCATGGGTGCCGATCACAATCAAATCGGCTTGCCAGCGTTCAGCCTCTGCCACAATAACATTGGCAATGCGTTGGCCTTTTGCCTCGAGTAATTTTATTCCAGTGGCCAATCCTCCTTGCTGCACTAACGCTTGTGCATCAATCAGTGTTTTTTCACTACTTTCTCTGACAGTTTCTTGCAGTTCGGCGTAATTGATATAATTTTCATCTACCCAATAAAGAATATCTTCAAACACATGCACAAGCTCCAGCTGCGCATGATGCTGCTGTGCTAGTTTAATCGCTTCCTGCAGCGCACAATTTGATGTAGTACTACCGTCAACCGGAACCAGGATTCTTCGATACATGGCATCTCCCGTGTAAAATCATCCTTTTATACATGCCAGAGGTTTAAGAAAGGCAACTCTCCGAGCAAGCCTGGCCTGCTCTGTCGTTTCCGCGACCAAATCAATATCTTTATAGGCACCCGGTGCTTCCTCAGCTACTCCGCGCATTGAGCGGGAACGGATCAAGATACCCTGCTGGGCTAGCTCGCCGATTACCTGTTTTCCATGCCAACGGGCTAACGCCTGATGACGACTCAATGCTCGACCTGCCCCATGACTGGCTGAGGCGAATGCGGGATTATCCCGATTACCCGCAAGGATGTAAGAGCCTGTCCCCATACTCCCACCGACAATCACCGGCTGACCTACTGCACGGTAACGTTCAGGCAAGGAGGCATGCCCTGCACCAAATGCACGGGTAGCCCCTTTGCGGTGCACATGCAGCACTCGAGATTTGCCCTCGACGTCATGTTTTTCTAGCTTGCATGTATTGTGCGAAACATCAAACAGCGTCTCCAGCTCACTATTTGGGAAAACTTCCATAAATGTTTCACGGGTCAGATGAGTCAAAATTTGTCGATTAGCTAAGGCGCAATTGATACCCGCATTCATTGCGCCAATATATTGCTGTCCTTCTGGAGATTTAATCGGGGCACAAGCCAGTTCACGGTCGGGTAAATGAATGCCGCAGCGCGCTGCCGCCTTGGCCATTGAGACAAGATACTCTGTACCAATTTGATGTCCCAGGCCACGCGAACCACAGTGTATCGAAATGATAATTTGCCCTTCCTGCAACCCGAAAGCCTGCGCCGTCACAGTGTCAAAAATACGATCAACTACTTGGACTTCGAGATAATGATTGCCTGAGCCAAGGGTGCCCATTTCACCGCGTTGACGCTTCTTGGCTAATTCGGAAACGTTTGCTGGAACCGCGCCTGCCATACAGCCTAGCTCTTCGATAAACTCCAAATCTGCCTCGCTGCCATAACCTTGCTGGACTGCCCAGCGTGCTCCACCGAGCAGTACTTGATCAAGCTGTTTCGTATCCAGCTTTAGAAAACCCTCCTCACCTACACCAGCCGGAATGACCCTGAATAACCTTTCAGCAAGGGTCGAAAGGTGTGGTTTCACATCCTGCAAATTCAAGTTGCTACGCAAGCAGCGAATGCCACAGGAGATATCAAAGCCAACGCCACCAGCAGAAATAACACCCCCTTGCTCAGCATCAAATGCTGCAACTCCACCAATCGGAAACCCATAACCCCAATGCGCATCTGGCATCGTCATGGCAGCACCGACCAAACCGGGTAGTGATGCGACATGAGTGATTTGCTCGAGCACTTTATCGTCCATGCTCTCCAGTAAAGCCCTCCCACCATATAGCAATACTTCCTTCCGACTCTCGCCTGATTTGAGCGGGAATGTCCATAGATAAGGCTGAATTTGATGTAATTGCTGTAAATCCATCTGATACCCTCTCTTTCTTATTCCATTTCCAAATCAAAAAATAAAGCGAAGGTGAGCCGCAGACAGTATCAATCATAAAGAGTATCAATCATAAAGCAAGGTAAAGCCGACCAAGTCAGTTTTGATTTAGAAATGGAATTATACGTCCACTATACAACGCGCTTCCCATATTGTGCCGATTTGCTTTACTGACAGCATCGTTAAAGTTGCGCCTTTAACCTCGATACCGTGTTCTAAATCCGCATGCCATTTTCCACCTAGCGCTTCAGCCTGCCATAGATTGCCCTGCCGGTGAATGCGAAAACGGCAAAAAACCATGCCTAGCTCACGTGCTTTTCCCAGCAGCAAATTTAACCAGGTTACCAGTGCAAATTCGAGATCTTCTTCTGCAAACTCAAAAGCGACAGAAATATCAGGCTGGACCGCTTCAAGATTGGTTACAATAGCAAATACTGCCTCAGCAGCTGACTCAAATGCTTGTTCGACCGTTGATCCACGTCCAATAATGCCGACATCGGCATCATGTTCAAAATAGTGTGACATCATTTTTGTGTTTTTGAACCAGACGCATTCATTCATCTAAATAATGCAGCCTGAAAAAGATACGTCATAAATTAATAATCGTGTCTAATTCCATTTCTAAATCAAAACTGACTTGGCTGGCTTCACCTTGCCGTATGATTGATACTGCCTGCGGCTCGCCTTTGCTACATTTTTGATTTAGAAATGGAATGTCAAAAAATATTTTAATACGAGCTATATAACCGAATTGTGTGGAAGAATATAGCCAACCTGGTGGATAAAATACAATATTTACAATATTTTGATGCACGTCAAGTCGCATCAATAAATTACTAAAAATAAATGGGAATAAAAAATCCCACAAGATTCGAGAACAGAGCCTTAACATTAGATAATCTAGCTAGACGTATAGTTGCATAAGCAATGACAATCCGTTCCGATTTCAGTTAGAATCGGTATCGAATCACTGTTATTTCATCTTGTAGAACTATATCAGGCATTTTTATGATTCTTATTCTGAAACCAGGCACTCTTCCCGAGAGCCATGAATATAAGCAGTTATTTGCACACTTGGCTAATCTTGCTGGCATCACCGTTCGCGTACATACGGAAGTCGGCATTGAGCAAACGTTAACTGAAGTCTATTTGATCGGTAATACGAAAGCATTATCGGTTGAAGACATGCAGAGCCTGTCGTGTGTTGACCGAGTCGTACGTATCTCAGAGGAATATCGGGTTCTCGGTCGACATCAAAATGATGATCGCCCGACTTATTTTGACTACAACGGTGTACGTTTTGGTCAAGATACATTAAATATCTTTGCTGGGTTATGCGCTGTCGATACGCTAGAGCATGTGGAATTAATGCTAAAAGCATTGCGTGATCATGGTCAGGTTTGTACACGCATGGGCGCCTATAAGCCTCGCACGAGCCCATATTCATTCCAAGGGCATGGTAAAGCCTGCTTGCCCTATGTATTCGATCTTGCTGGTAAGTATGAGATCAAAGTGATTGCGATGGAAGTAACTCACGAGTCCCATGTGGAAGAGATTCGGGAAGCGCTCTACCAAACCGGCACTTCAACGGGTGTGATGCTGCAGATTGGCACGCGTAATACCCAGAATTTTGAGTTATTGAAGATCGTTGGCCGCCAGCAGGATTTCCCCGTACTCATTAAGCGTGGTTTTGGCATTACCCTGGATGAATCTCTTAATGCAGCAGAATATCTGGCCTCTGAAGGCAATCGAAAAGTAATTTTTGGCTTGCGTGGAATGAAAACCAATATGGCGGATCCTCATCGCAATTTTGTAGATTTTGCACATGTGCCTGTGGTCAAGCGTCTGACACGTATGCCGGTTTGTATTGATCCTTCACACTCGATTGGTACTCGATCAAGCTCACCGGATGGCATCCCTGATATCATGCATGCCACTGCCCAGGGAATTATCGCAGGTGCCAATATGGTGCTGGTTGATTTTCATCCTGTACCTAGTAAGGCGCTGGTTGATGGCCCTCAAGCATTATTACTCAAAGAATTACCCCTCTTTCTAGAAGATGTTCGTATCGCGCGCGAGGCTTATGAAAAGCGGGCAGATCTAGCCAAGCGATATCAGGAAGCCAGCTAGGGTGGTTGTGTGCATATCAATAACTCATTTGAACGCTCATAATTAAGCGTGCATGTATTTATGACTGAAACGCGTACGCAATGATTGCCGAATTATTTTACATAAATATCTTATAATCTCACCCTAAAGTATGTCAGGCCAAATTATTATAGATAGACGAAGGTATATTATCGGTGATACCAAGTATCGTCTTCATGGAGAATAACCAATGATCAAAGTTTTGCTTGCAAACCCAAGAGGCTTTTGTGCGGGTGTCGATCGTGCCATCGAAATTGTTGAGCGGGCATTAGCCATGCATGGCGCCCCCATTTATGTGCGACATGAAGTAGTGCACAATCGTTTTGTCGTGGAGGATCTGGAAAAAAAGGGAGCTGTATTTGTTGAGAACCTGGAAGAGGTTCCGCAAGAAAGTATTCTGATTTTCAGCGCCCATGGTGTTTCGCATGCGGTGCGACGAGAAGCCGCAGCACGCAAACTCAAGATATTCGATGCAACCTGCCCACTGGTAACGAAAGTGCATGTCGAAGTCGCAAAAATGCGCAAAGAAGGAAAAGAGATCATCATGATTGGCCATCAGGGCCATCCTGAAGTTGAAGGAACGATGGGTCAAGTAGAAGGACATGATAGCGGTATGTATTTGGTAGAAACAGAAGAAGATGCTGCGAATTTACAAGTTAAGAATGAGCATAATCTGACTTATGTCACCCAAACGACCTTATCTGTCGATGATGCTGCACGCGTAATCGATGCATTAAAACGGCGTTTTCCCAAAATCATAGGTCCAAAAAAGGACGATATCTGTTACGCCACACAAAACCGTCAGGATGCGGTTAAAAAGATGGTTAAACACTGCGATTTGGTCATAGTGGTGGGTTCTCCCAATAGCTCAAATTCCAATCGCTTATGTGAAGTAGCCCGTAATGCCAATGTTGAAGCTTATATGGTTGACCGTGCTGAACAATTACGGGAACAGTGGTTAACTGGAAAAAGTTGCATTGGGATCACTGCCGGTGCCTCAGCGCCAGAAATATTAGTACAGCAGGTTTTAGACAGACTTAAGCAGATTGGCGCTGCACAAACCGGGCACGATGTCGTCATTGAGGAATTAAGTGGAGTTGTTGAGTCTGTCGTATTTCCCCTTCCTAAAGCAGAAGCGATTTCCATGGATAAATATGTGCGCGAAGCAAACTAATCGACTCCCCATCCTTTCTGATAAGGACTGATATCAAAAGGTTGTGCTCTGCCCATAATTTCATTTAATAACATTTTGGCGCTACCTGGCGCCATGGTTACTCCATAGCGAAACTGCCCGCTATTGATGAATAGATTATTCAATAATGGATGACGTCCGATTGCGGGAATATTATGCGGCGACCCTGGTCTGAGACCCGCCCAATGCTTTGTCAGGGGTCTCCCCTTTAACTGGGGCAACAATTTTTGTGCGCGTCCAGATAAATGCTCGTGTGCGGCCAGTGTCGTTTGCTTGTTAAAGCCAACATCTTCCAGGGTGCTACCGACCAGTAAATGTCCATCGCGTCGCGGAATCAAATACACATCTCCCTGCAGCAAAATCGACCTGAGCGGTGGTTCTTCAAACTTGTATAACAACATTTGCCCACGGATCGGCTTTATTTCGAGGCTGAGCGCATGCTTCCCTAACACTTGTTTGCTCCATGCCCCTGCAGTGATGACAAAGTCAGCAGCACAATATTTGCCACAAGAGGTCCTAAGCGAGTGGACCCGATGATGCTGCGCTATGATTTCTTGTACTTCACAATGCTCAATGATGCGTCCACCGAGTTGTCCTACTTGGTAATATAACGCTCTTAATAAGCGAGGGTTACGCACTTGCGCGATATGGGGCAGAAACAGTGAATGCTCCATGGTTAAATGAAGAGGGTCGATTTGCTCGCTCAATGGAACAGATTGGGTGAGCGCATCCGCTTCCGCCTTTACCCGATGTGATCTCTCCCATCTTTGTGCAGCCTCGATATGATAGGGTGGCAGTACCAGCATCCCACTTACCACATATTCAGCATCAATACCGGTTGATGCGTACAGCTCTGCTACCCATGCTGAAAACATGGCCGCACTATATTCCGTTAGCTGTGTCACGCTATCGGGATAGTCCCAGGGGCAGAGCGCCGACAAAATACCGCCCCCTGCCCAAGATGATTCCTGCCCGACCTGAGCACGCTCTAGGATAGTGACCGTTGCACCTTCTTTCAGCAACTGAACTGCAGTAGCAAGCCCCATCACGCCAGCACCAATAACAATAAAATCTGGAGTCACTTCATTCATATCTTACTCGTGGCATCGCATGCAATCTATTCCATTTTTAAATCTAATTCCAAATCAAAACTGACGAGAAGGTAAGCCAGGAACAGTATCAATAATACGGCAAAGAGAGTTGACAAAACCAATTTTGATTTAGAAATCGAATAGCCCATGCTTATCTATACTAGACACGGCTCGTCTCGGACTGACCGCTAAAATTACTCTCACACGCTTAATGGCCCATCAATGCAGGCTAAAGTTGATTAAAAATCATCCGTTACTTCTAGAGGAGAAAATAGGGAATAAAAATTTTATATGCCTGTTAATAGCGGTTTTACAATGTTAGAGCTTATGATTGCGCTGAGCATTGGCGCTATTTTAGCTACCATTGCAGTGCCGAGTTACCAATCGATGATGGTGCAATCACGCCTTGCTACACAGACGAATGAGTTTCTCACAGCACTTCATTTCAGCCGTTCTGAAGCAGTGAAACGCGGTATGCGAATAACCATGTGTAAAAGCAGCAGTGGCACAACCTGTACAGCTGGTAGTAACTGGCAAGATGGCTGGATAGTATACAGCGATAGCGGGACAGCAGGGACAATGGATGGCAACGATCAAATTTTAAGAGTTTTTCCTGCATTGAAAGGTAGCACAATGGATGGTGGCACAAAGTTTGCGGACTGGATTGCTTACTTACCTAATGGAAGTAGTCGAGGTGCGGGTGGCTTAGTAGGCACAGGCACTTTCACACTATGCAATAGCACAAAAGGACGCAAGATTACTATAAACGGTACAGGTCGACCCTATACTGAGACGATGTCATCATGTTAATCCTCAAAAGAAATTTTCAATTGCCACATCAGAAGGGTGTCACCATGATTGAAGTGTTAGTGGCAATCATTGTGCTATCCATTGGTTTGCTTGGCTTGGCAGGTCTGCAATCTGCCGGGCTTACTTATAACCAGAGTGCAAGTTTCCGCTCTACTGCCACGATGATGACTTACAGTATTCTCGACAGCATGCGCGCTAACCGTACTGGAGCAATGAACGGTAGTTATAACATTGCCATAGGTGCCTCCAACCCTTCCGGTAGCACCATCCCAGAGCAGGATCTGAACAATTGGTTAAATGAATTGGCTTTGCGCTTACCGGCTGGCGCAGGAGCCATCAATGTGGCCGGTAACGTGGTTACCGTCATCGTCCAATGGGATGACAGCCGTGGTACTTTAGCTGCTCAGCAATTTATTCTGACTACCCAGCTATAGCATGAAGAGAATAGCTATAACACAGCATGGCTTCACGTTGATTGAGGTAATGGTTGCCATGACCATCGGGCTTTTGCTGATGGGTGGCGTCATCACTATTCTAACCTCCAGTCATCAGACCTATCGAGTCAACGATGCTCTGGCCAGAATACAGGAAAATGCGCGCTATGCCTTCCACATACTTTCAAAAGATATCCGTATGGCTGGCTATTCGGGTTGCGCAGGGAATGGTGTACCGACAGTGAATACCCTGAATAACTCGGCAGATTTTTTATGGCGAATCGGGCAAGCTGTGGAAGGGTTCGAGGCAACCAGTACAACGGAATGGACTCCTATCCTGCCTCTTTCAGGGACTATTCCCAGTCCGCTAGGAGGACGCGATATTATCGTAGTGCGCGGAGTCGAGGGCAATGGTACCAAGGTCATCCAACACCCCGGCGGCAATCCTCCTGGCTCTGCCGACCTTAAAATAATGGCAGGAAGCGGCGTTAAAGAAGGTGATATTGTGTTAGTCACCGATTGCCTGGCGGCCGCCATTTTTCAAATTACCCATATCAATACTTCGTCCAATCAGGACAATATTGTTCATAACACGGGCAATACCGGTACACCGGGAAATTATACACAACGATTAGGTAAGGAATTTACTGGCGGCGAACTCATCAAGATCTCTACCCGCTCCTATTTTATTCGCACGGCTGATAATATATGGCCGGCACTCTATCGCAAGGTTGGAGCAAGTGATGCCGAAGAACTGGTAAGAGGCATAGAAAACATGCAGATAGAATATGGCGAAGATCTCGATGAAAACTGGACAGTGGATAGCTATCGCACTGCCGATGCGGTGACCAATTGGGGTAAAATCGTCAGCGTCCGAATTAGTTTATTGATGCAATCGATAGAAGATAACATCACCAGCCAACCCCAACCCTACACTTTTAACGGCACCACAACGACCCCCACAGATCGGCGGCTACGCCAGGCTTTTTCCAGCGTGATAACATTGCGCAACCGGGTATCTTAATAAGTTCCATTAAAAATGATGAGACATGATTTATCAGGAAGCTAAGCTTGGATCAAGACAACAGGGGGTCGTTCTCGCGACCGGATTAATCTTTCTCGTCATGATGACGCTGCTGGGGGTAACAGCTATGCAAACTACTCTATTAGAAGAAAAAATGGCAGGTAATTTGCGCGACGAGATACTGGCTTTCCAAGCGGCTGAAGCAGCGCTCAGAGAGGGAGAAATGTTTCTGCAGCAGATTACCTTACCCGAATTTGACGGTTCAAATGGGCTGTATGATTATGCTCAGGTTGAAACTCAAGCACCAGACCCTATGACCTGGTCTGGATGGGCTACCTCTGGCAGAACAATGGCTACCACAATGTCAGGTGTAGCAAGCCAACCACGCTATATCATTGAACAGCTCATCACTGTTCCTGCAGAAAAAGGGGGCAGCGTGCAGCAATCAGCCACAACGATGACATCCAATATGTACAGGGTCACTGCCAGAGGGGTAGGCGGCACTGAGTCAGCAGTAGTGATATTACAAAGCGATTACCGAAGATGAAGGGAGATAACATTGAAAAAACCGGGTATGGCCAGGATATGGATAATCGCTGCTCTCATCACTAGCATTCCCACTCACACGCAAGCAACGCTTGCCCTATCAGATGTTCCTCTCTATCTGACTACCGCCGTTGATCCTAATGTGATGTTCACTCTGGATGACTCAGGTTCCATGCAGTTTGAAATCTTGCCGGAGGATTGGATTTTTCATGAGGTTTACTACGTGTTTCCTCGGGCGAACAATGTTTATGGTGGGGGCGACTACGAAAACCGGGTCATCGATTTCGACCCGGATAACCCTTACACCGCAGCTTTACGTTCCAGCTACGTTAACAACATTTATTACAACCCTACTGTAAGATACCAGCCCTGGAGCAATGCGGATGGCTCTCTGATGAACAATGCTTCACCTACCTGTGCATCTCATAACCCCATGAATGCAAGTGCTGGCTGCCGGAATCTTACTGTCGATACCACCCAAAAAGCTTTTTGGTTAAATCACGATGGTGGTTTATCGAATGCTGAATCAAGAACATTCTATCCTGCTGTTTATTTCACTTACCACGGCGGTGAGATTTTGTCCATAAGCAGTTATTCCAGGATTGAGATTAAACCCACGATCTCTTCCTATATTGGCGGAGCAGATCGGACTGATTGTGCTGCAGTCCCTGTTTGCACTTATAATGAAGAAATTCAGAATTTTGCCAACTGGTACACTTATTATCGTTCACGTATCTTGTTATCCCGTGCCGGCGTAGGTAGGGCGTTTGCTGCTCCAGGAAGTAGCGTACGAGTCGGATTTGGCGCCATTAACCAGGGAAATACTAACATCGATGGTGTTGCAACCGCTACCATTATCAGTGGGGTGAGGCAATTTAGCGGGACAAATAGAACAGTTTTTTTTGATAAGCTTTATAATCATCCTATCCCGGCAGCAGGCACCCCCCTTCGCATGGCAATAGACAACGTAGGTCGCTATTTTATGCGTACCGATGATCAAGGTCCTTGGGGCCAAACGCCGGGTTCAACGGGGGGTACTCAATATGCATGTCGACAAAACTATCATATACTGGTGACAGATGGTTATTGGAGTGATGCTTACTCTGGAGTAGGAAATTCAGATAATACAGCGGGGAATACCATTAGCAACCACCTCCCTTATGCCATTCCTGCTGCTTATAAATATACGCCCACACTTCCTTATTCTGACAACTACAGCAATACACTTGCCGATGTAGCAATGCAATATTGGAAGAGTGATTTGCGCACCGATCTTGACAACAAAGTACCCACAAATCCGGAAAATCCCGCTTTCTGGCAACATATGGTGAATTTCACGGTGGGTCTAGGTGTGCAGGGCACACTATCCTCATTACCGGCTGGATCAGAATCATGGCCAGATCCAACGTCCAGTAATGCTGCCAAAATTGATGATTTATGGCATGCCGCCGTGAACAGCAGAGGTAAGTTCTTCAGTGTACAAGACTCGACCACTATTGCCAGCAATTTGAGCAACCTCTTCAGCACTATTACCTCAAGGGTAAGCTCCTCAGCGTCGATGACCTCGAATACCAGCAGAATGAGTACCGGCACTCATATTTATCAGGCAAAGTTTAATAGCAATGACTGGAGTGGGCAGTTGTTTGCATACCAATTGAGCTCGGATGGATCGTTGGGTACGATGCTATGGGAAGCCTCCTCCGTGCTGCCATCACATGACAGTCGTGCCATTTTTACCCATAATGGAACGAGCGGACTTGCGTTTACTTCCGCAAATTTTTCAATTTTATCGAGCGCACAAAAAACTGCCCTCAACACCAATATGGGAGGTATTAACGATGGGCTGGGTACCAATAGAATTTCCTGGCTGCGAGGTGACAAAACCACTGAATTGTCACAAGGCGGTAAATTTCGTAATCGCAACAATGGCTTGCTGGGTGACATTGTCAATTCAGATCTTTTATTCGTCCAGGCGCTAGATTTTGGCTATGATGCACTACCTAGCGGGACAGCAGGACAAAACTCTTATTCTAGTTATGCTCAATCCAATGCGAGCAGAACACCGGTTATTTATACCGGAGCAAACGATGGTATGCTTCATGCTTTTAATGCTGAAACAGGTATTGAACTATTCGGTTATATCCCTGGTGCTGCTTATCCAAAACTAAGCTGGCTGACTTCACCCGATTACACGCATCGTTATTTTGTAGATGGGAATGCTTATGCCGGTGATGCCTATATCGGTGCGACTCCCAGCTGGAGAACTATTTTGCTGGGTTCGTTGGGCAGTGGCGGGAAAGGTATTTTTGCGCTTGATATCACCGATCCAACTAATTTTTCTGCCTCAAGTGTCCTGTGGGAATTTTCTGATGCTGACTTGGGTTTTGTACCGGGTCAGGCAAAAATTGCGCTATTGAACAACAATGTCTGGACTGCCATTGTCAGCAACGGGTACAACAGTAGCAATGATCGTGCCTACCTTTACCTCATTGATCTGCAAACAGGTACGCTGATAAAGAAAATCGCAACCAATAGCAGTACCAGCAATGGCCTTTCCAGCCCGGCCTTGGTCGATACGAATGGCGACAGAATCATCGATATCGTTTATGCAGGCGATCTGCAAGGCAATATCTGGAAATTTGATTTATCACACAGCAATCCAAATCAATGGGATGTTGCTTACAAGGCAGACCCACTCTTTACAGCCAGGAATGCCAGCAATCAGATACAGCCCATTACTTCCCCCCTGGAAATCGGGCTTCATCCAAGTGGTGGGTATCTCGTTTATTTTGGCACGGGTCAGTATATTACATCAGGGGATAATGCCGACACTCACATACAATCTCTTTATGCCATCAGGGATAATGGCAGCAGAACATCGGCGTTGGGCCGAAGCACGCTTCAACAGCAGACAATTCTGACTGAAACAGTGCTGCCTCCTTTTGAACGAACGGTATCAAACAATCCAGTAAACTGGTCGATTAAACAAGGATGGTATCTCGATCTTCTGCCACCGGCAGGCGGGCATCCCCAAGGGGAACGCTCCGTCGTTATGCCCCAGCTCAGTTTTGGACGGATTGTCTTTACTACGCTCGTTCCTTCCACTGATCCCTGTGTTTCTGGCGGCCAAAACTGGCTAATGCTGTTAAACTCGGAAACAGGGGGAATGCTGACAACCTTGCAATTTGATACTGATAATAATGGCATGCTCAATAATGAAGATCGGCTAATCGCGGCTATTGGCTCCGACGGAGTACGCAGCGAATCAGTCACTATCAGTGCAGGTAATCTCACCCACCTGATTGCTGGTTCAACCTCTGGTTTAATTGAAGCCAATACGATTAAAGGAAGCTCACTTAATCCACGCCGCTCCTGGAGGCAAATACAATAACAATAGAAGAATTTAAACAATTAAAGAGGCACTCCTGTTTATTCTTAGAATCTAATATTATTTAATTCCATTTCCAAATCAAAACTGACGCGAAGGCAAGCCGCAGAAGTATCAATCATACGGCAAGGTGAAGCCGATCAAGTCAGTTTTGATTTAGAAACGGAATAACATCTGAGTAGGATACAGGAATGGGACAAATGACTAATACAATCCAGCCGAGAAAAAGATTATTGGGTTTTACCCTGATCGAAATAATGATCGTTATAGCAGTGATTGGTATTCTGGCGGCAATTGCACTGCCATCCTATCAAGAGCATGTTCGTCGTACCAATCGTGCAGAAGCCAAAGGTATCCTGCTGGAGATGGCACAGTTACTGGAACGTAATTTTACTGAGGCGAATCGGTATGACCTGAAAAGCAACGCAACTAATTTTAATTTACCCGTTACCCAGTCTCCCAAGACTGGTACCGCAAAATATACCATCCGCTTTTCACCAGATACCTTGACACAAAATAGCTATACACTGGAAGCCGTGCCAATAGGTTCGATGACCAATGATGCCTGTGCCACGCTGACATTAACGCATACGGGCATCAAAGGCGTCAGCGGTAACCCATCATTAACCGCATCAGATTGTTGGCAACGTTAATTGTGCTCAGCATCCTCTCTAAAAAACTCAAACAAAGTCCTCCTTTGTAGAAGTGCCTTGAATACAGAAATTAATTTTCAGCGCTGCCCAAGCATCAATTTCTGCATTGAGTAAAGTTTCAGTTAACGGATTGCGCTCTAACCATGCTTGCGAAATAAATAGCTTACAGGTTCCACTGCTTGCTTGTATTCTCATGGGAGGTAATTCAATATTCATGCGGCTGCGGTAAAAAATGGTCGCTAAGCGCAGCGCTATCGATTGAGCCAGACTAATAAAATTGCTCAGAAATTCACTGACTTTGGTCAGAGATCCCTGATGGGCGAGCACAAGCTGACTGAGCTGCATCTGCTCCATTTTGGAGAAACCTGGTATATCTGCATTCACGAGGATATAGGCAGAATGTTTATGATAGCCAGAATGAGCGACCGAAATGCCGACCTCATGCAGGCGTGCTGCCCAGGACAATAAATGCAAGGCATCTTCTACTGTTTCCTCATCAGGATAATTAGCCAGGAGTTGCTTCCCCAGCGCTAAAGACAGCGATTCTATGCGTGCGGCCTGGACAGAATCAATACGGTAACGTTGCATAAATTGCCGCACGGATACTTCTCGCATATCTTCATTATGAACGCGGCCAAGCATATCGTAGAGCACGCCCTGCCGCAGTGCGCCTGTCGCAAGCAGCATACGGGGAATGCCCAGTTCCTTGAAGGCAGCAAACATGATGGCAAAGCCACCTGCAATCACAGGTGCACGATCGGGATGTAAACCGGCAATGGCAATCTTTCTGATATCACCCACTTTTAGGAGGTATTCACGAAATGCTTCCAGACCTGCCAGTGTAATCCCTTCCCTTTTATCACCATTAAAGTTATTCAATCTAAGAATACGGTCTAATGCACGCGCTGTTCCAGAAGAACCGTACACTTCTTGCCATTGATCAGCTGAGAATTCTGTTGTAATACTCTGTATCTCAGTTTGCGCTGCAAGCTCAGCTCTTTTCATGATACCCTTGCTAATCTTCCCATCTGGGAAAAAGCGCAAACTATGACTGACACAGCCCATATAAAGGCTTTCCAGTTTATTGGGTTCCAGGCGCGTGCCAATAATAAATTCGGTGGAGCCACCGCCGATATCGATGATCAGCCGGTTATTATCGGAAGCTGGCAGGCTGTGTGCGACCCCCAGATAAATAAGACGTGCTTCTTCATGACCGCCAATGATCTCGATGGGAAATCCCAATACAGCCTCTGCTCTTACCAGGAATTCGGCAGCATTTTTGGCAACACGAAGTGAGTTTGTACCCACCACACGCACAGCATGGGTTGGAAAACCTCTTAAACGCTCACTAAAGCGTTTTAAGCAATCCAAGGCACGCAGCTGACATGCTTCATCCAGCTTTCTGTCATGCGCCAGTCCGGCAGCCAGCCGAACCATTTCCTTTAAGCTATCTAATGGATAAAGCTGTTTGCCCACCACACGCGCCACTTGAAGGTGGAAGCTATTGGAACCAAGATCAACTGCAGCCAGCGTTGGATATTCGCGCATAACCCTCTGCCTAAATGTTAGGCATGGCTAAATTACACACATGATTTACCCTCTTACTTCGCGTTCAATTTCCTCAACAGTAACATGGCGAACATCCTTGCCTTTGACCATATAAACCACATACTCAGACATGTTTTTTGCATGATCACCAATACGTTCGATCGCTTTTGCCACAAAAAGAATTTCCAGTGAGGTAGAAATTTTACGCGGATCTTCCATCATAAATGTGATGAGCTGCCGAAGAATAGCACGAAATTCTTCATCAACCAGCTCGTCCTGGCGTACTATGCGTGCAGCAGCGTTCAGGTCCAAGCGGGCAAAAGCATCCAACGCTTGGTGCAACATACCCGAAGCAATTTGAGCAACGTGTTTAACTTCCACAAAACGTGGCGCATGTAAGCGATCAGTTGAATAAATGAGACGCGCCATGCGAGCGATTTTTGCAGCTTCATCACCGATTCGTTCCAAGTCAGTGATGGTCTTGATTACCGTCATAATCATACGTAAATCACTCGCTGTAGGTTGTCTAAGGGCAATAATCTGACTACATATCTCATCAATGGATACTTCCATGGCATTGACACGGTGGTCATTGTCAATGACCTGGTCAATGACAGTTTCATTGCCTTCTGTTAAGGCATCTATTGCCCGCTCAATTTGTTCTTCAACAAATCCACCCATTTGTAACACACGGGTTCGCACTTCTTCCAGATCTGCATCAAACCTTTTTGAAATGTGTTCTTTAATAGCCATATTGCACCCTCAGCCAAGTCAGATGAAACTATTATTTATGTCATCAATGATAATTTTTATTATAGGTCTCAACTAGCCAACAGTCATTGTTTCAACACCAGCATCTGTGCCTAGCAACAAAATATCGGCACCTTTTCTGGCAAACAATCCGTTAGTGACCACTCCTGTTATTTGGTTAAGCGTCGTTTCCAGCTCAACCGGGTTCAGAATTTGTAGACCATGTATATCCAGAATAACGTTACCATTATCGGTAGTAAACCCCTGACGCAGCGCTGGATGACCACCCAGCAAGGTAATTTCACGAGCCACATAACTGCGTGCCATTGGAATAACTTCTACTGGAAGTGGAAAACTACCCAAGAGATTGACTAATTTACTCTGGTCAGTGATGCATATGAATTTTCTGGCTACCGCTGCAACAATTTTTTCTCTGGTCAAAGCGCCGCCACCACCTTTGATCATATGCAAATGCTTGGTAATTTCGTCTGCACCATCGACATAAACAGGCAAATCTGTAACTGTGTTAAGATCTAATACATCTATTCCATGCTTGTGCAAGCGTTGCGCAGTTGCCTCGGAGCTGGCAACTGCACCCTCAATCTTATGTTTGATTTTAGCAAGCTCATCGATAAAATAATTTGCAGTAGAACCGGTTCCAACCCCGATTACAGCCCCAATCGGGATATATTGAATGGCGGCTTGTGCAGCCGCACACTTTTGCTCATCTTGTGTCATGGTGCTCCTATGTCGATATCAAGTAATAGTCAACCATCAGAATAGTATTAACTGAATATTTAGACAATAACTACATTGTTTCCTGAGTAGCACTTAACAGTTCTGGCTATAACTCCTATTTCTCAATAGAAGATTGCACGATTTCAACCTAGAACCAGAAATTTTTGCCTTTTCGATTTCAGTAAAATTAGTATGTGATACCCCCGCAAGAGTATCATAACTTTAAGGCAAAATAATGGCTATGAATACTCATTTTATTTTATATGAATGTAATCAAGTTGCTTCCGGATGTGCTCATCAATCAGATCGCTGCAGGAGAAGTCATCGAGCGGCCCGCCTCGGTACTGAAAGAAATACTGGAAAACAGTATAGATGCTGGTGCAACAGAAATTACTGTCCAAATTATGCAAGGCGGCCTTAACCTGATCCGCGTAGCTGATAATGGAAAAGGAATTTCCGGAATGGACCTGCCTCTTGCGTTAGCACGCCATGCCACCAGCAAAATCAGCGCCCAGGAAGACTTACACAAAATAGCCAGTCTAGGTTTTCGTGGCGAAGCACTCGCAAGTATCGGAGCCGTCTCTCGATTATTGTTAATGAGTTATCAATCAGGCGACAAACATGCCTGGCATATTCAGGCTGAAGGAGGGCAAGTTACCCGTCCAGAACCGACAGCGCGTGACATTGGCACTACTCTGGAAGTGCGTGATCTTTTTTTTAATTTGCCAGCACGTCGTAAATTTCTGAAAACAGAAGCGACTGAATTTGCACATTGTGAAGAAGTATTCCGGCGTATCGCTCTTTCCCATGCCCATATTGCATTCAATTTGCAACACAACAATAAGACACGACATCACTTATATGCGGTCGATATCCTTCAGCGTATTACAGCTGTTTTAGGAAAAGAATTTAGGCAAAGTGCCGTACTGGTTTCTGAGCAGGCAAATGATATCAGCTTGCAAGGCATGGTCGCATTGCCAACTTATTCTCGTTCAGCTCGTGACTTGCAATATTTTTATGTCAACGGCCGCTACGTGAGAGACAAGCTGATTTCCCATGCTTTACGTGAAGCCTATCGCGATGTGCTCCATCTGGATCGGCACCCCGCTTTTGTGCTTTATCTTCAAATCAATCCTCAAAATGTAGATGTTAACGTGCATCCAACCAAAGCAGAAGTGCGTTTCCGTGATGCGCGCGCTATCCATCAATTTGTTTTCCACAGTATCAACAAAGTATTGGCCTCACCTCACCATCAAGCGGATTCTCAAATATCCCCTGCTATCGTTACCCAGGTACCCGAAAAGCCTGAACGTCTTCCAGTAACCTATTCACGACAAATAAATTTACCGCTTACAAGCGTTGCACAACCCTTAGCTTTTTATCCAACCTTATATGGTGACAAACCGGATTTGCTGAAAATAGATCCTGGTAATCCACCTATTCAGCCCACGCAGCCAATTCCACCGTTAGGCTTTGCATTAGGACAATTGCTCGGGGTTTATATTCTGGCACAAAATGAGCAAGGTCTCATCATTGTAGATATGCATGCTGCTCACGAGCGCGTGGTTTATGAAAAACTCAAATCAGCGCTTGATCAACGATCATTATCCATGCAACCGCTGCTAATTCCAGTTACCTTTCAGGCTGATCGATTAGATGTCGCTACAGTTGAAGACAACTATACTGTTTTAAATGAGCTAGGTTTTGAAATAGCTATTCTTTCTCCCACCTCGTTAATTATACGAGCAGTATCAGCAGTGCTGAAAGATGCCGATATAGTCAAGCTTACACGCGATGTGTTAGCTGAAATTCGTGAGTTTGGAGGTAGTCAGATATTAACCAGTAAACGTAACGAACTCTTGGCTACCATGGCTTGCCATGGCTCTGTCCGTGCCAATCGACAATTAACAATCCCTGAAATGAATGCACTACTGCGCGAAATGGAAGCAACCGAACGCTCAGATCAATGCAATCATGGCAGACCCACCTGGTTCGCACTTAGTCTGGCAGAGCTTGACAAGATGTTCATGCGAGGGAATTAACTGCAATAGCCAAGCAAACAACAACTGTATTCTATAGCTTCAGTTTCGCACAAAACCTGAAACTATAGAACACTCATGAATCTTTAGTAATTTGATTTCTCTTCTGTGGATCTGGCTTTACCTTCACCTTCCTGAGCATCTGCTGGTATTTGATGGAAAGGCTGAATAGTTTTCCCATAGGCCGAAGGATCAGGTGTCTCTGGTGCTGATGGCTTGCCGCAACCAACTAACATTAGTACCGTTATCATTGCAGCTACGTATTGAATTCTCATGTAAAATTCCTTTAACATAAGCAAATAATTAAAATTGTTTTTTTAAACTACGATTAGGATCGTACCCGCTATAGCTATGCAAAACATTGATCTTGATCAAACATTAAAAACAAAGGACACTTGCATACCTTTCCCGTTAACTAAATAAATAGTTAAAGCAGTGATATGTGAATGACAGTTAGGGTAGAGGAGGATGTAATGGAAACAGACAAAAATGCCCGGCCAATAAGCAGCAATGGTATTAAAGAATGAGCAATTACGCGGATTGAAGCCTTAATGACAATAAGTCATTACTCTCTACCTGTTCGGTGTGATAGACAAGCATACGAGGATCAAAGGCTGTCTCTGTAGTGGCTTCTCACGTTCGGCTCTGGAATTTTTTAAAAGCTAGCTCTTGATTGACATTATATGGAAGCAGATCCTGCCGTAAAAGCGACAGTTTTTCTCAGCTAGCAATAATTGCAAACGGCTCATCATGTCTGTGTAGCCGGATCAATTAGGGCGACGATTCTTTAGTTTAGCTTTGGCAATCACTTTCAGCCGAACTGACCACGATGAATTTTGCATAGCTGGCGGGTAGTAATGTGTCCCAGGCATAAATTGTCTTTCTTCAAACTAAGATCAGCTTCAGGTTCAAACAAGTTTGAATTCTGGCACAGTGGAATAGTTCGGCTGACATAATGCTGCCTGAACCGCGTCATCAACTGTTTCTAAATAAATATACTGCATAGCTGATTTCGCTGTTTCTGGCACATCATGCAAATCTTTCTGATTACGTACCGGCAGCAGTACCGTTTGCAAACCTGCTCTTTGTGCAGCCAGCACCTTCTCCTTAATGCCTCCAACGGGCAACACCAGCCCACGCAAGCTAATTTCACCTGTCATCGCCACTTCATGATGTACCGGTCGATTGGTAAACAATGAGGCAAGCGCAATAAACATGGCTACTCCCGCACTCGGCCCATCCTTTGGAATAGCTCCTGCCGGAACGTGTAGGTGTACATCGATCCCTTCAAACATGGATACGGGAATATCCAGTTCATTAGCGCGCGCTTTTACGAGCGTTAGTGCTGCTTGGGCACTTTCCTTCATGACATCACCCAGCTGCCCTGTCAGAATTAGCCGCCCGCTGCCACTTACTCGGGTAGCTTCAATAAACAGGATATCACCCCCTACTGGTGTCCATGCCAGCCCAGTAGACACGCCCGGTAAACTGGTACGTGCCGCAGTTTCATGTTCATATTTAGCCGGCCCGAGTATGGTATCCAAATCAGATGCATCGACACGCACTTGAAGTTGCGCATCTTCTGCAATACGTAAAGCAGTATAACGCATGATTCGCCCAATCTCACGTTCGAGCTGGCGTACCCCCGCTTCGCGCGTATAGTTGGCAATGAGACTATCCAACGCTGCAACTGTCAGCTCACATTGATCTGGGTGCAAACCATTGGCTTCTTGCTGGCGGTGTAGCAAATAACGTAATGCGATTTGAAGCTTTTCCTCCCGCGTGTAACCGGGCAGATCAATAATCTCCATGCGGTCACGTACCGGTGGAGAAACCTGATCGATAACATTGGCAGTAGCAATAAAAATCACGCGACTTAAATCAAATGGAACGCCAAGATAATTATCCCGGAAAGTTGAGTTTTGCTCTGGATCCAGGATCTCAAGCAGTGCTGCCGCTGGATCTCCATGTATGCTCACAGTCATCTTATCGATTTCGTCGAGCATCATGACACAATTGCGCGCCCCTGCCTTACGTATGCCCTGCACGATATTACCTGGCATTGCCCCCACATAAGTACGCCGGTGACCACGCATTTCTGCTTCATCATGAATACCTCCGAGTGACACTCGAACGAACGATCGCTGTAGAGCACGGGCAATACTTTGACCGAGCGAGGTTTTTCCCACCCCAGGTGGGCCTACAAAGCAAAGAATCGGCGCTCGGCCGTGCGGCTTTAGTTTCTGAACGGCCAGAAACTCGATTATACGTTGCTTGACGCGCTCCAACCCAAAATGATCAGCTTCTAAAATTTCACGAGCAAGATTGAGATCAATCGGCGCTTCTTCCGGTAATCGCCAAGGTAACTCAGTCATCCATTCCAAATAAGTATGGAGCATGGAGTATTCGCTTGAGGCAGTTGGCATACGCTGCAACCGGTTAAGCTCTTTGCGAGTCTGCACTTCGATCTCAGGAGGCATCCCCGCTTTTGTGATCGCTTCATCGAGTTGGGCAATTTCCTGGCCATGATCCCCATCCTCACCCAATTCTTTCTGAATCGCTTTTAATTGTTCCCGCAATAAAAACTTGCGTTCGCGATCTTCCATTTGCTCCTTGGTACGCTCGCTAATTTCTCTCGATAACCTTAATACCTCAATCCGGTGTGCCAAAAGTTTAAGAACTTTTTGTAACCGTTCTTCGATATCAATCGTTTCAAGCAGCATTTGCTTTTCACTAATTTCTGTATCAAGCAAACTGGCTATAATGTCGGCAAGTTGTGCAGGCGCACGAGTTGTCTGCAGAGCATGCCCAAGCTCTGCAGGGATTCCTGGTAATAACGACAAAATTTCGGTTGCGCGCTCGCGCAGTTGCACAGCGAGTGCTTCAGTTTGAGTAGAGGGTTGAGAAATTTCTTCGATACGGCTAATCCGAGCAGCTAGAAAAGGGTAATCCTCAATTAATTCCTTGATTTGGAAACGCTCCATTCCCTGACACACAATATGCTGCGTACCATCAGTCGCAGAGATATGGCGTACAATCTTGGCAATAGTACCAACCAGACATAGATCATTTAACTCAGGATTATCCACTGAAGCATCTCGTTGTAATACGATACCGATCGGAGAATTTGTTTGCAATGCATACTCGATTGTGGCGATTGACTTGTCGCGCCCGACAGCAATCGGCATGAGAACATGTGGAAATAGCACCACGTTGCGCATGGGGATCAGCGCAATAACGTTATCGGGTAATTCGGACTTTAATTCGGCTGACTGCTCCATGATCGGTTTCTCCATGAATGAGTGGTTTTAATCTGGATAAAAAACATCCATTTGCACCATTCTTTCCGCATCTAAATAAAATGTACTGAACGCCCTCTATGTTATCAATTACACCTAGAACATATTGACAACCATTGAGCCAGCCAAATTCCCGTAATAAGTAAAAATGACCGTTTAACGGTCTCATTTTTTATTTTGATTTGGCAATGGAATGATAAGGAGGACGAACAATAAGAAACAGAATTCATAGCCATCTGCGCACATTCTTCGCATAAGCAATATATTCAGCCCCAAACTTAGCAATCAACGCCTGCTCTTCCGGAATGATCTGAAAACGATTCATATACCAAACAAAAACAGGTAATCCTGCAAAAGAAACTATATTCGACAGTAACAAAGCCCATGATAAAAGTAGCAGTAAAAAACCAGCATACATTGGATTTCGGCTTATTTTATAGAGGCCTCTAGTCACGAGAGACGATGTATTACTCGGCTGCATAGGATTAACGGTTGTTCCTGCTACTCTGAACGCTATAGCACCTGCCAGAATTAACGCAATGCTGGTAAAGCCAGCAATAGCGGCCAGGATGACTTGCCCAGGAATTACTAGTACTAACTGAGGAACAAGAGTGGCAACGAACCACATAATGCCCCCAATAAGTGCCATTATGATGATGGGTGGAATTTTGAGTTCTAACACTTTCATAGACTTTGATCAGGTATTATTTCAAAACAGAACAATATCGAATCAAAAATAAACGAAGCAATATTAAACACAGATCGTTCTATCTTTAAACGTTATCCATCCTATATGATTCTTAATATTCTTGTTTTAAATTATAAAGTTCAACCTCAAGCGCTTCGATATTTTCTTCGTAAAGAGCAATTTCTTCAATGATTTGGTGCAACCGTCCCTGATTACTCAGTTGACTCACATTTTTATCAGAAGAATCTTGATGAGCGGTCTCAGTCATAGATGCTTGTTTTACGCCTTGATTGCTCTTTTTATCGGTAGTTTCATTGGGCTCGGGCAAAGATGCACCTTTTTTTATAGCTAAATCTACTGGACTATGACGACTTGCTGGCAATACTATTATTTCGGGCAAGTCAATCTCGTTAGCCCCTCTCATTTTAGTATTAGAATAGAGGGTTTGACCGTCTTGATTTACATGCTTGTATATTCCTGACTGAGCCATACACAGCAAGCTATAAGTAGAAAGCAATACCAATAAAAAATTTGCAATTTTCATGAAAACAACATCTACGTTCTATCAACAGTTAGCGATTTCCTAGCTCAGCTCGTAGTGCCATGATATTTCTTTCATGCAAGCTAATTTGATTACGTAGCTTCTTTATATTTTCATTTTCTGAAACATGGGTATCAGGCAACAATTGGGCATCATGAGGCTCAGCTGACCTCAAATTTTTTATAGCTTCATTTAAAGCTTGCTGTATCTCTACCAAATGTTTTGTTTCTGAAGCCAATTCACTCTCAAGAATTTGACGGCGATTAACATCTCGCTTTTTCTGCTGACTATCCGTTACTTTTGGAAACGCTCGTATAGTCAAAGGCGCCCTTGTCATGGCTTTGGCGACGATTCTGGTTTCTGATGAGTTAGTCTGGAATTTCTGTCCGCCTCTAACTGGTGTATTGGTATAGGTTATATGACCATTTTCATCTACAAGTTTATAAATACCTGCTACTGCATGAGTCGTAATAGTGAATAAAACTGCCGACAATGAAGCAATGACAAAATTTTTTTGCCGCATAGCCATCTCCTGACTGAAAAAATTAAAATTAATTAAATTTTCAACCAAATGATGCTTAGGCAATAAATGAATAAACGCCTCAAATTCGACTTTTATTTACAAACTGTAATACATTGAGAACTCAACAGGATGCGTATTAATCCGATAAAGCATCACTTCTTCCATCTTTAATGTAATGTATGCATCAATCATATCATTGGAGAATACACCACCTCGAGTAAGAAATTCACGGTCCTTATCCAGATTCTCCAGCGCTTCCTCTAAGGAATTACAAGTCCCCGGAACTTTAGAGGCTTCTTCGGGAGGAAGATCGTAAAGATTTTTATCCATGGGGTCGCCAGGATGAATTTTATTCTGAATACCATCAAGCCCAGCCATCAACAATGCAGTAAATGCTAAATAGGGATTGGCGATTGGATCAGGAAAACGGATTTCAATACGTCGCTGCTTAGGATTGCTGGCATGAGGAATACGCACAGCGGCAGAACGATTACTAGCAGAATAGGCAATGTTGACAGGTGCTTCAAAACCAGCAACGAGCCTTTTGTACGAATTGGTGCCAGGATTGGTAATCGCATTCAGCGCCTTTGCATGCTTGATAACACCCCCAATATAATATAGCGCTGTTTCAGACATTCCAGCATAACCATTTCCAGAGAACAAGTTCTTCCCATCTTTCCAGATTGATTGATGAACATGCATACCCGAACCATTATCACCCACGATAGGTTTTGGCATAAATGTAGCCGTTTTACCATAGGAATGGGCAACATTGTGCACAACGTATTTGAGCATCTGGTTCCAGTCTGCACGCTTGACTAAACTGTTAAATCGAGTACCAATTTCACATTGGCCCGCATTAGCAACTTCATGATGATGAACCTCAACACTAATGCCCATCTCTTCCAGTACAAGACACATCGCAGAACGAATATCATGGAGCGAATCAACTGGCGGTACAGGAAAATATCCGCCTTTGACAGTAGGCCGATGTCCAATATTGCCATTTTCATATTTCTTCTTCGAACTCCAGGCAGCTTCCTCTGATTCGATTTCTAGAAAACACCCTGCCATACTAGTATGCCAACGTACAGAATCAAAAATAAAAAACTCGAGCTCCGGACCAAAATAAGCAATATCACCGATCCCTGTAGATTTAAGGTAGACTTCCCCACGCTTTGCTAATGAACGGGGATCACGGATATAACCTTGCCCGTCAGAAGGATCAACCACATCACAGGCAAGAAACAAAGTCGCTTCATCCATAAACGGATCCATCGTAGCTGTGTCAGGGTCAGGCATGAGTAACATATCCGAAGCATGAATTCCCTTCCAACCCCCAATAGAAGAGCCATCAAATGCATGCCCATCCTCAAATTTGTCTGCAGTAAAAGCATGAGCGGGAACGGTTACATGATGTTCCTTACCGTTAGTATCAGTGAACCGCAGATCAACAAATTTAACTTCATGGTCTTGAATTTTCTTTAAAACATCAGCTACTGCCATTTTAATCTCCAGAGAGGCATTATGGTTTTGTAAAAGCTATAAAAAATCGCATAAATAAGTATATGCAGCGTGAAATAGGAAATAAAAATACTATTCTTTTGATACGTAACAAATAACAGATCCCTATAGTCATTAAGTTTACTGCTTAAAATCATACTCAGAAATATTATTCTGGGATATTTATATCACGCAGGAGATTAGCAATGAAAAAATCCAGCACAGACTTTTAATCAGCAAGCTACAAGCATTCGTTCTGCCATTCAAATTATTTATTAATTATATAATAATCGTATAGATTTGCCTTCTTTACCAATTGCTATTCAAATATAGCTGCCCTATCCTTATGTATGCTCACCAGGGTATTTATTTATACGATCAGCATAGAATTAAGGCCAGAACTTAATTATTTCCAGTTGGGAAGCGGTATGGATATTCACCATCCCATCAGGCCATGCGCAAGAAAATCAGCAGTTTTCTGGATTGGGAAAGTGCAAATAGAATTACTTATGGTACTTTTGTTGTTTGGTGCTGGCTTAAGCTTTGCGGCTGCAACGAAAAAAACAGGTGTGAAGAGATGGTTAAGGGGTAGTTTATTCAAATAATCTGGAGTTGGTATTTTCATGCCAGCATTAGGTACATTTGCATTCTTTGACAAAATTTACGCACAATACTGCTACTATTGTGATTTTATTGCCTGGATTTGGCGCACTAGCGACTACCTATATATAACATTACCGCGTCGAACGCAATCATATATGCCTTTAATTTCATAGTCATTTCCTAAATAATAGATGCCGGTTTAAAGCTCAATCTGATTGGAATTGCCCTTTTGACGAGCTTACCTTACTTATCTTATTGTGCGGGTAATTTTCAAATAATCATCCATCAATTGATGGATATAACAAAATAATGATGCCACAAAGCGATGTCGAAAAATTCCGCATTGATAAATGGCTGTATGCTGCACGTTTTTTTAAGACACGCTCTTTAGCAGCAGAAGCAATAGAACGCGGGAAAGTATACATTAATGGTGCGCGGGTCAAACCAGCCAAGACAGTAGCAATAGGCGATATGCTCACTATTCGGATTGCGCATTATCAATACGAAATCAAAGTGCTAGCATTATCCAATAAACGGGGGCCGGCATCAGAGGCGCAACAACTCTATCAGGAAACAGAGGCAAGCCGTAAAGCACGCGAAGTGCTGGCTGAGCAAACTAAAATCGAGCCACAGCAATTTTATACCAAAGGCAGGCCCACTAAACGTGATCGGCGTGAAATAGACCGTTTCAAAAACCGGCAATAGTATTCACGCATGAATCGCTTGGTAATTCAATTTTGTTTAAGTTAGCGGGATTTTTCAAAGGAATTCCATTGCTAAATCAAAGCTGGCTTTGTCGGCTTCACCTTGCCGTATTATTGATATTGTCTGCGGCGCACCTTCACGTCATATTTGATATGGAAATGGAATAACTTTCGGTTTTACACAGAAGATTAACGAATTTTCCAACCTTGCACCGACAGCTACAGCGTACTCCATAATATGTACAAACATTATTCAATGACTTGATCTTAGTCATGCACGACTTTTTGTTTCGAGTTGCGATCACCGGAATGTTCATTCCGCATCGATTGGATCAGGGTGCTTCTTGGTACAATAAACCATGAAATAAAGTTGTTTTTAAATATTTTTTTAAAAACAATTTTATAAAACAATTTCTCTGTTGTACAAAAGCAACATAATGTTGCTTAAACTCGAAAATTTAATTGTTTTTAGTTGCGCCCCTAATTTATGTTGGGCACAATTTGCCTAACCTTTCCAGTTCGGAAGGTCTGGATAATGAGAAGTTAAATAAAAACAAAGTTTAATAGATTTTAAGCATGACAACCCCCGTATTTTTAATTTTTAAGGAGAGTTTCACATGAAAAAGAAACTAATTGCGCTGGGAGTAGCTGGTGCGCTTGCAGCTCCACTGATTGCCTCAGCACAAGGCACTCATGTCACCATTTTTGGTCGAATTCAAGCTGAATATGCTACAGTTGATATTGATGGTCGTGGCGCTCAAACAGGCATACTTGACGACGCAGCTCAATCACGCTGGGGTCTGCAAGTTGCAGAAGATCTTGGCATGGGTTTCAGAGCTATGGGGCGTGCTGAATTCGGATTTAATCCAGGTGCTGGCACTACACAAACTTCACGGGAACAATGGGTCGGTCTTGGCAGCAATCAATGGGGTGAAGTGAAATTTGGTCGAGTTCAATCTCCCTTCAAGGATTTTGCAGGCGGCCATACGATTGATCCTTTTGCCTATACCAGCCTCCATGCTAATGGTAGTGGTGGTCTGATGGTGGCATCAGAAAATGGTTTAGGATCAGGTGACAACAGCTTTGCCAACAGTTCAGCACGCTACGATTCACCTGTAGTTGAAGGGTTCCAAATGTCAGCTTTATTGATGGCAGGCGATGCTAAGAAACTTGATCCAACTAGAAACCCATCGGGATTTGGTGGTAATACTAGTAACAGTGGCGGTGAAGACGGTGAGTGGGATTTTCAGGTTGCGGGTAAATATAGCGGCCAGTTTGATGCGCTTGGTGTCAACATTTTTGGCGGTTATTCACGTGACAACGTCAGCGATCAAATGAAAGGAACATTCGGAGTAAAGGATGACGAGGAAATCTGGCGCGGCGGTGCGCTGCTATCCTTTGCTGACCTGCGCGTACGCGGACAATATGAATGGGTCAACAACGCCAATCCTTTTGGTGGCGCTGCCAGTTGTACTCAAGCAGCTGCTTTTGGAACTTTTAATCCAGCTCTTCCTTCACAAAGCACAGATGGCGGACGCGGTCAATGTAATTCGGCTATGAATGCCAATGGCGATGGCTATCTCTGGTTCGCAGGTATCGATTACACAATCGGCAATACCATGCTTATCGCACAAGGCGGTATGGGCCATGCCAATAATACCGGATTGCTTCAATCAAAAGATGTGGAAAACATTACTGCGGGTGTTATTCATAACCTGAGCAGACGCTCCAGTCTGTTTGGTGGTTATCAGCGTGTCTGGGTAAAAGACAAGAATCTTGCTGCAATTGGACAAGATGCAGACCGCAATGTGTACACAGTAGGTTTACGCCACGACTTCTAAACGAGTCGATAGCAAAACAAAAAGGGCACTAACTGTGCCCTTTTTTTATTCGGAGAAGGCAATTACGGCAAAAATATATTTATCGGCAATCCTCTATCCCATTTCCAGATCAAACATGACGCGAAAGCGAGCCGCAGACAATATCAATATACGACCAGGTGAAGCCGACAAGATCTCAGTTTTGATTTAGCAATGGAATCAGAATCAGGAATTCATCACATATATTTTGCAATCAGCGACGGGTCTTACCCAGTATGGAGCCAAGTATGCCGCGCATGATCTGTCGACCGATCTCAGTGCCTACGGTTCGAGCAGCGCTTCTCGCCATTGATTCTATGATTCCCTGAGGTTGGCGTCCAGAACGTTTGCTGACCTCTTTCTTGCCGAGTATGTCACGCCAGTCAAATCCAGGATCGCCTTCTGGCTGCATTTCCTTGCCAGTTTTCTTTTCGGCTTGATCTTTCAGAATTTCATAGGCTGACTCACGATCAATAATTTCCTCATAGTATCCAAAAATGCCTGACTTACGAATTATCTTTTGCCGCTCCAGATCCGTCACAGGGCCGATACGACTCATGGGTGGAAAAATTTTGCCTATTTCAACTGGCTGAGGGCGCCCTTTCCCATCCAGAAAAGAAATCAAGGCCTCACCTACGGCGAGCTCTGTAATCGCTGACTCAACATTGATGTGCGGGTTAGGGCGAAATGTTTGTGCAGCCGATTTGACTGCTTTTTGATCTTTAGGAGTAAATGCCCGCAATGCATGCTGAACACGATTCCCAAGCTGTCCAAGTATGACGTCAGGAATATCCAGTGGATTCTGACTGACAAAATAAATACCCACTGCTTTCGAGCGAATTAACCGCACCACCTGCTCGATTTTATTTAACAACACCTTAGGCGCATCGTTAAACAATAAATGAGCTTCATCGAAAAAAAATACCAACTTGGGTTTATCGAGATCACCCACCTCAGGAAGGTTCTCATATAACTCTGAAAGCAGCCAGAGCAATAAAGTGGCATAAAGACGTGGCGTATTATGCAGAGTCTCGGCTGACAAAATACTGATCGTTCCTCTTCCATCTGCATTCGTTTGCAAGAGATCTGCAAAATTCAGCATCGGCTCTCCAAAGAGATGCTCGCCTCCTTCATGCTCCAATTGCAATAATCCTCGCTGGATCGCACCCACAGATGCGGCTGAGATATTGCCATATTGAGCTGCTAGCTTTTGAGCATTCTGCGAAGCATACTGCAACATAGCACGCAAATCCTTCAGATCGAGCAATAACCAACCCTGATCATCCGCAACTTTAAAGACCGCGGTTAATACCCCAGTTTGGGTATCATTGAGGTTAAGTATGCGCGCAAGTAGCACAGGTCCCACATCTGAAATCGTAGCGCGCAAGGGATGCCCTTTCTGACCAAAAACATCCCAATAAATCACTGGATTGTCAGTATATTCGATGGATGCTAAACCGAGCTCCTTAGCTCGCGCTTCTACTTTTATGTTACCTCCGCCAGGCTGACTCAGTCCTGATAGATCTCCTTTGATATCCGCCATGAACACAGGAATACCTACGCGGGAGAATTGTTCTGCCAGAACCTGTAAAGTCACCGTCTTACCTGTGCCAGTCGCCCCAGCAATAAGACCATGCCGATTAGCCATTGGAAGCAAAAGCTCCAGTGTTGACCTTCTCGACTGCGCTATGATTAATCTATCGCTCATATTTTAAAATTAAGTATGAATTAAAAATCAATTTTCTCTTCTCTGAATAATTTGCGAATCTATACCAGACTCAATCTTATCAGCTCTGATATTTCCAGCCCCCTAACCTAACTTTACTCCAGTAGAAATAGTTATTATGCCTGTAATGTAAAACTTACCATCAAATTACACTACAATATTTATTCAACTCCTTTTGATAATCATAGCAAATTTAAATTATCATGCCTTTTGACCCGGTTATTCTTTGGACTGATGCGCTAGTTTACTTGCTTGTAGCTACTGTGCTCGCTATTGGGTGGCACATGCAGCGCCACACTCACTTGTTAATGCCATGGCGACGGGTAACCCATAGTGCAAGTGGTATGGCTGCTCTGACCGTTCTGTTTTTTTTCATCCTGATCGGGCTACTCGATACCATCCATTTTCGCCCTGCTTTAGATAAAGTCAGCGATAATTCGGGTGAAAAGGTCTATAGTGTTGAAGTATTGAGTCTTTTTGATATCATTGTGACGCCGTTACGTATTCGTGTAGAAAAAACTTATTCGGCGCCTCTTTCAGCCCACTTGTATACCAAAGAAACCGTGGAATTACCTGATGGCAGTCAAGCACGGGAGTTCACCCGGCTGACGTTCGGTGGTGCTCACCTAGAGGATCCGGAAGTTCAAAGAATAAGTGATATCACTGAGCGATCAATCAGAGGTGCGGCATGGGGATTATTGACCTGGAGTTTAATCGTAATTAGCTTGGGTATGTTATTGGCCAAGCGGGGTAAGATAAATTTTCTACCAATGCAGTCCAAAATTTGGAGTGGCGCGACCGAAACACCCTGGCACGTCATCATGATTACGCTCGGGTTGATACTCATTTTGCTAGGTATAGTTGTTACTCTATCCACCCATTACCATGTGCTGGGTACCGATAAGGTAGGACAGGATGTGCTATATCAATCGCTCAAGAGCATCCGCACTGGGCTCGTAATTGGCACATTGACCACACTCATCATGCTCCCTTTCGCACTGTTACTCGGGATCGCTGCCGGTTACTTCCGCGGTTGGGTAGATGATATTATCCAGTATACCTACACGACATTAAGCTCGATTCCCAGCGTTCTACTCATTGCTGCCGCAGTTTTGATGATGCAGGTATACATCGAAACTCACCCGGAAATGTTTGAGACTATTTTAGCGCGCGCTGATCTACGCTTATTATTTCTTTGTATCATACTTGGCATCACCAGTTGGACAGGCTTATGCCGACTATTGCGTGGAGAGACCCTGAAATTGCGTGAAATGGAATACATTCAGGCCGCACATGCATTTGCTATTTCACATTGGCGGATTATCAGCCGGCATATTCTCCCCAACGTCATGCATATCGTCTTGATCGCTATTGTGATGGATTTCAGTAGCCTAGTGTTGGCAGAAGCTGTACTTTCATATGTAGGCGTCGGTGTGGACCCTTCCATGATCAGTTTTGGCACCATGATTAATGCAGCCAGGCTAGAAATGGCGCGGGAGCCAATGGTATGGTGGACACTGCTCGCAGCATTTGGATTCATGTTTGTACTTGTGCTAAGTATCAACCTTTTTGCCGATGCAGTTCAGAATGCATTTAACCCACGCATTAAAACATTATCAGAAAGAGCCAGCAGGTCATCTCATCGATCAGGTAAAATGTTGCCATCCAATCTGCCTCCATCACGACCAGCTTCTGCTGCCCCCCCTCCCGAAGCAAAAAACAACAAAGTACACTCATGATGCCACTGCTGGAAATTGCGAAACTCAAAACCGTTCTAAATACTGGTTCAGCATCCATTCATGCGGTAGATGGGCTGGAATTAAAAATTTTCAAAGGCGAAACATTTGCTTTACTGGGAGAATCCGGTTGCGGGAAATCCATGACGGCTCTTTCCATCATGCGGCTGTTACCGGAAATAGCAGAAATTATTGAAGGCCACATCAAGCTCGACGGCAATGATTTACTGCTTTTACCAGAAACTGACATGCGGAAAGTGCGGGGTAAGCGCATCAGCATGATTTTCCAGGAACCCATGCTCAGCCTGAATCCAGTCATGACTATTGCCTCACAAATTAAAGAAGTATTGAAACAACATTTTATTTTGCATCATACTCACCTGCACAAACGTATCCTGGAGCTATTGCAGCAAGTTGGCATCCCCGATGCCCCGCGCCGCATGGCTGAATTCCCGTTTCAGTTTTCTGGTGGAATGAAGCAGCGCGTGATGATCGCCATGGCACTCGCTGGTGAACCTGAGCTACTTATCGCAGATGAACCTACTACCGCATTGGATGTCACGATTCAAGCCCAGGTACTTGATCTCATGCGCGATCTCCAGCAACGTACCCATATGGCGATCCTGCTGATAACCCATGACTTAGGTGTTGTTGCTGAAATAGCGCATCGTATCGCCGTCATGTATGCGGGAGAAATTATCGAGACTGCAACCTGTAAAGATTTTTTTCAGCAGCCTGCCCATCCTTATTCACAAAAATTATTTGCCGCTTTACCAGAAAGAGCCAAACGTAATCAGGGTCTTGCTGTGATAAACGGAAATGTTCCTCTCCTGTCACAAGTATTTCAAGGTTGTCGTTTTGCAGAACGCTGTGATCATGCTTGGGAACTATGCCGCCAGACAGTACCCGAATGGATCGAAATAACACCTGGCCATCGGGTTAAGTGTCACCTCTTCAGTAAAGAAAACAGATCTGAATACCAAGTGAATAGGGCGCAAAAACAAACAACTTCATCCGTTGAGGCTTATCAGCCAACACCTCATCAGGACTCAGCGTTATTGAACGTGACTAATCTCAAAATTCATTTCCCTATCTACCAAGGCTTATTCAAACATACTGTTGGATATGTTAAAGCTGTCGATGGTATTTCGCTTACGATCACTCCAGGAAAAACGCTTGCGTTAGTAGGTGAATCAGGCTGTGGCAAAACTACAGTAGGCAAAGGTATTTGCCTACTTATCCCAGTTACAGAAGGAAGTGTGCAGTTTAATGGATCTGAGCTTACTGGATTAACACGTCATCAGCTGCGTAAGAAGCGAGCTGATTTTCAGATTATTTTTCAGGATCCCTACTCATCCCTTAATCCCAGAATGCGCATTATTGATATTCTTGAAGAAGGAATGAATGCATTGCTTCCTGATGATCCTCACCGAATAAAACCTGAGCAACCGTTATCCTCATATCAAAAAGAAAATAGGATAGACGAACTCCTCCAGCGCGTAGGTTTGCCACCTGAAGCGAAATGGCGCTATCCACATGAATTTTCTGGCGGTCAGCGACAGCGGATAGCCATTGCTCGTGCTTTGGCGGTTAATCCTAAGCTATTGATTTGTGATGAACCAACGAGTGCTCTGGATGTTTCCGTACAAGCACAAATCCTAAATTTGCTCAGAACTTTACAACAGAACTTAGGTCTTGCTTATTTATTTATTACGCACAATATATCGGTAGTAGAATACCTGGCTGATGAAGTAGCTGTCATGTATCTGGGGAGAATTGTTGAAAAAGGCTATGTGGATGAGATACTGAACACCCCTAAGCATCCTTACACACAAGCACTTCTTTCGTCAGTGCCAGCGATCGAAGCAACCTCCAATCGCCCAAATAGGACTCACCTGAAAGGGGAATTACCTTCTCCTGCCAATCCACCATCAGGTTGCTACTTTCACCCTCGGTGTCCTTATGTCATGCCAATTTGCCGGAACATCTATCCACAAAAAAGTACATTTAGCCCGACACATAGTGCACATTGCTACCTTTATTCACAGAATCAGAATTCAGCTTAACCAAATAATAAAGTATTTAAGGATTTTCAATAATGATTGCTCAAGAAGTAAAACGACGCCGCACATTCGCTATTATTTCTCACCCGGATGCAGGCAAAACAACATTAACTGAGAAATTGCTTATGTTTGCGGGAGCAATCCATATCGCGGGTAGCGTCAAGGCTCGTAAAGCAAGCCGTTATGCAACTTCTGACTGGATGGAGATCGAAAAACAACGGGGTATTTCGGTCGCAAGCTCGGTAATGCAAATGGAATATCGGGATCATGTCATCAATTTGCTTGATACCCCAGGGCACCAAGATTTCTCCGAAGACACCTATCGTGTGCTTACCGCGGTAGATGCTGCTTTGATGGTCATTGATGCTGCTAATGGTGTGGAAGCACAAACCCTGCGCCTACTGGAGGTATGTCGTGCGCGCAATACACCCATCCTCACTTTCATTAATAAAATGGATCGTGAAGTTCGTAATCCACTTGACCTGATTGATGAAATCGAGCGCACGCTCGGCATGGCAACGATCCCCTTTACCTGGCCAATAGGGATGGGCAAGCAATTTCATGGCGTATTTGACCTTCAACATCACTGCGTGCGCGTATTCCACCCAGGCGCTGACCGTGTTGAAAATGAAAATGAAAGGGTCATCAGTAATCTAGAGAATAAAGCGTTGATTGAACGTTTTGGTGAAAACTTCATTGAAGCGCGCCAGGAAATGGATTTAGTTCGTGGTGTATCGCCGGAATTCGATCATACTGCCTTTCTTGCTGGGAAGCAAACGCCAGTATTTTTTGGTTCAGCAATCAATAATTTCGGTGTACGCGAAATTCTTGATGCACTCATTGAACTCGCCCCTCCTCCTAAATCACGCCAATCCATTCAGCGTGAAGTTCCGCCGGTGGAACCTAAATTCTCAGGTGTCGTTTTCAAAATCCAGGCCAACATGAATCCTGCGCATCGCGATCGTATTGCATTTGTCCGTATCTGCTCGGGTGAATTCAAACGCGGCATGAATCTCAAAATTGTCCGGAGTGGCAAAGAAGTACGTACTAATACAGTCGTTTCATTCTTGTCGCAACGACGGGAACTGCTTGAAATTGCGTATGCTGGTGATATTATCGGCATTCCTAATCATGGCACATTGCAACTAGGCGACACCCTTACTGAAGGGGAAACACTGCATTTCACCGGACTTCCTTTTTTTGCACCCGAAATATTCCAGACAGTCGAAATTGCTGATCCAATGCGAAGCAAACAGCTCAAACTAGGCCTAACACAATTAGGTGAAGAAGGCGCGATCCAGGTTTTTCGCCCCCACATAGGCAGTAGCCTATTACTAGGAGCAGTGGGAAATTTGCAGTTTGAGGTCGTGACACATAGGCTGCAGCACGAATATGGGGTAGATGCTCGCATTGCTGCTGCCAAATATCAATTAGCACGCTGGATTACTGCTAATGATCCCCAGGAACTGCAACGCTTCATCGACTCAAACGCACACCGGATTGCTTATGATGCGGTCGATGCGCCTACATTTCTTGCTTCATTCGCTGCGGAAATTAGTGTAGCGAAGGAGAATTGGCCAGCTATCAGCTTTCACAAAATGCGTGAACATGCGGGATTAGTATTTCAAACCCAGGCGGATTATTGAAAAAAATTAATCTTCTGACTACGCATTTTAATTACCACTTTCGAATCAACAAAAGTCTCAAAAATATATCATTCTTTGAGTTTCAAATATATTTGCCCCTTTCTTTATTCTTACAATGTTATGAAACTTTAATGAAGCTAACTCCTCCAATTTTGATCAAAATAGAAATGGCTTGTTCGAAGTAAAGTTAAGGTATTTGTAAGAATATGATGGAGATTCTCATGATAAAGAATAGCTTTCTATATTTAATGATCGCTTTTCTCGTAATGGTGATGAATGAGGCGGCATGGGCAAATCATAGTCACGGTCACACACATCATAGCCATAATTCTTATAGTTTTGGATTAGGAGTGGGAGTGGGACCAGGTTACGGTGCTGGACCTTTTGGCTACTATGGAGGCTATCGTAGTGGATTTTATGGTAACTATTCTTTTGGCTACCCCTATTATTACAGACCTTATTATCGTAGCGGATTGTATGGCAGTTATTCTTTTGGCTATCCTTACTACTCTCCCTATTATTACGGAACCTACTATGGAGGATATGTGACACCTTTTTATTATCCTCCTGTTTATGTTGCTCCTCCAACCCCCCCGGTTTATATCCAGCAACCAAGTATTCGACAATCTTCCCCGCCACCAGAAACCAATTACTGGCATTATTGTGAAAACCCAGCAGGTTATTATCCTTATGTCAAGAAATGCCCAGGTGGGTGGATAAAAGTTCCTCCCCAGCCTCAAGAATAATTTAAGGAGCTATCCATGCAAAAGATTTTAAGATTCAGTTATCTTTTACCAGCTCTTTTGTGCATCGCATGCGTGCAGATACCTAATGGTCCAAGCGTTATGGTTCTGCCAGGTACAGATAAAAGTTTTGATCAATTTCGTAGCGATGATCATCTTTGCAAACAATACGCTAGTCAGCAAGACCGTAGTCAGACTACCGGACAAGCTTCCATTGCCAGTGGAGTGGAAAGTGCGGCAGTGGGTAGCGCCCTTGGTGCAGCTGCAGGTGCAGCGATTGGAGGTGGACGTGGGGCGGCAATAGGTGCTGGCAGCGGCTTGCTGGCAGGCAGTTTAACTGGCAGCGAAGCAGCTCAAACCTCTAGAAATCTCAGTCAAGAGCGTTATGATATTACTTATATTCAGTGTATGTATGCAAATGGTCACCGTATTCCAGTAGCAGGCCAATTTTTGGATGAGTCTTACGTCAACCAGCCCTATTAATGCTGCTACTATTCCACCTGCGGCAAAAAATATTCCACCAATTGGCGATCCTCCTCTACTTCCATTTCTAAATCAAAACTGGCGCGAAGGCGAGCCGGAGACAGCATCAATAATACAGCAAGGTGAAGCCGATAAAGTCAGTTTTAATTTAGAAATGGAGTAACTAGTTAAGATCGGAAAACAATCTTAATAAGCATTATCAATTATATGTTAGAATTCGAAAGCTATTGGTGCAATTAATAATAAAAGGAGTCTACTATATATGGCAGCGAAAGCTATTTTTTATCATGCGGGTTGCCCCGTATGCGTTGCAGCGGAACACGCTGTGGCCGATGCAATTGATCGTTCAAAATATCAGGTTGAAATTGTGCATCTAGGGACTGATAAATCTCGAATCGGCGAAGCGGAAGCTGCCGGGGTCAAATCAGTTCCAGCGCTTGTAATAGATGGCGCAGCGTTCCACATCAACTTTGGCGCCAGTATTGACGATCTGAAATAATACTTTCATCTTGATTAGTCTGATCGTTAACTTACTAGCACCCCCAGCGATGGGGGTTTTTATTTGGAAAAACCTGGGGGAATACTCAAGCAATTTAGCCCAAATTTAACATTCGCTATAAAATATAGCGACAATCAAACAATTAACACAAACTAATAATTTTTTGTTATTAGCTTATCCTGATCTATAACATGGGTTGTGTGAATACCCCCTACTCATAATACTTTTGATCCGAACTGGAATATCTTTGAGATCGCGTAGGGCTACTATTATACAGCCGTTAAATCATACTGATTAATCATCAAATGCCTGATCAGCTCGTTCTACTGCTGCCTTCAAAATTTCAGAATAGGCTAAAAATTCAATAATTAGGTTCATACATAAGAGTACGAACATATGTCGTTAGATCTTCAGGAAGAGCGTCATCCACGAGCCCTTCCTGCTGAGCAACCTGGCAAATTGCCACGGCAATAGCATGAGAAACACTGCGAATACGGTTAAGTGATGGATAAATTGCACCCACCTCAATTTCCTCTGGTAAAACCATATTTGCAAGCACCCTGGCTGCAATCAAGAACATACTGTCTGTGATCAACCGCGCTCTACTAGCTATCACACCGAGCCCAACACCTGGAAAGATATAAGCATTATTCCCCTGAGCGGGTTTGAATAGTTTCTCGCCCAATCTGAAAGCCGGGAATGGACTACCGCTGGCAAAAATAGCCCGCCCGTCTGTCCATCGATAGGCTTCTTCAGCCGTACACTCTGTGTGAGAAGTAGGGTTGGACAATGCAATGATGACTGGCCGTTCATTAAATTGCGCCATTTTTCTAATAGCCGCTTCACTAAAGGCGCCAGCCACACCCGTCGCCCCAATCAAGACATCGGGCTGAATGCTTTCGATCGCTTCCAGAAAATTGACTGAAGCATGGTCGTGAGCAAAAGGTCGGATGCGCGGCTTAAAGTGCTCACGACCTGATACCACTAACCCTTGTCTGTCCACAAACGAAATCCTTGATCTGGCAACATCTTCACTGAGACCGGCCGCACAAAATGCTGGCATCATCAATTCAGCAATACCGGTCGCTGCTGAACCCGTCCCAAGTAACATAATTTTTAAATCAGTAAACGCTTTGCGCGTTATCCGGCAAGAAGTATAAATACCCGCAAGCGTAACGGCTGCGGTACCTTGAATATCATCATTAAAACAGCGCGCCTGTTTTCGATAACGATCAAGCAGATAAAAAGCATTCTGACTTTGAAAATCTTCGAATTGAATTAGTGCATTGGGAAATTTTGTCTGAATAGCCTGGACAAACTCATCAATTAATGACAAGTAAGCACGTTCTGTTAATCGTGGATGAGGACAGCCCAAGTAAAGCAAATCTTCCCGCAAGGTTTGATTATTCGTTCCAACGTCGAGCATCATTGGCAAGCATTGTGTCGGGTGAATACCTCCACAAGCCACATACAAAGCGGTCTTGCCTATCGAGATTCCCATACCATTCGCGCCCAAATCGCCAAGCCCCAATATCCTCTCCCCATCAGTGACTACCACGATACGTACATCCGTTTCATACCAGTTATCAAGTATCGAGGCGATCTCACCGCGATCCTCCGGGGTAATATAAAAACCCTGTGGCTTTCTGTAGATATGAGCAAATTGCTTACAAGCTTCACCTACAGTAGGCGTATAAACTAGAGGCATGATCTCATCGAGATGATCGATCATAGTCCGGTAAAATAATCGCTGATTGCGCTCCAGCAAGCTATTCAGAAAAATATATTTTTCAATATCGCTATTTTTCCTGCGCAGATTACCTAACGCTCTTTCTTGCTGCGTTTTGATATTCGTTACCTTATAAGGTAGTAACCCACGCACGCCAAATTGATTGCGCTCTTCGCGTGAAAAAGCGGTTGATTTATTTTGAGCTGGATCATCCAACAACGACTTTCCTCGCAATAACTTCATCTCGATCGCCTTATTAAATGAATATCTCGGGTTAAAGCGTTTAAAATTGCTTTATGCTATTTTGTTATAATTATTCTGTTGCAGTCATTTTCTATACATAATGATATTTTCAGCGAAAAAACACATGACACCTCCCTTTATAAATACTTTTGGATTAGTTGTTCTAATCTTAAGCCCCTCATTAGACAATCTATACTGTAACCGATAAACTAGCAGAAAAATTCAAAAAGAAACTATAGACTTATCATCACATGTATTACAGCATACGTCGAGACCAAAAGAATTAGTTTCGCACCGTTGCAAGAGAATTTTTAATCAAAAATATAATTAAAAAAATATAATTATTATGACAGCACATTCCATACCTGCACCTCATCCGGATCTCTATACTGAAGAAGAAGTCTCACGGTTAGTTCATAATTTTTACGCAAAAGCGAGAAAAGATCCTGGTCTTGGGCCAATTTTTGAAGAGCATGTGATTGACTGGGACGCGCATTTCGTTCAAATGACTAATTTCTGGTCGGCGCAGTTACGCGGCACTAGCCGCTTCCGAGGCGCTCCCATGCCTAAACATATTGCTCTTCCAGAGCTCAATGCAGCTCTCTTTAAACAATGGCTACGGCTATTTAAAGAAACGACACTTGAATTGGGCAACCCCGTATTGAAGCAGCATGCAGATACGGTGGCTACTTTTATTGCAGGCAGATTATGGCTCGGTTATCAAATGAGTAATTTTCCAGATCAACAACCGACCGAGCTTTTTGCTGAAACGCGTTGATTTAATTAATAAGACCATCTTGATCGTTTGAAGCAATCACTACGACATCCTTTCCATTAATCAACGTCATATCATGCAAGTTTGCCGAAGGGCTTCACCTAGATCAGAAGCACCGGTAGCATTAACCATAGGTAATTTTGATGGGGTGCATTTAGGCCACCAGGCCATGCTGGCACGTCTGAAACAAGCGGCTAATCAATTGAACATTGCTGCCTGTGTTATGACGTTTGAGCCTCATCCGCGTGAATTTCTGGCTCCTCAGCAGGCACCGACACGTCTTACCAGCTTACGTGAAAAACTGGAACTCTTGGCAGAATCAGGCATAGATCGTGTTTATGTTTACCGCTTCAGCCATGATTTTGCAAAAATTGATGCAGAATCTTTCATAACACATATTCTTCAACAGGAGCTTGCTGTTCGTTGGCTCCTGGTCGGAGAAGATTTTCGTTTCGGTGCTCAACGTGCTGGGAATGTTCAGATGGTAAAAACATTTTCTCAAAGATCGGGCAGTTTTGAAGTAGAAATCATGCCCAATTTTAGTGTGAATGGCTTACGCGTATCGAGCACCGCTATACGGCAAGCATTGGCTTGCGGCAATCTAGATCTTGCTAAACAATTATTAGGGCGTCCTTACAGCATAAGCGGACGTGTCGTGAACGGTGACAAATTAGGAAAACAAATTGGATTTCCCACAGCTAATATCCAACTAAAACATAATCGCCCTCCTCTGATGGGTATTTTCGTCGTTGAAATCAGTAGTGAAGCTAACTCACCTTTTTCTGCAACGATGCGTGGGGTAGCCAGTCTGGGCATACGACCGACCACTCATGCAAAGAGTGAACCCATTCTCGAAGTTCATTTATTCGATTTCCATAAAGAGATTTATGGCTATCATTTACGCGTACATTTTCTGCACAAACTCAGAGATGAGGAAAAATATCCTGATTTAGTTACGCTTACCACGCAAATAGCACGAGATGTCGAGGATGCAAAAGACTTTTTTTTAACTCAGGAAAACCTCGTTTCACAATAAAGAACCACATCAACCCTCCATGACTGACTACAAAAAAACACTCAATCTACCCGATACTCCTTTTCCGATGCGTGGTGATCTTGCCAAGCGCGAACCACATATGCTCAAAGCTTGGCAAGAGAAACAGCTTTATCAGAAAATTCGTGCTGCTAGTCAAGGGCGCCCTAAATTTATTCTGCACGATGGCCCACCCTATGCCAATGGAGATATCCATATCGGCCATGCCGTTAACAAAATCCTCAAGGACATCATTATTAAAAGCAAGACACTGGCAGGCTTTGATGCCCCTTATGTTCCAGGCTGGGATTGTCATGGCTTACCCATTGAGCACCAGATCGAAAAAAAGCATGGCAAACACCTTCCCCCCGATCAGGTGCGTGCACTCTGCCGTACGTTTGCTCAAGAGCAAGTCGAACGACAAAAGGTTGATTTCATTCGGTTGGGCGTATTAGGAGATTGGGAGCACCCTTATCTCACCATGAATTACCAGACTGAAGCAGGTATCATCCGGGCGCTCGGTAAGATTTTTGAAAATGGTTACCTCTATCAAGGACAAAAACCGGTTAATTGGTGTATTGATTGCGGTTCTGCGCTAGCCGAAGCAGAAGTCGATTATGAAAATAAAACCTCACCTGCCATTGATGTCGGCTTTGAAATCGTTTGCAATGATGCGGCTAATCATCCGCTTGCTCAATCATTCGGCATTTTGATACCGCCCGATAAGAAAGCCTATGCTGTCATTTGGACCACTACTCCTTGGACATTGCCTGCCAATCAAGCCGTTTGCGTGCATCCAGATTTTGAGTATGAATTGATTGATACGCCGCGAGGGTTCTTGATTTTGGCGACTGGACTCAAGCAAGCCTGTTTAACGCGCTATCAATTCGAAGGTAAAACGCTGGCTACCTGCAAAGGACGTGACCTGGAGCATCTACCATTGCTCCATCCATTCGATGCGCGCACTGTCATGATTATTTGTGGCAAACACGTCACGCAGGAAGCTGGCACAGGCTTAGTTCATACTGCGCCCGCGCATGGCCTGGATGACTACTTTATTGGTCAGCAATATGGATTATCCAGCGACAGCCCTGTCGGTGGTGATGGTAAATTCAATAGTACGACGCCACTGGTGGGTGGTCTGTTTGTCTGGAAAGCCAACGATGTCATCATCGATGCTTTGCGAGCCAACCACCGTTTATTACATAGTGAAAAGATAGACCATAGCTACCCGCATTGCTGGCGGCACAAAACACCCATTATTTTTCGCTCAACACCGCAGTGGTTTATTGGCATGAATGTAACACAACACACGAGCTCTTCCTCGGCAGAAGCATCGCTGCGTGAACTTGCCAAGAAAGCGGTCGATGAAACCACTTTCTTTCCAGCATGGGGTCGTGCTCGCCTCGAAGCAATGATCAGAAACCGCCCGGATTGGTGTATTTCGCGTCAGCGGAACTGGGGCGTTCCGATGACATTCTTCGTACATAAAGAAACGCATGCTTTGCATCCCCGCACGCCTGAATTATTGGAAATCGTCGCGCAGGAAGTAGAAAAGCATGGCATCGAAGCATGGTTTAAACTTGACGCCGCAACGTTATTAGGTGATGAAGCCAAGGATTACCATAAATTGAGTGATACGCTGGATGTATGGTTTGATTCCGGTACTACGCATGATACGGTACTCAGACATAATCCGCAGCTCAATCATCCGGCTGATCTTTATCTAGAAGGTTCAGATCAGCATCGCGGCTGGTTCCAGTCCTCATTGCTGACAGGTTGCGCCATAGATGGGCGTGCCCCTTATCGCGCTTTACTGACACACGGTTTCGTCGTGGATGGTCTGGGCCACAAAATGAGCAAATCCAAGGGGAATGTCATCGCGCCACAAAAAATTGCAGATACCTTAGGCGCGGATATTCTACGCCTGTGGGTGGCTTCGGCCGATTACTCGGGCGAGTTATTCATTTCCGATGAAATTCTTAAGCGTACTGTTGAAACCTATCGGCGTATCCGTAACACCTTGCGTTTTTTGTTAGCTAATCTTGCCGATTTTGATCCGGCCACAGATAGCTTGCCAATCGAAAATTGGCTGGAAATTGATCATTATATGCTAGCCTATACCGAAGCGTTGCAAAACGAGCTGACCGCACTCTACCAGCGTTATGAGTTTCACCAGATCGTGCACACATTGCATAATTTCTGCTCAGAAGATTTAGGTGGATTTTATCTGGATATCTTGAAAGATCGATTATATACTGCCGCGGTCAAGAGCGTGTCACGCCGCTCTGCGCAGAATACGCTGCATCATATTGCTCATAGCCTCGTACGCTTGTTTGCTCCGATTTTAAGTTTCACTGCTGAAGAAGTTTGGGAACAGCTGGCAACCTCAGCGGGAGATAGTGTGTTTTTACATACTTGGCACAGCTTTCCCACCTACTCGCAATCGCCAGCAGAAACAGACCGGCTCCTTCAGCGCTGGAAACGACTGCGGCTACTACGATCGCAAGTACAGAAAAAACTGGAAGAAGCACGGACACAAGGAACGATTGGCTCATCTCTGGCCGCCATGGTCATCATCCATGCAACGGAAGAAGATTTTGCGCTGCTCAGCTCACTTGGAAATGATTTACGCTTCGTCATGATCACTTCTGAAGTACAACTATATCGAGCATCCAGCAATGAGAAAGAAAATATCACGGTGACAGCCAGCCCGTACGCTAAATGTGAACGCTGTTGGCATTATCGTCAGGATGTCGGTCACAACACGGAGCATCCTACTTTGTGTGATCGGTGCTTATCCAATCTTTTTGGGTCAGGAGAGCAACGTCACTATGCCTAATTCCAATTCTCCCCGTTCATACATAACGCGACGACGGGCTCTCAACACTATCAATAATATCGCAAGAAGAAAACGACGAAGCAGGTTTGATTTAGAACTGGCAAACATCCTTAATCCTATTCGTCCATCGTTACTTTCATCCAATGAAACTCTATTATAGTCTGACAATTGCATTTGTCGTGTTAGTCCTGGATTTAGCCACGAAGTACTGGGTGGAATCCAGGTTACTCTATGGTCAACCGATCCCAGTGACTTCTTTTTTTAATTTATCGCTTGCTTATAACCCAGGCGCAGCCTTCAGTTTTCTGAGCGATGCTTCCGGCTGGCAACGCTGGCTCTTGAGTGGTATTGCACTGATTACTTCAATCGTGATCATCTTTCTATTGCATAAATACGCAGCCAGTAAGCTGTTTTGTCTTGCCTTAAGCCTGGTATTAGGCGGTGCGCTCGGAAATCTTTGGGATCGCATCACATTGGGACATGTCATTGATTTTCTTGATTTCTATATTGGCAACTATCACTGGCCTGCATTTAATATTGCGGATTCGGCAATTTTTGTTGGAGCGGTATTACTCATTTATGATAGCTTCCAGTCAAAAAATCCGTAGAAAAGATCAAAAACAACATAGAGGGTTTAATATCAATGTGAGTTGCCAACAAATTATTCCATTTTGATTTCCAATAAAAAGTACCTAATTTAATATAAACGATTAGGATTTAATTTTATACTTATGATATGAAAAAGCTCTATTCTGCCAGCAATCTGATCGAAGCACAGATGGTCCTTTGTTTGCTAGAACATGCTTATATACCAGCAAAGTTATTTAATACCCATGCACAGGGTGGAGTAGGAGAAATTCCTTTTACCCATACGTACCCTGAGGTATGGATTATTCAAGATAATGATTTTGAAAAAGCACGAGCGATTATCGATATATATGAAAACACGCCAGTTGAAGAAGGGTGTGTGGTTTGCCCAGCATGCCATGAGCAAAATCCACGAAATTTTCAGTTATGTTGGCAATGCGGTGAAGGGTTGGAAATTGTGCATTTGCAATTAAACAATACTTAGGATTTAGCTAAAATAACTTCCCGAAATCAGATTGTTTGTGGGACTGCCCGGTAGTTCCAGCGAGGAAGATAGTCATCAAAGATGATCCTCATATTTTCAAGAAAATTCTCTGCACACTTTTTTCCTGTAACGTAAACCCCGGTCAATATATCCACGGTTACTTTTAAACCCTTGCAGGTTTTGGTCTTCTCCATAAATTGTTTGGCAATGGCGACCGAATGAAACACCCCACCCTGGCAGGCACATGTAATGTGCGAAAACAACCGGTGTTCAATAGGGTTGTACTTTGAGCAGTAAGGCGGATAGTGGGCAACACGAATTTCCAGTCCCAGCCGTTTGGCAAGTACCTGCAAGGCTTCCTTGAACACATGTCGATTGGCGGCGTTACTGCCGCCACCCTCACAGAGAAGCAACAACCGCCGGGCCTTGGGATAGTGCTGGCAACCCTGCTGTTTCCACCAATGCGCCATACTGTCGCAACAAAATTCACGGGTATCGTGGCTGGTATTTAGGTTCATATGCCCTTCGTTTCGCGCCAGATCATAGATGCCATGCGGAATCAATTTGCCTTCACCGGTACTGGGAAAATCATGATCCAAAGCATCTACAGGCGTCTGTGTATAGGGGTAACCTTCTCGACTGAAATTGCCAATCAATTCCTTCTTTTTGGAAT
>NZ_FORD01000117.1 GCF_900113925.1 Nitrosomonas sp. Nm34
CCTTTGATGAAGACAGCAATCGGACTCGCAAGGGGCATAGTGCTGCGAATCTGGCTGTTATCCGGCATATCGCCCTGAATCTGATCAAGGCCGAAGCTGGCATCAAGACCAAGCGTTTAAAAGCCGGATGGGATAATGAGTATTTACTCCGGGTTATTGGGATAATTTAAGCGCGATTGCCCTAGGTATGGCGGTCGTTTAGTAGACTGGGCAGGGAATTTGTGCTATTGCCTCGTCGCTTGGTAGTCGAGCGTACTTTCGGCTGGCTGAACCATTCATGCAGGTTTAGTAAAAGCTATGAGCGCCTCAGCCGGACGGATGAAGCCTGAGTTTACATCGCCATGACCCGCATTATGTTGAGGCGCTTGACATAAAACAGGAGTTTCTAAACAGTTTCTAAGTATTTTGGCAAGTGTATTTGGCTAGCGCCGTCTTTTTAGCCTTTAAGATGGTTGCACGAGTATCATAGACACTCCGTGCAACCATAATTAAAAAAAATCAAAAGTACTTCTAGATTTTTTAAGGCTCAAACATCATAGGTTCAATAATGTTTATGAAATTATAATATTCTGTAAATAGATAATTTTAATATAAGAATCATTTATTCTACTATTTTAGAATTATGCAAAGCAGAGGTATTTACCTTTCTTGTTTGCTTTTTTAATATTTTATATTCTTTCGTTTATAAGTCACTTGGTAGAGGTATTTCATATATTATAGACTACACAATATATTGAGAATGATGAACCGGCGGTTTTTTAACTCATAAAGGAGCATTATTATGAAAACTGTAAAGCAACTACTCCAGCAGAAAGGACATACAGTTACTACCATTGATCCAGATTCATCGGTTTATGATGCTATGCAATTAATGGCGGATAATAACATTGGTTCATTATTGGTTATGAGTGACGATAAGCTGGTTGGGATTCTGACAGAAAGAGATTTTTCGCGTAAATCCTATTTATTGGATAAACCTGTGAAAGATATGCAGGTCAAAGAAATTATGACGCAACAAGTGATCTATGTAGGTTTAGACAATACGAATGAAGATTGCATGTCATTGGTTACCGAGATGCGAGTACGTCATTTACCTGTCATAGATGCAGACAAGGTGATAGGAATACTCTCTATTGGTGATTTGGTGAAAGATACCATTTCAGAAAACCAATTCGTCATCAAAGAACTTGAGCGTTATATATATGATACAGGGGTACCTAGACAAGGGATGCGACGCACTTAAAGGCTCAAACGTAATTTATTATGACACGTTTGGCTGTAATATCTCTTTTTATTAGTTGCGAACCGCTTGCTGGAAATTATGGGGGGGAATGCTGTGAACTGGCTTATGCTGTTAGGGATATTAATGATGAAAAATTTTTTATAGCTGACCGATTCTTAATTTTTTGAAATAAACTGGAACTATGGGAGTCAGAATAAAGTGATCCATAGACTGTTTCCACAAAGCTACTTTATTGCGTCCATAAAGTCGGCAATAATCTGCCATTTAAGTATCAGGCTTCTATTTTGTTACGATGAGTGAGCGAAATGTTTACTAGGATTTCACCCTTGCCCATTTTTCTCACTTCTGGATGATTGTTTTTAAAAATTAGCATGAACAGGACTATTTCTGTATAATACTACGCCGCTCAAATTGTACTTCTAATAAGCGTAGCGGGTAAGAATTTTAGTAATCTAGCAGCGCGGGCTTGCTATATGTATCTTTTTCTGTTATTCCTGTATGTTTGATTTATGCTAGTAAAATTAATAAAAAACGGGAGCGTTCAGTATGTCACATGAACCAGTTGTTTCTTACAAACCAAAAAAAGGCGAACCATATATGAGTGCTGAGCAACTCGCCTATTTCCGCAATATCCTCGAAGATCTCAGAATTGGGCTAGGGCAGGAAATAGATCGGGCGGTTCACACGATGCAAGAAGAAGCGACAGTTTTTGCTGATCCTAATGATAGAGCTAGTCAAGAATCAGATATGACACTTGAGTTACGCAATCGAGATAGGGAACGTAAACTCATCAAAAAGATTGATGAAACGCTCGCAAAAATTGATGCAGGCGAGTATGGCTATTGTGATAACTGTGGTATCGAAATAGGATTGAAACGTCTTGAAGCACGTCCTACTGCTTCACTTTGTATTGACTGTAAAACGCTAGAAGAAATAAAAGAAAAGCAGGTAGCGAAATAACATACACTATTTGATTCTCGTTACTTGCTTAGAATCAAAACGAGGTTCATATTAAAGTTTGGATGAGTAGTGTAGTCTGTCAATAAAAGCTTGGCTATCAAAGGTCATCGTCTAGAAGATGATGACCTTCTGACTAACTAAGTTTGTTTATTGCGAAGCAATTCAACGAATTTTTCGCTAAACTGATATTTGGTAAAATTATTTTTATTAGATTCAGTTACTTTACTAACAAAGCCATAATCTTCCAAAGTTTTTAGTTGATCTTGTAAGCCATCGTGCTCCTCTTTGAAATATGCTAGACAAGGTTTGGCAAGATTCAGATTAAAACGCTGATTTTTATTGAGAATATAAAATTCTCTTTGAAACTTGTAATCTGGATTATCCATGTCCTGCTTCATCTCTTGTAAAAGCTTAGGATGTTGATGCCACAATCGATCAAAAATATTCTTTATCTTTGTGACCGCCTGGCTAACTACGTGTGTGCGCCATGAATGCGCAATAATAACGCCTACAGCTGTACCGATTAAAAAGCTAAATACCATGTTTATAATATCCATTCATATCTCCAAGATCTAACTAAATAAGCTTTTCAAGTGTGAAGTGATATATTACGTCAAAAGTAAGATCTCGTAGGGTAAAATTCGAATAGACCTTCTGCCTTTTAACAGTCATTTGTGGTCTTCTTTGAAATGGAGATGGTTTATTCCATTTCCAAATCAAATATGACGCGAAGACGAGCCGCAGACAGTATCAATAATACGACAAGGTGAGGCCGACAAAGTCAGCTTTGGTTTAGAAATGGAATTAGGTATGTATAACATGACCTCTAAAGTATACAAAGTTATATAAAGCTCTTAACAGGCAGTTGAAAAGCGTATTTGAGACAGTCGATGATAGACAAAAAACAGGCAAAAAAGCGGAGTTTATATCGTATAAATGAACATTTTGAGCCTGTTTTTAGTACCGAACACGCAGTAGCAACGCAACATAAATAATTTTTCAATATTCTGCTAGGGTCTGTTGACATTTCACATAGGTAGCCACAGATATCCACACGCTATGGCTACCATACTTTCATAATTTCGCTTCAGCTTGTCGTATCGTGTCGCTATTGCCCGG
>NZ_FORD01000009.1 GCF_900113925.1 Nitrosomonas sp. Nm34
TTTAAAGCATGATTAATGCCTTGCTTGCTGACACCCAACCGTTTGGCGCGCTCGTACTGATATGCGTCCGGATAATTCTTGACGTCCTGCGCCAACATTTCCATGTTGATCCTGGTAGGCAGGTTTGTTGCGGGTGGTCTTGGGATCGGGAGTTTTGATCCAACGCATCACGCTGGCGACCCCTACATCAAAACGCTTGGCCACTTGTACGATTGAGAGGTTCTCCTTCTCACGAACGGATAATACTTTACGGCGAAATGATATCGGATAGGTCATCTGTAAATTATAATCAATTTATAGGAGGCATGCTATAAAGCTGGATACTCAAAATGGCTCCCAACGGAGACTTTAGTTCAAGAAAGTATTATCTGATTTTTATAAATTTTTTTGGTTTTCCTCTGTTGCAAAAGAAAGAGCGCTTTTACTTTCAAGTAATTTGCGAGAATAGATGTTAAAAATGAACAGGGTGAGTGTTGAACCTACTCTACTGGTATGTTACTTTTGATGGTACTAAAAAACGTTTGTCGCAATGGGGTGGCAAGACTTGAGTCTGTGGCTTGTATTTTTACATTAGATAATATATTAGGTATATTAATGATGTGAGAAATAGATTGCTGGGTTTTAGTTCTGTCGCCTTGCGCGGTTTCCCTGACTTGTCGGGCGTTGCCCGTCGTCCCGAAGTCGCCAATACTTGCTCCGTGAAGCGCGCATTGCCAGCGCGTTGCGCCATTCGCTTCTTTTATCCGCCCTGATGCCAATTCATAACATAACAGCTTGCGGTCAGCTCCCTATCTATTAGGTGAACCGTGGCTCGTTCTCCCTTTCTCCCTTCAGAGGAATGTTGATTTTTATACTACCGCCGTACATTATCGATATGAAGATGCCAATATTACATTCTAGTTGGAAAACATTGGTAGACATCGAAGCTACGTCTTCCCTTATTAACCTCCGAAACAGGAACAATAGTATCGCCGTTAATTAACGCCGCTTCATTCCGCGCAAGATCAGCAAGTTCATCTGCAACTTTTTCTTGATCACGGTTAAACACTATTTTACTGACTACTTTAGTTTCAACTCTGCCAATTTTTTTGCATGGCTGGACTGCTTTGGCTGAGTGTACCAAGCGTACTCCTTCGCCTTTGGAAGTAACCTTAACCCATGTACAGGAAGAGAATATTAAACAACTGGCAACAGCAATAAGAATCTTTATCATTACACTATCTCAGTTATAGGGAAAAATTTTAATGAATAGTTTATTCGCAAAATAGGGCGCTCCATATTTTTTGGTTGTCAGATAATCGTTTTGCGCGAACGGAAGTGATTGTAAGGATCGTTTACATAGGTTCGCTTTATTTTTACGAGGTGGTGGTAGCTTTTATCGAAATAAGTTTGGGTAGGTACTGAACTGTCTTTAAAGCTGATGAAAGCACCTGAAGTATTGGGAATATCATAATCACGGCAAACTTCCATCCAGTCGAGCGCCTGGTTGACGCGAGTATACACATGATTATTCTCACCTTCTCTTTTTTCTTTTTCAGTTTCATTCCACCAGGTTTGGTATTGTATGGTGAAAATTTTATCCTTGTAAGGAAAGGCGCTTTTGTCTTTCTGCTCCAGGGTCATGACCTGCTGATAATAGCTGCCGGTAATAGCCCCTAAGGTAATATAAGTAAAGAGTCCCAGGTGCACGTTGCCGCTTAATACCAGGGGAGAAGTGAGACTTTCCAATAATTTATAGTGGCCTTCTGTGCCAAGCCCCTCTTTATTTACTAAACGTGAGGTGATTTTGTGGGGGGCCGGCTGGTCTTCATCAGGTGGAAATGGTGTGCCTTCTAGTCCCTGTTTCAGCAAATTCATATTGTGAAACGAATAGCGATCCCAAGCACTCATCAGGTGATCGCCATAGGGTAAATCTTGGTACTTGCGCCCAGCTTTGCCCATTATGGTTACCGTGTAGGTGCCAGTGTGTCTAAAGTGTTTATCTACAAATTTCTGCAGGCTGTTTTCATCTCCTTCCCAATAGCCATACATCACGCAGTTGTGGCTTACAGTATGGGGATTAAAGTGCTCACCTTCGCTGGCATGTTTAGCCGCAATTTTCAGATTAGTCCCTACTAACTGGTTAGCGTCTGGCTGGGTGGAAGCAATGACTTTTTCCCATGTTTGCAACACATGCAAGGTAGGTGTGGTATCGCGCAGAGCAAATAATTTGTTTTCAGGCACATAGTGGTATTTATTCCACTCAATCTGAAACTTAATCATTTCATCGGGCAGGTCAAAGGTTTCAATTACAAACTCGGTCACTATGCCGTAGCTGAAACCACCTCCACCTTTTATAGCCCACAGCAGTTCTCGATCGCCAATTATTTCACTATTCATACTCAACTCGCGTATGCTGCCATCGCCCAGCACCAGGGTAGCCCCTACGACACTTTCGCAGCACATGCCATGCTTGCGAGTCCAGGGACCCCAGCCTCCTCCCATGGTATAGCCTGCTATGCACACGGTAGCACAAGTGCCATGCGGAATCATGACATCACATTTAGCCAGCTCCGTGGTTAGGCTCTGAAAGCGTATACCAGGCTGTATGCGAGCAATCTTACGCTCACGATCAATTTTGACCTTATTCATCTTCGAGAGATCGAGCAGAAGGGTATCAGTGCCGCTGCATTCTCCTTCATGATCATGCCCACCCGAGCGCACACGTAAAGGCAAAGCATGTTTACTGGTAAATTTAACCGCTACGCTTACCTGTTGAGCTGTCTCACATAGCACAATAGCAGTAGGCATAAATTGGAAGAGACGGTTAAAAATTTGACGATATTGATCATATTTTTGCTGGTCTTGCGCACAGTTAAAAAGAATTTCGGGAATTTCCACACCGTCTGAGCAGTAGGTCTCTTTAAGTTTTTCAATTAGGTCATGCATCTGTTTTATATAGGTTAAAGGTTTCTTATAAATGAGATAATTGATATTTCTGACTAACTATAAGCAAGTACCAGATTCGGAGAAAAGGTAGGATTTGAGCGCCTGCGCGGTAAGCAGTCATGTAAAAGCAAATTAACACTGATATGTTTTTTAAACCGTGCAATGCACAGTGTTTCCTTCTAATGCCATTCTTACAAGCGCGAACTAGGTATGCCTGCCAAGTACTTCCATTTCTAAATCAAAACTGACTTTGTCAGTTTCACTTTGCCATATTATTGATACTGTCGGCGGCTCGCCTTCGCGTCATTTTTGAGTTGGCAATCGAATACACCATGACTGATAACCCTCACAACTTTGATTGAGTGAGATTGCACGTCAGCCGGACCGGAATGGTGAAGTCATACTAAAGTTGGGCTTTCCACAATCACGCTCTACTTTTTGTCATAGGTTATTTTTAATATCCCGAAATGCCTGCATGATGTATAAGATTTTATCTATTTACCAGAATAGGGCATATTAATAACTGGGAAACTGTAACTTTAGCGCTGATCTCAAAAACTCATTCCCACCATATAATAAATATTAACTCAGAAAGGGAACATTATCTATTATTGAAATTAGCATATGATTAATGTATGCCAAGAGCAAGCTGAATCATATTTGTTGATAAACCCTATTGTAATAACCTGAAATGAAATCCGGGAGAATGACTTCACCATTGCTGTTGGAGGTAGTTAATATTCCGGCTATTGCTCGGTGTCAAGCTGGCTTTGCTTGTCATTCCTGGCTGGCTGCATGATTATAACTAGCTTTAACGTGATTCATGTGTTATACATTAACAATCATTTGGAATTCTTATTCTTTCTGTTGATAAAAATTTTCCCATGATCGGATTAATAATGCGCTAGCCAGATTACAAGGAAAATTGTTTTCTTCGTGTTATGGTAGCGGGATACAGATGGTATGCTCGTGCATTATTGCCTGGTCATTAGTCATTCCCTGGCATCGGCATGTAATAAAGATGGTATTCCCTTATGGCTCGCTTTCGTGCCAGTTTGATCTGGAGGTGGATGTTTGATTTCAGGACAGAATTAAGACCAATACGACATTGATATAGCCTTTTATCTTATTGATGATACTCTTGTCCTAAAAAGCTCCCGGTTTACACCAGTACACCATCAATCAGTTGCAAAACCCGTTCTGCCTGGTTGGCGAGTTGCGGATCATGCGTAACGATGACAAGAGTAGCATTCACTTTGCGATTGAGCTCCAGCATTAAATTGAATACTCCTTCTGCGGTATGGCGGTCAAGATTGCCAGTAGGTTCATCGGCCAGCACGCAGGCTGGCTGAGTTACCAATGCTCGTGCTACGGCTGCCCGTTGACGCTCCCCTCCAGAAAGCTCACCAGGCGTATGAGTCAGGCGATGGCTCAGGCCGACGTGCTGCAGCATGTCCGCTGCACGCTCCATCGCTTCTTGTTTATTCATGCGCCGTATCAGCAGTGGCATGGCCACGTTTTCCTGAGCGCTGAACTCGGGAAGCAGATGGTGGAACTGGTAAATAAAACCAAGTGAATGATTGCGCAATTGACACCTTTTTTCTTCGCTGATAGTGGTGAGTCCTTGACCTAGCAGCAAAATCTCCCCTTTGCTCGGTGAGTCCAGTCCGCCCAGCAGATGCAGCAATGTACTTTTGCCCGAACCGGAGGCACCGACCACCGATACCATTTCGCCCCTGCTCAACGTTAGGTTAACTCCTTGCAAGACGGGCACTTCGAGCTTGCCCTGAAAGTAGCTTTTATAGAGATTCTTGCATGAAATGACGGTGTTATTCATAGCGCAGTGCCTCTGCCGGATTAACTTTTGATGCGCGGTAGCTTGGGTAAAGCGTTGCGAGTAGTGTAAGCGTAAAGGATACCACTGCCACTGTCACGATATCATCCAATTGTGGATCAGAAGGTATTTCGCTGATGTAGTAAACTTCCTGTGAGAGAAACTGAATGCTAAATAGCCGCTCGATGAACGCAACCACTTCTCCCACGTTATAAGCCAGCAGCGTTCCACCAATGAGACCCAGCACTGTGCCAAGGACGCCGATTAGGGTCCCCTGCACAATAAATATTTTCATAATGCTGCCAGGGCTGGCACCCAAGGTGCGCAGGATAGCGATATCCGGTTGCTTGTCAGTCACGGCCATGACCAGGGTTGAGACGATGTTGAAGGCTGCAACCGCGATGATTAATGCCAGAATCAACGACAACATGCGTTTCTCGATCTGAATCGCCCGGAAGTAATTAGCGTGCTGATGCGTCCAGTCAGTGATGTAGTTATCAGCAGAAAGCATCAATGATAGTTCTTTTACCACCTGGGGCGCTTGAAACATATCCTTCAGCTTCAGCCGCACTCCCGATACCTGGTTAGGTTCCATGCGATAGAGTTTCTGCGCATCTGCCATATGAATAAGTGCTAAGCCAGAATCATATTCATAATGGCCGGCTTCAAATACGCTCGTTACGGTGAATTGTTTTAGACGAGGTAACATCCCTGCAGGGGTTACTTGGCCTTGCGGGGAGATCAGGACAATCTTATCGCCCGGAAATGCACCCAGACTACGTGCCAGCTCGATGCCAATGGCAATATCGAATTCACCTGCTTTCAACTGATCAAGTTCGCCCATCACCATCATTTGCGCGAAATCAGCTACACGATTTTCATAGTCTGGCAAAATTCCACGCACCATAATGCCTCGTACTACCTGATTGTGAGAGAGCATGCCTTGTGCGCTGACATAAGGGGCTGCTGCAATTACTTGCGGATGTTTGCTTGCCATGTCGGCAATTTGTTGCCAGTTAGTTAAAGTACCGCTAATGGTGCTGATTTGAACATGTGAAGCAACACCGAGTATACGTGAGCGGATTTCCTTATGAAAACCATTCATGACTGACATGACGGTGATGAGTGCCGTCATGCCCAGCGTGATGCCCAGCAAAGAAATCAAGGAAATAAAAGAGATGAAGTGATTACGCCGTTTTGCGCGTGTGTAGCGTAAGCCGATTAGCAGTTCATAGAGGAACACGAATATTTTTCCTGGAGAAAATGAGATCTTATGGGCTATATATTCTAATGAAGCTGGGTAAGTAAATGTCAGGAAATTTCCACAAAAAGTTTGAATTTTTGCCAAATTGCAGAAAAGTACCTCTCGTCTTCAGTATAATTGATCAAGAGAAAACAGAATTTGATGTGGTTGGTTTTATGGTGCGAGAAGGAAAGGTTCGAATTATTGGTGGCAAGTGGCGCAGCCGGGTGATCACTTTTCCTGATGAGAAATATTTACGGCCAACACCTGATCGAGTTCGAGAAACGGTATTTAATTGGTTGGGACAGGACTTAACTGGTAAATATTGTTTGGATTTATTCGCAGGAAGTGGCGCAATGGGTTTTGAAGCAGCCTCACGAGGGGCTGAGCGCGTCGTGATGGTGGAGTTGAGTAGGCGCATAATGCATCAATTGGAGGCAACCCGGAAGAAGCTGGATGCAACGCAAGTAGAATTAGTGCAAATGGATGCGCTGGCATTTATTGCCTCGGATGTGAGGCAATATGATGTCATATTTTTAGATCCTCCTTTTCAGTTTAATCTGCTGCCTGAATTATTGATGCGGCTTCCTTCACATATGACAGGAGACAGTTTGGTTTATATAGAAAATGATCATAAATTTGATCTGGATGAACAATGGCTTGTGTGGCGCAGCGGACGGGCAGGCAAGGTTTGCTACCACTTACTGAAATTGAAAAAAAATGGATAAAGCGGTTTATCCTGGAACTTTCGACCCATTAACGCGTGGCCATGAAGATCTGGTGCGTCGTGCCGCAAAATTATTTAAACATGTTATCGTAGCCGTGGCTGCGGATAGTGGCAAAACCCCTTTTTTTTCCTTGACCGATCGTATTCAAATGGCCCAAGAAGTGCTAAAAGATTGTCGCAATATCGAGGTGATGGGATTTACTGGTTTGTTAACCGTGTTTTTGCAGCAACAAAATGCCCACATCATTCTGCGTGGTTTACGTGCTGTGTCTGACTTTGAATATGAATTTCAATTGGCGGGAATGAACCGTCATCTCTATCCAGAGGTTGAAACTGTTTTTTTAACCCCATCTGAGCAATATATGTTTATTTCTGCCACGATTGTACGAGAAATTGCCAGATTGGGAGGAAATGCAGACGAATTCGTGCATCCCATTGTTGCAGAACTGTTACGAAAGAAAATGAAAAACTGATTTTTTGAGGTGGTTGAGATGGCATTATTAATTACTGATGAATGTATTAATTGTGATGTTTGCGAGCCGGAATGTCCGAACGAAGCAATTTCGCAAGGTGAGGAGATTTATGAGATCAATCCCAATTTATGCACAGAGTGTGTAGGACATTATGATACTCCTCAATGTGTTGAGGTTTGCCCCGTCAATTGTATTATTACCCATCCCAATGTGACTGAGAGTCATGAGCAATTACTAGCTAAATATCATGCGTTGATTACTGGCGCGGAGCGAGCTCCTCAGGAATAGCATAACGCCTCGGACCAAAAATGGCGGTACCTATCCGTACAATTGTGGCGCCCTCTGCAATCGCAATATCCATATCCTCAGACATACCCATGGATAGGGTATCGATATCGAAGCCATCCTTTTTGAGCTGCTCAAAGATCTGCCGCATGATTTGAAATTGCTCGCGTTGCAGTGCAGTTGCTGAAGTCAGCTCGGGTACCGCCATTAATCCTCTTAATTTTAAACGAGGCAGTTGATTAACAAAGGTGGCGAGCTCTGCAGCCTGTTCAGGCGCAATACCACTTTTGGTCACTTCACCACTGACATTGACTTGGACACAGACTTGTAGCGGCGGAAGCGATTCAGGTCTCGCATTGGATAGACGCACAGCAATTTTTTCTCGATCTACACTGTGTGCCCAGGCAAAATTTTCTGCAATAGGTTTGGTTTTGTTGCTTTGGATCGGGCCAATAAAATGCCACTCTATAGGTAAATCAGCAAGTGCGCGAATTTTGATCAATCCCTCCTGCAGATAGTTTTCTCCAAATACAGTTTGCCCCGCTTCCCAGGCTTCTCTTACCTTTTCAGGAGGATTGGTTTTGCTGGCAGCTAATAACAGAATGTCCTCTGGTCGTCGTCCTGCATTCCTGGCAGCCTCTGCAATATGGGATTTAACTGTTTGCAGACGTGTGGCAATTGTTGTCATGGTTTACTAATTGGTAATAATGGCAATAAAAAATAATGAAATAATGCTCGCTGGGAAAAGTGGCGCTGAATAAGATTAACTATCCGCTACCAAATATCTTCTCAATTTTTATTTATCCCTACCGTTATAAACAAGCAGGCTGTTACTTTGAGCTGGAAAACCAGGAAGAAATTCATGAAGACCAACCTTACCTACTTATAGCATCTAGGGAAAACGTAAATGAACATAGTAGAACTACTTGCCTTTGTGGTCAAGAATAATGCATCTGATTTGCATTTGTCTGCGGGTATGCCACCAATGATACGTGTACATGGTGATGTCCGGCGCATCAATCTGCCAGCCATGGAGCATAAAGATGTCCATGACATGATTTATGACATTATGAATGATGGTCAGCGCAAATTCTATGAAGAGCATCTCGAATGCGATTTTTCTTTTGCCGTACCTAATCTTGCGCGTTTCCGAGTTAATGCATTCAATACTCATCGAGGTGCAGCTTCAGTCATGCGCACAATTCCATCAAAGGTGCTAACACTGGAACAGATCAAGGCGCCCAAGATTTTTGCAGAAATTGCGCAGCAACCACGAGGCGTCGTGTTGGTGACAGGTCCAACCGGTTCGGGTAAGTCAACTACGCTGGCGGCGATGATCGACGATATTAATGAGAATCAGTATGGTCATATTCTTACACTTGAGGATCCGATCGAGTTTGTTCATGAAAGTAAGAAATGCCTGATCAATCAACGTGAAATCGGAAAAGATAGCCATAGTTTCGCTAATGCATTGCGCGCAGCCTTACGAGAAGACCCGGACATTATCTTAGTGGGTGAGATGCGAGATCTGGAGACGATTCGTTTGGCATTGACAGCGGCAGAAACAGGTCATTTGGTATTCGGTACCTTGCATACCAGTTCTGCCGCCAAAACCATTGATCGTATTATCGATGTGTTTCCTGCGGAGGAAAAGGAAATGGTTCGTGCCATGCTATCGGAATCCCTGCGGGCAGTGATCTCTCAGGCATTGTTGAAAACTAAAGATGGGACTGGCCGGGTCGCAGCGCATGAGATCATGATCGGTACCCCTGCCATCCGTAATCTGATCCGGGAAGGAAAAGTGGCTCAGATGTATTCAACTATTCAGACCGGTCAGAGTGTAGGAATGCAAACACTTGATCAAAATCTGGCTGATCTGGTGAAGCGTAATGTCGTTTCCATGGTGGAGGCAAGAGCCAAAGCTATGAACAAGGACAATTTTCGAAGTTAATATACCTAATCCATTTCTAAATCAAAACTGGCTTTGTCGGCTTCACCTTGCCGTTTATTGAAACTGTCTGCGGCTCACCTTCGCGTCATTTTTGATTTAGAAATGGAATAAAAGGAAAGGATATTAAAATTTATCATGGAACAAGAGCAGACAACAAAATTTATGTACGATTTGCTGCATTTAATGCTCAGCAAAAAGGCTTCCGATTTGTTTATTACAGCTGGCTATCCGCCTGCGTTTAAAATTGACGGAAATATGACCCCCGTATCCCAGCAGCCCCTTTCCCCCCAGCACACGGCGGAGCTGGCGCGCGCTATTATGAATGACAAACAGGCGGCAGAGTTTGCAGCGACCAAGGAGTGCAATTTTGCCATTCATCCAGCGGGCATCGGGCGATTTCGTGTGAATGCATTTATTCAACAACAGCGAGTGGGTCTCGTGATTCGCACGATCACTACACAAATTCCAAAATTTGATGATTTGGGTCTACCGCTTGTGCTAAAAGACGTGGTGATGAGCAAGCGTGGTTTAGTTATTTTTGCAGGTGGTACCGGCTCAGGTAAATCGACCTCACTTGCCGCTCTGATCGGACACCGTAATCAGAACAGTTATGGCCATATCATCACTATTGAAGACCCAGTAGAATATGTGCATGAGCATATTAACTGCGTTATCACACAACGAGAAGTGGGCGTGGATACGGATTCCTGGGAAGCGGCACTCAAGAATACCTTGCGCCAGGCACCCGATCTTATTTTGATTGGTGAAATTCGTGATCGTGAAACCATGGAGCATGCCATTGCTTTTGCCGAGACGGGCCACTTATGCATGGGGACACTACACGCCAATAGCGCCAACCAGGCACTTGACCGTATTATTAATTTTTTTCCGGAAGAACGCCGAGCACAGCTGCTGATGGATTTATCATTAAATTTGAGAGCCTTGATCGCGCAACGGCTGATTCCCAGGAAAGAGGGGAAAGGGCGGGTGGCAGCCATTGAGGTGATGCTGAATTCTCCATTGATCTCAGATCTGATTTTTAAAGGAGAAGTTCATGAAATCAAAGAGATCATGAAGAAATCGCGAGAGCTCGGTATGCAAACTTTTGATATGGCGTTATTTGAGCTTTATGAAGCTGGCCTGATTAGTTATGAGGATGCGCTGAGAAATGCAGATTCCATGAATGAGCTACGCTTGCAAATCAAACTGCACAGCTCAGAAGCGCAGCACAAAAACATCAATGAAGGCATTGAACATTTGACGATTACCTGATGTATGGCGGAATGAACTCGTCATGTTATATTTTAGAAAGCTTCTGGCAGTTTGGCTTTCACCAAACTGCCGTTTAGGATGATTGCTTCTCAATAACAACCTGATTATTCAGTACTCAGCTATCGGTCTATCAGTATAGAATTATTTCCCTGATAAAATATTTCGACCGTTTAAATTTTGAGGTAAACGATTATTATTGGCGTAGAAGCTTTTTAATTGGGTAAGTTGTGCATCTGAAATGGTGATCAATTTGGGCAGAATATACCATTGAACACCTTCGCTACAGGGCGGGGTAGTTAACGATCCTGCTAAGGTGAAGTACTGGATCGGTTGATCAAGTTTTGGTAATAACGCTGCAGGGTCGAATTGCAAACCGGAGTTTTGATTTTTACCACCTGAATCAGGTGGCATATTGTCTAGAATCGTTTGGAATACTGGGTTTTGATCCCCTAAATTGATTGCCACCGCCAAAACGACCAGTCTGCCATCACTCTTGACATGAACATAGTGCAATTCAGCTGGAAAACTAGTGGTACCCACGACATGTTCACTTGGTTCATGAAAATGAAATTGAGTTAACGGAAATGATTCTTCTCCAATCTTAAGATGGCCTGTGTAACCGGAGGAAGTATTAACTTGTATCGCATGACCCGTATTGAAAAAAACGGGTGCATTATCAACAGGATATGAAATTTCCAGAGGATTCACCTCTGTCCCCTCAATTTTTGCTTTAGCCAAGTCAATAGGAGATTGATGCTGCCCTACCCCGCATTCAGCAAAAGGAAAACTTAACGGTGGTGTTTGAGAGGTGTCTTGAAGGGACCACCAATTTTCCTGCTCAGTATGATCCCAGTGAGGTGGGTCTGAAAAAACACTGGTTGCGTAAGATACAATGACAGCAGCGAATAAATTAGTTAATAATTTTCTTTTCATGATCACTCCAGCAGTAACTAGTTATGAGATTAGCAAGTATGTTCTTTGCAGTAGTCTTCCATTGGATGCCCCTTTTTGGGAGTGGAAGATTCTTGCCCTGCCCCTGAATCGTTATCTTTTGATGATTCTGAGGTTTCATTTTTAGTTGATGTATCAGATTGCTGTGTTGGCAGTATCAGCTCATTTGAGCTTGTTGATGAATTGGGTGATGTGGATGATTTGGATGAATTGGATGTCGTGTCTGCTGCGGAACACGAAATGCTGAAACTTAGCAAGACAATTAACAAAACTTTAGTAAACATAATAAAGTCCTTGTGTATTAAAAGAATTTATAAAAACATACTTAAATGGTGAATAATTAACTTTTTAAGCCCTTCAGTTAGCTTGCTTTTAATTTATATGACTGATTTTCCGTTCAAGTAAGATGATCGGCTAAAAATCCATCATCTTTAGTCCTAACAGCTCAGCAACGCTTCTAAAAGAGCAATTTTTTAATAGACATAGAATTTTCCTCCCTTGTAAAGAAATAAAGTGAAAATGGTGAAATCAAAATGAGGCAGCAGGAGAAATGCTGTCAATTTGTATTTATCTTTCGCCCCAGAATATTGACTAAGCTTCATTCAAATTCTCGTGTAACATCCGAATCTAAAACCATGGAAAGCGCACCCTTGGATAAAGGCAGTACTGTCACGTCGGTGTTGTATTCCTTCGTTTCAAGCGAGATTTCAGAGGATGTGCCTGCTATCTGCGAGGGGATCAGCTTGATAATGACCTGTTCGATAGCATAATTTCTATTCCCGTTGTAAACGCTGCCATTAAAGATTCCCCAACCGAAGCCGGCAGCAATTTTGATCTTATTCTCCGCGTCAGAGGGAAGCGTTATTACATTTGAATTGTCACCAGGAGAAGCCTCATCACACTGATTGCTCAATTCATGTTTTTGATTATTATTTTGCATAGAAGCTTTTAAGCAATGATCATAATCAGCTAAAGCTGGACTAGCGATAGTTGTAAGAGGCCAGAGAGTAATACCGATCAGCATAAACCTGGCTAATAAAAATTGTTGCATTAACAAACTCCTTCTCTGTTTTCGCTTATTGAGATCTCAGCTTTTGTATAAGGTACATTACTTAACCTAAATAAAATGTGAAGATGGAATAGTCTGAAGCAGACTAAATGAAATTTTAGGTGATTACCAATCGCGCTTTGCTGTTAAATGGGGTTACGTGCCCTGGTTCGATATGCAGGTCAATCCGACTATTGCTTATTTCATTTCCAGATAAAATATGACACGAAGATGAGCTACAGGCAATATAAATAATACGGCAAGGTAAAGCTGATAAATTTTGATTTAGAAATGGAATGACATTCACGCATGAGGCCGGCAATCAAATTAAAGTGAGATGCTTGAACCTCATGAAAAATAAAAAAATGAAAGCAAGGTTAAGGATCATCCCAGTCAATTTTGCTATTGAGTTGCCGTACTTGTTTATCTCTCAACTCATCAATTAATGACTCGTGCATTGAAAGGATAGTGGCGCGGCTTGTGCTGAATACTGATCCATTGATCAGTAGTAAATGCTGCGACGGCCCAGGCGCCGTTGAAACGACCGATTCCTGAATTTTTTTCACCACCAAATGGGTTGAACGGTAAATCATTGACCGGCTGATCATTAATATGCACCATGCCTGATTCAAGCTCTTGTGCGAACCGAAGGCCGCGCTCGGCATCTTGTGTAAACACAGCAGCAGCAAGTCCAAGGTCTGTGTCATTGGCGATTTCCAGCGCATCGGCTTGATCGCGTGCACGTATGATCGGTGCGATAGGACCGAATGATTCCGTTTGTGCCAACTGCATTCGATTAGTTACTTGGGAGAATACATGGGGTGGAAGCACTAAGCCTTGTGCTTCACCCCCCACTATCTGATGGGCTCCTGATGAGATGGCCTCATTAATCCGGCGCTGCAACCCGTTTAGCTGGGATTCATTAATAATGGGGCCAATCATGGTATCTGGCGCATTGGGGTCGCCTACTTTCAGCTGGCGTACCCGATCAGCGAAGCGCTCCACAAACTCATCGTGAATCCGATCATCAATAATAAAGCGATTCACACTCATGCAGGTTTGGCCTTGGTGTAAAAATTTACCAAACACCGCAGCTTCCACAACTTGCCCCAGGTCGGCATCACTCAATACCACGAATGGGCCATTACCGCCCAGCTCCAGTTCAAGTCGTTTCAGCATGGAACCTTCTGCCGCTAACTTTGCGATATTGCGGCCAACCGGTGTGGAACCGGTAAACGATATGACACGAGGAAGCGGGTGAGTAACAAATGCATCGCCAATCTCGTTGCATGCACCGACGGTAATGCTGAGTACCCCAGCAGGAAGTCCGGCCTCCTCCAGAATTTTAGCCAATAGCAATCCGCCCGTTATGGGTGTGTCACTGGCTGGCTTGACCACAACAGCGTTATCAACGGGCCAATGCAGGTGCTGCAGAACGAGCAGTGAGCTGGAATGGCCAGTTCCAAGGACTGATCACACCGACGACACCGACGGGTTTACGATACATGCGGCTTTCCTTGCCGGGAATCTCCGCCGGAAGAATCCGGCCTTCTACCAGATAAGGCAGCGTGGCTGCCTCGAGCAGTACGCCATGCACGGCAGTCCATTCCAGATTGGCTTTGATGCGGGTTCCACCGGATTCATGAATGATCCATGACACAATCTCTTCACGGCGCGTTTCCATGATCTGTGTCACTCGCCGCATGATTGCCGCCCGCTCACCCGGTAATAATGCCGCCCATTCAGGTTGGGCCTTGGCGGCACCTCGATAGGCTTCGTGCATGTCATCACGATCGGCATGCGGTATCTCGACCAGAACATTGCCATTATAAGGATTCAAGTCATTTAAAACCTTTGTTCCCTTGTCATGGCGCCACTGGCCGTTGATCAGTAACTGATCGAAATTTGAATAGGGTGGTGGAGCCTCTTTTTCCTTTTCCATCATGCATTCCTCATGCGTGTTTTCATAGAGAGCCCATTTGAAAAGGGAGTAAAAAAATTCGTACTACAGCCGGATGATCGGTTTAATCGTGACCCCTTTCTCGCTATCTTCAGCCGCCTGATTGATTTGATCGAGCGTATAGAATTTCACCAGCTTGTCAAAAGGAAATTTCCCCTGCTGATAAAGCTCAACAAGCGCTGGAATAAAAAGATCCGGTTTGCTATCGCCTTCGATAATTCCGATAATGCGCTTCCCTGCTGTCATCACCCCATTCACGTCGAAACTCGCTTCAGTACCCAAAGCAGGGGCGCCGACAATGCCGCATGTTCCCCGAATAGCCAGTGCATCAATGGCTTGACGCAATACAGCAGGGCGTCCACTCGATTCCAGCGTGAAATCAGCGCCTCCTCCGGTAATTTTGCGAACCGCTTCGACAGGATCGGTTTCCCGGCTGTTAATGGTATGGGTTGCGCCCAGTTCCATAGCCAGAGTCAAGCGCGCAGGCACTACGTCTGCCGAAATGATGGTGGTTGCGCCGGCCGCACGCGCCGCCATCACGGCACTGAGTCCCACTGCGCCGCCTCCAAAAGCGGCAAAACTGCTGCCAGGATTGACTTTGAGAGCATTTATGACAGCTCCGGCACCGGTTTGAATGCCGCAACCCAGCGGGCCGAGTAGCTCTAAAGGCGCATCGCTGGGGACTCTGATGACGTTACGCTCATGCACGAGCGCAAATGTGCCAAACGACGACTGCCCGAAGAAATGATCATGGACTAGCTCTGGAGTATTACCTGCTGTAAAGGTTGACGTACTGCCGTCTTCGCGTGCTCCATTGAAATTCAGCGCATAAAAATGTTCGCAATAGGTCAAATCACCACGTAAACAGGGCTTGCAGTGTCCGCACCACATATAGGTCAGCACAACATGATCGCCAACAGCGACTTTCTTCACATGGCTACCTATCTGTTCGACTACGCCCGAGCCTTCATGACCTAACACCACCGGCAGCGGCACCGCATAAAGCTGATCGCGCGCGACCATATCAGTATGGCACATGCCCACCGCTAAGATGCGAACGCGTACTTCATCGGATCGTGGATCATCCTGCATCAGATCTTCAATTTGAAACGGCCCACCCTGTTGGCGAATTACTGCTGCCTTGATTTTTCTCACTGTTACCTCCGCTTTAGAAGGGGTGTTTTCTGTTCACAGTTAAGGCGAAGCTAGCGAATGCCTGATTTTCCCGGAGCAAGAATTCCATTGGGATCCAGTGCTTTTTTAAGTGTTTTGTGCACATTTCTCTGCACGGGGCCATAGGTTTCGGCCACTTTATCCATAAATGCCGTATTGACGCGATAAGTTCCATATCCGCGCGCCGAGAATTCGGTCAGCAATTCATCGAAACACTGGTAAGCTGCTTTGGTCTGCTCCGGGTCAGTTTTATCGTACAGTACGTCGACAATATGATGCATATCACGCATGCCGACGATAAACTCACCGGAATAATCCAGGCCGTATTTGGCAAGAATCTGCTTGGTCAGAGCCATCTGCTTGAGCGTTTCACTGCCCCGTGCCTGTGAGACGGGTGCGAACCACATCGACCCGCCACCACCGCGCCAGTTATACAACGAAAATTCTGTAAGTGTCATTTCTCCACGCATGAGCTTGGCGCGATAAACAAATGCGGGATCCTCCGCCGCTTCCTGCTCTGTCAGGATTTTTGCCTTGCCGGATCGACCAAAAGCCTGTGTCACGATTTTCCAGTTCACATCAATCTGCTCCTGCGTGCCATAGAGAGCCGCATACACATTCCAAATACCCAGTTTATGGTCTTTCATAATCCGATAGACTGCTTCATCCGGGATTGAACCAGGCCCGGACACATAATCACTACGCCGAGCTTTTACGGGTGCCTCATACAGTGCATGAGCAATGACTACCGCATTCGGAATGACACCACTGATGCGCAGCGGACGGATCGTTTCCACGATCTCTACGATATCTTCTTCGTATTCATATTGAATCACAAACGGTTTGAACGCTGGTGGTTCAGGCATCAACCAGAAACCGAATTTAGTGACAATACCGTAGTTGGATTGTGTAAAAATGCCATCCAGATAGGGGCCGTATCCCCATTTAAATACCTGCCAAGTATTGGAATTGGGCATTGAGCCCATTCCTGTGCGCAATACTTCACCATTGGCCAGAACCACTTCCATGCCGCAGGCAAACAGAAAATGTTCTCCATAGGGCGTATATCCGACTCCACGATCGAGCGTATTACCCACCGGTCCTGCAATGGCAGAGGGCGCTGGCATGGATAGCCATAAGCCCAGTTTGTGTTCTTTGATGTAGTCATCGAGCTGCTGATAGGTGACACCCGGTTCCACCAAAGCAAAGGCTAAATCTTTATCTACTTCGAGAATACGATTCATACGTTTGAGATCAAGCACGACCTGTCCGCGCTCAGCAGGAGCTGCCGAGCCATAACCCAGATTTTTCCCAGTGGAAATCGTCCAGATCGGTACTTTGTATCGGTTACAAATCCCAACAATCTTTTGAATCTGCTCGACAGTCGTGGCCAGAAGTGCCGCTGAGGGTGCATGTTCGGCATCGGAAACCGGCATCATCGTCTTGATGTAGGGTGCCAGTTGTTCTGCGCTGATGAGCACAGCGGCATCGCCAAGCACGCTGCGAAAATCGTTGATAGCTGCATCAAATACTTTCTCTGTTACGCTTTTAGGCAATGCAATATATTTACTGGTCATGCTGTGTTCTCCCTACACGTCGATTACAAACGAAACAAAATGTTTTCCCGCTAACCCATGCTGATCCGGATAACGCTGAACCGATCGATGCACGAATGCGCGACTGGAGCAAAGTTCCTGATGTATCCCCTTATCCAATGCGGTCGCTACAGTCGCGTAGCCGGTGACTTCTATCCAGTTGTCAAATTGGGGAAGCTCAATTGCTGTAGCACTGGCTGTCTTATCTTGATAGGTGGAAGAACCATCGGTCTGAGAAAATATAGGTTGCCAATTTTCTGATGCCCTCCAGCCAATGAGTTGACTGGCTTCCAGTGGAGATACGCCAGCACAATGTAAACGGATTGGCGCCTGATCAGCCCACTGATAAGATAAAAATTCGGATAGGTTTGCCTCTTTTCCTGCCCTATCTCCGCGCGGCGGTGCAAGAAAATTTTCGACAATAGAAAAATTGTGCTGATTCTGCATGAGTATTGATGCGAGTAACTCCCCGGCACTGTATGCGGGTGATGCCGTCGTCCACACATGACGCAAGGGGAGGGAGATGTTATCGCTGGATATAGAAGTATGTGAACCTAATGCCAGCAGGCGCCCTTCAGCATTCCGTACCAATTCAGTGAATATGGCCGCATTGGCATCATCCATGACGGCAACCCAGCGCATATTATGAGATTGTGTCAATAGATCGACTATGCGCACAGGATTCGTTAATAGCTCATCCTCTAATTGGAATGCCGGCAATATACCTTGACGGTAACTGCTATAGAGAGCGCAAGCAGTTTGGGCGCCTTTGGCAAACGCTTCGTCGATAGGTGTAGCCCCCATCAATAACTTGCAATTATGTGTACTGTCGAACAGCGATTGATTGATGGGGGCTGCTTGAGTGATTCTGGGAATACCCAAAGCCAATAAGGTTCCACCGGTGAGTATGCCTTTGATGAGGTGACGTCGAGTTTCATCCATAGGATGTGACCTCCTTAATGCTGAGCTTCCGTTTTTGAAATGAAATCCGCCAGTTTTGTCAGTGATTCATCGTCGATCTCTGAAGAGCGGAAAGAGGGCATGGCCCGGTTTCCATTACGAACGATAGTGCGGATATAGCTTATGGGAAGCTCACGGTTACGAATGGGTGGCCCGACCTGGGCTTCATGGCAATAAGCGCAAATTTTGGCATAAATTTCTGCACCATCCTTCCACGCAAACCCAGCACTAAGTTTCTCTTCCTGCGCTGACCATGCATGGTTTATCGCGGGGAAGAATATTACCAACATGAAACCGAATACTACGAATGCGCCTCCCAATCTTGTTTCTTTCATACTGGTCCTCCGCAGAATTTCAGTGAGTTGTCGGGTGGGTAATGTGATGTATCTCCAGAAGAGTTAATAAAATTTTTCTGCTACTGCCACAGAAAGCTCGTAACTCTTTTACCCATGATTTCCTGGTTAAACACAACTTTGGCTGTCGGTGTGTCGATACAGACAGCACCATAACAGACATGTAACGGTAAAAGATGGTCTTCTCTAGGGTGGCAATATCGAGCAGAGGGAGCTTTTTCCCACTCAATCAATCTTTGCTCGCGCTCATCTGGCAGAAAATCTCTGCTGGCACATGTTTCTATCAGCCAGCTATCAAACTCATCGTTTTCTTTGTTGCCATCATTGCCACTCGAAAAGAACCGCTTCAAATTATGAAAGGACATCCCGGAACCAACAATCAGAACATTTTTCTTTCGTAAAGAGGTGATGGCTTTCCCTAAATTAATGTGTTGACCTGGGTCTAAATTCTTGAGTAGGGATAACTGGAGGCAGGGGATGTGTGCCTGTGGATACATCAGCATGAGTGGAATAAACATGCCATGATCAAAGCCCCGCTGTTCGTCCAGTTTAGCTGGAATTCCACTGGCTGTTATCATTTCAAGGGTTGCTTGCGCGAGTTGCGGATGACCTGGAGCAGGGTAACGGATTTGATAGGCTCTTTCCGGGAACCCATAGTAATCATAAATTAATTCAGGATGGCTGTTACTCGTGATGGTTGCTTGATCCTCTTCCCAATGAGCACTGATGACTAATATGGCTGAGGGCTCACTCAAATTTTTTGCGATCTCTTTTAGAAAAAAAACCATCCTTTCATGCTCTTTATCGCCCATAACGGGTAAGGGCCCTCCACCATGTGGTATATACAACACTGGTGAAAGTGTCTCTGATGGTTGATTGCTCATATACTTATTCCCTATCGCAAGAAAAACTAATATATTCCAATCATGAGAGGGATTTTTGGTTATTCCTTTTCTAATCAAACCTGACTCTGTCGGCTTCACCTTGCCTTATTATTGATACTGTCTGTGGCTCACTTTCGCGTCATTTTTGATTTGGAAATAGAATGACATTCCCTCTTGAATCAGAAATTCAGGCTAATTTTCTGGTTATCTTGGCTACATGAGCTCCCTGAAAGCGAGCAATTTTTAGTTCATTTTCTGACGGTTGACGGCTGCCATCTGCGCCGGCGAGTGTGCCTGCCCCATAGGGAGAGCCTCCGGTAATTTCACTCATATTCATGATTTCCTGGCAGGAATAGGGAACACCTACGATGATCATGCCCTGATGTAATAAAGTGGTATGAAAGGATGTAATGGTAGTTTCCTGACCCCCGTGCTGGGTAGCAGTGGACGTAAAAACGCTCGCAATTTTACCAATCAAGCTACCGTTAAGCCATAAGCTACCGGTCTGATCAAGAAAATTGCGCATCTGTGCGCACATATTGCCAAATCGGGTTGGCGTACCAAAGATAATAGCTTGATAGTTCGGTAATTCATCTACTGTCGCGATCGGTGCTTCCTGATCAAGCTTGACACCAGCCTTTCGTGCCACCTCTTCCGGGATCAGCTCAGGCACTCGCTTGATAATGACTTCAGTATTCTCGACGCTTTGCACCCCTTCCGCAACTGCTTTCGCCATGCTTTCAATATGTCCATACATACTGTAGTAAAGAACAAGAACTTTCGTCATGTTTTCTCTCCTGTCTTGATTTCCTGGTTCGAAAAATGGCTTGTATTGAATTCATCCGTTTTTATTTCTATTTTTATTTCTATTTCTAATAGGCTTCTATTTTTTAAAAAAGTTTTGTAACTTTAATAAGGTTATTCCTGAACCAAATTTATGGCAATAAAAATTTTGATTATCAATTTTAGATTAGATGGGGCTCTAATTTTTGAGTTGTCAGATCAAATTTTAGTTACTGCACGTCAAGATATGACGGCACTATCTTTACGCTTGCCGCCTGAGATTGGCCGCGTAGCTCGGCCGCGTCAATACGGTGGATATATGCATCGGTGTACGCTTGCCGAATACCACAGTTAGCTAACATAACCATAACCGCATGGGCTCCATGTTTGAAAACACACCTCGCACTGAAATGCACTCATTCATCAAAATATCATTAAAGTGACCTAAAAAGCTGGATAAATTAACTTAAAAGATCATTTCTACTTATTATTTCTTTAAGCTCTTTCAAATAAAGAGTTATTAATTTTCTGTGTAATCAGGATATTATTTTTTATTAATATCCAGAAATACGCTTCTTAATAGCAGCGTGAACAAAAAAGGAATAAAACTCATTCCTGTTACCCAATAATGCTCATAAGTGAATTGATCGCCTTCATCCATTATGATATACGTAAAAAAGATACCGACGGGTGCAATCAAGGAAAGGAATTGAATTAATAAAAATAGTCTTTTGATCATATGGGGTTATCTTATATATTAATTTCTATCAGTTATTATAAACTTGATAGATTCCTGCGTAGTCAAAGTAATTTGAGTTTAGTATAAAAAAGAATAAAAGGCTTTTGAATCTTCCCGGCTTTTGAATCTTCCTGTGTATGAGACAAAATGGAAGCTATACTTATTATCACCAATTTTCCTGACAAAACGAGCGCGTTAACGCTCGCTCAAAAACTCATTGAACGTCGAGCTGCAGCGTGCATCAATATTTTGGCCGAATCCACTTCAATATACCGATGGCAGGGAGAGACTGAAGTAAGCAATGAGATACCGGTTTTCATTAAAACATTAGCAAAACATTATAGGGCGGTAGAAGAAATCATTAAAGCCATCCACCCTTATGAACTCCCTGAGATTATTGCAGTCCCTGTAAAGTTGGGATTGCCAGCCTATATACAGTGGGTTGCCGATGAAGTGACCAACCATTCTTGAATTAGCAATATAAAAAAACAAATTTGGGTCAGCTATGCGTTTAATTCAATTTTTTTTAATTTTATTTATTTTTGTTAGTACAAATGTAGTGGCTGAAGAAGAAAGACGCTCTAGCGTGCTATCGATCTTGCAGAAATTCGGTGCTAGCTTTGGGGAAGCAGAACAGGAGTTGCTGCCTCCGGATGAGGCATTTAAGTTTTCGATTGAGGTGAGAGATGAGCATACACTCATTGCCAATCTTATTCCTGCAAAACACTACTACCTTTATCGCGATAAAATTGCCTTTGAGCCGAAAAGTGATGGTATCCATATAGAAAAAATCACCTTGCCACCCGGCAAGATAAAGGAGGATCAGACCTTTGGTAAGACGGAAGTTTATTATCAGCCTGTTCAGGCAGTTATTTCATTAAAACGAGAAGCACCAGCTGTAAACCAGCTTTCTATTGCCGCAACTTATCAGGGATGTAATGAACCGATCGGTGTGTGCTATGCACCGATCAAAAAAGAAAACGATATCACCCTGCCGACAATCAAAGCCGCTCTGAATACGGCTGCTGAGACGATCAGTGGCAGCGCAGCGGCTGCAAATGTGGATGCTACTGCAGAGTTGTTCCAAACACCCGCAGGCTTACCCGCTATTGAAACGGAGTCGTACAAAATCGAGCAAATGTTTGCGAGTGGTAATTTCTGGTTGATATTGACCGGTTTTTTTGGCATAGGCTTATTGCTCGCGTTTACGCCATGCGTTTTTCCTATGTTTCCGATTTTATCGGGCATTATTGCCAATAGGAGTCAGCATCTTACTAAACGACGTGGCCTTGTTCTTGCGCTGGCTTATGTCCTGGGAATGGCGATTGCTTATGCCATTGCAGGTATTGCGGCCGGCTTATCAGGTGCGATGCTGGCTGCGGCTTTGCAAAATGCCTGGGTACTAGGTACCTTTGCGCTGATCTTTGTGGTATTAGCTTTTTCAATGTTTGGCTTTTATGAATTGCAGTTACCCAGCTTCCTCCAGAGCAAGCTTTCAGAAGAAGCAGGACATTTGAGAGGAGGGCACTTATCTGGTGTCTTTGGTATGGGGGCGCTGTCTGCCTTGATTGTCAGTCCTTGTGTGGCGGCGCCCCTTGCTGGTGCGCTGCTCTATATCAGTCAGACCCGTGATGTCGTATTGGGTGGAGCGTCATTATTCATGATGGCGCTGGGTATGGGTGTCCCGCTGTTATTATTGGGGGTTTCAGCAGGTGCGCTGTTACCTAAATCAGGCCCATGGATGGAAGCCATCCAGCAGTTTTTTGGTGTGCTGTTATTGGCGGTTGCCATCTGGCTGATATCACCGGTGATTTCTGAAGTCGCTCATATGTTGCTATGGGCCGCGCTACTCATTATCTCGGCAATTTATCTGCATGCGATCGATCCGTTACCTGAAAGAGCATCTGGTTTCAGAAAATTTCTTAAAGGCCTTGGGGTCATTGCGTTACTGACCGGGGTCGCTCTTTTGATCGGCGTATTGTCTGGCAGCCGGGATATTCTGCAGCCTCTCTCAAAATTGAGTGTTGCTAGTGCAGGGAACAATGAAGTGGCGCAGTCTGTAAGCTTGAATCAAGCTGACCATCTGCCATTTCAGCGAATAAAAACAATTGCTGAGCTTGATGAAGTGATCCAGCAATCAAAAAATAAATACATTATGGTAGATTTTTATGCTGACTGGTGTATTTCCTGCAAGGAAATGGAGCGCTTTACATTTGCTGATGCAAACGTGCAAGCGCGATTAAAAGATGTGGTGTTATTACAAGTAGATGTGACTGCTGGAACACCGGATGATACAGCGCTACTGAAACGTTTCAAATTGTTTGGTCCACCCGGAATTCTATTTCTTGACCGCCAAGGGAACGAGATACCGAACATCAAAATTATTGGCTATCTCAATAAGGAAGATTTTCTTACTGTATTGGATGCCGTATTGATTTAGCTTATCTGTTTTACCGTTTAATTAATCCACAAGGAAAGATTGCATGTCAAAGTTAGGCAAGTGGTTGCTTTATGTTGCTATCGCTTTGGGAGCGATAACTGCAGGATTTATGTTCAAGGCTCACCAAGTGAACCCAAAGTTAAGCAGCACCCAGAAACAAGCGGGCGCGGAAGCGTTCTTTGCGGCTAGTTTGCCGGATATCGAAGGGAATATACAGTCTTTCTCTCAATGGCGCGGCAATGTGTTGCTCGTAAATTTCTGGGCTACCTGGTGCGCACCCTGTCGTGAAGAAATACCAGAATTTATGGAAACACAAGATAAATTTCGTAAGCAGGGATTGGTGGTAGTAGGTATTGCTATCGATCAAAAAGAAAGGGTAGATGCATTTAGTAAAGAATTTGCCATTAATTATCCTGTCGTGGTGGGGGATTTGGATGCTTTTTCACTCGCAGAGGCAATGGGTAATCCGCAAGGTGCGCTACCTTACACAGTAATGATCAATCGCGCGGGAGAAATTGTTGATACTCATTTAGGCCGCATCCACATGGATAAAGTCGAAAAAGTACTGAAACCTTTGCTATAACTTTGGAAGGGATGCAGTTAGCGGACATCATATTGATCATTCATTTTTTGTTCGTGTTATTCGTGGTAGGCAGTGTTCCTCTTATTTGGATGGGTGAGTGGCTGCATCTAAAATTTGTCCGGAATTTTGTATTTCGACTCACCCATCTTGCAGCCATACTGTTTGTTGTGGCTGAGTCGCTGATCGGTGTAATTTGCCCACTCACGAGTTGGGAAAACGAGTTACGTGGAATCAAAGCAGAGCAAAGTTTTATCCAGTACTGGTTACATCGAATGCTATATTATGATTTTCCTGAAGGCGTACTCACGGCAAGTTATGTGGTATTTGCGCTGTTAGTAGCGATCACTTTCAAGTTGGTTCCCCCAGACATTCCCAGCAAATTTAAGTTTAAGCGCTAATAAGGAGCAATCTAATCACTTTCTCTTTCGGTTAAGTTATTTTTAGTCAGAGAAAGGAGCTCTGCAATCGGTGGCTCAAATATTTCTTCATCAAAAGCCTTATCCCCATCAGCGGCGGGAGCGCCATTGGGTTTGAGCCCTTGGAAATTGTAGCGCGCTTTGTCTGCTAAGTGAGATAATTGCACATTCTGGAGCGCAGTAAACATCGTTTCGAGCCTTCCTGGGAATTTTTTATCCCATTGCTGTATCATTTCTTTGATTACCTGGCGTTGCATATTTTTTTGAGAACCACATAAATTACAGGGAATAATTGGAAAATTCTCAATTTCAGCGTAAACAGTCAGATCCTTTTCTTTGCAATAAGCCAATGGACGAATGACGATATGATGACCGTCATCACTAATGAGCTTGGGCGGCATTGCTTTGAGCTTGCCGCCATAAAACATGTTGAGGAAAAAAGTTTCGAGTATGTCGTCCCTGTGATGACCTAAAGCTATTTTGGTTGCGCCAAGTTCAGTTGCCACACGGTAGAGTACCCCTCGGCGTAAACGGGAACATAAACTACACGTGGTTTTTCCTTCAGCGATTACTCGTTTCACGACACTATAGGTATCCTGCTCAACAATGCGAAATGGCATCCCCATTTGCGTAAGATATTCAGGTAGGACATGCTCAGGGAAACCAGGTTGTTTCTGATCCAGGTTGACCGCAATCAGTTCAAAATCCAAGGGAGCATGTGCCTGAAGATTGCGCAAAATATCGAGCAGAGCATAGCTATCTTTTCCACCCGATAAACAGACCATCACCCGGTCGCCAGGTTCGATCATATTGAAATCAGAGATAGCCGTGCCTACCAGGCGACGTAATCGTTTACGAAGTTTGTTGGTGTTATATTGTACTTTTTTGGATAAAGGTTCCATCATGAGAAATGCTGTCGTGTAAAAGTTCTAAAATACTTTATTGGTTAGGTTATATCACTGCTTTCGTAACAAACTAAAAAATAAATAGTTTAACAGCCGGAACAATAAAACAGTAACGCGTTCTAATGATAGGATTTAAAATCACAGTTTTGTACCATAAGCACAGAGGGCAGAATTATATGAAGAAGCACATCACCGTATTCTTCTCGATTATGATGTTCTGGGTGATGAGTGTATCGGCTGGTTTGAATCACAATCAACATAGTATCAATCCTTCTGCCATTGGTAAGCCAGGTGATCCTGCCAATGTGACACGTACGATAGAAATCACGATAATGGATAATTACTTTTTACCTTCCAAAATTAATGTGAGGCAAGGTGAAACGATCAAATTTATTGTTAAGAACGAAGGTGTGAGGCGACATGAAATGGTCATTGATTCCTTGGAAAATTTAAAGAAACACGCCAAAATGATGCGTTCGAATCCTGGTTTCATCAGTGACAGTCCCAACTATGTTGATATGCTGCCACGTGAGCAAAAAGAGCTCATATGGCATTTTACAGAAAGTGGTATAGTTAATTTTGCTTGTGGTTATCCTGGACATTTCAAAGGGATGCGCGGCGAGATATATGTGGAGATGAAATGAAAATAGCAATGAATAGATTTTTGTTGAAATCGATGATGGCTGGTGCATTAGCCTTAACAACATTGTCGACTTTTGCTGCTGAAACAGTTGAAGTTTATAAAAGCCCGACATGTGGCTGCTGCTCAAAATGGGTTGATCATCTGAGAGAGAATGGGTTTACCGTGAATACCCATGATGTGGGTAATAAAGAAGCAAGAGCGCGCGCAGGTATCTCTCCTTCTTTAGGCTCTTGCCATACCGCTCTGGTCAGCGGCTATGCCATTGAAGGGCATGTACCTGCACGTGATATCAAGCGGCTTCTGCGAGAACGCCCTGAAGCGGTTGGCTTGGCAGTTCCTGATATGCCCCATGGTTCCCCCGGTATGGAAGGCGCACGTAGCGATCCTTACAATGTTCTTCTGGTCAAACAAAAAGGCGACCAACGACGTGATGCCGCCGTTTACAGCAGCTATCCTTCTAAATAAAAAACGATAAGTAAAATCCAATATTCTCTATTAACTCTAAAAGATTTTTGCTTTTTTATACGATTATGTGGCTTGAAATGAAAAAGTGTTTGCTGCCGACTTTAACGATAAGTGGATTTATTTTAATGTCGGGCTGTACCGATTCTATTTCTACTGCCAATAAGCTTCTGCAGCAGATCCAACAAGGACAGACTGAAATAGTTGAGCGAAATTTTGATCCCGCCCAGATTACTCGAGGGCGGGCAATTTTTCGCGAGAATTGTGCTGTTTGTCATGGACCAAATGCTGAAGCCACACCCAATTGGAGAAAGCCATTGGAAAATGGGCGGTATCCGCCGCCTCCTTTGGATGGCACGGCGCATGCCTGGCATCATTCGACTGAGGAATTGAAACGTTTCATTTTAAAAGGTGGTCCTCCTGGAGAAGGTCGTATGCCCGGCTGGGAAGGTAAACTCATAGAACAGGAAATAGAGGATATTCTTGTTTGGATTAAGTCTTTATGGCCTGATGAAGTATATGATGCTTGGTATAAACGAATTGAGCATCGCGAATAAACCGCTTTTTCAAGCATAAGTAAGCTGACTTTGTCGGCTGCACCTTGCCGTATGATTGATGCTGTCTGCGGCTCGTCTTTGCGTCAAGTTTGATTGAGAAATGGAATGACTAGTCCGTTATTTGATAACGAGTGGCTGATGATGGCGCGCCCAACACGATTCGAACGTGTGACCCCCGCCTTCGGAGGGCGGTACTCTATCCACTGAGCTATGAGCGCTTAATACTTAAATTCCCGATAGGGAATGATAATAAAGAACATTAATCTGGATTTATTCCTTTAACCCAGGCTTTGGCAAACCTGGATAAATACGGACAACTTTGACTACTTGATTTTTCGTTTGAATAATCTCCAGGGGATACCCAGCTATATTTAATCCAATCCCAGCCTCTGGGATATCCTGAAAATGCTCCAAAATTAAACCGTTTAAAGTTTTAGGTCCATCTAAAGGCAATTGCAACCCAAGCTTCCGATTAAGATCACGTAATAACACACTACCTTCTACAATTATACTACCATCTGGCTGCCGAATGAATGTGCTCGTCTGAGTAGGTGGGTGTGTGGTAAATTCACCAATAATTTCCTCAAGAATATCTTCGAGGGTTACCAGCCCTATCCACTCACCATACTCATCAACAACCAAACCTATTCGTTTCCGATTTTCCTGAAATAGTTGCAATTGTGAAAACAAGGGGGTGCCAGATGGGATGAAGTAAGGCTCCTGCATAACTTTCTCAAGTATGGTCGCAGTAATTTTTCCACCTCTCATTTGGTTGAATATTTTGCGTACGTGAATGATTCCAACTACATTATCAAGATGTCCGCGATATACCGGCAATCGAGTATGGTGGCAGGTCAGTAGTTGATCATGGATGGTTTCATCATCAGCCTCCAGATCGATGGCTTCAATCTGACTTCGTGGCACAATGACATCGTCAACGGTAACGGTTTCAAGATCAACAAGATTAATCAGTACGCTCTGATGTTTCTTCTGGATGAAATGGCCAGCTTCCAGAACAAGTGTTTTAAGTTCTTCAGGACTCATTTTATGATTTTGTATTTCCTTAAGCTTTAGGCGAAAGAGGATTAATAGTCCTTGGACGAAAAGATTAACAAACCAAACGACAGGGTAGAAAATTTTTAGCAAGGGTGTTAATACGTAGCTTGCCGGTAATGCAATTTTCTCTGGATAGGCAGCGGCGATAACTTTGGGCGTAATCTCGCTGAATATCAGTATTGCCAGTGTTACACCTATTGTGCCGATAAGTAGCGCCAAATCATTGTGTGCAAAGAACATAGAAATAATTACTGCCACCAGGGTGGCCGCGGCTGTATTTAATAGATTGTTTCCAAGCAAAATGACACCGAGCAATTTGTCGGTGTTGACTAATAATTGAGTTGTTAAGCGAGCGCCGCGATGCCCTTGTTTAGCAAGATGCTTCAAGCGATAGCGATTAATCGCCATCATGCTGGTTTCAGAGAGCGAAAAAAAACCAGATAAAATGAGTAATAAAAATAATGCTACAAGTAATACAGATAAAGGTACGTCTTCCAAATGGCTTTGTCCTTGTAATTTTCCGCAATCAAGCGTAAAAACAACTTCAGCCTCATACCAACTTATGAATTGGTTTCAGCTGCTAGCACACATATATTGTTGAAGAAGACTTTCTATCTTTAAACTCTATTTCTTTAGCCAATCGAAATAAACATAACTACTTTGTGGAACTTTCGACTCGGTAAAACGCTTAAGTTCTTCTTGATTCAGTTTCTTATCCCACCACATAGCGCGAGCTTCCTTTTGCTGCTCGGCCAAGTAGGGCCTTTTTTCAAATAATTCTTGCAGAAATTTAGTGTGCTCAGATTCATAATTGTCTATAGTCGGTTTGCTCATAATAGTAATAATTTGTAAACTTTAACTACAATTGATTGGATTGTTTTTGTAAATGTAACTTTTGCTAATGATAACTTCAACTGGGTAAATTATAAAAGAAGAAAAATGATTAAGAAAAGATTAAGCTAATGGTTACTAATGAAAAGCTATTCAAATTTAATAGGAAATTTATATTTATTGGCTTCGGGAGTGTTGGACAAGGATTTCTTCCCTTATTATTAAGGCATGTTGATATTTTACCTGCCCAGATTAGGATTATTGCTGCAGATGAAAGGGGCAGAATTGAAGCAGAAAATCAAAATATCTCCTTCGAGGTTAATCCACTGACGCCGCAGAATTACCGCCCAATACTTGGCCCCCTGCTAGAGCGTGGTGATTTTTTACTTAATGTGTCTGTCAACGTATCCAGTCTGGCATTGATTGAATTATGCCACACACGAGGTGCGCTTTATCTTGATACTTGTATTGAACCTTGGGTAGGTGGCTATGCTGACACCAATTTATCACTTTCTGAGCGCTCTAACTATGGATTACGTGAGAAAGCGCTGGCGCTGCGTGAGAAATTAGGGTGCGGTCCGACAGCTGTTCTTTCTCATGGGGTTAATCCTGGTCTTGTTTCTCATTGGGTTAAGCAAGCGCTGCTGAATATCGCGCATGATATTGGCTTGAGTTTAGAAACCCCGGCTACGCGTAACCAATGGGCAAAGTTGGCGCAGATGCTCAATGTTTCCGTTATTCAATGTGCAGAGCGTGATACACAAACAATTAATCCGCCGAAGCAGGTTGATGAGTTTGTTAACACCTGGTCAATTGATGGCTTTGTCTCCGAAGGAATACAACCTGCGGAGTTAGGGTGGGGAAGCCATGAAAAGCATATACCGCTTGATGGAAGACGTCATGGTTTTGGTTGTGATGCGGCTATTTACTTGGCACGGCCGGGTATTCAAACGCAAATTTATGGCTGGACTCCGCTTGAAGGAGCTTATCGCGGTTTTTTGATTACGCATAGTGAGTCCATCTCCATTGCGGATTATTTAACAGTCAAAGAAGGAAATAAGCTTTGCTACCGTCCCACAGTTTATTATGCGTATCATCCTTGTGATGCGGCTGTTCTTTCAATACATGAATTCAATGGCAAGAATTTTAACCTACAATCAAAAGCTCGCTTACCTATGGAGGATATTTTTGATGGTGCCGATGAACTTGGGGTGTTGTTGATGGGACATGCCAAGGGGGTATATTGGTATGGCTCGGTACTGTCTATCCATGAGGCGCGCAAGCTTGCTCCTTACAACAATGCCACTAGTTTGCAAGTGGCAGCGGGTGTATTAGGGGGGGTAATCTGGGCCATGAAAAACCAGCAAGCGGGTATTGTTGAGCCCGATGAAATGCCTTTTGAGGATGTTCAGAAAGTGGCGGCTTCTTATCTGGGGAAAATGGTGGCGCAATATAGTGACTGGACCCCACTTAGCGGACGAGGAGTGCTGTTTCAAGAAGATTTGGATAAAACTGATCCATGGCAATTCAAGAATTTTCGTGCTAGTTGAATAGTCGATAGATAGCTTTTGTTTTTACGGCGGAGATAAGAAAATGCAGTTGGGTGTATCGCTTGATTTGCAATACAATATCGTAATGTGGTCGATTTTCAGTTCAATTTTGAAAAATAATGTTTCACGTGAAACATTATTTTTGAGGTTGAATTTTTTATGAATAAAAATGCGGAATCCCTTAGAATTGAACAATAATTAGATTACCGGTGTTACAACGCACATTTATGAGCTTTTCGGAAAACTTTGATGTCATCGTGGTAGGCGGGGGTCATGCAGGAACAGAAGCAGCGCTAGCGGCTGCTCGCATGAGGCAGAAAACGTTGCTGCTTACCCATAATCTCGAAACGCTAGGGCAGATGTCTTGTAATCCCTCCATAGGGGGTATAGGTAAAGGGCATTTGGTCAAGGAAATTGATGCTTTAGGTGGTGTGATGGCTGAGGCCATAGACGAGGCGGGGATCCAGTTCCGAATGCTTAATTCAAGTAAAGGTCCCGCTGTGCGTGCGACACGTGCTCAGGCTGATCGGGTGCTTTATCGTCAGGCTATTCGCAGGCGCCTGGAGAACCAGCCAAACCTATGGTTAATTCAACAGGCGGTCGATGATCTGGTGCTGCAAGGTGATCGCGTCGTGGGAGTAATGACCCAGCTGGGCGTTAAGTTTTTTGCATCAGCCGTTATCTTGACAACCGGTACTTTTTTGGCTGGATTGGCGCATGTGGGTAATAATAATTTTCAAGCTGGCAGAGCAGGGGATCCGCCCTCCATCAGCCTGGCGCAACGACTGCGTGAGATGAAATTACCGGTTGGACGCCTCAAAACCGGCACACCTCCGCGTATCGATGGGCGCAGTATTAATTATGCTTTGCTGCAGGAGCAGCCTGGTGATGATCCTGTGCCGGTATTTTCATTTCTAGGTAATGTGGCGCAGCATCCGCGCCAGATAGCCTGCTGGATGACACGCACGAATCGCCGGACGCATGACATCATTCGCGAAGGCTTGGATCGTTCACCTTTATTTACAGGAAAAATAGAAGGAATAGGGCCACGTTACTGCCCGTCTATTGAAGACAAAATCGTTCGTTTTTCGGATAGAGACTCGCATACGATTTTTCTTGAACCCGAAGGACTGGATACGCATGAGGTGTATCCTAATGGTATTTCGACCAGCCTGCCTTATGATGTGCAGGTTAATTTAGTCCGGTCGATCAATGGGCTAGAAAATGCGCATATTATCCGTCCTGGTTATGCCATCGAATATGATTATTTTGATCCGCGCGCACTTAAAAGCTCACTAGAAACCCGTGGTATAGAGGGTCTGTTTTTTGCGGGCCAAATTAATGGGACAACGGGTTATGAGGAAGCGGCTGCACAGGGATTACTGGCAGGATTAAATGCAGGCCTCAAAGTGCAAGGACGTGCAGCATGGTGTCCGCGTCGTGACGAAGCCTATTTGGGTGTACTCGTGGATGATCTGGTAACTCGTGGTGTGACGGAGCCTTACCGCATGTTTACCAGTCGTGCAGAATATCGTTTGCAGTTACGAGAAGATAATGCCGATATGCGATTGACTGAAATAGGATATCGCTTAGGAATCGTCAGCGAATCACGTTGGCGAGCGTTCGAGCTTAAACGTGAGGCCATTGAAACCGAGCAAGAAAAATTACGTAAGATATGGGTGCGTCCGGGGATGTTGCCAGAAGCGGATTTACTCAATGTGCTCGGTAAGACTATTGAAAAGGAATATTCGTTATATGAATTGTTGCGTCGCCCGGATGTGACTTATATCGGATTAATGGAATTGCTAGGCATAAAAGGTAACATGGCTGATGAAAAAGTTATTGAACAAGTGGAAATCAATGTTAAATATGAAGGGTATATTGAGCGGCAAAAACAGGAAGTCGCTCGTTATAGCGTCTATGAAATGACGAGCCTGCCAAAGGATATCGATTATGGAAGCGTACGCGGTCTTTCGAGGGAAGTGCAACAAAAGCTGAATCAGCATAAGCCTGAGACGATTGGCCACGCAGCGCGCATTTCTGGCATTACACCTGCGGCTATTTCTCTATTACTGGTCCATCTAAAACGCGGTTTCGTATTGTCAGAAATAAAATAAGTTATGAGTTTAGAAAAACAGCTACTGGAAGGTCTTAATAAACTTGAGGCTGGTCTGCCTGAAGAGAGGGAGCGGACTAGCATCCGCTTGCTGCAATATATCCATTTTCTGGATAAATGGAATCGTGTTCATAATTTGACCGCCGTGCGTGAACCAGAAGAAATGATAACCAAGCATGTGCTCGATAGTCTGACGTTGCTCCCTGTGATTAGCGGGACTCATCATGCTGATGTCGGTGCTGGCGCGGGCCTGCCTGGTATTCCGCTGGCGATTGCGCGATCGGATTGGCATCTGACCTTGATTGAAAGTAATCAGAAAAAAGCGGCTTTTTTAAAACAGGGCTGCATTGAGTTAGCGTTGAAAAATATCGAGGTGATTTGTGAGCGTGCTGAGTGCTTCTTTCCCTCTGAGAAATTCGATACAGTCATTTCTCGGGCTTTTGCTGATCTGAGCACTTTTGTCAAATCAGCGAACCATTTATGTGCTGAGCATAGCAAAAGTAGGTTGATCGCGATGAAGGGCCGATTTCCCGATGCCGAGCTGATGCAATTACCCGCGCAATTTGAAGTGGAAAAAGTATTGCGTGTCATGGTGCCTGGCTTGAGAGCCGCTCGGCATCTCATCGTTATTAAGCCAGATCTCGGAACGCGAGATTAAGGAGCGGGTGTTGTGGTAAGAATTCTTGCGATCGCCAATCAAAAAGGGGGGGTCGGTAAAACAACAACGGGTATCAATCTGGCTGCAAGCTTGGTTGCGGTCGGTAAGCGTGTGCTACTCGTGGATCTCGATCCCCAAGGAAATACTACCATGGGAAGCGGCGTGGATAAACGGGGGTTGCAACAGACGATTTACCATGTTTTATTGGGTGAGCAGCCCATCACTGAGGTAAGAGTGGTTTCCACGCCGGGTAAATATGATTTGATCCCGGCCAATCAGGAACTGGCTGGCACAGAAGTGGAAATGGTCAATTTGGAGCAGAGGGAAACACGCCTCAAAACAGCCCTTCAGCCTGTCAAGGAAGAATATGATTTTATTCTGATGGATTGCCCTCCATCGCTCAATTTGCTGACATTGAATGGTCTTTGTGCCGCCCACTCAGTCGTCATTCCAATGCAGTGCGAATATTTTGCACTGGAGGGGCTCAGCGATCTGGTCAATACGATCAGAAAGGTGCGGCTTAATTTTAACCCTACGCTTAAGATTGAAGGCTTGCTGCGCACCATGTTTGATCCACGTAACGTTTTGGCAAAGCAGGTTTCCGATCAACTGCAACAGCATTTCGGCAATAAAGTGTACCGGACGGTAATTCCGCGCAACGTCCGGTTGGCGGAGGCGCCGGGGTTTGGTGTGCCTGTCTTATTCCATGACAAATTATCAAAAGGGGCACAAGCTTATCTTGCCCTTGCGAAAGAGATTATGGGCGTTGCAGCTTAACATGCCGGGTTTTCCAGATAAATTAGAAAAAAACAGGTAATCAAGAGCAAATGGCTAAGGTAAAAGGTCTGGGAAGAGGACTAGACGCACTATTATCAAGTGATCATAACGATCATGCGTTAGCAGAATCGTTGCAGCATTTGGAGATCAATTTGTTGCAGCCAGGTAAATATCAACCCCGTACCAGCATGGATCAAGACTCTCTGATGGAATTATCCGAATCCATCAAAGTGCAAGGGGTAATGCAACCCATTCTGGTTCGGCCGTTAACTACGGAGCGTTATGAAATCATTGCAGGTGAGCGCCGCTGGCGTGCGGCCCAGTTAGCTGGACTAACTCAAGTGCCTGTCATCATACGTGAAGTACCGGATGAATCAGCGCTGGCAATGTCTCTGATTGAGAATATCCAGCGTGAGAATCTGAACCCGTTAGAAGCTGCCACAGGCATCCAGCGTCTCATCAAAGAGTTTGGCATGACCCACCAAACTGCGGGTGAGGCACTGGGAAGTTCGCGCAGCGCAATTTCAAATTTACTACGACTGCTTAATCTGGCTGGGCCTGTGCAAGAATTAATGTTGCAGGGGAAAATCGATATGGGGCATGGCCGTGCGCTGCTTGTTTTACCTGCTGCGAAACAAGTTGAAATCGCCCATCTAATTGTTCACAAGCAATTGTCAGTACGTGAAACTGAAAACCTGATCAAACGCATCGAGCAGGCTCCGGTAGAAAAAATGGTCAAGCAAGACCGTGACTTGCTACGCTTGCAGGAAGACATTTCTTCCAGGCTAGGCGCCAATGTCGTTATCAAGCCTGGAAAACGTGGAGCAGGCAATCTGGTTATCCACTATACCAGTTTGGAGCAATTGGATGGCATTCTCTCTAAATTCTAAAAGATCGCTTGGGTTTCATGTTAAAAATAAAACATTAAACTCATCTGGAGTCTAATAAGTGAATACGCACATTCTCATCAACCCTGACGTTGCTGCCATCCTCGGCGCCCTCGTTGCGGATGCAGCATCACTTGGTCTGCATTGGCTGTATGATCCAGTGCGCATTGCAGAAATAGAAAAGGATGCGGAGTTAGTATTTCGCCAACCCGATGCTGCCGATTATGCCGGATCAAGCGGTTTTTTTGCACATGGTAGCAGGCAGGCGGGAGAATCTTCAGGTTATGGAGAAGTATGTCTGCTAATGCTTAAACACCTGGCACAACACGGTGATTTCAATCGTGCAGCTTACCAGCTCGAATTTCGTACGCATTTTGGACCTGGTGGTGAATATGTCGGGTATATCGATTCACCTACTCGCCAGACCCTACGGATTTTATTATCGCTTGATAACGCCAGCTTTCCGGAAATATCCGGTGCAGATGATGATCAAATGCCCGCACTCGCTGCCATTCCCGCACTGGTTGCCGCGCACCATGGGTCATACGATGCGCTCATGCAGCGTGTCAAAGAAGTGGTGCGCATTACCAATAACAATGAAATCGCAGTTTCCGCAGCGTGCTGTGCGGCAACTGCATTGCAAGGCATATTGAGTGATAGATCAATGACTCAGGCTTTGACTGATGCTCTTGCTGTTGCCGGGGAAGTATTGAAGCCCACGTTGGAGCAGGCACTTGCTATGGAGACGCTGGATAGCCTGTCTGCCGCAAAGTCCTTTGGTTCAGCCTGTCATGTCACGGAAGGGCTTCCTCTTGTCTTTCATATCGCCAAGCATGCGCCGGATTACACTACTGCGATCAAAGCCAATATCCGAGCTGGTGGAGATAGCTGCGGACGCGCCATTATGCTCGGGGCATTGGTCGCCGCGCATCAGGCCAAACAACAAAACCTGGCCTCTTCCATTCCATTATACTGGCTGGCGCGCTTTCGCAAACTGGCGATAGCGGCTGAGGCTTGTGAGAGGATTTAATTGCCTGATAACAGCCTCCAGAGTAGATCATTAAAAATTATTTTATTTTCAATCAAATATATGCGAAGGCGAGCCGCAGGCAGTATGAATTATACGGCAAGGGGAGTCGACAAAGTTTAAAAAAGGAAATAGCTGGCTTTCAAAGCAATATTTTTGAGTAGATAGAGGCATTATTATCTACGGAAGCTTGTGAGTATCCGTGCTCTATGTTGCTAGAACTTCTTTAATTTGTGCTCCTTTTATGGCCAGAGAACTGGCTCAAGATCATAACTCTCCAAAGCACAATTACTGCCTGCGTAATAGTAGTATGGCTCTCATTTCATTCCAATTCAAACGGTCATTGCAGTTTGCTCCTCACCCCATATAATGAAACACCTCCTAGAGGTGCTAGGGGTGGCACTTAGCAGAGGTAACTGAATAATTCCATTTCTATAAATCAAAATTGACATTGTCGACTTCACCTTGTCGTATGATTGAGATTGTCTGCGGTTCGCCTTCGCGTCATTTTTGATTTGGAAATAGAATAAGCATGCAACAGGCCAATATTCCGCATCGTAGTATTCTGCCGCGAGATTTTTCTGCGCCCAAATTTCGTGATATTTCACACTAATGATCATGAGAGCATTGCTTCGCCCCGAATGATAAAAGATAAAAACGGCGCGGTGTGCAGTTATGAGAAGTTGTTCAAGTTTATGGAGATTTGACTCCGCACGCTAATATGGCTCAAGTGATCAACTCGCCTCCAAATTGTTGCCCCATAGTAAAAAGGTCGCTTGCCATCACAGGATTGCAGGCAATTTGGTCGCTTGACAACAAATATGCGCCGTAATAATGCAGTACTTGTGTTAGTCATCTTTCCTTACCCATCCCGCTTTATGGTGTCGGGTGTTTTGTCTTTTATCTATGTTCTTTCATAGTAAACCTGACATTCCCCGCTTTTCCTTGATATATTATTGATACAGTCTGTGGCTCGCATTTGCATAAATTGATTGGAAATGGAATAACATGATCTGCTTCTCCTTTCAAATTTACTGTTTGAAACTCAAATCCAACCCCAACCCCAGCCAGTGGTATAATTACGCTTAAATCAAACAACTATACAATCTGCTTGGCCGGAAATATTAGCTTGAACGTGCAAACACCGTTAGAAAACAATACAGCCATTAATCTGCTTTACGCCCACCGTCGCTTGCTTCAAAAGAAAAAATTCTAAATATGCTTCATCACTTCCACTTCCTGTTTTTGATTCAGCGCTACAGATTTACCGATTTATATTATTTATTGGAGGAGAAATGAGTCACACATTGTATGAAACCAAGATTCAGCGCGTGCAACGTTGCGAGTTGGCCGTGCCAGGTTCACGTCCGGAAATGTTTGAAAAGGCACTGAAGAGCGGGGTGGATTTTATCTTTCTGGATCTGGAGGATGCCGTTGCGCCGGATGATAAAATACAGGCCCGTAAAAATATCATTCAGGCAATCAACGATCTGGACTGGAAAGGGCATGGCATCACGTTGTCAGTGCGCATCAATGGCCTGGATACGCAATACATGGTACGCGATGTGGTTGATCTGGTTGAGCAGGCCGGCCACAAAATTGACACCATTCTGATTCCCAAAGTGGGGGTTTACGCAGATGTTTACATGGTTGAGGCGATGCTTAATCAGTTGGAAATGCAGCAAGGACTGAAAAACAGAATCGGCATTGAGGCCTTGATTGAAACTGCTTTAGGTATGGCTAATGTCGAGGATATCGCGCGCAATGGCACTTGTGGACGGCTGGAGGCGCTACATTTTGGTGTGGCTGATTATGCAGCCAGCAATCGCGCGCGCACTACCAATATCGGCGGACTAAACCCGGATTATCCTGGCGACCAATGGCATGCAGCCATCAGTCGCATGACCGTGGCTTGTCGTGCTTTTGGCTTACGACCCATCGATGGGCCATTTGGTGATATTCAGGATCCTGAAGGTTATAAGCAAGCTGCTAAACGGGCAGCTGCTCTCGGTTGCGAGGGGAAATGGGCGATTCATCCGAGCCAAATTGCATTGGCTAACGAGGTATTTACGCCGCCTCCAGCTGAAATTGAGAAAGCCAAGCGCATTCTGGCAGCATTGAAAGAAGCAGCGGCGCAAGGTAAAGGTGCTGCTTCACTTGATGGCCGCTTAATCGATGCCGCTTCAGAAAGAATGGCTAACAATATTGTGAAAGCTGCTGAGGCCATTGCTGCCAAAAACAAATAATCAGAAGGCAGGTTTTTGAACAGTTTTTAAATAGAAGGGGTAGGCATTGGATATTCACGAGTATCAGGCAAAAGAAATTCTGGCGGAATATGGTATCAAGATAGCCGAAGGTGGCTTGGCATATACGGTGGAAGAAGCAGTACAGCGCAGCCGGGAAATTGACGGAAATGTCTGGGTGGTAAAGGCGCAGATTCATTCTGGGGCACGTGGCAAGGCTGGCGGTATCAAAGTTTGTAAAACCAATGATGAAGTGGAGGCAGCAGCCGAAGCGCTGTTGGGTAAGAAGCTGGTAACCCATCAGACTGGGCCGGCTGGCAAGATGTGTAGTCGGCTTTATGTCGAAGCCGGGACGGATATTGCCCGAGAGCTCTACCTTTCTTTCATGATAGACCGCAGCCATGAGCGCGTCATTATGGTGGGTTCTGCGCAAGGTGGAATGGAAATTGAGCATCTCGCTGCCACTAATCCTAAAGCAATCGTTAAAATTTATATAGAGCCTGCGGTAGGATTACAGGATTTTCAGGCGCGCACCATGGCTTTTGCCCTCGGTCTCGGAGAAGATCTGCTCAATCACGCGGTTAAAACTATCAAGGGATGTTATCGCGCTTTGCGCGATCTGGATGCCAATGTTTTGGAAATCAATCCGTTGGTCGTGACCAAGAGCAATGAGTTGATCGCGCTGGATGCAAAAATGAGTTTCGATGAAAACGCCTTATTCCGTCGCCATCGGATCGCCGAATTGCGCGACAAGACACAAATTGATTTGCGCGAGGTTGCTGCAGCAGAGGCTGGTTTGAGCTATGTCGGTTTGGACGGAGATATCGGCTGCATGATCAATGGTGCTGGCTTGGCGATGGCCACCATGGACATGATTAAGCTGGCAGGCGGTGAGCCAGCCAATTTCCTCGATGTAGGCGGCGGTGCTTCAGCAGAGCGTACTGAAAAAGCATTTCGTTTGGTGCTGGCTGATACAGGTGTCAAGGCCATGTTGGTCAATATCTTTGCTGGTATCAATCGCTGTGATTGGATTGCAGAAGGCGTGGTGCAAGCGGTTAAAAATATCGATATGCAAGTACCCTTGGTGGTGCGTCTATCCGGCACGAATGTTGAAGAAGGTCGCAAGATCATTGCAGACAGCGGATTGCCGATCATTACCGCAGAAACATTGGCGGAGGCAGCAGAAAGAGTCGTTCAGGCACGCAACGAAATGGTGGCAGGACAAGGTTAAGGAGAACAGAGTGGCCATTTTAATTAATGAAAATACGCGCATTATTGTGCAAGGGTTTACCGGTAGAATCGGTACTTTTCATGCGCAGGAAATGATCGAATATGGGTCGAAAGTCGTGGGAGGTGTTACCCCGGGTAAGGGTGGACAAACTCATTTGGGGCTGCCGGTTTTCAATACTGTGAGAGAAGCGGTCGAACAGGTCGGTGCCGAAGCGAGCATCGTGTTTGTACCACCGGCATTTGCCGCTGATTCGATCATGGAAGCAGCCGACGCGGGTATCAAATATTGTGTCTCAATCACAGATGGTATCCCGACGCAGGATATGATGACAGTCAAGAGTTTTTTGCGCCGTTTTCCCAAGGAACAAAGAATGATGCTGACGGGGCCAAATTGTTCAGGCACGATTAGTCCGGAGCGCGCGATGCTGGGTATCATGCCTGGTCATATTTATAAACGCGGGAATGTGGGTATCGTTGGTCGTTCGGGCACGCTGGGTTATGAGGCTGCCGATCAAATGCGGCGACTGGGAATCGGTATTTCGACCTCTATCGGTATTGGCGGCGATCCGATCATTGGGAGCTCCCATCGTGATGTGTTAGAAAAGCTGGAACAGGATTCTGAAACCAAAGTCGCGTTGATGATTGGTGAAATTGGTGGGCCGCAGGAAGTGGAAGCGGGTATTTTTGCTAAAGAGAATATGAGCAAACCACTGGTCGCCTATATTGCCGGATTGACGGCTCCTCCTGGTCGGCGTATGGGGCATGCCGGCGCAATCATTTCTTCTGCGGGCGAAAGTGCTGCAGAAAAAGTGGAACGGCTGAAAGAGCTGAATGTCACCATCTGCCCAACGCCGTCCTTGATGGGACAAACGGTGGCCTCCGTATTGGCTAAGTTGTAAGTCATATTGTTTCCTCAGCTTACTGGCCAGGTTTTGCCATGACTGTATGGTAAGTCTGGTCAATTTTCTTGAATCTGTTATCAGCCATTTATAAAATAAATGCACGTTATCGTGCGCGAAATTGACGTAATTTCTGAAATTATGGACATTAATCAAAAGACTGACAAAAAAAGAATCTCAGCAATAGCCCGCTTTCTCTTTTTATCGCGCTGGCTGCAGCTACCGCTTTATCTAGGGTTAGTACTGGCACAATGTATCTATGTATTTCATTTCTGGGTAGAATTGATCGATCTGTTAGGCGCTATCATGGGTGATAAAGAATCATTAACGCATATAGTGCATATCGTTTCGCATGAAAATGGTGACGGACCGATAAAAATTACTGAAACGGCGATTATGCTGGTGGTGCTGGGCTTGATAGATGTCGTGATGATTTCCAATCTACTGATTATGGTCATTATTGGCGGATATGAAACATTTGTTTCACGCATGAATCTGGAAAGTCATCCCGATCAGCCTGAATGGCTGTCGCATGTCAATGCCTCGGTATTAAAGATCAAGCTCGCCACTGCCATTATCGGTATTTCGTCTATTCATCTGCTCAAAACCTTTATCAATGCCGGTGCGTATGATGAAAAGACATTAATCGCTCAAACAGGTATTCATATTACCTTCCTGATATCGGCAATTGCGATTGCCTTTACAGATCGCCTCATGTCTGCAACGATACACGCCAGCACAGAATCAAGCGAGTGAAGGAGGAATGTCTTTTAATAGTTTGAGAATACCCTGTAAGGCGGTCCCAACAGCTTGCCGCCTTACTGCTTCACGATTTCCTGAGAAAAAATGAGTTTTGCTGCGTGCGAATCCTTGCCTGGATGCCCAAGCAAAGCACACCATCCCGACCGGCTTTTCCTTCGACCCCCCTGTCGGGCCGGCAATGCCCGTTACTGCCACGGCTAGCTGAGCATCACTCATTTTAATAGCGCCTGCTGCCATTTCTTGTGCGGTTTGTTCGGATACTGCGCCATATTGAGTCAGCGTGGCAGACTGTACTCCGAGCATTTGTTGCTTAGCGTGGTTACTATAAGTAATAAAACCCCGATCATACCAGGCTGAACTTCCTGCCACGGCAGTTACCGCTTGGCCTATCCAACCCCCTGTGCATGATTCTGCACTAGTCAGCATAAAGCCTCTTTTAGCAAGTGCCTCGCCTAACTGCTGGGCATAAGTTACCAGCATTTGATCATCAATCATAACATCACCTCTAGAGTTATCTTGCAGACGAATCGCAGCCCTGCGTTTCACCCATTTTAAACGTGACAAGCAGGTGAGGTGCAAAGCTTAATAAATCATACCGTAAAGGAAAACGGTAAAATCAGGTTTGATTTAGAAACAGAATTAGAAGTAACTTTCAAATAATACCAGTGACTTCCAGCCAGCAAGACAAAGTAAGGTATAGAATGCTGCCAGTAAATCATCAAACATTACACCGAATCCACCGTGTAACTTGCGTTCAAAATATGTGATAGGAGGAGGTTTGAGTATGTCAAAAAAACGAAATAATATAAATGCAGCGCTATACCATAGCACTTGATCGGGAATGAAATAAAGCACCAGCATGAAAGCTACGATTTCATCCCATACCATACCTGAATGATCCGGTGCGCCCAATACTTTGCCAGTAATACTACACGCCCAGATACCTAAAATAAACAATATATCGATAACGAGTAACAGTGTGATCGGTTCGAACCACGAATTCAGAGACCAGAATAGTGGAAAAGCAATGAGTGTTCCAAACGTGCCAGGCGCCCACGGGATTAATCCTACTCCAGCACCAAATGCGACAAAGTGGGCAAAGCGGCTATGAACAAACGCTAAATCAGGCTGCAAACGGGGGGGAGGGAGATCAGATTGATAAGGTTCAGGTAAGGAAGTGGTCATAGCCTTTTTTCTCGTATGTGATCGAATTACCGTTTGCATCCAGAAGGAGCAACCCTTCTCCTTGGGATATTTTACCAATGCGGTTAAGGGGAAGATCCAATTCCTGGGATAGCTGCATTATTTCTGCAAATTTTATCTCGGGTGCAGTAAAACAGAGTTCATAATCATCTCCCCCTGCGAGTAAACAGTCAACTGCAAGTGGTAAAGATAAGTATTTTTGCATGACCCATGAGCATGCTATTTTTTCTACCTGGAGCGTGGCGGCCACATGGGAACATTCCAGGATATGCCCAAGATCAGCCAGCAATCCGTCGGAAACATCGATAGCGCTATGCGCAAGATTAATTAACCGCTGCCCGAGCTCGACGCGTGCGTTAGGCAGATCAAGTGCAGGTAAACATATTGCCAGTTCTGCTGGAGCCAAAGTGATGCGTTTCTGCAGATGAGCCAGTGCTAAGGCAGCATTACCTAAATGCCCGGAAATCCAGATATCATCTCCTGCTATTGCTCCATTTCTTCGCAAAGCTTTATGTTTGGGGACTTCTCCTATGATTTGTATACCGATATTAAGCGGGCCACAGGTAGTGTCACCACCGATGAGTTCTACTTGGTATTCGCTGGCTAATGTAAAGAAGCCTTCGGTAAACGCTTCCAGCCAGCCGCTATTCATGTTGACCAAATTGGCAGGTAATGTCAGCGAGAGGGTGCTCCAACGCGGAATAGCCCCCATTGCTGCCATATCAGAGAGATTGACTGCTAGCGCTTTATGACCGAGTTTATAAGGATCAGCATCGGCGAAGAAATGCTGATCGACTACCAGCGTATCAGTAGAAATAGCTAAATCACTTGTCGCGGTGTAGGGAATGAGCGCAGCATCATCGCCTATGCCAAGAATCGCCAGCGGAGTTGGTCGTGTGAAATAGCGACGAATAATATCAAACTCGGAACTCACGATTAGGCTATGGAATGGAAATAATCATGAAGGATATACCAGACAACTGGCAGAACGTAGCTATGATGCCGGTTCAATTTTTTTCCTGGCCGCCGACTGAATTTCAATGGTGCGTAATTGTGCTGCGAGCTTATCCAGCACTCCATTCACATATTTGTAGCCGTCGGTTCCCCCATATGTTTTGGCGAGCTCTATGGCTTCGTTGATAATGGCCCGATAAGGAATTTCCAGATGATAAATGAGCTCATAGGTACTGAGTAAAAGAATAGAAGACTCAATAGGGCTGAGATCGGTCAGAGAACGATCAAGACAGGGTTGTATATGTTGTTCCAGCGTAGTTGCATTTTTAAGTACACCGCGCAGTAACTCGCAAAAAAAAGATTCATCTATTTTGGGAAAAAGGCTGGTATCACGTAATTGTGCCTCGATGAAACTGGCATCGCTGCCAGCGACCCGCCATTGGTAAATACCTTGTAGCACGAGTTCGCGCGAAAGATGACGACGTTTCTTGTATTTAAAGCCAGATTTTGAATGTGAAGTTGATTGTGCAGCAGCCATGAACGAGTTTTTAGGTGATTTCATCAAATTTTGCCAGAAGATTGGCCATTTCAATCGCTGCGCGTGCAGCTTCTATTCCTTTTTGCGTCATGCGGGCAAGCGCTTGATCATCGTTGTCTGTCGTAAGAATGCCATTTGCCACAGGAATATCCGTATCGAGTTGCACGGTGATTAAGCCTCTGGCTGATTCATTGGCGACGATTTCAAAATGATAGGTATCGCCCCGTATGACCGCTCCTAATGCAATCAAGGCATCAAACTGATCGGATAAGGCCATTTTTTGTAAGGCGAGCGGGATTTCCAATGCACCAGGTACCGTAGCTAATAATATATTGGGTTCTTGAACACCCTGCTTAGTTAATTCAGCAATACACGCGCCAAGTAGTCCTTCTGCTACTTCAATGTTAAAGCGGCTCATTACGATGCCGATGCGAAGTTCGGTTCCAATGAGCGTAGTTTCAATTTCTAGAATATTGTCATAATACGTCATGCTAACTCCAATTAGGCTACTAATAGTAGAAAAAATAGAATAGGCTGGATTTTATTGTAAAGCAGTTAGTTTATTACGAGTTTCCAGATATCCCGTCACTTCCAGGCCAAAACCCGTCATGCTGGGCATTTTGCGGGGCGTTGCAAGCAAACGCATCTTACCTACGCCGAGATCTTTCAGAATTTGGGCACCAATGCCATGATCACGTAAATCTGTCTTGGGTTGATCATGGTACTGTGCTTTGCTTTGCAAAAGACGATCTGTCAAGACAGCGGCATCTCCTTTACGATGAAGCAGTACGATAACACCTTGTCCTGCCTCAGAAATGGCACGCATGGCATCATTGATGCTCCACGAATGCGTACGATCATTGATATCCAGCACATCGATGACAGATAAAGGTTCATGCACACGGACGAGCGCCTCTTTATCAGGATGAAGCATGCCTTTTACCAACGCAAGGTGGATAGTATTAGCCATTTTATCATGGTAAGCAGTCAGATGAAATTCGCCATAAATAGTTTGAATGGATCGTTCCGCCACGCGTGTAACCAAGCTTTCGGTGAGACTCCGATAATGAATGAGATCTGCGATAGTGCCAATTTTGAGTTGATGCTTGGCGGCAAATTCAATAAGATCCGGCAGCCGCGCCATTTCACCATTCTCTTTCAGAATTTCACAGATGACGGCAGCAGGGGTCAATCCTGCCATATGCGCTAGATCGCACCCTGCTTCGGTATGACCCGCGCGTACCAATACACCTCCTTTCTGGGCCTTGAGCGGAAAAATATGACCTGGCTGAATGATATCTTCGGGCTTGGCATCTGCTTTAACAGCAGCTTGAATGGTACGCGCGCGATCAGCGGCAGAAATGCCTGTCGTGACTCCATTTGCCGCCTCAATAGAAACGGTAAAGTTGGTGCCATGCGCTGAATAGTTAGCCGAAACCATCATGGGCAACTGGAGTTGATGGCAGCGTTCTTCGGTCAGTGTTAAACAGACCAGTCCGCGGCCATACTTAACCATAAAGTTGATCGCTTCTGCTGTCACAAAATCAGCAGCTAAAACCAGATCACCCTCATTTTCACGGTCTTCTTCGTCGATGAGAATGACCATTTTCCCAGTTTTGAAATCTGCAATGATTTCATCGGTCGTGCTAATTGCCATAGTTATTTAATTATTTTCCAGAAGAGAATTCCATCAGACGCGCTACATAGCGTGCCAGCATGTCCGATTCCAAATTTAATTGTTCACCCGGTTTAAGATGTTTCAGGTTTGTTTCAGCTAGTGTATGGGGAATGAGATTGATTTCCAGGATATCGTCACAGATACGATTAACGGTCAAACTGACACCGTTGACCGTAATCGATCCTTTTACTGCCATATATTTTAACAGTGATGGCGGGGATTTGATTGCCAGCAGATAATTTTCTCCAACTTGCTCGAATTTCGTTACTTCACCGATCCCATCCACATGGCCACTGACCAGGTGACCACCTAATCGATCCGTTAAGCGCATAGCCTTTTCCAGATTAACATAATTACCTACTCTATTCAGGCCAAATGTACAATACAACGTTTCCTCGGACACATCGACTGTAAAAAGATGGTTAGTTAATGAAGTTACTGTCAGACACACACCATTCACTGCAATACTATCACCCACTTTGACATCGCTCATCTCGAGCTTGCCTGGCTCAATTTGCAGGCTGATTGCATTCGATTTCTGGGTAAGTTGTTTAATTTCTCCGATTGCTTCGATGATTCCTGTAAACATTTTTATTTTCCTAACATTGAGAAGCCATCACCTTGATTATGCTTCTTGGCGACGCAATCACCAGCATACGCCATCCTGAAAGTTTTTTTCAATTCAAATTGCCCAGAACATACGGCTAGTACCAGCTTTATTAATGCTAACGGCTTTTGCCGAAATGTTTTTCGCTTCCCACGAATTGTTTTATTACTTTGGCGAAGCTAGTTTCGCCAAATTTCATAGTTCCTTTTCCATATGATGCCTCAGATCGGTTAATTATTTCATCATATTTTCAACCTATTAAGTAATTTTTAAACCAAGTGCTCTGGCAGCAACCATTTCTGGCACGATCCTTGCGCATATCTATTTGAAGGCAACCAAGGTTGAACAGGCTGACCTGACGAGAATGAAACCAAACACGTTAACGCAAGACCTGATGACTGATTTGATCATAACCCGATGCGTAACGAAGATCTAAAAATTGGAGGACTAAGCCATGCATGATATTGATCGCACAATGATGGAATATGAGCCAGAGATGGAACCTGAAGCTGGTTATGAGTTCGGTGAATTTGAATATGCTGATATGGAAGGAGTACTCGATGAAGCCGAGGAAATGGATTTGGCAGCAGAATTGCTAGGTGTGACAGATGAAGCAGAACTCGATCAATTTATCGGAAAGCTGTTCAAAAAAATCGGAAGCAAAGTAGGCAAGTATATTAAATCTCCAACCGGCATTGCACTAAGGGGCATTCTGAAGAGCGCTGCGCAAAAAGCACTGCCAATGCTAGGCACAGCGATTGGTGGTCCCGTAGGCGGTGCACTGGCCAGTCAATTGGCAGAAGCTGGAAACGAAATCTACGGTATGGAGCTGGAAGGGCTAAGCGAAGAAGATCAAGAATTTGAAATGGCAAAACAGTTCGTACGTTTTGCCAGTACGGCGGCGGAGCAAGCGGCCGGTGCCCCTCCTCATATCGAACCAAAGGTAGCGGCAAAATCTGCCGCGATAACATCAGCCCAGCAGCATGCGCCCGGCCTGTTACGCCCTGCCCCTTCCGCTATGTCCATGTCTACTATGTCGCTGCCGGGTAGTGGCCGCAGTGGGCGTTGGGTCAGACGGGGCAGCAAGATCATTCTGTATGGCGTCAAGTAGTCATTGCATTGATTGGAGTGTCACTCATGGTGAACAAACCTGTTTATGTGCGCTGGATGTTAATGCAAGAGGCTCGTGCCATGCTAGTTCGGCTGTCTCAGGTAAAACCGTTTGTACTGACCGAGTCAACTGTGCCGGCGGCAAATGCCTCGTTATCGGCTCAAACCGCAATTGATCGCTATCTGATGGCAGGGCGACATGCATTGCGGTTGCAGGTGCAATCCTATTTGCACTGGTTGCAAGGCCTGGACGATGAGAGCACCCGTCCAGCTGAGGCGCAGCAGCGTTTGAGTTTACTGCGGCTACGCTTCAACGCAACGCTTTCACAGCTTGATATTTTTGCAGATGCCTTGACGCAACGCAGTGAATATGAAATAGGTATCTGGTTAGCTGGGCTGGATGTCGTGGCCGCTGATGCATTGAGGTTGGAGGATTATTATGTGCCACCTCCCGTGATCTGTTATCTCGATCGTGGCTCGGGTGCGGCGATCCGCCGGGCCAGGACCCGCTTGCCGGGTGGTGGAGAAAATCCGGTGGCCGTGATTCGGGTGCCGCGCGAGCGGATGATTGGTAGTGGCATTGCCTCATCATTGATCCATGAGGTTGGTCACCAAGCGGCGGCGTTGCTGAATCTCACCAACTCCCTTCGGCAGGTATTGCAACAACAGGAGCGTGAGGTCAAGGATAGTATTTGGCGTTACTGGGAACGGTGGATATCGGAAATTGTTGCGGATTTCTGGTCGGTTGCCAGGGTAGGGGTGACTTCAACCCTTGGCTTGATGGGGGTGGTAAGTCTGCCACGGGCGTTTGTCTTTCGCATGAATATGAATGATTCCCATCCTTTTCCATGGATTCGGGTCATCCTAAGTTGCGCTATCGGACAGGCACTTTATCCTCATCCGCAGTGGCCTCGACTGGCCCAACTCTGGAAGTCGTTTTATCCAAAGGCAGACTTGGATACGGCTGGTTATACCTTAGTTAATCAGCTTGAAGCCGGGATACCTGAGTTCATCAACCTGTTAATTCACCATCAGCCTCGAAGTTTGCATGGCCAGTCACTAATTGATGTCATGGATACCGCCAATCGTCAACCTGATCGATTAAATGCTTATTTTGATCACTGGCAGCGGACGCCCGCAGCGATGTATCGCACTGCTCCGACTTTGGTATTTGCGGTGATTGGGCAAGCACGATCCGATGGCAGGATGAGTCCGGAACAGGAGAGCGCAATTTTGGCCAAGCTGCTGACCCATTGGGCAATACGCAGCACATTAAAAACTCATGCGGCCTGTGTAATGCCTGAACTAACACCCCCGATAGCCAAGGTATCTTCATGAACCTGAGGGTGGCATAGCACAAGGGGTGCAATTGATTTTAATTGAGGAGAAATATTATGGAAAATGAAAAGGACGACAATGATCTTGGAGAAAATCGCATTCGAATTCACCATTCTACTGGAACATATAGTGATATAGAGGGGGGAAGTGCAATCACGACGCTTATACAAAAAGCGACTGCGTATTTCGATGCAGGTTTCGTTAGGCAGACAAGCACAGCTTTGGAGCCTTCGGCAGGAACGCCAACGGACGACCAGGCACTTTGGGCAGCGATACGGGATCGCACGAATGCTATTAGCTTTGAACAATACAATAATTTTATCGAGCGAGTATTTTGCGCCCCCCGCACATCTGACCAGGGCAGAGCAGTATGTTGTCCAGAGTTTGAGGATTCAGGTCCAATAGGGATAAGCTCTACATCGGATAACTGTCGAAATATGCCGTGTAGTACTTCAGATATTGAAGCATCTAATAATTTCGTTAAAACCAGCTCGATCGGATCGCCGTCGATTAATGAAAGGTATGAAGAATTATGCAGGCGACCCGGCATTTATGGCACCGATGCCTATCAGTTATTAAAGCTAGCGACACAGGCATTTTTGCTGTTTGAAAGCGGAGTCGTGATTGAAGGAGCAAGAGATCCTGGCAGTGGTCGATTTCTCGTACCTAATTCTTCTGGTCTTCGCGGACGTAAATGTGATGACAATGTGCCGGTAGAAAAAGAGCGGGGTAACCTAAATGATACTTCTTTTGGAACGCTCCAGGGTACATTAGAGCGTTATCTCACAACCACCTTAGGCGCTAACAGAGCACTACCTTATTTGAAACGTATCGTCAGCGCTCTTCCTTCATTGAATTTGAGCACTGAAGAGGGACCGCCGTATTGTAATATTATTCTGCAACATCGGCTCAGCTGCCCGAGCCTCCTGGAGCTCATCTGGTCCTATTGGCACGAGGAAGGCATGCTGGTACAGACAATGAATGCCATTTCCCTGCGATTCCAAAACAAGAAGCGGCACGCAAAGGATCCGCTGGCGAATCTGGCACTTGATTCTTTACGTCCTCTGAATAATATTCTTTGGGGATATATCCAGGATGAGCCTAATCGGTTAAGCATACAACGCCGCTGCTACGAATACGACAGTCAATACGGCATTACTCTGGTAGGTAAAGCTGTGCCCAAATTGGAATCTGCCGATAGCCGCTCCCAGTTTATCAAGGCATTTCATAATTTGCTTTATCGTACAGTATTGTTTTACCGTGAAGATGATGATAACACCATCAAAGCCGATGCTTTCTCATTACTCAACGCCCTGCGAGAAGTACATATTATTCTGGCGGAAGGAGCGATCAACCAGTTCGGCGATTTACCATGGACTGCACGCCATGAGATGTTGCTGATGCAATGGATGCTGGCACGGCCCGAAACGAAGGAGTTCTTGCGGGGCCGTTATTCTGTGCCATACCAGGAAACATGGATGGGGGCAGTGGATGATATGAAGCGCTTACAGGGCTGGTCGGATGTCACCGTCACACATTTCCATGAACTCGCCATAAAAGGGGAGCAGATCTTGCTCTCCATCCGCTATGGCGATTGGATTGATATTAATAATCAGGAACAGGCCAGAAATTGGGCGCGTGACTGGCGGCCTGAAATTCAGCGCTATATACATGCCTACTATGCAGTGTCGGGGGTTGATCTAACTTCGGAAACCGTCGATGCCCGCGCAGCGGAAGCGCGTTATGCACAGCCATCTCTATTGCTTCAAAAACGACTCGCGATGCAGCAGCCAAAAAATAGGGTTGCCGGCCCTAATCAGCGTTTGGCGAATATCCGGCGGACGGGGTATGGACCCTTGACAAACAAAATGGCGAACCGTCTGCGCATTGAGCGAAGCTGATTGCAGCTCAGAGTAAAGTCTGAAGGAGATCAATTATGAAATATGCATTGAATCTAGAACCCGAAAGCGGCGGCAATACATTCGAAATGGATGAATTCGAGGATGAGGCAACTGATAACTTTTGGGAACTGGACGGAAACCCTGGTTATGAGTGTGGATCAAGCGCTGAATTCGACACGGAGTTAGGCGAGGCAGAATGGGAGGCCGAAATCAGAAGAGGGCAGCGTATGCCTATGCGTCCAACCGGGCTTAGGCCTGCTGCTTACCGAAGACCTGGCTCATCAGGTCAACCTAAACCTCGTGGTAACTATCCGTTTCATAAACACGGGAAATATAGGCGCTGGCCTGCGGGCGTTATAACAGCACCCCATAGTTGCACCTGCCCAGCGCCTAACTGTCCACGGCATGGCAGCGAGTATGTGCGTTGGGTGCAAAACACGTTGAATCAGGTTTTGGGACTGCGACTCCCGGTTACCGGCATCATGAATCCGGCGGCACGGAGCGCTGTTCGCAGCTTCCAGCAGCGCCAAGGGCTCCCCGTCGATGGCATTGCCGGTCCTGATACAGAACGTGCGCTAATTGCGGTGAGAAGTGGAAAATCACCCGGCAGTGTTGCTGCAAAACCTGCTGAGACAGATATGGTGACACCGCTTGCATCGGTCAAGGTACCACTTACTGCAGAATTCGACTTTGAATTCGAGCGGCTAGAAGCCGCTGGAGAGCGTCAGAGCAAGGCCCTGGCTAAGCGCCTACAGAACACACCAGTCGGCCGAGCGCTTACAAAGATGGGAGCAAAAATTACCATTGAGAAGGCCCCGCTCTTGCACCCCGCGCATTGGGTACGCGGCCTGAGCAGTTTTGAGGTGCGCTGTGGTGGACAACGAAACATCAATGTCGTGTTTGGGCTGTTTGACCAGCAGAAGAAAATGCTGGCTTGGTACCTGTTTTCTTCGACCGTAGACTTAAGGTCAAGGCTCGCGTGCAAAAGAAGTGGCTCAAGACCAGTCGTGAAACCTTTTGGAGTTGCTAGCGCCGTTGCCACTTTCACTCCCGACCTCCAGAAAAGCCGGATTGACGTATTCGAATTGGTGCGTGACGCTAAAAGTCCATCTGCAACAATGACATTGAACACTAAGATTGATAAGAACCGCATAACTTGCCGCTTGGATAACCTCAATACTAAATCAAATGGTCTGGTTCACCTAACTTTCGGTTTAATAAAAGTCTCCGAACCTTCAAGCGCGAATGCCCCCATACCTGGCAAGCTGTTTTTCCTAGATGTTGAGCCGTTTGATGAAGAAAAGTTCAGAGAGCCTTCTTTTCTGGACCCTCGGCGTATATGGGGTCCTCAGGCAATAGCCGAGAGGAAAGCCATATCTAACTTTTGACCATGGTTTATTTCTTGTGAAAAAAATTGGGATGAGGCAATTTTGGCTAGTTACTGGTGAGGATATTCGTGAGGCTGAGTTGGCGTGTCGCGGAGTTCACCAACAACTTTCCAAAAATACCGACTTCAAGAATGAAATGAATTAGGAGTGAAGACGGCGACAAATATCATAAAAACGTAATTAGCCGGGGGTCCTAAAAATGGAGAACAAAAATGAATGCAAGTGAAATAGGGTCGGAGTGAATTTCATTGTAGAGAGGGCGAACACTATCGAGGAAAACGCATTCTTTGCCAGGAACAACTTACCAGAGGATCGCGAATGGTTGCTGTTTCTACCGCCTTGATGAGGACACCCTTTACTCTTCTGTTCTGTGAATAACCGCTGTAAGCCCGGAATAAACGCCAGCACATTGGAAGAATAATTATGGAGTTTAGTCATGAGCAATGAATACAGTTTTAAAGAGCAGCCATTTAAGGCTTCTTCCGAATTTGGGGAAGAAGAGAGCGAATTCGATCCAGAGACTTTCGGTGCTGAGCTAACCTACTCCAAATGGAAGGAGGGAATGCGGGGCAGCACGCCTTGGTCGTCCAAGCGCCGTATATGGAGGTATTCATCTCCTCCGTTGTTTGTGGACAAGGTTGAAGGTGAATCTGTCTCCTGTGCCTGTCCCGTGCACGGCACTGCGTTCGTCCACTGGGTGCAAAGTTCATTGAATCAGGTTTTGGGTCTACGGCTCCCGGTCACCGGCATTATGAACGCGGCGATGCGGAGCGCGTTGCGCCGGTTTCAGCAACAGCGGGGTCTTAGGGCCAACGGCATCGCCGGCTCGGAGACCCGGCGCGCCTTGGTCGAAGCGAAGAAATCTGAAAAGGGACAAACCGGCGGCTTAACCGACCCGGCCGAATATGCGGAATTATTGGCTGAGGTTAGTGATAGTGGAAAAGCAGATGCTTTTGTCGCTGACAAGAACGGAAAAAAATACTTTGACTCATTTCCGCAGCTTGGAAATTTAAAAGTTCAACGAATAACCATCTTGAAACCGTCAAATTTCGAGAATCTCATCGATCTGATGCTGGCATCGAATCAAAAGAACTTCGTGATTGATGCTCATGGGAACCCTTATGGCTTGACTATGCCTTTGGCAAGCTCAACTAGAATATCTGCAACAAAAAATGCTTTGTTCATCCTGGGGGGTATTGAATCTGTTCGATCCTTGGTCCGCTGGGCTAAAGAAAGTGATACTTTCTGGGGACGAGCTTCTGGGATGGATTTAGATAGATGGCGGCGGATTGTGGAAGTCATGCATTCCAAAACATGGCAACAGATGGTGGCTGGATGGCCAAAGATAACCCCCAAAGTCTCCACAGTAGATGCAGCTAAGAGGATTGTTCAAGCTCGCCTCAACTCACTCGTGGATTCCCTATTCCCCGGAAAAGTTACCAACAAACAAGATCGAGTGAATAGGCTTATCAATAAAATGCTGCGCTTGCAAGCCCAAGGCATCCGTGAGATCCAATTTCGTGCATGCAACATCGGGAAAGACTTGGATTCACTGTATGAGTTTCGGAAGTTTTTTGGAGCTGATCACCTCTGTGCTCCTGATGTGCGTAGTGGCATGGGACCCCTAAGAAGATTTGATATTAGTCGGGGAGCTGTTGATCGATTAGCGCGCAATCGTCGAACCCAGGTATTTAGTATGCCTAGTGGCCGATTGGCCATCCTCATCAATGTCCTGAATCACGAATTTGAAGCATTTTGTGCAGCAGATGCACAGGCAGCCGTGAATGAATGGATTGCCACTCACATCATGGCTCACTCGACCTATCGACGAGGAGCATTTCCAATTCATTTTCTGCAAACGCAGCCGCCAGTCTTTCCATTAGATAATGACTATGCGGCTCATATTAAGTGTCGTTCATCTTTCTGGGAAAGTGTCATTCGTAAGAGTGAAAAGCGCCAGCAAGAAATCGAGGATTATGACGAACGGGAAGAAAACTGGGCGCTCAAGAAACCGGAAAATGAAAAATATGATGAATATATTGGCCAATTGAGCGAAGAGGAATTTGAAGAAGGTGGCACAATGCCGGTGCTGTCGCTTGACAAGCTCAAGATCGATGGCCTTCCTGAGATTATCTTGACGTTAGGGGATAGTGGGCAATACCAGGGGTTTATTAGAAAACCTCCATCGTCATACAATGGATCGGTAAAGCTAAGCGGAAGGGTTCAAATTGAAAAAGCGGGAACCCGTCGGAACTATGATTACGATCTCGATCGTAGCCAATGGCTTTTGGGTAAGGTATGGGCCAATGTTGAAATTGGCGGCGCTATCTCTTCAAGTAGCGCAAGTTTCTCTTCTGTCAAGCGCGACGGGGCGTTTACCACATCGACCTGGATCGGCTATAAACCTTACCTGGTTCGCCGTCTCACAATAAAAGTGATATTGGCGCTGAGAAACGGCAAGAGGTTTGGAACCAAAGTAGTGGTGGAGCTAATCGACCTGGCCGGGTTCCTATCGGTCGTTTTGACCCTAAGGAGAAGACCCGCCCTGGGTGGCAAACCCACTTGCAGTTTCTAGCCTCGGTGCGAAAGGTTTTTCATGGTAATGCCAGAGAACCCCAGTTCATCGGGCCATTCAACTGGATATTGTATCGACATCGGAACGTAGAGCCACTGTTTAAGTTTTGCACTCCCGATGAAGAACGGCTTCAAGCCAAGCCCAAACATTGTAATCCCGCGCAACAAGCCGCAGAAAAGCGGCTTCGGCTCTACAAAATGCTCTATGACAAAGGAGAGTGGCTTGAAATAGGACATGTACTTGCCGGGATTGAAGGCTCGCCAAAGCAGGAGCCGAATAAGAATCAGAGTGTTCCAATACCAATCCGACCGGAACTAATCGTGACTTGGTCGGGCGATTTGGGTAGTGCTTTGCAACGTTATATTCAGCATTTTTGGCTTGCAACTGACAAATACGGGAACCCCATAGACAAAAACGATCCACTGGACCTGAATTACTATCTTGTGAGGGAAGCGAGCCGGTCTGATTTAATTGGAGATATCGATGGAATCAATATCGGAAGCGTCTATGATTCCTCACGTTCTTTAGCAGATAATCTGAATGCCTACTATGGCAAGAAAAGCCTTCGCCGGTATCATGATTTTATTGCTAACTCGAAGAACGAGAAAGGCGTGGCGGAGTTACCGCTGGAGCCTGGCAAGAAACCTCCCAAGCTCTCCAGACAAGCTTGGCAGACGATTGCTATTCATACCCATGGATATCTGAAATATTTCTGGGTGACAGGCGCACTGTACCATGGCGCGGAGCCTGCCAAGCGCAAGCGGGTAGATGACATCATGAGGGTTAATAGCAAGTTGCTTCCCTTATCTGCAGAAATTCAGCAGGTTACTGATTATTTTGTCCGCTTTCTTGAGGATGGGCTTGCGCTGGAACAAAGACAAGGTATCCAACCGGAACTTGAAGAATTTGATGAATTTCTTGATGAATTGAATGAGGAACAGTAAAAGCCAGAGAACGAGTTTGAAAACTGGAGCAAACAGAAAACGTCTTCTGCCCAAGAAAAACATCCCAACTTACAGGAGAAATACAGGGGCTACTGTCTCTATTACATAAATGATAGAAAACTTGACTCTGCATCTGCCGTTTTAAAGGTGGGTGCGACAAACCGAGTATAACCAACCTGTGTTGCGTATCAAATAAGCAGGTAAACGCGGGGGCGCAGTTTCATCAGAATCAATGACCGAGCCCAGATATCGAGTTGGTCAACACTAACCAGATAGCTCCCGCGGGGAAATATGAAATTGTCGTTCAGCCGGTGGCAATATCTGTTTAGAGACTACCAGCCAATTTGGAGCAGGACAGAGCGTCATCGCGATTGCCAATGCTTCGGTCGCCTCGTCCGTGGCTCCTGCTGACGGTGGAATCTTGTTTGTCGAGGGCGGAGCGCTCATATGGATAGTTCATCGGCTATTCCTAACCAAATGCTCCATCTCTTGAGATGGTAAGTCCCTTTTAATTTCTAAGAGGAGGTGGACCGTGATCATTGATTGCCACTGTCATGCCGGAACAGGCGATGGCTTGACCGGCCCTTGGGACACCCGGGCAGCATTGCACGATTATCTGCGACGCGCATCAGCAGCAGGAATACACAAAACGGTACTGTTTGCTGCTTTTCATTCAAACTATGCCATAGCCAATGAAGAAGTGGCACGCATCGTATCGAAGAATCCTAAGCGCTTTTTCGGCTTTGCTTTTGTCCATTCTGCACGTGATCGGGGACGTGTGCATGAACTGGTCAAGATTGCCGTTGAGTGCTATGGTTTCGTGGGCATCAAAGTTCACCGCCACGATGCCTCCATCACACGCGAAATCTGTGCAGTTGCGCGCATTTACAATTTGCCGGTGCTGTACGATGTAGCGGGTGAAGTATCGGTCTGCGAGCTACTTGCTCAAGAATATCCAGATGTTAACTTTATCATTCCGCATCTCGGCAGTTTTGCCGATGACTGGCGTGCTCAACTTGCTGTGATCGACCATCTGGTTCGCCATCCGAATATCTACGCTGATACTTCTGGTATACGACGCTTTGATTTGCTGAAACAAGCCGTCAAACGAGCGGGAGCAAATAAACTCTTGTTTGGCTCCGACGGGCCGTGGCTGCATCCGGGAGTTGAACTGACCAAGATCAAGGCATTAGGACTGCCGCCATCCCAGGAAAACTTGATTTCAGGAGGAAATTTTCTAAATTTAATTAGCGTAGCTAGAAATGGCAAATCATCAATAGTGACAGGCAAGTTAGCTGGTTCAGCGAAAATAATGACTGCAAGCGCTCGATTTTAGCTTATTGGTCATGTGAGATAGAGCATATTGTCTATCTTGTTGCGTATTTGGTTATTTTTGTGAGATACGCTAAAAATTTTCCTGGCGCTGCGCTGCCCGACGCATCTGAAGTGCACGGTCAGTAACGCCCAGACGCTGGGCAGCTTTTTGCAGGTTGCCGCTAGCTTCATTCACAGCAATTCGGATAGCGACATTTTTACTTTCCCGACTGATGGTTTTGAGATTCACACCGCGCGTCAGAGCGACGCGGATAGCGCGCTCAAAGCCACCGTCGCACCATGTGCTCCAGTAACCAGTATGATTTGGTCGGTCTTCCGGAGGGATGCAGCCTACCGTGATTGCTCCTTGCCCGGCGTAATGGCAGAGCATACGTGCTACAACCTGTTTGAGATCACGTACGTTGCCAGGGTATTCGTGACGCAGCAGGTATTCCTGTACTAAAGCATCCAGCTCAGGGGGGCCTTGATTGGGGAGGAATACCTTCAGGAAGTGATTGGCCAAGGGAAGAATGTCTTCAGGACGTTCCCGTAAAGGCGGCAAATGGCAAACATAACTGGCGATACGGTAATAGAGATCCGCACGGAATTCACCGCGTTGCACTTGTGCGCAAAGATCGCGATTGGTGGCGCAAATCAAGCGGAAGGAAGTTTGCTGCCAAGTGTTGCCCCCGACACGTTTGAAGGTATGTTCTTGAATAACCCGCAATAGCTGGGCTTGCAGTGTCAGAGGGAGTTCTCCTACTTCATCGAGAAACAACGTACCACCGTTGGCAAGCGCGAACACCCCATCACGGGAAGACACCGCGCCAGTAAAAGCACCCCGCTCATGACCGAAGAACTCGCTGCCGGATAATTCCGGCACGATCGTGGTACAATCCTGAATGACCAAATTGCCCTTGTTCGCACGGGGATCCAAGGCATGCACGAGATTTGCCAGCAATTCCTTGCCAGTACCACTCTCACCAAGGATCAAAACCGACGCATCGGTGAAATGGGCCACTTCCACCACTTGACGTAGAATCGCCTTCAGAACCTGGCTTTCTCCCACTAATACATTCTGCACTACGGGTGAATTCACCAGACGGTGCACCGCCCCCCAGCGTTGAAGACGAGCAATGATCTCATGGATGAGGGTATTATCTTGCGAACTCACTAAGACGTCACAAGCGCCTGCTTCCAATAGCTGCCAGACGGCATCACCCGTAATAGTCGTGTTACAACAGGCAAGCACGGCTATCTGACCATTACGGCTAAGTTCGCGTAATTGTTTGCAGATCTTTGGCGTGACCTCATTACTAAACATCACGCCTGCCATGCAGGAAAAACTATTATCATAGTCGTGTACATCGATGTCCTGTTGATGCAATCGATCAACGATTTCATCAGCAGCTTGTTTCTGATAGCCATCCATCCAGCGAAACCAGACTTTGATAGTCATCTAGTACCTCCAGTATTCAGTATTCTCGAAGAGAGAGCATGCTTAAATAAAGAGGAAAATAGAATGTTTCTAAACTAACAATTGAATTCAATCTTTCGAGTTAACGTCAGTGTATGCTATTGATCTAGAGAGGATTTTCTCTGGCTCGATGTCTCGCTCATCTCATCTCTTCTGTTATGAGTAATGCTGTCAATATTGATCATTACTCTATGCAATTAGCTTTAAGCCTCAAGATACTAATGAATAACAAATAGGCAGGCAACCCTACATTTGCATACAATTTTAATTTTTCAATGGCAGAAATATGTGAAATCAGCCATATGATCCATGCGGTTGTTCAGCAGCACCTTCTCAATTCATTATAAATAAGATAATTTCTCAGTTTTCTGGAAACTATGAAAGATTTGACTATCTAACTGGATAATCATCAATTAAGAGATTAATGATTATCCCAGCTCAAATCTCGGGCAGATAAATTAACAGTTGATAATCATTTTCAGTTTTTTGATACGCAGTTCCCTTAAGAGATGTGCAATCACTACGTGAATCGCATGCTCACTGCAAAGGGGCTAGTGGAATCGTTCAAGTTTAGGGGTCGTCACAATCACTGATTATGTCACTGATTTAGTGTATAATTATTTCTTGTTCGCATCCATTTCAAGTTAAATTCTTAGGTACTTAAACTATATGTCACGCCCACTCCGTAATATCGCTATTATTGCTCACGTTGATCATGGAAAAACCACCATGGTAGACAAATTGCTGCATCAGGCAGGAACGTTTGCCGCGCATCAGACCATTGCCGAACGCGTCATGGATTCCAACGATATTGAACGCGAGCGTGGCATCACGATTTTTTCCAAGAATTGCGCAGTCGATTATGAGGGAGTGCATATCAATATTGTAGATACACCTGGGCATGCCGATTTTGGCGGGGAAGTCGAGCGTGTGTTGTCGATGGTGGATGGGGTGTTGTTGCTGGTGGATGCCGTGGAAGGACCGATGCCGCAGACACGTTTTGTCACCAAAAAAGCGTTGGCGCTGGGGCTACGGCCGATTGTCGTCATTAACAAGATCGATCGCCCTGGTGCGCGACCGGATTGGGTGATCAACCATACCTTCGATCTGTTTGATAAACTGAATGCAACGGAAGCGCAGCTGGATTTTCCAGTCGTGTATGCCTCCGCACTCAATGGCTATGCTACCTTGGATCCGAAGCAAACCAGCCCGGATATGCGTCCGTTGTTTGAAACTATTCTCAAGCATGTGCCTGAACCTACTGGCAATCCTGACGAACCGCTGCAATTGCAAATCAATGCGCTTGATTATTCGAGCTTTGTAGGACGCATTGGCGTGGGACGCATCGCGCGCGGACGACTCAAGCCTGCTCAGGAGGTAATGGTCATGACGGGGGAGCAAACCCCCAAGAAAGCGCGCATCAACCAGGTGTTTGGTTTCCGTGGTCTGGAACGCGTGCCGCTGAGTGAAGCATTAGCAGGCGATATCGTGTTAGTGAACGGAATTGAAGAGCTCAGCATCGGCACGACCCTGGCAGATATCGATCATCCCGAAGCGTTACCAATGCCGAAGGTGGATGAGCCAACCCTGTCCATGACTTTTCAGGTCAATACTTCTCCCTTTGCGGGCAAAGAAGGAAAGTTTGTCACCAGCCGCCAGTTGCGCGAGCGTCTGGAAAAAGAACTGCTCACCAATGTAGCGCTCAAGCTGGAAGAAACGGGTGAGACTGATTCTTTCCTGGTTTCCGGGCGTGGCGAATTGCATTTGACGATCTTGTTGGAGAATATGCGGCGCGAGGGTTATGAATTAGCTGTTTCCCGCCCCCGCGTGGTGATTCGTGAAATTAATGGGGAAAAATGCGAACCTTTTGAAGTGCTCACGGTGGATGTCGATGAAGAAAACCAGGGTGCCGTGATGGAAGCGCTGGGGATGCGCCGTGGCGATTTGCTTGATATGGTATCGGATGGGCATGGCCGGGTCAGACTGGATTATCGTATCCCTGCACGGGGTCTGATTGGCTTTCAATCGGAATTCATGACCATGACACGCGGTACCGGCATGATGAGTCATGTCTTCGATGAATACGCACCGATGCGCTCGGAAATTGCAGCACGCCGAAACGGGGTACTGATTTCTGCCGAATATGGCGAAGCAGTCGCCTATGCCCTGTGGAAGCTGCAAGAGCGGGGACGCATGTTTGTCAGTCCGGGCGATCCGGTTTATGAAGGCATGGTGATCGGGATTCATAGCCGCGATAACGATCTGGTGGTCAACCCGATCAAAGGTAAGCAATTGACCAATATTCGTGCCTCCGGCCATGACGAAGCCGTGGTGCTGACACCACCGATCCAGCTCACGTTGGAATCCGCCATTGAATTCATTGCGGATGATGAATTGGCGGAAATTACGCCAAAAAGCATACGGATACGTAAACGCTTACTGCTGGAACATGAGCGTAAGAAAGCATCGCGCACCGCTGCATAAACTATCTTTTTCTTGCTCTGCTTGCCGAAATGAATGCGCGCATAGTGTGGTATATCGCTGATCCGATGTGCTCCTGGTGCTGGGGATTTTCACCCGTCATTGAAACCATCAGGCATGATTATGGCGAGCGCCTGACGATGAAGCTGGTAGTGGGCGGGCTGCGTGCCGGCACCACCGAACCGCTTACCCCCGGGAAACGGGCAGAGATACTGCAGCACTGGCATAACGTCCAGCGTATGACGGGACAACCCTTCACGTTTGAAGGGGCTCTTCCAGCGGAGTTCATTTACGATACCGAACCTGCGTGCCGTGCTGTGGTTAGCGCTATGCTCATCGATTCATTGTATACCTTTCCGTTACTCGCTGCCATTCAACATGCTTTTTACGTTGAGCTGATCGATGTGACCCAGTTGCAAACGCTGATTCAACTCGCGACAGATGTCGGTATCTCTGCCGAATCATTTTCGCAAGTGTTTACGTCGGATGTGGCTAAACAGACAACACAGGATCATTTCCGCCAAGCTATTCAATGGGGGATTCGAGGTTTTCCCACTGTTATTGGACAGGATGTTGCCGGTCTTCATTTGCTGACGAATGGCTATTGCACGATTGAAACCATGGGTCAGCGCATCGATATCTGGGTAAATACGTCTAATAGCCATAGCTGATTATTTAGTACCGAGGAGTACAGAAACACGGGTAAGGGTTGGAGTAAAGAGCCTGCTCTTTACTGTGCAGTGCTGTGCTGTGTATCGGTAGCCAGGTCTACAGGTCGATATTTTATGAACTGTAGTATGATGTGATTGAATATAGACTGATTCCTCTGCTGCACAGCTTGCCGCGTTTCGATTGATTCAGGATTGCCGAAAAACTGGGGAGGTTTGCCAATGATATCTGCTCATCGAGAAGGGCGCTTATTGCGAAGTTTGCTGATCGCATGTCTACTATGTGGTATGTATCCTTTGTTAGTTCAGGCTGAAATCTGGAGTCGTACACCCATAAACGGCATGAGGGATGTGACTGTCGCACTTAACGGCATCGTCTGGCTGACCGACAAGAACGGCGCTGTCTGGAAGTCGGATAATATCTACGCATCCTCACTCACGCAGATGGAGACGAGCGGTTTTAGCCGAATAGCTGTTGGACCGGATGGTGTGGTATGGGCAGTTAAGTCCAATGGTACCTTATGGAAATTTGCCACAGACAGCTGGAGCGAAACAGCGGCAAAAGAAATAGAAGATGTGGCTGTTGCACCCGATAGCAAAAAAGTTTGGGTGGTTGGAAAAGATGGCACGGTATGGCTTAGTAGCGATCAAGGGCAGCGCTTCATACAGATTGAGGGAAGTGATTTTAGTCGGATTTCTGTTAAATCAGAAAGTATGGTATGGGCAGTGAAATCCGATGGCACTGTGTGGAAGTTGGCCTCAGGAGGCTGGAGCGAAACAGCAGCAAACGAGATAGAAGATATTGCCATTGCACCAAATGGCTTGATCTGGTTAACCGGAAAAGATGGCACCGTATCGAGCTCATCAGATGATGGTGTCACTTTCAGTCAATATGAAGAAGTTGGTGGTTTGAAAAATATCGCTGCCAGGAACAGAGACGCATGGGCCGTCAGCTTCGATGGCACACTATGGCATAAATTCTTTTCTCCTCAGTTCTAATTCCATTTTTAATCATACCTGATAGTCTTCTGGCCAGCCTCTTGGCAGCTCGCGCAGAGCACAATAGCGAAGCGTATGGCGCTTTAGCATGCCCGGCATGGGCTAAAACTTGTTATCTGAAAGGCGATATGAGGTATGTATGTCTATAAAAAATGTATGCAATTAAATTATTGCCTGGGTTTTTGTCATCACTTAGCATAGCGATAGAATTTGATTGATAAAGAGCATTTATTTTACCTATATATATTTAGCAGCTCGAATGTTAAACTTCGTCATGGCGGTGCCATATGACTTTGCCTGTTGACACCCTATAGCCTTACGACCCTGTAAGCCGGGCGGTGAAACAGACTAAAAAGAGAAATCAGGAACGTCAAATATAAGGTTTCATAAATTGGCCTGCCGATGAAGAAAAACACGACAGCGTTGAGAAAAATCATCAGCTCCCTTGCAAAAAGGCACGGCACGCCGCTATTTTTGATTAGCGAGAGCCTGCTCATCGAGCAGGTGAAGAAGTTTCAGACGCTACTGCCAAGCGTTAAGCCGTTCTATGCGGTCAAAGCGAACAGCCATCCCTTCGTGCTGAAGATATTTGCAGAGTACGGAATCGGTTTCGACGTTGCGTCGACTCAGGAGATGAAAGCAGTGCTCGATCTCGGCGTTACACCCGATCGCATAATCTTTGCGAACACAGTCAAGCGGCCAGAGGCTTTGCAGTTTGCGGCCCAGCACGGTGTACGGTTAATGACATTCGATTCAGAATACGAGCTCAACAAGATCGCGAAACATGCGCCGGGTGCGCACGTCTTGATAAGGATAAAAGTGCCGAATGTCGGCTCGCTCGTCGAGCTGTCCTTAAAATTCGGGGCCGAGCCGGTCGATGCCATTCCTCTCCTTATCAAAGCCTTTCAAATGAAACTAAAACCGGTGGGAGTGAGTTTTCACGTTGGGTCGCAGAATACCAACGAGGAGAACTATCTCGCATCCCTTGAAATGGCGTCAATGATATTCAATGAGGCTAAGCTGAAGCAGTCGCCCTTGGAGATCCTCGACATCGGTGGCGGCTTTCCGATTCGTCATTTTGAGCAGGATAAGGATAGCTTCGCTCCTATGTCCATCCAAATAAAAAAGGAATTGAAACGCCTGTTCGGTCCGGATGTCCAGATAATCGCTGAGCCAGGCCGGGCGTTCGTTGGGCCGGCATGCTATCTGGTCATGCAGGTTGTGGGAAAATCGATTCGTGGCAACAAGCATTGGTATTATCTTGATGATGGCGTGTACGGATCATTGTCCGGCATCATCTACGATCACGCGAAATACCAGTACCGTACCTTCCGTAGAGGGGTCACACAAATCACTACCCTTGCCGGACCGACCTGTGATTCGCTGGACATCATCTCAGTGAGCGAAGATATGCCAGAATTGGAGATCGGAGATCTTGTCTATTGTGAAAATATTGGTGCCTATTCCTGGGCAACAGCCACAAACTTCAACGGCATACCACCAGCAGAAGTGGTTTCGATACCGTAGAGGTAGAAGATTGCTCATGTGCCAAGAATGTTAAATCTGATCATGGTGGCGCAATACGGCTTCGCCTATTACGCCTAGTGTGCCCGGCATGGGTTAAAACTTGTTATCTGAGAGGAGATAACCGGACTTAGTAACGACAACCGTAGTGAGGCGCAAGGGGGAAACCGCGAGGTTAACCTGAAAGAAGCGCGTAGCAAAAGCACGACCGTAAGAACACGAACAGCAGTGAGGCCGAGTGCGGGCGATGAGTGTGCTAGGGAACACGAAATCTAACCGTTACCGAAAGACGCACGAGGTAGAGCTTGACTACACCTCAGAGTCAGGCCTTACATTTGACATTTATATCATCTCCTTTCAGTTCATTTGAGTATTTGGCGCGCAATCGTGCCGCTCACATTTAAATACTTCCTTATCTGTGTCAAATGTAAGGCCTGACCCTAAAGTAAGTTCTAAAGTAAGTTGCGTTAGGTATCTTTGTTAGTGTAATTTTGTATGGATTAATCAATACATGAGTATTGCAATATCCAAAGCAAAAGCCGCTATCAAACCCAAAAGCAATCTGTCTTACCTCCTTTTGTTTTTGTTCTTCAGCATATTGGTATTGCAATAAATCCCATCGACCATCTTCTGCTAATTTAAATTTAGCATTTACAACTTTACCAGGTGGAACTGAAACTTCTTCAATACTCAGGATATTTTCAGAAAAATATGCATTCTCACTTCAAGATAAAGGCGGGAACAGTAATAGCAGTAATAGTGTTGAGATAAGATATTTCATAACATCTTTTTGATTAACTGGTTGGATCCAGAGTTAAATTTGTTAACGGCATTTAACAAGCGGGAGATCAAAAACAGGTAACCGCTTGAATCTCCATACACCCCATTTGACTATAGTTCTAAAAACACGTCGACCCTGGCTGATGGACGCAAAAACCGAATACTAAGGCTGTGACAGTAAAGTTCTTCATTGATACTCCTCCACATAGATTCGTCATTACTTCATCACTGCAAGACGATCGCTGGAATCCATGGGAAGAGTATATGCCTGGCCGAAAACCAGATATGGTCGTTACGGGAGTCTTACGCGAATCAAAAAGATATCTCCTGTTCGGTGATCTTGAACGATAAATCTAACGTTTCCATGTGCATTGTGCAATGCGTTCTCCAATTGTCTCCGCGTACTTACAGGTTCGAATTGTCTTGGATGAGTTTCGATAGCAATGATTAGATCATCTACTTCGAGTCCAGCGTGTTCACACGGCTCCCCCGGGGTAAGCTGTGTTATTTTTACTCCCAACCCACCAGGTGAATTGTTGACTGTAACTCCACACGAGTTGGTGGGCTGGATTAATTGTATTTGTGGTTTCCCCTCATCATCACTGGTCTGAGCAAAGACAGGCATCGTTGCGGTAAAGACGAACAATGATATAAAAGCAGCGACAAACATTTTTAATGATTTAGCTTTCATTGAATCTTCTCCTTAGATAATAAGTAAATTAAAAAACGTGGACTTGCTGTTTTTACCAGCAATTACTTAAGCGTTAAAACTAACGCCTTTGCCTTCGTTAAATCACACGCAAAATCAAACTTAATTTAGGTTTAACAGATCAGGTTGAGCTAAACACCTGATTTAATACATAAATTAAGTTGGAGGAAATATATATTCTCTTGATGAAAATTAAAATAAGCAGAAGCTTTAATGAGATATAAAGAAAATGTGTAAAAAACATGAGAGAGTATGCAAAAAAATGACAATTGCCCGGCAATTTCCAGCGGTCTGTGGTACAACCTTCTAATCGTTCCAACAGTTTCCGTCATTCAACCCTACCCGTTACATCACGCGCGGTTGCGTGAGAGGAAGAATCAGAGGGATTTTCTTTGAACTGATGAATCTAAATTCCGGCGTTATAGGCAGATACAAAATAAGTGTGCGTTGGCACAGCACGCCTGATTTGACTGAGACTGCCTGCTATTCTCACGACTCAGCAGTCAGATCAAGCTTGTAGCCATTGAAGATTGTAGGCGTGAAATGCCGTGGGTATACCGCGATGCATGGACTTCTAAAATTGATACTTCAAATGCTTCTAGATTGGTTTATATACTGTCCCAGATTGGAAAACTCATTAAAACCGAGAAGCTTGAGCAAAGATTAGTCGAGTTAGAAAGGCGACTATTGAAATGAGCATTAAAAAGCGATTGTAAAAATTAGAGTCTCAAGTGGAGCTTTAAGCAGATAGAAAACTCATAAGTTTCATCATTCTTAGCCCTTTTCAAAAGGGCAGTACACCTCAGGGTCTACCATCGTATTTTGCAGGATGACACACCACAGAACCATAGATTAATATAGTAATATGGATAGGGATGTGTCTCTTGGGGTCAGCGGCAGGGATTCTGTTTCGCCAGGCTTGAAATGCCGTCCCCGTCCTCCTGCGTCATCCATCCGGTGTGTCGTCCGGGATGGTGCCGATTCTTTTGATTGTGGCTCTGTATGTAGACGAGACCGACGGATGATTTATCGGTTTAGTCGTAATCATACGGAGACTCCATGATCATAAATAATACCTCACAAATATATGTCAGCATTGATATTGGATGCCGCCAACACAGTGTGGCGATAGGTTTACCTAATGGTGATGTACTGGACGAATTTGATATTCTGCATCGCCCGGAAGGTTTCACACCATTCTTTGAGCGCATTGAGCATCATCACCGCTGCCATGGCGGTACAGTAGTAGGGCCATGGAAGGCCACAATGGCTATGCTCGCCTTTTGGACATCCTGGTGAGGGTGCGCGGTTATCAATTCTACAACATCAATAACCTGAAACTGGCTCGTTTTAAGGAAATTTTTCCGGCTGCGGCCAAGAATGACCGCATTGATGCCTGTAAAGGCCTGGAACTATTCCAGCTACGAGATCACCTGCCGTTGGCCAAAGAGGTTCTTCAGGAAATCATGCCGGCACCACGGGAAAACGACATGCTCAAACGGTTAAGCCGCCGCCGTCGCGCTTTGGTGGATGAAAAGAGCCGTGTACAAAGTCGCTTTCAGGGCGATCTTCATGCAGTGTGCCCCGGTCTGTTGGATATCACCAAAGATGCTGATAATCTCTGGTTCTTGCGCTTTATCACCCGCGTTGACGAATTGACCAGGCTGTCGCGTCTGCGCCTATCTGCTTTGCTGAAGATTCCTGGCGTGGGCCGCAAGTTCGCTGCGGAAATTCGTGCATGGCAATCGCATGCATCATTTAGTCATGAAGTGGAATGGGTGAGCGAAATGATCATTGAAGATGCCCGGCGCATCCTGGCACTCAAACACGATATCCAGGCGTTGGAGTCGCGTTGCAAGACATTAATGCAAGCATCCCAAGCTGCCAAGTTAATGGATCGTATTCCGGGGTTCGCTGTGATCTGTGCCTCAGAGTTGGCGGGTGAGATTGTCACCATTGACCGGTTTGCCGGTGAACGCAGTCTGGCGCTTTATCTGGGGATGGCCAACCTTGATAACAGCTCAGGGAAGTTTCGAGGCTCAAAAGCACCGAAACATGTCAACACACGAGCTAAAGGTGCGATGATGGCCGCTGTAGACAAGCATCGAAAATGCGTACCTGAATCACAGCGTTATTATGAAAAAAAACGGATTGAGGGAAAATCACATAATCAGGCAATTCGTGCGCTTGGCCGGCAGCTTTGCCGCATTATATTCAAAATGCTGAAGCAAAATCGTGTCTATGAGATGCGTACAAAAATCAACGAAAATACTTGAAAATTCCAGCGGGATGTTCAAGCCTTACATTTGATATTCCTATTTTCTCTTTTCTGCCTGTTTGACTACCCAGCTGACGGTCACGTAGTTCACACCAAAATGTTTACTAACTTGGGCCCACGTATACTGGTAGTGCCCACTACAATGTGCTTGAACCATGCTTTAGTCACGGATCTTATATCGATCAGGAAAGTACGTGTCATGGTTAAACCTACATTTGAGCTGTCAATGCAGTGGCGTGATGGGGAAATGCTTGTAGCAGCTTTGCATCCATTGTATATAAGGTTGTGCCTAGTTTCATAGCAAGGGCTATGAACTCGCAATCATAGGCTGAGCAGCCAGTCTCACGCACGAATCTAGTACGCTATGAGAATCAACTTCAAACTCTAAGCTCTGAAGATGGTTTTCTGCTTCTGCCTGAATATCTCTGGCTTGTTCGTAACTTAAATAACGCCGGCGTATGTATCCAGCTAGAATATTGCGAAACTCGCTGTGTCATAGTACAGGAGCAGCTCATTCAGGTTCATGTTGAAGCAGCGTTTCCGCAAGATGTGTGAAGTCACCTGGTAAATAAAGATAAGCCATGATGTTGGTATTTACCACAATCATGGCCGTCCTTCGCGTTTGAGTGAATCAATATCCTGTGGCTGAAATTTATCCTTTGGCAGGCTGTTTCGAAGCACTCTTGCTCGTGCCAAACGCTCTTCTACTGAGATTCGCTCCGGGAGCAATACCGTTTCAAGGCATACAATCACTTCATTATTCAGGCTATGTCGGTGCGCTTCAGCTGATGCCTTGAGGCGCTTATATAATTCATCAGGAATATTCTTTAGTGTTAGTGTCGTAGGCATAATCATGATTAGAAACCGTTTGGGAACCAGTATGGTTATATATGATTTCTCTATCAATTTTCTTGCGTCCAAATAGAAGAATCAAGCTGTCTTTGACATTCTTGCCCCACCTTTATGTAGGCGATAACCATTGACCGCATTGCACTATGTAATCACTTTAGAGGCGGCGGAAAATCGGATTCAGGTTGTAAAACTCATGAGGCTTTTTCAATCTATTGATAAACAAGTTTTATTAATTTTTTAAAATAGTTGATTATTTTTGCAAAAGTAACCGATTCTCATTATTTCAACTACGTGTCACTTTTGAATCAGCGTTATAATTGTTCTTTTTCAGAAATAGATTAGGACACATGACCACCATAGTATCCGTACGACGGGGCAAACAAGTTGCATTGGGGGGCGATGGGCAGGTAACGCTCGGTACGGTCGTTGCCAAAGCCAGCGCGCGCAAGGTGCGTAGGCTTCATCATGGCAGGATTTTGGCAGGGTTTGCGGGCGGAACCGCGGATGCATTTACCTTGTTTGAGCGTTTTGAAGGCAAGCTGGAAAAACATCAAGGCCATCTCATGCGTTCTGCGGTTGAACTCGCCAAGGATTGGCGTACCGATCGTATTTTGCGGCGCCTGGAGGCAATGCTGGTGGTCGCTGATGGAGAGGCCACTCTGATCATCACTGGAGCTGGCGATGTGATCGAGCCAGAAATGAGCTTGGCCGCCATCGGCAGCGGGGGAGCCTATGCCCAGGCAGCGGCGCGGGCGCTGTTGGAAAATACCGATTTGCCTGCCAGAGAGGTTGTTGCCAAAGCACTGACCATCGCGGGTGATATTGATATTTATACCAATCAGGTTCACGTTATTGAGTCGCTCGATTAATTTGATTTACTCCTTCTGAGAAGCTATTACTATGTCACAAATGACCCCACAGGAAATTGTTCACGAATTGGACAAACATATCATCGGCCAAGTTAGTGCCAAGCGCGCCGTTGCGATTGCGCTCAGGAACCGCTGGCGCAGACAGCAAGTGGGTGATCCGCTGCGACAGGAAATCACGCCCAAGAATATCCTGATGATTGGTCCGACCGGCGTCGGTAAAACAGAAATTGCGAGACGGCTGGCAAAGCTTGCAGATGCGCCATTTATCAAGGTGGAAGCGACTAAGTTTACTGAGGTAGGATATGTGGGGCGCGATGTCGATTCCATCATTCGTGATTTAGTGGAATCCGCTATCAAGCAGGGACGTGAACGGGAAATCAGAAAAATGTACCCGCTGGCGGAAGATCGTGCTGAAGACCGGATTCTCGATGTATTATTGCCACCCGCGCGCGATCTCGATTTTCGAGCAGAGAGCGAGGAAAGCAGCGTAACCCGGCAAAAATTCCGCAAAAAATTGCGCGAAGGGGAACTGGATGACAAGGAAATAGAAATCGAGGTCGCTATCCCCCAGGCGAGCATGGAAATTTTCGCACCTCCAGGAATGGAAGAGCTCACTTCACAGATTCAGGGGATGTTCCAGACGATCGGGGGCGGGAGAAAGAAAACGCGTAAACTCATGATACGTGAAGCCAAAAAAATCCTGGTTGAAGAAGAGGCGGCACGGCTTATCAATGACGAAGAACTGAAGCTGCGTGCGGTGCAGAACGTCGAGCAGAATGGCATTGTGTTTCTTGATGAAATCGACAAGATCACCAGCCGCTCTGAAACGTCAGGCGCTGATGTGTCGCGGCAGGGGGTGCAGCGTGACTTATTGCCGCTGGTGGAAGGGACCACAGTTTCCACCAAGTATGGCATGATCAAAACCGATCACATCCTGTTCATTGCCAGCGGCGCATTTCATCTCTCCAAGCCTTCCGATTTGATTCCTGAGTTGCAGGGGCGTTTCCCCATTCGGGTTGAATTGGGAAGTCTGAGCGCGGGCGATTTCGAACAGATTCTCACCAATACCGATGCTTGCCTGACCAGGCAATATCAAGCATTGCTGAAAACAGAAGGGATCGAGTTGAGTTTTGCCGAGGATGCCATCAAGCGATTGGCGGAAATTGCTTATTTTGTCAATGAGAAAACCGAGAATATCGGGGCCAGAAGGCTGCATACCGTCATAGAGAAACTGCTGGAAGAAATTTCTTTCAATGCGAGCAAGCGCAGCGGCGAAGCGATCGTTATTGATGCGGTTTATGTGGATTCGCGTCTTAAAGATCTCTCTCAAAGTGAGGATTTGGCCAGATATGTACTTTAGAAGCCTCTAATAAAAAGGACGGCTCGTGCCAGCACATGAAGTTGTGATACTGAGTGGTATACGCACTGCAATCGGAGATTATGGCGGGGCGTTGAAGAGTGTCGCTCCTGCTATGTTAGCGGCGAAGGTGGTAGGCGAAGCTGTTGCACGCGCGCGTGTTGATCCTGCTGAGGTTGGTCACCTGGTGTTTGGTCAGGTGATCCACACGGAGGCACGCGATATGTATCTCGCTCGTGTAGCAGCTCTGCAGGGCGGCTTGCCGCAATCCACTGCAGCTCTGACCTTGAACCGGGTTTGTGGCAGCGGTTTGCAGGCCATTTTATCCGCTGCTCATCTGATCTTGTCAGGCGATACTGGGATAGCGGTTGCGGGTGGCGTTGAATCGATGAGTCGAGCAGGTTATCTGTTACCGGCGCTGCGCTGGGGTCAGCGCATGAAAGACAGCCAAGCGGTAGATATGATGATCGGCGCTTTGACTGATCCGTTCGATCAAGTTCATATGGGTGTGACCGCGGAAAATATCGCTAAGAAATGGGGAATCAGCCGCGAAGAGCAGGATCAAGTTGCCATGGAAAGCCATCGGCGTGCAATCGCTGCCATCAAGCAAGGTTACTTCAAAACGCAGATTCTGCCTATCGAAATTCCCAGCCGAGCGGGCGTGACGCTGTTCGATACCGATGAACATCCACGCGAGCAAATTAGCCTGGAAAGACTGGCTGGGCTTCCCAGCGTCTTTGAGGAAAATGGCACCGTCACCGCAGGCAACGCCTCCGGTATCAATGATGGTGCAGCCGCGATGGTGCTCATGCATACGCGAACAGCTGAGCAAAAGAATCTGCATCCGTTGGCGCGTCTCGTTGCTCATGGTTATGCGGGCGTTGATCCAAGCTATATGGGAGTCGGCCCGGTCCCTGCTGTCAAGCAGGCACTGAAGCGTGCAGGACTCAAGCTTGCCGATATGGACGTGATTGAATCGAACGAAGCGTTTGCTGTGCAAGCCTGTGCCGTTGCGCGCGAACTCGGATTTGATTCCGCCAAAACGAATCCCAATGGCGGGGCAGTCGCATTTGGGCACCCGATTGGCGCAACCGGTTGTATTTTATCCATCAAGGCGATCTACGAATTGCATCGTACAGGCGGACGCTATGCGCTGGTAACGCTGTGTATAGGCGGTGGGCAAGGGATTGCTGCGATTTTTGAACGGCTTTAATAGTATAGCCTATCCATGTAACCGTTTATTGAGCAAACATGTCCCCTTCTTCCCGCCATGATCTACAAGTATTATTTATTACACCAGAAGTCTATCCATTGTGTAAAACTGGTGGCCTGGGTGACGTCAGCGCCGCATTACCGATTGCTTTGCGTGAATTGAACGTAGATATACGCTTGTTATTGCCTGGCTATCCCGCCGTTATGTCAGGGCTCAAATACAAACGGAAAGTTGCCACCTTCAATGATCTCCACCATTTTCCACCTACTACGTTATGGTCAGCTAAACTGGCAGTCAACCATTCGGAGAATATACCGGTGTACATCATCGACTGCCCTGCGTTGTATCAACGTGAAGGCGGAATTTATCTCGATACCGCCGAGCAAAGTTGGTCGGACAATGTCTTGCGTTTTGGCTTGCTCTCAAAAATGGGGGCTATTCTATCAAGTGATGTGAGTCCGCTGACTTGGTTTCCTGACATCGCCCATTGCAATGATTGGCAAAGTGGACTCACGCCTGCTTACCTTCATTTTCATCCGGGGAAAAAAGCGGCTAGCATGATGACTATCCATAATCTTGCCTTTCAGGGCTGTTTTCCGCCAGAAACAGTGGCTCAATTGGGGTTACCCGCTGCCAGTTATAATGTGAACGGTGTGGAATATTACGGTAATCTATCGTTTATGAAGGCTGGGCTTTATTATGCTGATCGTATTTCGACAGTCAGCCCCAGTTATGCCCGCGAAATCCAGCAGGCACCGCTTGGGTTTGGTTTGCAAGGATTACTGGCGGCCCGCAGCCAGCATATTGCTGGCATCGTCAACGGTATTGATACGATGGAATGGGATCCTGCTACTGATCCTCATCTCAACAAAAACTATTCCAGCAATAACCTGGCTGCCAAAAAGGTGAACAAGCTTGCGATACAGCAGATAATGGGGCTGGAGGTCGACAGTGATATTTTGCTGTTTGCCGCTATCAGCCGCTTTACCGAACAAAAGGGTTATGATCTCATTCTGCAGATCGCACCGCAGCTCGTGCAGATCCCCGCCCAACTGGTATTGCTGGGAAGTGGAAATGCCATGCTGGAAGAGCAGTTGGTCAGACTGACAGAGACTTATCCCGGCAAAATAGCTGCGCACATTGGGTTTAACGAAGCGCTATCTCACCTGGTCGAGGGAGGGGCAGACAGCTTCCTGATGCCGTCGCGTTTTGAACCTTGTGGTCTGAATCAGATGTATAGCCAGCGTTACGGCACACCTCCGCTGGTCCATGCTACCGGCGGGTTGATTGATACTGTGGTGGATTGTACTGCGGCTACCCTGGCAGATGGCAGTGCAAGTGGTTTCCAATTCCATGGTATGACGCCGGAGGCGTTTCTGGCCGGTATTCAGCGCGTGGTAATAGCCTACCGGAATAAGCGGGTTTGGCGGCAGCTACAGAAAAATGGCATGAGTAAGGATTTTAGCTGGCGGGCGAGTGCGATGGCATATCGTGAAATTTATCAGTCATTGCTGGCCCCAGTTTGATGGCATGGGAAGCGACTGTTACCACGCCTTCTGCTTTTCTGCGGCTGCCATCAGTTTTTGGTAGGTCGCTAGACGCCGCGCATGAATGTTTCCTTCCTGAGCTGCGAGCAATAACGCGCAATTCGGTTCTGTCATGTGCCGGCAATTGCTGAAGCGGCATTGCCCAAGATAGGGGTGGAATTCAACGAAACCGCCAGCCAGCTCACTGTTATCAATATGATGTAAGCCAAATTCCTGCAGACCGGGCGAGTCAATGATGGCACTTTTCAAATCAAGATGATAAAGGCGCGTGTGTGTCGTGGTATGACGCCCGCTATCGAGGGCAGTGGAAATTTCCATCGTGGTGCGTTTGGCACCCGGCATCAATGCGTTGATGATGGTTGATTTCCCCATACCGGACTGGCCAGTCAGCACACTGGTGTGACCCTGCAGATAAGGTCGAAGCGGTTCGATATTTTGAGTAGCACTGATAGTCAAAACCGGGTAGCCCAGCGAACTATAAAACGATAACCTAGCCGCTGCTGTGCGGGCCTGTTCGAGCAAATCAGCTTTGTTGAGTACGATGAGTGCTTTGATCCGCTGATTCTCAGCTGCGATCAGACAACGATCGATTAATTCTTCGCTGAAAGTCGGTACCACAGCCACTACAATGATAAGCTGAGTGACGTTGGCGGCAATCAGTTTCTGACGAAACGCATCGCTGCGATAGAGCAAGCTTGAGCGTGATAATACAGTTTCTATCACGCCTTGGCCCGAAGTGGTAGGAAGGATTTTAACCTGATCCCCGCAGGCAATGCCGCCTTTTTTGCCGCGCATAACGCACGTTAACAATGCTCCATCGCTTGTTTGGACGCCATACTGCCTGCCGTAGCTAGCAATGACCTGACCTATCACTGATTGAGTAAGTGTTGTCTTAGTAGAAGACTTTGATCTCAAATTTTGAATAGCCAATCAATTTTGGCAGCACAAATAAAATCATTTTCCGACAATCCATTGATCGCATGCGTCATGTATTCGACCTGACACTTGTTATAGCCTACTGTCATGTCGGGGTGGTGATCCTCACGGTGGGAAAGCCATGCCACCGCATTCACAAATGCCATGGTTTGATAGTAGTTTTTGAATTCAAAGGTTTTGCTGATTTTATTAGTCATCAGCGACCATCCTTCCAGCTGTTGCATTAATTTATTTGCTTCCTCTGCAGTAAGAGGGGGCACCCCCCCTTCGCAGGGTTTGCATTGCTTGTTCGTTAGCTCACAGATATCAGCCATAAATACCTCTATACGGAAATAAATTTCTTGAGATGGGCAACCCGAATCGCAGCGGGAGGATGGGAGTCATAAAAAGTGGAATGGACTGGATCAGGGGTGAGCGTTGCTGCATTATCCTGATAAAGCTTCACTAACGCATGAATCAAATCAGCAGCTGAAGCATGTTGTGCTGCATATTCATCTGCTTCAAATTCATGTTTGCGCGAATATAAGCTGGACAGCGGTTGCAGTAAAAAGGTAAAGACGGGCATCACGAGAAAAAATAGTAGCACCGCCATTGCGTTGGAAGGAACGGATGGAACAGTCACACCTAATCCTTGATAGAACCAGTTCTGCTGCATCAAATAACCTAATAGCCACAAAAAGGCCAGACTGACGATGAATGACCAGACAATGCGTTTGATGATGTGGTGGCGTTTGAAATGGCCAAGCTCGTGGGCGAGGATCGCTTCTATTTCTGATGGTGCCAGGCGTGACAACAATGTATCGAAAAATACAATTCGTTTCGTTTTGCCAAAGCCGGTAAAATAGGCATTACCATGACTGCTGCGGCGTGATCCGTCCATGACAAATAAACCACTTGATTCAAAACCGCACTTATACAAAAGCTGCTCGATCCGCGCTTTGAGAGAAGCGTCTTGTAATGGCGAGAATTTGTTGAACAGCGGCGCGATCCAGGTTGGATAAATAGCCAGGAGGAAGAGATTGAAAGCGACCCATGCCAGCCAGGCATAAAACCACCAGCTATCACCCATTTTCTCCATCAGCCATAACATGACGAACAATAAGGGAATACCCAGCACAATGCCTAATGTATATTGTTTGATCAGATCAGCAAAAAACATAGCCGGTGTCATCTTGTTGAAGCCAAATTGCTGTTCAATAACAAAAGTCCGGTAATAACTGAATGGAATTTCAATCACACTGAGCAGTAAAACCGTGCTGATAATGAGCGCCATGCCATGAGGGATCGGATCGGTAAACCAGTTCGCCCAGAAACTTGCAAGGACATTGAGTCCCCCTCCCAGCGTGAGCATCAATAATAGAAGAACATGGATAAAGGTGCCGGGAAAACTGAGACGGGTTCTAGCGCAAGTATAATCAGCCGCTTTTTGATGAGCGGCAAGATCAATTTGTGAGGCAAAATCTTGCGGAACCTGGTTGCGATAAGCGCGGATATGACGGATATGGCGGATCGCTAACCATAGTTGAGTAACAGTGGTCAGTAATAATACAGTAATAAATACAGCAGTAAAAGTTTGCATAGTCAAAATAGCATAGAAAATATAATCGATTAACACTCAAACTTTGTGAAAACGAGCGCAGCGAGTTTCGCTAAAACGAGCGCAGTACTTTTAGCTAAAACGAGCACAGCACACTTTGCTGAAACATGCACCAAACAAGTTTTGACAAAATAAAAGAAAAGTCACAATAAAAAACGCAATTATTGGAACACAGCCGTGCTGATTTGTTCACAAATACTTACCCTTCACTAAACATTAAGTGACGGATAGTTTTCAATATGACAAAATCAATCTCTCAAAATTCAAGAAAATGCATTATGGCACAAGATAGCAATAACCTCATCTGGATCGATATGGAAATGACCGGTCTGAATCCTGATAGCGATCGTATTATTGAAATCGCTCTGGTCGTGACCGACTCACAACTCAATGTGGTAGCCGAAGCTCCGGTATTAGTGGTGTCACAACCGGTCGCTATACTGGACGGTATGGATAAATGGAATCAATCGACTCATGCTAAATCTGGACTGATTGATAAAGTTAAAGCTTCCAAGATGACAGAAATGCAAGCTGAGGAAATTATGCTCGCTTTTTTGCAAAATCATGTTCCGCCTGCAACCTCGCCAATGTGTGGGAATTCGATTTGCCAGGATCGACGCTTCCTTGCTCGCGCCATGCCACAGCTGGAAGCGTATTTCCATTACCGTAATCTGGATGTCAGCACGATTAAGGAGTTGGCGAGACGCTGGAAACCTGAAATCATGGCTGGGTTGAATAAAGAAAGTAAGCACGAAGCGCTAGCAGATATTTATGATTCAATCAAAGAATTAAAATATTATCGTGAACATTTTATCGGCGCTTGATAGTCTCAGTATTTATCTCGGCAAGGAGAGCATTCAATGATTAATAAAACAACCTTTACTGTCACCGTTAATCCCAAAATACCGGCTCGGCTATCGCGCATGGAAGAATTAGCCAATAATCTTAGATATAGCTGGGACCGTGAGACACGTAGTTTGTTTTCTCGTATTGATCCCCGTTTGTGGGGAGCAGCCGGGCATAATCCTAAGGCTTTTCTCAGGCGAGTCGATGAGTCGTTACTGCACAAGGCTGCATCTGAACGAACATTTCTATCCAGTTATAACAGCGTGCTGTCATCTTATGATGCGTATCATGCCGAACCCTTACAGTACGACCATATCGAAGGCTTCAGCCCACCTGACCGGATTGCTTATTTTTGCTTTGAATTTGGTTTTCATGAAAGCCTTCCAGTTTATTCTGGCGGGCTCGGTATCCTGGCTGGAGACCACTGCAAGGCAGCAAGCGATTTGCGTTTACCACTTGTTGCAGTCGGATTGTTATACCGCCAAGGCTATTTCTTCCAGACCATCGACGCCCAAGGTATTCAGCAAGCCATTTATACTGATTCAGATTTTGAAGTTCTGCCGGTGAAGCCGGCTTTACATGATGATGGCTCAGAAGTCCATATACAAATAGCCTTGCCGGGACGTAACGTAATGGTAAAAGTCTGGCGGGCCATCATCGGCCACGTCAACTTGTATTTGCTGGATACGGATTTACCGGAGAACCCTGAACATGACCGCTTGATCACCCATCAGCTTTATGGCGGAGATAAAAATATGCGGATCGAGCAGGAAATCCTTTTAGGGATTGGTGGAGTCCGTGCGTTACAGAAAATGGGGATTAAACCAACCGTGTGGCATAGTAATGAAGGGCATGCAGCCTTTATGATGCTGGAACGGGCACGCAATCTGGTGCAGCAGGGACTGGATTTTGCCAGTGCAATGGAGACAGTAGCAGTCAATACCATCTTTACCACGCATACCGCTGTACCTGCAGGACATGATCACTTCTCCAGAGCTATCATGCATGACTATTTTGCTGAATTTTGTCATGACTTGAAGATCTCCTGGGAAGAATTTATGGCATTGGGACATATGCCAGGCAGTGATGACTTCAACATGACCACGTTGGCTATCCATATGTCACGCACGCATAATGGAGTTAGCAAGATACATGGCGATGTCTCCGCCCGTATTTGTCGCGATCTCTGGCCCCAAATTGAGCCAGAGGAAAATCCTATTACTTATATTACCAATGGCGTGCATGTTCCCACTTTTTTAGCGCAGGAGTGGTCAAATCTATTTTATCGATATCTGGGCTATGAATGGCGCGATAAAATGTGTGACATTGAATTCTGGTCACGTATTGATAAAATTCCTGATCATTTGTTCTGGAGTGCGCGGCAGACATTAAAATCACAAATGTTCTACGGTATTCGTGCCCGCCTGACCGAGCAGAATAGACGCAATCGCGGCTCGGAGACGCACCTTGATCGGCTCCTGGAATTGGTTGATCCTATCAATCCCAATGTATTGGTATTGGGCTTTGCGCGTCGCTTTGCAACCTATAAGCGTGCAACCTTGTTATTCGAGAATCTCGACTGGTTAAGAAAAATCCTGCTTGACCCAGAGCGACCTATATTACTCGTTTTTGCCGGCAAGGCCCATCCCGCGGATATTCCTGGCCAGGATTTGATTCGAAGAGTTAGCCAGGTAGCACGACTGCCGGAATTTGAAGGGCGGATATTGCTGGTTGAAGGCTATGATATGCGTCTTGCCAGAAGGCTGGTGGCTGGCGTGGATGTTTGGATCAATAATCCTATTTACCCGCTTGAAGCAAGCGGCACTTCCGGCATGAAAGCAGGGATCAATGGTACAATCAATTTGAGTGTGCTCGATGGCTGGTGGGAAGAAGGCTTTGACGGAAAAAATGGCTGGGCCGTTAAACCAGCTTCGGATGATACTGAAGCTGATGTGCGTGATAGAGATGAGAGTCAAGCATTCTACGAAATTCTGCAGGACCAGGTCATTCCCATGTATTACCACCGAGGAAAGTTCGGTTATTCTGCGGAATGGGTCAAAATGGCCAAATATTCCATGGCTTCTCTGCTGCCGCGCTACAACGCAACGCGCATGGTAAATGAATATATCAATAAATTTTATGCTCGTGCTCATGCACAAGGTGAGCATTATGCTCAAGATAATTTTGCGAATGCCAAAAAAGTCGCTGCCTGGAAGGCGAAAGTCAGTGCAGCTTGGGGAGGTGTTTCGCTACGGCGGCAGGATACGCCGTGTAAGCGGATTGACTTCAGCAATGCCCTACATTTCAAATTGGCGGCTAAATTAAACGGTTTGCAACCTGACGATGTGGTGGTGGAACTGCTTATTTGTCAAGAGAATAAGAAAGTGAGGTTAAACAGCTACCAGCATGTTCGTTTCAAGTTTGTGGGAATAAACGAAATGCAGGAACACTTGTTTGAACTGAATTATGTGCCTGAGTTATGTGGTAAAAAGGAATACTATCTACGCATGCATCCTTATCATCCACTGCTGACTCATCCGCTGGAGATGGGCATGATGGTATGGGTATAAAAATTTTGTGTGAAGCGCTATTCTGCAAAATGGTCCGCTTAGAGATTGTGAAAAAAGGCGGAGCAAGCATTTAAAGCACGGGACGGGCGGAGTGCAGCTATCAGAGAACGAGCCTGATGAGCTTCGATAAAACTAAATTTTAGCGAGTCTGTGAGGCGGGAGAGATGGGAGTGCCGTCCAATACAGCGATTGAAGGATGCAATAAATTTATTCACATCTTTCAGGTCAGTGTCAGTGATATTGACATCATGTTTACACCACATGGGCCTCGCCTGATCTCTCATCCCCTCATATTATTCCATTTCTAAAGCAAACCTGACTTTGTCGGCTTCTCCTTGCTGTGATTTATACAGTTTGCTGCTCACCTTCGCCTCATGTTTGATGAGAAATGAAACGAGCGTCCCTTGCTATCATTTGATTTGCGATAGCGCAAATTTCTTCTCCTGATTTAAGAAATCCAGCTTAATTTATGCATCAAGTATCACTGTGAGAGGAAAATTGCATGCAATTGCATTATTGCCTGCTTTATTTGTTACCGATTAGCATTAAAAAAAGCTAGATTGGTATACTCAACTGATCCTCCTCCGATAACGAACAGAGCATGGAGGTGAAATGTTAAGCTGCTCTAATACTGAAAGTTCTTTCTAATGATTGATATGTACGGGTAATTATCTCTCATCCTATTAAAAACAAGGGAATAGGCATGGTGCTTTTAGCTCGCATAATGATAACGACATTCAGCATGATGGCGTTCATTCCCATGTTGATCCTTCCCACAGAAGCGGTGGAGGCAGCTGAAGCACCCTTGAATTACTTTTTATATAGTGATGGGCCGGCTGCCAAGCCAACCATGTATCTTGGCTGGGTGCTTACGGGTTTGTCGCTAGCCATTTGCCTCATTATTACCCTACTTCTGCTAGCAGCCTTGATCCGTAAACGACCCAAAATGGATCAGCGTGCCATCGGTAATGAGGGTAAAGGGATACACTGGATATACATAGGCACAGGAATTTCTACCCTCATTCTATTCGGGCTGGTAATTTATTCGTTCATGGTTGTGAACAAAGTTGCCAAACCTTCGCAGCCAACGATGCTTGCCTTTACCGTTACAGGGTATGGGTGGTGGTGGAAGATCGAATATGAACATGATGATCCTGCGCAGCGATTTGTTACTGCAAATGAACTGCATATTCCTGTGGGGCAACCTGTTCGTATCAAGCTCAAGAGTGCAGATGTTATTCATGCTTTCTGGGTACCGAAGCTTGCTGGAAAAACACAAATGGTACCAGGCCTGATCAATCAGCAATGGCTTCAGGCAGACAGACCTGGCATCTATAGCGGGCAATGCGTTCAGTTTTGTGGTGTGGGCCATGCACATATGGGGCTGGAAGTTGTAGCAGAAAGGGCTGAGGATTTTGAGAAATGGCTGGTGGCACAACAACAAATGGCGGCATCTTCTGCGATATCAAATGAAAAGCCAGGATACGAGCTGTTCATGGAACGATGTGCTGGCTGCCATACCATCCGGGGAACCGATGCTCAGGGTAAACATGCCCCTGATCTGACTCATCTTAACTCACGTCATCGGATCGCAGCCGGGTTGTTAATGAATACGCCTGATCAGTTGATGGAATGGATCATGCATGCCCAGAAACTTAAGCCAGGATCACGCATGCCAAGCTTTGCTTTATCAGAACAGGAGGCTTCAGTGCTTGCGTCATTTTTATCGACATTGGATTAGAGGAATATGGCGATCTCTAATAGGACACATCGTCGCGGGAATGAGCACTTCGAACGTGTTCCGGAGTTAGGTCGTGCCCCTATCGGCTCGGAAGAAGAGGCGCGCCTGGCGAATATCTGGAAATCAGAGCCAGGTTGGCGCGGGTGGCTTTCTACGGTGGATCATAAGACGATTGGCCTGCGTTATCTTGTTACTGCATTTATATTTCTGCTGATTGGCGGGATTGAGGCACTCATGATTCGAGCGCAACTCGCTCTACCCAATCAGACTTTATTAGCACCGGAACAATATAACCAATTATTCACGATGCATGGCATCACGATGATTTTTCTTTATGCCTTACCCATATTGTCTGGATTTTCCAATTATCTGTGGCCACTATTGTTAGGTTCTCGGGACATGGCTTTCCCGCGTCTTAATGCGCTTTCTTACTGGATCTTCCTGTTTGCAGGTATTTTCATGTACATGAGTTTCCCGCTGGGGCTGGCACCCAATGCAGGTTGGTTTAATTATGTGCCTGTTTCCGGCCCTATCTATAACACCGGCCCTAATATCGATGTGTTTGCGCTGGGTATGGTGCTGTTGGGAATTTCCACGACGGTTGGATCAGTGAATTTTGTTGTCACACTGTTCAGAATGCGTGCGCCTGGCATGACAATTAATAAAGTGCCCATTCTGGTCTGGGGTACACTCGCGGCATCAGTCGCTAATCTTATGACTATCCCGGCAGTTAGCCTCGCGTTTTTTCTATTATGGATGGATCGTCAGTTTGGCACCCAATTTTTTGATGTGGCCAATGGAGGTAAGCCACTGCTGTGGCAGCATCTATTCTGGATTTTTGGTCATCCGTGGGTGTATGCCATCGTTCTTCCTGCCATGGGCATCGTGTCTGATGCGCTGCCAACTTTTTGTCGGCGGCCTCTGGTTGGCTATACCGCGGTGGCGCTGGCTACTATGGCAACCATGTTGATAGGCTTTTTAGTATGGATGCATCACATGTTTGCCACGGGCTTGCCCACTGTTTCCTTATCCTTATTTGGTGCGGCTAGCATGGCTATCTCAATCCCGAGCGCGGTTGCTGTGTTTGCCTGGATCGCCACTATCTGGACGGGAAGACCGGTATTCCAAACACCATTTTTGTTTTTTGCCGGCTTTGTCATTCTGTTTGTGATCGGTGGCCTGTCCGGTGTCATGGTGGCGGCGATCTCGCTTAATTGGCAACTTAACGAAACATACTTTGTGGTGGCTCACCTGCACTATGTTTTGCTGGGTATTAATGTATTTCCGGTAATAGGCGGGATTTACTATTGGTTTCCCAAATTCACTGGCCGCATGATGAATGAGAAATTAGGCAAATGGAACTTCTGGGTCATGTTCATTGGTTTTAATCTAGGATTTTTCCCAATGCATATCGCTGGTCTGCTCGGCATGCCGCGACGTATCTATACTTACTCATCCCGCATGGGATGGGATAGTGTTAATCTGATTACATCCATTGGCTCCTTTATCCTGGCAATTGGAATCCTTCTATTTATTATCAATGTCATTATTAGCCTTAAGCGCGGAAAGAAGGCGAGTTCAAATCCTTGGGATGCTGCCACGCTCGAGTGGTCGATGTCTTCGCCACCACCTGCTTATAATTTTGCGGTTATCCCTGCTGTCGCAAGCCGCCATCCATTATGGGAAGATCGGTTAGAAGAAGAGGGCGCCAGACGATCCAATCTGGCTGAAGGCTATATATTGATGAAGGGGCATGAAACATTAAGTACCTCGCCTATCGATGCGAGACCGTTAGTCATCTTTAAAATGCCGGGGGATTCCTATACGCCATTTTTTGTGGGATTGCTTGTGTCATTGCTATTCCTCGGTCTGCTGCTTCATTGGTGGATCTTCACCGGTTTAATGGCGACAGCAAGCTGTATTGCCTTAATTATTTGGATGTGGCCGCAAAAAACGCTGGCACAACGCACAGTATCAGGCACTGCTCATCCTTTGCAAGGAGATTCATAAATTAACATGGACACATTCGATCATTACGCTTTGCCAGTTGGAAGTGCCGGCAAACTCTCAGCAGGGTGGTGGGGTGTTTGGGCATTGATTGTGACGGAAGGGGCTTTGTTTGGGTACCTCCTGTTTGTATATTTTTATCTCGCGACTCAAACTGATGAGCAATGGCCTCCGGAAGGGCTGCCCAGCCTGATCGTACCAACTATAAACACCGTTATTTTACTTGTTAGCAGTGCTTTTGTTTGGGCGAGCGAACGTTGCATTCGACTAAGGCAAATTAATCGGAGCATCGGAATAATGATGCTGGCAATCATATTGGGCATCTGCTTTGTAATGGTCCAACTCACGGAATGGAGCAATAAAGCTTATGCTTTAACATCGAATTTATATGGGTCCTTATATTTCACGATTACCGGATTTCATTTATGCCATGTAATTGTCGGGATTGTGGTTTTAATGTTATTGCTGATTTGGCTATCGCTAGGTTATTTTGATGATAAGCGTCATGCTGCGGTCACAATTGGTGGTGTTTATTGGCACTTTGTCGATGCGGTTTGGTTGTTTGTATTTACTACGTTATACCTCTCTCCCTATTTATAGGAGATGAAAAGTTCTAGTAGGAGCAAGATAGCGCGATTAACCTGAAAATATTGAGGCTTATGAATCCATACAAAACATTACTAGCGTTATTTGGTGCGCCCGCGGCATGGACTGTGCAGATGCTTTTATGCGAATCACTTACATCATTCGCCTGTTATCCACATCAGGCTCCACTTTCTGCTCCTCAGTGGGCCAATCTGCCGCTGATACTGATGATAATTTGTGTGGTCTGCTTGTCGTTCAGCCTGATCTCTGGCTATGTCGCATGGCATTTATGGCAGCAAGCTCACCGCTCAATAGCGGAGGCTGGCTCAAGCAACCAGGCTATTAAAGTTAGTGGCGGACAGTCCCAATTTTTAGCAATGCTCGGAGTCATGTCTAGCTTCATTTTTATCGTAGCGATTTTATTTACCAGTTGCGCTATTTTATTAGTACCGCTTTGTAGCGAGTGGACTTGATTCAGATGATATCAATAACCTCGTTCTCTCATATCATTAATAAAATTTCAGGCAAACTGATGCGCCATTGCTGGATTTTTTATGCAGTCGGTCTGATCGCTGCAAGTGTTCAGGCTGCTGATCCTGAGATGATTGCACGGGGTGCCTATCTTGCCAAAGTCGCTGACTGTGAAAGCTGTCACACCGCAGGTTCTGGTCATGCTCCTTTCAGCGGCGGTTTGCCCATTAATTCACCCTTCGGCGTAATTTATTCGACTAATATTACACCCGATCCTACCACCGGTATTGGCCAATATAGTTATGAAGAGTTTAGCAGGGCGGTTAGAGAAGGGGTGGCAAAAGGCGGGAAGCGCCTTTATCCAGCGATGCCTTATCCTTCGTTTGCTGCCACGCAAGACAGGGATATTCAGGCCTTGTACGCTTATTTCATGGAAGGGGTAAAACCAGTTCATCATATTCCACCCCAGACTGAACTCCCTTTCCCCTTCAATCAGCGCTGGACGTTGAGATTCTGGGCGATGATATTTGCCACGCAAAAACCGTACGAACCGCGTGCCGATCGTGATGAGAGATGGAATCGCGGTGCGTATTTAGTGCAGGCACTCGGGCACTGTGGCGCATGCCATACCCCACGCGGTCTGGCATACCAGGAAAAAGCCTATTCAGAATGGTCGCCCGATTATTTAAGTGGCTCAGTAATCGAGAATTGGTCGACAGCGGATCTGACCGGTAATCCAGCATCTGGTTTGGGCAGATGGTCTGAAGCAGAAATTTCTACCTTCCTGGAAACAGGTCATAGCCGATTAGGGATTGCATTTGGCAGCATGGTAACCGTGATTGAAAACAGCCTGCAACATTTACTGAAAGAGGATCTGGATGCGATTGCCCATTATCTTAAATCACTTCCAGCTGGAAGGAAGGGCAGATCATATTACCAGCCGCTAACTACACAGAACGAGCTCATCCTAACCGGATTAGAGACAGGGGTCGATAAATTTGAGCACCCTGGCGCAGGGGTGTATGCAGGATTTTGCGCCAAATGCCATGAAGATAATGGAATGGGCAGGCTGCCAAGAATTTCACGGTTAAGTGGCAATTCGATGGTTCTTTCCGAAAATCCTGTTTCTATTATTCGTCAAGTACTGGAAGGAGGGAAAGGTCCCTTAACGAAAAAAGGGCCTAAACCCAAAAAAATGCCGGGTTTTGCCAAAAAATTATCTGATCGTGAGATCGCAGATGTCTTGACCTTTGTGCGCAATAGCTGGGGTAATACAGCCCCTCCAGTGATACCTCGTGAAGTATCTATCGTACGAAAGGAAATGTTGCAAGAATAATCCGCCAGGAATAAATCTGCCAGGCAGGCAATGATCGCGCGAGGATAAGCACAGTGATATCCTGGTCATCTAACACATACTCAGCAGTCTTCGGAGCGTACGACACGCGCAGGGGTTTCAGGTTGCAACGTCACGTGATCTATGCCGTAATGCTGCAATAGCATATGACGCAGATCGTCCAGAATATCGTCCCATTGGTTAAGATCAAGCAGCACCACGTGGGCGGATAGTGCGAATCGCTGCGATGTCAATGACCAGATATGCAGGTCATGTACCGACAACACTCCTGGCCTGGCTGCCATCTCAGTGCCAATGGCTGTCAGCGACAACCCCAGTGGGACACCTTCCATCAGACCGTGCAGCACTTCGCGTAACAGACGCAAAGTGGAATACAGGATAAACGCGACAATGAGCAGCGATAGCAGCGGGTCGATTACGGTCCAACCGGTGAAGATGATCACCAGCCCAGACAATATGGCGACGATAGAGGCTAGCAGGTCGCTCAAAACGTGTAACGCAGCGGCACGTTGATTCAGGTCAGTCTCACTATGCCCTAGCAGGTACAGTACGAGCACATTGAGTGCCAGGCCAATAAACGCCACAGTAGACACGACCTCTCCTTGCACGGGCAGTGGTTGTTGCAGCCGTTCAATGGCGTTGATGATCACAATACTCACCATTATCAGTATTAATAGGCCATTGATTAAAGCTGCAAGGAACTCTGCGCGGCCTAGCCCATAAGAATGGCGTGGCGTCGGGCGACGTTGCGCCAGCCAGGCTCCAAGTGAGGCGATCAGCAGCGCACTGGTGTCGGTTAACATATGCCCGGCATCGCTTAGTAATGCCAGCGAATTCGCCCACCAGCCCACGCTGGCTTCTATCGCTGCGTAGATGAGCGTAATGCCGGCAGCGAAATAGAGGCGATGCTGGCTATTGTGGAGATGAGGTTGCTGGTGGTTGGGATGTCTCATGCTATTTCGCTGTACGGCAAGTGATCATGCAACTTAATACCTGGTACGCTACCGTAGTCAGCGGGAAGTTTGGCAGTGATTTCATATTGCAGCATATTAACGTTCTCTTTACTGGGTGATTGTTAAGAGACATTTATTCCATTTCTAAATCAAACCTGGTTTGGTTGGCTTCACCTTGCCGTTTTATTGTTACTGTCTGCGGCCGCCTTCGTGTCAGGTTTAATTTGAAAATGGAATTGTTTCTGTTTTCGTTTACTAGCACTTCGTCTCGCTTGATGGCTTGTTCAGACTTTCCCGGCTATGAGGTAAGCGCAATCTCCAGATTATCGATTAAGCGGGTCTGGCCCAGCCAGCCTGCGCCGAGGATGACCAGATCCGTGTCGCTGGTATTGGCTGGTAGCAGTGTTTTACGCTGTTGCAAGGCAATATAGTCGACCTTCCATCCCTGCTTGGCGAGCTCACATTTTGCCCACTCTTCTAATAGCCGGAGATTATGATCGCCTTGTTCTATTTTTTGTTTCACATGAAACAGTGTGCGAAACAAATGACTGGCTTGCTGTCTTTGGGACTTGCTCAGATAGCTGTTGCGTGAACTTAACGCAAGACCATCTTCTGCGCGCACTGTTTCACCCGCCATAATCTCGATAGGTAAATTCAATTGCTGCCCCATCTTTTGCATCAGATGCAGTTGCTGATAATCTTTTTTGCCAAATATGGCGATATGTGGCTGGACGATATTAAACAGTTTTAGCACAATAATTGCTACACCTCGAAAAAAACCAGGGCGGAATTGCCCTTCCAGCGTATCAGCTACGGCCGGGAGCAGTAGTTGAAATTCCTGAGGAGTTGGATAAAGTTCTTTTTCGTCAGGTAAAAACACGATTTCCACCCCGAGCTGCTCCAAAAGCTGACAATCAGTTGTTTGGGTGCGTGGATATCGATCAAAATCTTCGTGCGGGGCAAATTGTAGCCGATTAACGAAAATACTGACGACGGTACAGCCTGCATGCTGCTGCGCCAGTTGAACCAATGACAAATGACCCTGATGCAAATTGCCCATGGTCGGTACTAATGCTATGGACGATTCACGTTTAAGGCGGGTTCGCAACGATGCAATATTACTAATGATTTCCACGGCCAGTGCTTTTGCTTTAGAAGAAATGATATGAGTGATTAGAAAGTATGTTCTGCTGCGGGGAATTTTCCTGCCTTGACTTCTTGTACATAATGTTCGATCGCGGTTTGGATGCTTTCAGTGCCTATCATGAAATTTTTGACAAACCGGGGTTTATTGCCTCGATAAATGCCCAGCATATCATGCAATACGAGTACCTGAGCAGAGCAATTGGCTCCTGCGCCGATACCGATAGTGGGAATAGACAACTCCCGGCTAATTCTAGCAGCTAAAGCTGCTGGAATCGTTTCCATAAGCAACATGCCTACCCCTGCTTCCTGTAGTAGCATAGCGTCATTCAGAAGTTGTTCAGCTTCGTTGGTGGTTCGTCCCTGGACTTTGTAGCCGCCCAACTGATGAACCGACTGTGGCATCAAGCCGATATGAGCACAGACAGGAATGCCGCGCTGAGTAAGAAAGTCGATGGTGTCAGTCATAATTTGACCACCTTCAATCTTGACCATCTGTGCGCCTGCGGCCATGAGTCTGGTTGCATTCATGAAAGTTTCTTCAGGTGACACCTGGGAAGTGCCAAAAGGCATGTCAACCATGATGAAGGCTTTGTTTGATCCGCGCACCACGCACTGAGTATGATAGATCATATCATCCAGCGTGACGGGTAATGTGGTAGTATGGCCCTGCATGACATTGCCTAGTGAATCACCTACCAAAATAATATCGACGCCGGCATTTTCCAGTATGGCTGCAAAGGTCGCATCATAGCAAGTCAGTGCAGCGATCTTATTGCCTGCTGCATGCATTTTTTGTAAGGTATCTCGAGTTATTCTCATGACGGTTTAGTCCATAATGACTTATAGATATTCTCTCAGGCCACAGTTGAAATATTCCCGCGCACCTCTCATCTGATTAAGACGCTGGAGTAACAAGTTGAAGTCGGCCGTGTTGTTGGCAAAATTGAGATTCTCGCTATTGACGATGATGACAGGTGTTTTTTCATATTGATGAAAAAACTGTGTGTAGCTACTCGATAACTTATATAGATAATCTTCGGATATATTTTTCTCATAAGTACTGCCACGACGCTTGATACGTTCTAACAGTTTTTCTGGTGAAGCCTGAAGATAAATGACGAGATCAGGAGAAGGTGCTTGGGGCTGTATTTGAGAATAAATTTTCTGATAGAGATCATATTCGGATTTGTTCAGTGTCATACGAGCAAATAATTGATCTTTCTCCAATAAAAAATCACTGATCATTGGTTTTGAAAGAACGTCTGCCTGCGTCACATACCGGAATTGATCAATACGTTGCAGTAAAAAGAATAGCTGCGTAGGTAATGCGTAGCGCGAGCGGTCGCTATAAAATTTTTCGAGGAAAGGGTTTTCTTCCGGGCGTTCCAGCATTAAGGTACATTCCAGATGGTCTGCCATATTCTGGGCAAGACTGGTTTTGCCAGCGCCAATTGGGCCTTCAATAGCAATGTAGTGATATTTTTCAAGTATCATGATGATGAAATATATTCAAGTCGTTGTTGTGTACATGCGACCAGTAGCTCGCTAACCAACCCCTGGCCAGGAATTTTACAACCACGTTCGATTTCCATAAGTGGCTGTAATACGAATGCGCGTTCATGCAAGCGGGGATGTGGCAAGACCAGACCTTCCTCATGACATTGCAGATCATCATATAACAATAAATCAAGATCGAGAGTGCGCGGCGCATTGGGATAAGTTCGAATACGCCCGCAACGCCGTTCAATTTCAAGTAAAGCCATAAGGAGGACCCGCGGCATAAGCATTGTTTCGATGTGGACAACTGCATTAATGAAATCAGGCTGATCAACTGCCCCCATCGCTGCGCTGCGGTATAGGGAGGATTGCCTTATCAAGCGGGAGTCAGGAAGCTCTGTTAGCAGTGAAATGGCTCGTCTGATTTGAAATAAAGGGTTGTCCAAATTGCTGCCTAGTCCGATAAAGGCCTGACTGGCTGATTGAGTCGGAATGGATGGTATCAGATCATTTTCCATGATAGCCGCTAAATTGGTGACGTCGCTTTTTTATGGTCTGTTGTTCCGGCTGATTTGCGTCGACGGTTTCTTTTGCGTCGTTTGGGTGCCGTTTCCTTTAACAGCATCGCTTCGCGTGTAGCGGTATCAGCATGCTGGAAAATTTTCCACCACTGTCCTACTTCCATATCGAGCTCGCCACTTTCACAGCGTAATATAAGAAAATCATATGCCGCACGGAAACGCGGATGTTCAAGTAAGCGGAATGGCTTATGTCCTGCTCGCATCAGAAATCGTGGCTGTAATGTCCAGATATCATAAATGATGGAATCCAGCCGCCGTGGAAGAGCGAGCTGCTGACGTTGTAATGTTAATATTTCAACCATAGCCAAATGCAGTGCAGGCATAGATTTTTCTCCAGCAGCCTGGTGTTTATTCCAGGCTGCCAGCACTTCATGCCAGAGTAGCGTTGCAAACAAGAAGCCTGGTGAGATGGGTTTGCCCTCCTGCACGCGCTTATCGGTATTCTCAAGTGCCAAAGTAATAAAGCGTTCACCTAGGGGTTGCTCAAGAATGACATCCAGCATGGGAAGTAAACCATGATGAAGTCCGCGCATACGTAAATCCAAAACGCAAGCAAGCGAGTGGCCAGACATTAATAGTTTTAGCATTTCATCGAATAATCGGGCTGCTGGCACATTCTGCAACAGGGGTGCCAAATCGCCTATGGGCACTGCCGTCTCTTCATCAAGCTGGATATCAAGTTTGGCAGCCAGCCGAACTGCTCGTAACATGCGCACCGGATCTTCCCGATAACGTTGGGTAGGCTCGCCAATGATGCGCAAGCGTTTTGCCTCGATATCCTCATAGCCGTTGAGATAATCAAGAATTTCTTCGGTAGCGGGATTATAAAACAACGCATTAACTGTAAAATCCCGCCGCATCACGTCTTCTTCTTGACTGCCAAAAATATTGTCCTGCAGTAAACGCCCATGTTGATCAGCATGGCTCTCAGCATTTATTTCCATACTGCCATTAATAGGGTAATTGGCACGAAAAGTGGACACTTCCACAATCTCGCTGCCATAAGTGACGTGTACCAGTCGAAAACGTCGCCCAATGATACGAGAACGGCGGAACAACGCACGTACTTCCTCGGGAGTCGCATTGGTTGCGACATCAAAGTCCTTGGGCTCCAGTCCCAGCAATAAATCACGAATGGCGCCCCCGACGACAAATGCAGAAAACCCGGCTTGTTGTAACCCTACAGTTACCTTTAATGCACCTGGACTAATTTGATTGCGGCTAATGCAATGTTCCTTGCGAAGTATCGTGCGCAACACTGGGACAGCGTTGGCAGTAGATGAATTGCGCGTGAAAATACGTTGAAAGAATTTATGGATCATTGCAAGATGCTGAAAGGATCAGTCACGGATTCTCCTGAAATCTGTAATGGGATGAGCGTGTAATGGAACGATTCTCAGGCGAGGCAAATTCTTTCCTGCAGCTAGGCGCATTGCCGCATTCTCTGCTAATGCGATGCATCCTATCTGCCTTAGCGATTTTACTATGCGGGCAAGTGAAAAGTTTTTAAAGCTATCTTTATCTGTCATGGGATGGGTTTGCCAACCAAGCGTTCAACTGCAATGCTAGGATTATACACTTGGTGATGTATTCAGATTAAGTGGTTCATTTTATTTAAATTAACCACACTCGTCATGGGTCGAATACCCCGATTTTAAGGATGGGTTATCAACAAAACGAGAGCAGAAGTCAAATGAGAGTTTTAACGAAAACGGAGAGAAATGCAATGTTCGGAAGAATGAGTGTGGTTGGCGAGCAACAACACCGATGAATCGAATCAAAGGGATGCTAAAATTAAAATAGGCATAATATTCATGCCATTGTTAGAAATCCGTTGGGCGATCCAGGATAACTCGATCATAGAGCGGCTGAAAGCGAATAACAGCAGAATAAGCACAAAAAATTAAAGTAATCTAGTAATAGTGATGGTAATGCTAAGCGGATATATAAGCAAATGAGCGATTAATTGATAGCAATTAAGTTATTATGAGAAATGAAATTGGGGAAGCTGACCGATAAGCCGGATTCTGTCGTGGACAGTCATTCCTCTAGGTGCCCAGTTACCTGGGTACTCAAGCAACCTACCCGCAGGCTCAGCGAGCCGCATCATAGCCTGCCTATTTGGTCTTGCTCCGGATGGAGGTTACCGCGTTTCACCGTAACTTAATACGCTCGTCTCTGTGGCCCTGTTCCTCGCCTCACAACGGCCGGCCGTTAACCGGCATCCTGCTCTGTGGAGTCCGGACTTTCCTCTCCCTGTTTGCACAGGCAGCGACTGTCTGGTCAGCTTCTAGATATATTTTATCAAGTTCTTGTATAAGGAATGATAAAACTTTATCCTATAACAGTCCGTTGATTTCCTTTAATACTTCTTCATCGAGTTCCCCAACTTCGGCTTTGAGGCGTAATTGCGACATCAAATAGCTGTAATATGCTTGCGCCAAATCTCTGCGTGCGGCAAAGTATTGCTGTTGAGCATTTAAAACATCCACTTCTACCCTGACACCCACTTCCCTTCCTAGTATGGTGGAATCCAACTGGCTCTTGCTGGTTGTAAGTGCCTGCTTTTGAGCTTTGATCAAGGCAATACCATTGGTTACATTCAGAAATTGCTGACGTACCTGCAAACCAATGGTGCGCTTAGTATTTTCCAAATCCTGACGTGCCTTATCCCGATTGGCTAATGCTTCACGAATGCGAGATTGCACAGAAAGCCCTTGGAAGATAGGAACATTAAGCTGCAGACCTACTGATTTCGATTCTAAATTGATACCAACCCCGGTAATGGCCCCCCCAACGCCTTGCTGATTACTGTACTGAGCGACCAGATCAAGCGTTGGATAATGTCCCGCCCTTGCTTTTTTGATATCCTGCTCGGCCAGATCAAAGGTGAACTGCTGTATTTTGAGGGAAAAGTTTTTCTGCTCAGCCAAGGCTACCCACTCTTCCATGTTCTCGTAGGGGAGGGTAAGCGGAGCTGATACTATCTTGTCTATGCTGGTACTGATTAACTGGTCTGGAAATCGGTTGATGATTCCTTGCAGGGCGCGCTTGTTAACTTCGAGCGTGTTTCTAGCCACAATTTCTTGCGAGACCGTCAAATCATGACGAGCTTGTGCTTCATGCGTGTCTACAATCGTGGCAATACCCACTTCAAAGTTGCGCTTGGCTTGCTCCAGTTGTTCACTGATGGCTTTTTTCTGGCTTTCCACGACCTCAAGATTGGCCTGGGCAATAAGCACATCAAAATATGCCTGTGATACGCGCAATATCAAATCCTGGGCAGCCAGAACAAATCTGGCATCAGCTTGTGCAACCTGGTTTTTCGATTGCTCATAGATAATAAAATTTTCAATGCGAAAAAGCGGCTGCGTGGCTGCAAGGACGATCCCTCGATTTTTAATCACTCTTTCTGGACCGAAGTTAGTATCGATATACTGATTCTGACCTGTTCCAGTGAAATTAATGTTAGGAAGCAATCCTGCCCTGCCTTGCGGCAGTTTCTCCTGCGCTGCGATATAGGCAGCCCGCTCGGCACCATATTGCGCATCCTGCTCCAGCGCTTCACGGTAAATATTCATGAGGCTCGCTGCTTGCGCGGGTGTTTGCAGGATGATGCCGATAGCAACAAGCATAACGACCAGGTGCCACGGATTTTTCATGAGTACTTTTAGCAAAATCCTTCCAGACAGTGAGCGATATTAATCCACTTCTCTGTGAAAAGTAAGCTAATGTATTGGATCGAATGCATTAAAAAGTAAATCGTTGAGGTTGCAGGGCGTTTCTCAGGGAGGCTGTGCAAGTTTCAAACAGTATATTTGTCTCGTAGACGTTGGGCGCTACACAGGTGATCAGCATGGCTTCCATCAAAGGTTCTTCGCCGACAATCGCAAACAGACGCCCCCCAGGATTAAGGTTTTTCTGGAAAGCTTCAGGTAATATGGGTGTGGATGCGGTAAGGACGATGACATCATAAGGGCCGTGCTGAGGCCATCCCTGGGCTGCATCCCCTTGTTCCAGGATGACATTAGTAATGCCATGGGTCTGGAGATTCATTTTTGCTATACTGCAAAGTGTTGGCACAATTTCAACACTATACACTTGGGCGCCCAGCTCTGCCAGTAATGCTGTCATGTAGCCGCTGCCGCTGCCTACTTCGAGAATTTTGTCGGTTTTTTTGATACGTAATTCCTGGAGGATTCGCGCCTCCATTTTGGGTGTCAGCATAACTGCACCATGATCTAAAGGGATTTCCATATCTGCGAAAGCAAGTGAACGATAGGCTGCCGGCACGAATTCTTCGCGCCGCACTTTGTAAAGTAAATTGAGAATGGTTAAATCCAGAACATTCCAAGTTCGGATTTGTTGTTCCACCATATTGAAGCGGTTTTGTTCGAGATTGGTGTCGAGTTTCATAATCATTATTTTTATGGATGAAATAATCAGGCTTGCAATTATTTCATATTTCTATTAGTTTCACAGCTTCAGCTAGGGGTCCGCACTTGGAGATTAAATTGTGGTGCGCAATAAACTTGTTAGCAACATCTATTTTTTTCAGGCTCCAAGTGTCGGTGAGACAGTCCCTTAATACCTGATGCGGATAATGCCGCCGTAGGGAAGCTAGGGATATCCGCTTGCTCCTTACGGTATTTTGAGGAGCATAATATGAATACAATTATTTCAGAGTTAGGAAAATTTACCAGCGAAACGGCGCACGTGGATGAAGCTGCGATCAAGCCATTGCCCAATTCGCGCAAGATTTACGTAGAGGGTACTCGTCCTGACATTCAAGTCCCTATGCGGGAGATCAGTCAATCGGATACAGCCATCAGCAGTGGCACAGAAAAAAATCCTCCCATTTATGTGTACGATACTTCTGGGCCCTATACGGATCCTGCGGTTAAAATCGATATTCGTGCGGGATTATCTCCCTTGCGGGAAAAATGGATCGATGAGCGTGATGATACTGAACGGCTTTCAGGGTTGACATCAGCTTATAGCCGGGAGCGTTTGAATAATCCGAAGCTCTCACAAATGCGTTTCAATCTCCAACGTCCGCCGCGACGCGCCAAGACAGGCATTAATGTGACCCAGATGCACTATGCCCGCCGTGGCATGATTACTCCTGAAATGGAATATATTGCGATCCGGGAAAATCAGCGACGGGAAATGATGGAGGCGCAAGGCAATGAATTACTCGTTCGCCAGCATACTGGCCACGATTTTGGTGCGGCGATCCCGCGCTTAATTACTCCCGAGTTTGTGCGCGATGAAGTCGCACGTGGACGGGCCATTATTCCCGCCAATATCAATCACCCGGAATCCGAGCCGATGATCATCGGGCGTAATTTTTTAGTCAAAATCAACGCCAATATCGGAAATTCTGCGCTGGGTTCCAGCATTCAGGAAGAAGTCGAGAAAATGACCTGGGCAATCCGCTGGGGAGGGGATACGGTCATGGATCTTTCCACTGGTAAAAATATCCATGAAACGCGCGAGTGGATTATTCGTAACAGCCCGGTACCGATCGGTACGGTACCTATTTATCAGGCATTGGAAAAAGTTGATGGCAAAGCAGAAGAACTGACGTGGGAAATATTCCGCGATACTTTGCTTGAGCAGGCGGAACAAGGGGTGGATTATTTTACCATTCATGCTGGAGTGCGTTTACCGTTTATTCCCATGACCGCCAAACGTATGACTGGCATTGTTTCACGTGGCGGTTCGATTATGGCTAAATGGTGTCTTGCGCATCACCAGGAAAGTTTTCTTTATACTCATTTTGAGGAAATCTGCGACATTATGAAGGCCTATGACGTCAGTTTCTCGCTGGGTGACGGACTCCGGCCGGGCTCGATTTATGATGCCAATGATGAAGCACAATTTGCTGAATTGAAAACATTGGGTGAATTGACGCAGATTGCCTGGAAACAAGATGTGCAGGTGATGATCGAAGGGCCGGGTCATGTCCCTATGCATTTGATCAAAGAAAATATGGATCTGCAGCTTAAATATTGTCAGGAAGCTCCTTTTTATACCTTGGGACCGCTTACGACCGATATCGCGCCAGGCTATGATCATATTACTTCTGCCATTGGTGCCGCTATGATCGGCTGGTATGGTACCGCCATGCTATGTTATGTGACGCCTAAGGAGCACTTGGGGTTGCCTGATAAAGATGATGTCAAGGACGGTATCATTGCGTATAAGATTGCAGCCCATGCGGCTGACCTGGCTAAGGGGCATCCTGGCGCACAGATTCGTGATAATGCGCTTTCCAAGGCGCGCTTCGAGTTCCGCTGGAATGATCAATTCAATCTCAGCCTGGACCCGGATAAAGCCAAGCAATTCCATGATGAAACACTGCCGCAGGAAGGAGCTAAACTTGCTCATTTCTGTTCGATGTGTGGTCCCAATTTCTGCTCAATGAAGATTACTCAGGATGTACGCGACTATGCAGCGCAACAAGGCATTAGCGAGGATGATGCGCTAAAAAAAGGCATGGAACAGAAATCTACCGAGTTTAAAGAAAAAGGCGCGGAGATTTACAGTAAATTATGATGGTTTTTTCGTATCGTTTATGGTTATTTTTTAAATCTTTGAACCAAAGGCCGACATGGATTGGCCGATACTGATCAAAGCGCTGATTCTTGGAATTGTTGAGGGGTTGACTGAGTTCCTGCCGATTTCTTCCACAGGCCATTTGATCCTGATGGGTGATTTGCTTGATTTTAATGATGACAAGGCCAAGGTCTTTACTGTAGCCATTCAATTGGGCGCGATACTGGCAGTATGCTGGGAATATCGCGCCCGACTGACAGCAATCGTAACCAGTATAGGTTCAAAAGAGTCGAATCGTTTCCTGTTAAATTTATTGATTGCTTTTTTGCCCGCTGCCATCCTCGGTTTTTTATTTATCAAGACGATCAAATCTTACTTATTTCATCCCTTACCGGTTGCCATGGCGTTGATCATCGGGGGCATATTAATTTTATGGGCAGAACGCCGTGATCATATCGTTGATGTTAAGCAGGTAGAGGATATGGATTGGAAACATGCGCTGAAAATTGGCTGTGCCCAGTGCCTTGCCTTGATTCCAGGCACTTCCCGTTCAGGGGCCACGATTATTGGTGGTTTATTTTTTGGCTTATCACGTAAGGCAGCAGCCGAATTCTCCTTTTTTCTGGCGATCCCGATTATGTTTGCCGCTACCTTCTACGATGTGTATAAAAGTCGCGATCTGCTGCAAATGGAAGATTTGAGTATGTTTGCGGTTGGTTTTATGGCTTCGTTTGTAAGTGCATGGCTCGCGATCCGTGGATTGCTGCGCTATATCAGCCATCATGATTTCGCTCTCTTCGCATGGTATCGCATCGGATTCGGCATCATAATCCTGATAACGGCTTACACCGGACTTATTGCCTGGTCAACAGGTTAATTTACATGTAGGGTGCAATAAGTGCAGAGCATCGCACCAGATTTACTGCATAATGCCCGCAGCTTATTGCACCCTACGGTCTGGTTAATCAGGTAGTAGCGGTCTCCAGCCGCTTGAGCAAGCGCCTGAACGGCGCTTCTACTGAAGAATAAGCACCGATCGAAACATTAACTTTGTACCCAAGGCAGATCCGCCGCCTTCCAACCGCCTTTACGACCGCGGTGGCCCGTTTCATCCTTATCGCCTTCAAAGCCTTCCAGGATATTGTAGCAATTAGGAAAATCTGACTGAGTGGCGACAGTGGCTGCATAATCTGAACGTCCGCCGCTACGGCAAAGAAACATGATCACATCGTCTTGCTGTACTTTTTCAGCAACCTGATCAATAAAATTTGGATTAGGTTGCATGCCTGGGTAAGTCTTCAGCTCGACTTCGATGGCGCCAGGAATGCGACCAACCCAGTCCAGTTCGGCTTTACAGCGAACATCAATCAACTTGGCATTGGGAGTTGCTTGTAACAGTGTGAATGCTTCGGCAGGCAATAAAGCCCCTTTGTAAGGTAAATCCATCTCCTCAGCCCGTTCATGTGCTTTTTCCAATATTTTGCTTGCGTTTTCCATGTGTCTATTTCAATCGGTAAAAGGAGAAGTGTAATCAAAGTGAAGCGCTGAGGCAAAAAAAGCCATGAATAATAATCTGAACTGATGCTATCCAAGCGAATCTCATATAATTTTACTTCTCAATCAAACCAGATTTTGTCGGCTTGTCTCTGTCATATTATTGATAGTGTCTGCGGCTCGCTTTCGCGTGAGGTTGGATTTGAAAATGAAATAATGTATTGTACAAATTAACTTTCTTTGTTGGTATTCTGAAAAAACACTATGTTCTATCTGATATTGGTTATCCTGCTGGTTATTTTAGTGGTCGGACCTTCTTATTGGGTGAAACACATCATGGAGAAGTATAGCCAGCCGGATGATCGTTATGCTTGTACGGGTGCGGAACTGGCTCGCACCTTGCTCGATCGGGCAAATTTACAACAAGTTAGGATCGAGACTACAGAACTGGGTGATCATTATGATCCCTTGGAAAAGGTGGTTCGCCTTACTTCGGATAAATTCAATGGTCGATCGCTCACCGCGATTACGGTAGCGGCGCATGAAGTAGGGCATGCTGTTCAGGATCGGGATGATTACTTGCCGTTAAAAATGCGCACCAGGCTGGTGAGACTGGCTGCACCAGCGGAAAAAATGGGAGCGAGTATCCTCATGTTGGCGCCGCTTGTAGTCGCATTAGTCCGTGTACCCCTGGCCGGTGCATTATTTTTGGTTGGCGGGTTGTTAACGTTAGCGACTTCAACGTTAGTACATCTGCTTACCCTTCCGATGGAAATGAATGCAAGTTTTGTGCGTGCTCTACCGCTTTTGGAGCAAGGAAATTATCTCAAACAAGGTGATGCACCGCATGCCCGCAGATTACTTAAAGCGGCTGCCTGGACTTATGTTTCCGCTTCGCTTATGACATTACTCAATATCGCACGCTGGTGGGCGATTATTCGGAGGTAGCGATAGGGTAGAGGTGCCGCCGTAGAGATAAATGCATGACGTCAACTATAGAATCTCAGAGTGATGGCAGCAAATGTTATGATGTACGGACTTGCCTGATAAGTATGCTAATGGCTTCTTTAACGATGCGATCTGAAATCAAGAGAGGATAGTGATGACTAATAATATCAGCGGATGGGCTGCGCTCGATGCCAAGCAGAAACTCGAGCCGTTTACTTATGATGCTGGGCCGCTAGGATTGGAAGAAATTGAGGTTGCGGTCGAATTCTGCGGTTTATGCCATTCTGATCTTTCCATTATTAATAATGATTGGGGATTATCGAAATACCCGGTTATTCCGGGGCATGAAGTCGTGGGCCGGATTGTGGCAGTCGGTGATCACGTCAAAGAACTGAAGATCGGGCAGCGCGTTGGTATTGGCTGGAATGTCAATAGTTGTATGCATTGTCATGAATGCTTGACCGGTCACCATAATCTTTGCCTGCAAGCGGCACCGACCATTATCGGCCATTATGGCGGCTTTGCAGAGCGCGTGCGCTCCCATTGGCTGTGGGCCATTCCGTTACCCAATGCGCTCGAAATATCTTCTGCCGGGCCGCTGTTGTGTGGTGGCATTACTGTTTTTGCCCCGCTGCTGATCCATGGCATCAAACCGACAGACCGGGTGGGTGTTGTTGGGATTGGCGGGCTCGGTCATCTTGCGTTGCAATTCGCCCGTGCCTGGGGGTGCGAAGTGACGGCATTTACTTCGAATCTATCAAAAGCAGAAGAAACCCGGGCATTTGGCGCCCATCACGTTGTTTCCAGTCGTAACAACGCGGAAATCCGCAAGGTAGCTAATTCGCTTGATTTCCTGATGGTTACTGTCAATGTGCCGCTCGACTGGACATTGCTGCTCAAAACGCTGAAACCGAATGGTCGTATGCACGTGGTAGGTGCCGTGCTGGAGCCGATGCCTATTCCGGCATTTGAGTTGATCATGGGACAGAAGAGCGTGTCAGGTTCACCCACCGGCGGACCAGCTATGTTGGCAACCATGCTGGATTTTGCCGCCCGACACCATATTGCACCACAAGTCGAGCATTTCCCGCTGAATAAAGTCAATGATGCTATCGGGCATCTGGCAGCAGGTAAGGCAAGGTATCGGATCGTGCTGGATCATGTGGGTCCATTCTGAGCTAAGCCCAATGCCAATTCTGCCGCGGATACGTTTTTCAACCACTTGTGATGATGGTTATTTTTTCCTTTTGGCGCGAGGATGGGTGTTATCGTAGATCATTGCAAGATGTTGAAAATCGAGGTGGGTATAAACTTGAGTGGTGCTAATGCTGGCATGGCCCAACATTTCCTGTACTGCCCGTAAATCTCCGCTCGATTGCAGCATATGCGAAGCAAACGAATGGCGTAAGGCGTGAGGAAAGGTGTGAGTGCTGAGATTCTGCTGGTTGGCGCGAGTCTGGAGGCGATACTCGACTGCACGAGGGCTGATTCGTTTGCCGCGGAGCGATAGAAAGAGTGCAGTTTCTCCAGGCGCCAGCATCGCTGCGCGTTGCTTCAGCCATGCTTGTAGCGCTTGCAAGGCATAACTGCCGACCGGCACCACCCGAGTCTTGTTCCCTTTTCCTCGAACCCGCACCGTGCCCTCAGTAAAATCGATATCTTCGGGTTTGAGCTGCGTTAATTCTGTCAACCTTAAGCCAGAAGAATAAAATAACTCGAGCATGGCACGATCCCGAATACTGAGCTGATCTTCCTGCTCGAAAGCCATCAGTTTGACTGTTTCATCTGGAGAAAGCGCGTGTGGCAAGTTTTTGGGGGATTTGGGGACTCGCATGCCATTGCAGGGGTTATCGACATAGCCATGATGACGGATTAAATAGCGATAGAAGCCTCGCCAGGCAGAGAGCATTCTTGCAAGACTCCGGCCGGAGAGGCCCTCTCCATGAAGTTTGACGATGAAGTGCCGGATATTATGAGCGCGCAGCTGATTTAAAGAGGTTGCTTCAGATAATTGCAGCAGAATAGCCAGATCTCTTGCATAACTTTTTTCTGTCAATGCGGACAGTCTGCGCTCATTGGTCAGATGGGCGAGATAAGCGCTGACCAGGACGGTTTTCTCTTCAGGAGCGTGGGAGTTCATGTACCTGTGCTTCAATATTCCAACACCCCAGGCGAATGAGCGCACCTGCAATGAGCTCGCTTAACCTTTCCAGATAAAGCGTGCCCATATCAGGATAAAACCGTTCCAGCTCTGGACTACCGATGACCAGTAACCCAAAGGTATGTTTCCTGCGTAGCGGGAGGAGGGAGAAGGACTGTAACTGAGGTGTTTCATCTCCAAACCATTGCTTGATCTCGTCTGTTAAATGCGGACCACAGTAAGGCTTTGCCATGCTTTCAACAGCGGTGCGCACGGTCTCACTGACTGGCGTGAATTCAGGGCGCTGCTGATTGTCAGGGGAATCTTTCAAAAACCACAAGCGAACAATGACTTGTTGGATGGAAAAATTTTCACGCAGACTGTCATTTAACCTGTTCAGCATTTCTTCGAGCGAATTGGATTCCATCAAAGCAACCGACAATTGGTGCATTTTTTCACCAATCATGTCGTTATTTTCTCCGATGCTGATGAGTTCATGCAGTTTCTCTTGCAGCAAGCGGTTTTTTTCCCGTAACGAAACCATCTGGCGTTCATTGATCGAAATCACCCGATTCTCGTAAGGATGAGGAATCCTGACATCTGCCAGCATTTCAGCATATTCGACAAAAAACTGCGGGTTTTTCCGCAGATAGTGCGCAACATTTTCTGGTTTCATAATGACATCCTGATCAATTCCGGTTCATAGGGCAAAAATGGGGATATTAGCGTATAAATTCATAAACTGTGTAAGCACTTTTACATCTTTCTCATCATTCCAGATGGCCATAGAAGAAAATGATTGGTCTATGGGCTCACAAGAGTTGCCCCTACAACAAACGATCGAGGTAAGCATACAAATGAAGATTTGCTGCTGGCAGCAAATTATTAATATGAAAAAAATCACTTCTTTTTCAACCAGACAGATATAAAAAATAACAATAACATCAGGTCGAGCATACGCAGATAGTGGCAAAATGCGGCCTGTTAAAGTTAATCCTTTCAGAGAGTTGGGTTGCTCATTAAAAGTGGCTCTGACTGAAAACGCAAGCATTTTTCCTGCAATGTGCCAATTAAAAGATGTAAATGACCGATTTTTCCTTCCCTAATCATTCTTCCAGCAGGGTGTTATTTTTTTTACTATGTTAGGTTAATCCAGTAGGTTGTTATTTTTTACTATATTAGGTCAACAATGTTGCAGATTAACAACACAATCCCCTCAAGAAGATTTGATCACTTGCGTACAATAGTTTTTTTCGGCAGAATCGTCCAAACTTGTCAACTGTGGCGATTTCTGGCGGCGGGACCATTGTCGTGAAATAGCAATCAGGCAAACAGAAACGCGAAATCTGACATTTAACAGGTTGCAAGGACTATTTGTTTCATATTCAGCAATTTCGTGACATATGGTTTTTTGTCTAAGTTTTTTTAACTTTATTTAAAAGGAACACGTGTTATGGCTATTTCCTCCCAACAAAAGGAAGATATACTGGCGCTGACGGTAGCTACATTTAATGCTGCTCCGAGTGCAAAAATAATGCAGGAACTGGCTAGTGCGGTTGAGTCTGGCATGACCAATCAACAGCTGGCTGATATTCTGGTGGCAACCGATGAATTTAAGGAAGGGGTTCTGAAGGGCGCCGTGACCAATGAAGAAATTACAGCCAACCTGCTGAAAAATTTCGGTCTGGCAGCAGGCAATACTGACGCGAAAAGCCCGGATGCTCAAGCAGAGGCCTTTTTCATGAACCGCCTCGAATCAGGCGCAAGCTTAGGATCTATCCTGCTGGAAGCAAGTACGTATCTTACAGGCACCCCTGCTGAAGAATTCAAGCCTACCGCTGATCTGTTCCAGAACAAGGTTACGGTGGCTGATGTTTATTCCAAAGAGGGAAAAGGTGAAACTCTGGATGCAATGCAAAATGTGCTGATAGGCGTAACACCGACGTTTCCTACGACAAAAGCTGAAGCTGAAGGATTCATCGCTGGAAAAGGTACTGACCCTGACAACACTTTCCATCTTACTACCGGTGTGGATAACCCTCGAACCACTACTGGCAACGATGAAATCAATGGTGTGGTTGATACAGCAGCTAATGGTGGTACGCTGACCAATGGTGATAATATAAACGGCGGTGCTGGTTTCGATACCGCTAACCTGGTTGTTGCTAATGGTGCTGCATGGCCTGCAGGCGCGACCATCAAAGACGTTGAAAAAATCGTCTTTAAAAATGTCAATCCTGGGGCTACTAATCTAAACCTGTCGAATGTGACGGGTGCTACGGAGTTGTGGAACTCTGGCGCCATTAAAGGATCGGTTCTGAATTTGACAAACATTCAAAGCAACGCTGCTATCGGATCCCTGAATGTGGAGGGGGGCGCTACACTGAACGCTACCTTCAAAGATGGCGCAATTGGTGCAGGTGGAACGCTCACGCTGTCTACTGTCTCTTCCGGTAACAGCGCAACGGATCGTGTAAATGTAGCTGTTGGACATGCGACCACAGCCAATAGCGCAAAAGATGTGTCGCTGTCCGTGATTGCAGAAGGCAAAAATTTTGTGCAATTTGCTGACGGAGGCGGAGGAAAATCTATTGGTGGGCTGAGTACGATTAAAGTAGCCGGCGGCGGTTCAGTGGATATTGTGGCTCCAGGCGGCGAGTTCAACAATGTGACCACGGTAGATGCTACAAGTAACGGCGGTGGCGTTACACTCGATCTGACTACCAACAACAAGGATGTTACATTTACTGGTGGTGCGGGTAATGACACGCTCATTCTGGGAAATTTCACTACTGCCGATACCATTGATGGTGGTGGCTCGGTAGATAAAGATGGCAAGAGCAGTGATAATGACACGCTTATCGCCACGCTGGCCAACTTGCAAGCTTTCAACAAGGCAGGTTCAGTGAAAAATGTGGAAACCCTTGGCATCAATTTAGGTGGTCCGCTGGCTGCGAACGCAACCGTGAATGGCGAGTTGTTCGGTATCAGCAACATTACTTTTAATGATGCGCTTAATCTGAATGGCAAATCTCTGATTCTGTCTAATCTGGCTAATAACACCAATGTGACCTTTAAGGGTTCCGCAGGCGCAGGCGGTGGTACAATTGGCGTAGATGTCAAAGGCGCTGTTGCCGGTGCCGACAATACTGCGACGCTGACTTTTGGTAAAGGCGCTGATCTCAATACCAATAAAGTGACGGTCAATGCCGGTGGCGTGGAAACCATCACTATCGCAACCGACGCGACGTCTGGCGCTGGCGCGAGACTCAATAAACTGGCTGATACTGCCCTGACTACGCTGAAGGTGACCGGCTCGGATGGGATCGCTATTGGCGATCTGACTGCCAGCAAAAATATCACCACTATTGATGCGACCGGTGTAGTGAAGGATGCTGTCGGTGCCGTAGGCGGTGTATTTGTATCTGTTGCTCAAAATGATAAATCTGTGACTTTTACAGGTGGTCAAGGTGGCGATGCTTACATTGCCTCGGCTAAGGGTGACGTCGTTACTGGCGGTCTGGGCAGTGACGTGATCACTTTGGGTGCGGGTGCTGACAAGTTGATTTATAATGCTGCGGCAGAATCCGATGGCCAATCTGGTCCCAACGGCAGCGTGGACGTTATCGGTAATAATACGCCTGCTGGCAATTTTGACGTGGCTGCGGATTCCATTCAATTTGCTGCCGCCCTGCAAACAGGTACTGCCAGCTTTATCGGTAACGCGGCCTTTACCAACACTGGCGCTACACAAGTTAGCTTTACTAATGTGGCCGATGCTAACCCGTTCGCAGGTGGAAACCAAGCGGGTGGTGCGGTGAAAGTTGACCTTGATGGTAATGGTACGGCGGACATGACGATTAACCTGGTTGGTGTGACCGAAGGCGAATTCGGTGCGTCCAACTTCAGTTTCGCCTGATAGAGCAGGCGGGGGCACGCCTCTGCTTCTCTAACACAAAAACCCTGCCAGCCGTAAGGCTGGCAGGGTTTTTTAATTGAATAGAAAATATGAATAAAGATTGGTCACAAGGGTATTTCACTGAAATCGGCTACACGTTTGGTTACTATCGCGAGATTTCACCTGTTTTCATCCGTTTTTGCCTGTTGCTGCAAGGTGTAATGCCACCCGAGTCAGCCACACCAAATTATTGTGAACTTGGCATCGGGCAGGGGTTGTCACTCAATCTGCATGGTGCGACGACACCCGGGCGCTTCTTTGGAACGGACTTCAATCCTGAACATGCGGCATTTGCCCAAAATCTGGCGAGAGCTGCCGCCTTGCCGCTCGATATTCGCGATGAAAGCTTTGAGGAGTTTTTGCACGCCGATCTGCCACCAATGGATTACATCGCTCTGCATGGTATCTGGACCTGGGTGAGCACTGAAAATCACCAGCAGATCGTTAATTTTGCGCGTAAATTCCTGAAGCCGGGTGGTGTACTCTACCTGAGCTATAACTGTTTTCCTGGCTGGGCGCCAGCTGCGCCGCTGCGTCAATTGTTCGCACTGCATGACCGTTTCGCTAGTCGTGCGCAAGGTGCGTTCGCGCGCATGGATTCTGCCATTCAGTTTTCAGAGCGTTTACTGGATGCCAATTCGGCCTACGCACGCGCAGTGCCAGGCGTTAAGGAACGGCTGACCAAGATCAAGGAGCAAAATCGAAACTATATCGCGCATGAGTTTTTTAACCGCGATTGGAACGTCATGTATTTCGCGGATGTGGCCGAGCGTCTGGCAGATGCCAAACTTGAATTCGCCGCTTCAGCCACCCCGCTCAATGCAATTGATGCCATCAACCTCAGCCCGGAAGCACAGGAGATGATGAGGGAAGTGATTCATCCTGTGCTCAAGGAGCAGATGCGTGATTACTTCACTTTTGCTCAGTTCCGTAAAGATATTTTTATGAGAGGGGTGTGCCGCTTGACGGATCAGGAAAAAAGCCAGCATTTGCTGAATACACGTTTCGTCTTAATGAGCTGGCCGGAAGATATTCCGCGCAAGATTACGGGAAACTGGGTCGAGGGAAATTTGCAACCGGAAATCTATAATCCTCTTCTGGCTGTCTTGGCCGAGCGTGAGTTCGCACCCAAGACCCTCCGTAGTCTGTGTGCCGCAATGGCTGATATAGCGAACGCTCAACAAGTACTGCAAGCAGTGACCATTCTGGTGGGGATGGGGCATTTGGCTCCCTGTCAAGATGAGGAAACGGTAAAGAAGGTGCGTATGGACAGCGATCATCTCAACAATGTGATTCTTAACCGTGCGGTGTTCAGCCGTGACATTGCTTATCTGGCTGCTCCTGTGACAGGTGGGGCGGTATCAGTGAACCGCATGCAACAGCTTTTCCTGCTGGCCAAAGAACGAAAAATAGTTGACCCCGCGGCGTTCATTTGGCAGATTTTCAAGGACAACAATGAACGCATCGTCAAAGAAGGACAGGTCATCGAAAATGATGAGGAAAGTTTAAAAGAAATCAAAGCGAGCTATGCGAACTTTGCCACCAAGGCGATGCCATTACTTAAAGCAATGGGATCTTGCACTGAATAATTGAAATAGAAAGCTTCGATCGATTTAGTGTGGCGCTTCACCTAATTGCATACCTGGCAGAGAATGTTGCAAATGCTAGGTGCCAATGTTGCAGTGATACAAGAAGATATGCGGGTGCTAAAAGTTATTCCATTTCTAACTCAAATCTGGTTTTGTCGGCTTCTCCTTGCCATCTTATTTTCATGATCTAACGACCTGCCTTCGCGTGGTATTGGAGTTGGAGATGGAATTACCTGCTTTGCCTTGCCTTATAAGACACGATTTCTCAACTTTGCTTTTGCAAAAGTATTGGTGTAAGCTGATTATATGAAGTTTCCTGTATTCAACAAGGAGCAGCGAGAAGGTTTAGCTAAAGTATCGGATAATGTGGCGACTGCATCGGTTGTTTCAGCCTTACTGGGTGGTTTGATTGATAAGAAGGTAACGATCTTCGCTGTGTTGGCACTGATATTTCTGGCAAGTATGTTCTTGATTGTTTCCTTTATTCTGCGTAAAGGAGCAGATGATGGCGATTGAATCTATCATTGGACTGGCAGTATTTGCAGCTATTATGTTATTAGTAGCATGGTACGCTGATAAGCATCGCTCAAGCAAATAGATGATCCGGTTTTATAAACACGCTTGCAAGATGTGCCGACGTGACAAGGTGCATCGTTCGAATGTAAGTATTAACAGATATCTGCACTGCAAAACTAAAGTCATATAGCCCAAATCACTTTGGTAATCATACCTGCTGCAATACCGCCAGCCAGGATAGCGAAGCCTTGCTGTAACCGGGGGCCGGCAAGACGCTCGGCAAACATTCTACCGAGCAGCATGCCTGCGATCGTGCCAGTACAAAAGAATAAGGCTATGGGCCATTGCATCGCGCCAATGATTATCGCTGAAATGACGCCCGTGGTAGCAATCAGAGCGGTGATTGCCAGTGAGGTCGCCATTATGGACAATATGGGAAGATTAGTGATTTTCCTGAGGGCGGGTACGATCACGAATCCTCCTCCTACGCCCAGCAGGCCTGACAAGAAACCTGCTGTGGTGCCTGACAATGCTAATGCTCTGAAACATGGTATGGTCCAAATTAAACGTCCGCTGGCTTCATCTATCTGACAAGGAGAAGCGGAATGTTGTGTGCTCATCTCACTTTTACCTTCATGCATGCTTTGGCGAAACATATGCTGGGCAACAAAGAGCAGTACCCCGGCAAACAGTAAGGTCAAGGATATATCGGGTAAATGCTGTGCTAGCCATATCCCGGCGGGTGAGATGAGCGCGCCTATCAAAGCAATAAAAGTCGCTGCCCGGTATCTGACTCTTTTTTGTCTGAACGCCAGCCATGCACCGATGGCTCCCGACAAGCTGACCGCCAGCAAACTAATGGGAGCAGCTTGTGCAACCGTCAGGTCCAGGCTGAACATGAGCAATGGCACTGCGATGATGGTGCCACCTGCCCCTGTCAGCGCAAGCACAATGCCGGTAAATGAACCGAGCAGAATGCTGATTAAGCTAGTAGCGTCCACTGGCTGCTCAGCTTACATTGGTTGAGCGGGTTAGCCACTCACGGCCTTTCAGCATGCCGTTCCAATACAGCCAAGGGAACACTTTGGCTTTGAGAAACCAGGCAAATTGCCTTGGGACAGTCGGATCAAGCGGAAAAGTAGGGAGCAATTTTCCGCCAAAACCAAATTCGGCCAGAATCACCTTGCCCTTTTCCACGGTTAGGGGACAGGCACCATAGCCGTCGTAAACATCGGGAAGCTCTTTGCCTTCTCTGGCTGCCAGCAGATTATCAGCTACGATCACGATTTGCTTTCTGGCTGCCGCTGCTGTTTTGGCGTTGGGCGAGGAGCAGGCATCTCCGAGTGAGAAAATATTGGAGTAACGCACATGCTGCAAAGTGATAGGATTGACTTCACAGAAGCCCGCTGTATCTGCCAAAGGACTGTTACTCAGAAAATCCGGCGCGACCTGGGGCGGCGTGACATGCAACATATCAAATGGTTTGTCTACGCGTGAGACTTTGCCTTCGCTGTCTTTGATTTCAAAGGTGGCAATTTTGTTGGCGCCATCGACTTTGATCAGATTAGAGTTGAAGACCAGTTTGGCATGATAGCGCTGCACATATTTCATCAATGGCGGCACAAAATCAGCGACCCCAAACAGTACTGCAGCGGCGCTATCGAATTCGACTTCAATATTATCCAGCACACCCTGGTGCTGCCAGTAATCGCATGAAAGATACATGGCTTTCTGTGGTGCACCCGCGCATTTGATCGGCATAGGGGGCTGGGTAAACAATGCCTTACCTCTTTTGAGAGTTTGCGTCAGCGACCAGGTATAAGGCGCCAGCTCGAATTGATAGTTGGAAGTCACCCCATTTTTGCCGAGCGTTTGCTGGATACCTTCGATTTTTTCCCATGCTAGACGAATCCCGGGACAAACAATCAATTGGTGATAACCGATTGAGCGACCGTCCTCCAGATGGACCAGATTGTGGTCTGGATCGAAACCGCTCGCTGCTGCCTGAACCCATTCAGCTTTGGGTGGAATGACATCCACCATGTTCCTTACCGTATCCGTAATGTCATAAGCGCCTCCACCAACCAGGGTCCAGGCCGGCTGATAATAATGCTTATCACTGGGTTCAATGATAGCAATGCGTAAGGAAGGTTGGCGATGTAACAAACTCGCAGTAACGCCGATGCCTGCAGCGCCTCCTCCTATCACAACGATATCAAACGCATTGCCCCAATTGCAGGCAGGAACTGCTGGCTGTCTTTTTTCCGCTGAGGGAGAGGATAGCTGAGCCGTCTCAGGAGCTTCACCTGTCCAGCTGCAGGCGGCAGTAACCGATTCTGCTTCGCCTGCCGGTTTTTCCTGTTTTTGCCTGGCCATTTGATACAATGCTTTGGGCCGACTGCCGCTTTTGCAGAAAGCGAGCACGGGCCCCGGTAATTCAACCAGCAGTTTGTTGAATGCCTCGCTTTTTTCGGTCGAAGCTGCCCCGATCTCGACCGGTAGATAAACAAATTGAAGGCCAAGCGAGCGTGCTGCCTGTTGCAGTTGTGCGCTGGTAGGCTGCGCTTCCCCGCCCTCATAATCGGGGCGGTTGCAGATAACTGATTGATAACCTGCTGCAGCGATTTCTGGCAGATCATCCAGACTGATCTGGCCGGAAACAGACAATTTTTCATCCAGTTTGGTCGTGATTATACTCATTTTTTTCTCCTCCAGAAGGGATTGGTTTTTTCAGCTTAAGATGACTGCTTTTTTTCTGAGGGTGAGGACTGTGATCGGTGCAATAAAGGTCATACAGCGTTTGCATAATGTGTAATGCTGCCTGACTGGCGAGGCAGTAATAGATATATTTGCCCTTGCGTTCAGTATTGACCAGCTTTTCTTCACGCAGCACGGTAAGCTGCTGTGACAGGGTCGGTTGCCGGATTCCGAGCGACTGCTCTAGTTCACCCACATTTTTTTCACCTTGTGCGAGCTGGCAAAGAATGAGTAAACGATCTTCATTGGCCAGTGCTTTCAGCAAGGCGCATGCCTGTGCAGCGGATGCCCGATTGGACAGCATGTCAGTCAAACCAGTAGAGTCAGCTATTTCTTTTTTGATTAATGGATTGCTCAGCATAAAAAGTGTTCAAATTTTCTTGTTTAAAAGGGGTTGCAAAAATGTTTTGTGTGAAGTAGACAGCAGCCTATCCATCTTGTTGCTTGGCCTGGCGGGCACGGTATCGTTCCACTAACTCAAAAATAGCCATACCCAGCAACATCGCTGCGACAAATACCATACCGTGCAGACTGCCTGATCCAACCAGCACCAGACCAGGGCCTGGGCAGATGCCAGCTATACCCCAACCGATACCAAACGCCAAGCTACCTAACACCAGCTGTTTATCGATCACGCGAGAGGTGGGCAGCAAAATGGATGAGCCCAGGAAGGTTCTGCCGTGGCGGCGTGCTAAGGCAAAAGCAACGATACCAACACTGATTGCACCCAGCATGACAAAGGCCAGGGATGGGTCCCAGGAGCCAGTCATATCAAGAAATGCCAGGACTTTGGCTGGATTTGCCATCTGCGACCAAATCAACCCAATGCCAAAGATCAAACCCGAGAGTAATGCGATGAATATCGTGCTCATAGGGAACTCCTTTTCAATGGCGCAATCAGCTCAGTAGATGTCTGGTGAGGTAAACCGTGACGACGCCTGCCGTGATGAATGTGAGCGTGGCCACGATCGAACGGGGCGACATGCGTGATAACCCGCATACACCATGACCGCTGGTGCAGCCTGAGGCATAACGAGTACCCAGCCCCACGATCAACCCTGCCAGAGCCATTATTAGGTAGCTGGTGTCTATTTGAATCGGGGGTAGTTCATTAAACAACTGCCAGATAATAGGTGCCAGGATGAGCCCGAAAACAAAAGCAAATCGCCAGCCGATATCACCTGGCTGTCGCCTGAATAAACCTCCGACAATACCGGAGATGCCAGCAATCCGGCCGGCAAGCAATAACAGGATCGCAGTCGCAATCCCAATCACCATGCCGCCAGCCAGCGCAGATGCAGGTGTGAAATGTATCCAATCAATGGTCATGAGAATTCTCCATGATTTATCTTTATATATAATAATAATTGATAATATGTTAATAAATATATTATAGTCAATTTAGTGAATTTATTTGAGCTGAGAAAAGAAGAAGAAAGAAGAGGAGAGAACCATGCAACCAAACATCCAAGCATTCTTTGACCCGGCTACTTGGACGGTGACTTACGTGGTGTTTGATGAGCGAGGCGGAAGTTGTGCCATTATTGATCCTGTGCTCGATTACGATCCAAAAGCAGGTAGAACGAAAACGGCTTCTGCCGATAAGTTGATTGCATTCATTCATGTGCAGCATTTGACTGTGGAGTGGATTCTCGAAACGCATGCACATGCTGATCACCTCTCATCTGCAGATTACCTGAAAGGAAAGCTCGGAGGAAAAACAGCGATAGGCAATCACATCCCGGTGGTGCAGCAGACTTTCAAGAAGCTATTCAATATGGAAGCCACATTTGCCCCGGATGGGTCGCAATTCGATCATTTGCTGGCGGATGGCGAATCATTCGGTGTGGGCAAATTAACTGCCAAAGCCATTTCAGTTTCGGGACATACGCCAGCCGACATGGCTTATCAGTTTGAAGATGCTATTTTTATCGGTGATACCTTATTCATGCCGGATATAGGTACCGCTCGTGCTGATTTTCCGGGAGGAGACGCACGTCAGCTTTATCATTCCATCCGTAAATTACTGGATTTTCCACCAGATACAAGATTGTTCATGTGTCATGATTACCCACCCAAAGGTCGTGATGTTCAGTGGCAAAGTACAGTAGCGGAAGAACGTGCGCACAATATTCATGTTCATGATGGGATCAGCGAAGAGGAATTTGTTGCGATGCGCACTGCGCGTGATGCGACCCTGGAGATGCCGGTGCTGATGCTGCCATCCGTACAGTTCAATGTACGCGCAGGCCAAATGCCTCCTGCAGAAGATAACGGGATGGCTTATTTTAAAATCCCGATCAATGTCATTTGAGCATTTTCAATATAAATTAAGGTAGAGGGAGAAACCATGGCACAATTTGATAGCAAAAGACGACAATTTCTGCAGTTTGCTGCCTTTGGCACGATGGCGGCAGCGTGGCCGGGCTTTATTCTGGCGGAAGCGGCAAAGATGAATAATGCGCCCGGTAGTGCGTTCAAGCCTGATGTGGAAATCGAGCTGACTGCTAGGCCCGATACTGTTTCCCTCAAATCCGGTGCAGCCACCAGGGTATTCAAATATCACGCCCAATTAATTAAAGGCCCCACTACTACGTTAACCAACATGCCAAGCTATCTTGGCCCCACGCTGAATTTTATGCGTGGCCAGAAAGTTCGTATCATTGCCTATAACGATTTGCCTGAACCGACGGTTGCGCATTGGCACGGCTTGCACGTACCGCAGAAGATGGATGGACATCCGATGTATGCCATCAATCGGGGTGAGCGTTATATTTATGAATTTGAAATCAAAAATCCTGCTGGCACTAACTGGTATCACGCACATACCCATGAAAAGACTGCCACCCAGGTTTATCAGGGACTGGCAGGATTGATCACTGTAAGCGATGAGCAGGAACAGAAACTGGCGCTGCCCAGTGGTGAATACGATCTCCCTTTGGTGATTCAGGATCGGCGTTTCACTGTGGATAATCAGCTGCAATATCTTCAGCATGGCCGGCATGAGCGCATATTGGGTTTTCTGGGTGATACTATTTTGATCAATGGCCAGATTAATCGTACCATTGCGGTTAAAACCCGCGCGTATCGCCTGCGCTTGCTGAATGCTTCGAATTCGAGGATTTACAAACTCGGCTGGGAAGATGGGACACCCTTGACGGCTATCGGCACCGATGGCGCGTTGCTCGAGAAGCCCGAAACCTTTCCGTATATCATGCTGGCGCCGGCTGAACGGGTTGAATTATGGGTTGACTTCAGTGGCCGTGAGGTTGGCTCCGATCTCATCTTGCAAAGTCTCGAATATCATGGCGTCATGCCGCATATGGGTGGCGGAATGAGAGGCGGGATGGGTATGATGAGGGGTGGGCTCGCGCAAGGAAGTAAATTTCCGTTGGTAAAATTCCATATTGCTGAGAAAACCAGCGAATCACCGCAATTACCGGCGCAGCTGGCCAAATTCCAGCGTTTGACTGACCGTGATGTGGCCAACTCCGACAAACCCATTCAGATTGGCTTGAGCATGAGGCATATGTCGCCTGTACTTAATGGTAGATCATTTGAAATGCTGGCAGTGGCTGAGGATGAAAAAATCCCGGTCAATACCATCCAGAAAATCAGGATTTACCAGGAAGAACATGGCATGCACGGAGGAGGTAGAAGGGGAATGGGTAGAATGGAGGATGATGCGGATGGTATGGAGGGGAGAGGGGGCAGGAGAGGTGGCAGAGGCGGGATGATGGAGATGGCGCACCCGATTCATCTGCACGAGCAGCAGTTCCAGATACTTTCCCGTTCAATCAAGGATTCGCATGGCAGTGGCTATGCTACTGTCAAGGATGGTTTCATCAATAGTGGCTGGAAAGATACCGTGCTGGTCATGCCTGGTGAAGAAGTCACGATTATCAAGCCATTTCTGGATTACACCGGTCTTTATCTTTATCACTGCCATAACCTGGAGCATGAAGATATGGGGATGATGCGGAATTTTTTGGTGAGCTGAATCATTCAAACTAACTGTGAACCAAATGACAGCGAGGTAAGAAGTTCCTCTGATAAAATAGAGCGTACTATTCAACTCCTGTCCGCGAACTGCTTCAGCGCGGCATTAAAATCAAATAGACATGATGAGAAAAATATTATTGCTGGTTCTTCTTGTATCTCTCCTAACGCCTGCGCAGGCAGAATGGATAAGGATGGATGGGGGCGCAAAGCAAGGGGGGGCTCATTATTTTGATCCAGGAAGCATGCAAAAGGACGGCCATTTCAGAAGAATCTGGGTTTTATCCAGTTATGATCAGAAGCAGTCAGGTGGATATCAGTCAGTCAAAAGCCTCTATGAGCTTGACTGTAAGCAAGGAAAAGCCCGCTCTTATACCATGCTGCTTTATTCAGATCCCAAAGCGGAAACCAGTGTAATCGGTGCTCAGCATGATCCATCAAACGACTGGTTTAGTTATCCCGCCAATTCTCCTCTTAGCCATATCGCTAAGACAGTTTGCGAAAAATAATGTTGTCTATTCTTTTGCCATTCAGAGTCAGCTTCATTACGGAGGAAATCCAGGTTGGGATGGCTATGGGCGAGAACGCGAATGGGCCAGAAAATTTTTCAAAACGCTGAGGAGGTAATCGATATCGCCAGTAGTGTGGTTGACATTAATTTGGAAACGGATTTCTTCGTCTCCTTTGGGAACGACTGGGTAATTTAAACCGGTCGCTAAGATGCCATTCTGGAATAGATAGTCGATCAGAAGGGCTGTTTGCTGGGTGTCACGCACGACCAGCGGAGTTACCGGGTGTTCGCCAGGAATAGTTTCGAATCCCAGTTCAGTTAAGCCATTTTCAAAGCGTGCTGTCAGCTCGCGTAATCGTGCTAAACGTGCCAGTCCTTCCTTGCTTTCCAATATCTCCACAGAGGCTGTGGCAGCCAGTGCCTCGGATGGGGTGATCGGATTTGAATACACATAAAAAGGGGAGATTTGCCGCAGATAATCAATTACAGGGGGGCTGGCAACGATATAACCGCCATTGACTCCCAAAGCCTTGCCCAGCGTGGCAATGAGGATGTCGACTTGGCTTCTTGTGTATTCTTCGGTTCCCCGTCCAGTTTGGCCAAACGCGCCTACGCCATGTGAATCGTCAGCAACAGTAATGATACCTCCGGCAAAGTTCTGCTCATATTTCCGGCAGATCGCGACAATTTTATCCAGTGGCGCATAATCACCACGCATACTGAAGATGCCGTCAGTGATGACCAGCACGCGCTTGATCTCAGACGCGCCGGCAGCATTTCTGCCAGAACGATAAGTACTGAGAATGCGTTCGAGTTCTGCCATATCGAGATGTGGGTAAATCTCTTTTTTGGCTGGATGGGACAAACGAATGGCATTGATGATGGAGTTGTGATTCAGTTGATCGCTCACTACCAGCGTATGCTCATCGATTAACGCGGGCAGTACTCCCATTACAGTTGCATAAGCCGCACTGTAAATCATGGCGGACGCCCGCCCGTGAAACGCCGCCAGACGCTTTTCAAGGTCAACATGCGGCTGGTATGTGCCGGAGATAAAACGAACAGCACCAGGGCCGGTACCAAAATGTTTAACTCCCTCTTCTTCTGCGGCGATCACCTTGGGATGTAACGCCAGACCCAAGTAGGAATTGGAGTTCATCAGTAAGTACGCCTTTTCATCACTTGCTAGAAGATAACGCGACCCAAAGTTTTCATCTTCTGCCGGAGTGGGCAATCGGCCATTTCTTACCCAGTCGGGCAAGGTGATTTGTGTAATTACTTTCTCAACCCCTTTGTGAGCCCCTCTTTCCTTCAGCTCGGCTAGCTTCGAGCTGCAGTACGCATTCAATTGTTCAAGAGACATCTCAGCTCCTTATCAAGGTTTAACTTAGCTTTTTTGTTAGACGCTCGATCATGTCTTTTGTCATGGCCGCAAGGTCATATTGAGGCTGCCAGCCCCATTCTTCCCGCGCAGCCTGATCGTCCATGTGACGCGGCCACGAATCAGCGATGGCTTGCCGTACCGGGTCGATCTGATAGTGTAGGGTAAAAGCGGGAATGTGTTTTTGAATTTGCCCTGCCAGCTCTTCTGGCGCAAAACTCATTGCAGTGAGATTAAACGCATTGCGATGTTTTAACTGCTGCGGGTCGGCTTCCATCAGTTCAATGGCAGCCCGCACGGCGTCGGGCATATACATCATATCGAGAGTGGTCCCTTCAGCTAAAAAGCAGGTGTATTGCTTTTGCTGGATGCCCTGGTAAAAAATTTCGACGGCGTAATCGGTTGTTCCTCCGCCAGGCAGCGTTTCATACGAGATCAATCCAGGGTAGCGCACACCGCGGGTATCTACGCCAAAACGGGTGAAGTAATAATCGCACAATAGCTCGCCAGCTACTTTGCACACGCCATACATGGTATTGGGGCGCTGAATCGTATCCTGCGGTGTGTGGTCACGCGGCGTGCCTGATCCGAAAGCGCCGATCGAACTGGGAAAGAAAACGGCGCAGCCATAGGCGCGGCTTACTTCTAAAACATTTTGCAGCCCTTCCATATTGATTTTCCAGGCAATCTGCGGGTTTTTTTCAGCGACGGCTGACAATAGGGCAGCCAGGTGAAAAATAGTATCAATGCGAAAGTCTTGCACAATGGTTGTAAGCGCATCGATATCGGTCACATCAAGCGAGGTGTAGGGACCTTCTTCTACCAATGCTGTTGGAGGTGTTCTCTTATGTCCGGCCGCGACCACATGATCGCTGCCGTATTTTTTTCGCAGCGCAGGAACCAGTTCAGAACCAATTTGCCCGGTAGCCCCGGTTACCAAGATGCGATTCATAAATTCCTTAGGGTCTTAGGAAGTTAAAGCGGGTTTAGACGTAATAATTTAAGAATTTGAAGATAGAGATTATCATGTCGATGATTAAAACGAAACTCGGTTTTTTTCAAGTGAAGATAAAAAGTATGCTCAGGCACGCCATTGAATTTTGCCAAACGTCTTTTTGCGAAACTCCAGAAAGATTCGATACCGTTAATAT
>NZ_FORD01000018.1 GCF_900113925.1 Nitrosomonas sp. Nm34
CGGTTTCCCCCTTGCGTTTCACTACGGTTGTCGTTACTAACTCCGGTTATCTCCTCTCAGATAACAAGTTTTAACCCATGCCGGGCACACTAGGGTGCAATAAGTGTAACGCATTGCACCAGATGATGAAATAAGGCACATACGGCGCAATGTCCGATGGTTATTGCGCCTTACGCGGGTTTAATGACGTAATTCCATTTCCAAATCAAACATGACGTGAAGGCGACCGTAGGTACTATGAATAAAACGTCAAGGTTACGCCTACAAAGCCAGTTTTAATTTAGAAATGGAATAAAAATTAATGCGTCTCAATGAGGCATAAGGACAAGAAATCTTTTAAGAAAGAAATCAAGCTTCACTTTTCTGCCAAAAAAAACCGGTAAAACTGTCATTCGGGGATTTCCCTCCATCTCAATAAAATTTTTAAGCTGTACAGGCGTATTAGCAAGCCTCTCGTATCAAAGGGCAAATACGCATAGAGGTCAAGTTGCCGGTCGCCACAGAGAATCCCATGACACCGATCCCTAGCCCATCAAACTGTACCCATGCTCACTTCCATACCTCTCCCCAAATATCCCATTATCCCATTTGAAGCTTTTTAGGAGCTCAAACACCCAGGGATAGAAATTGTATGTCTTTGCATTATTGTCTACTTGCCGTCTATTCCTTAGCATCATCATAAAGCAGAGCTAGATCAATTTGATTCGCGACCTCTGCTTAAACTCCAGCTGTCAATCAGCTTGGTAAAGAAAATTCATTTTCCTAGGCACATTCGCTGTCCCCTAGCATGGCTAGACCCACTAAAACTGAGCAACCAAGACGTATTGCCTAAATCATCCATTCCATGGAGGAACGCAAATGTATAAAGTCTTGCACCAACTCGCCTCAGCTCTTTTCTTCCTCTTAATCTCGACAACCGTTGCCACACTTTACTCAAAGGATGTATCAGCCCGCTCTGCTCCGCCCGGACCGTATTTGAAACAGGAGACGCCCGCCACTCACTTACAAAGCACATTCGATCATGATCAGCCGATCGTTGGCACCTATTACTTCTACTGGTACGATATCAATACTAAAATGCACATCCTGGATCCGGATGGGACGGATGCTCTCACCGATCACCCCACCGATTCCAGTGGAATGTCGTATCGTTCTTCCGCTTGGCATCTCCAGCAATTACGCGACGTTCTTGCCGCTGGAATTGATTTCATGCTTCCAGTTTATTGGGGTTACCCAGGGTCCGGGTCGCATTGGAGTTTGGAAGGACTGCCAGCCTTAGTGGACGCTGCTCAAAAACTTGAGAAAGAAGGGATTCGCTCTCCCCGCATTGGAATGTTTTACGATACAACCACTTTGCGAGACAACAGCAAAAAATATCATGTTGATCTTAGCAAACCAGAAGGCAAGGAATGGTTTTATCTTACTGTGCGCGACTTCTATTCGATGATACCCAGCAATCTGCGCGCTTCGGTCAATGGCAAACCGATTGTATGGCTCTATTCAGCTGCATTCGCAAAGAACCAGGATGCGACTGCATTCGATTATCTCAGGACGGAATTCGCCAGAGACTTTGGCATCGAACCTTTCATCGTCAAAGAAGCTTCATGGCAGGGCCGTGCGGATCTGGACTATAGCTGGGGCGCTGCGCTGGAACCCCAGATAAAAGGCGTCGCGGCTGTTGGACCAGGATTCGACAATTCAACTGTCCCGGGTGTCAAACACCACCTCCGTCAACGGGAAGGGGGAAATTTTTACCGAAGCGCCTGGAATATAGCGCTCTCTCTCGATCCCGTAACGAGACCAAGAATCGCCGTTGTTGAAACATGGAACGAGTTCCACGAAGGTACTGATATCGCACCATCAAGAGAATATGGACGCCTGTATGTTGATCTCACCCGAAAGTACGCCAATCTCTGGCACTCCGGTATACAAACTAAGCGCGAAGGCCCATACGCAGATGATCAGGAAGTCTCCATTATTCTCGAACAACCCCCAGTCAGCCACGGTTTAACGCTGGGATCAAATCCTGACGGAAAAACAACCCTTGATTTAACAGCTGGCATACCTGCCATGCGGGCTGAGTGGTCGAATCACGCTGTCAATTATTTCTATTTCAACGTTGACAATTCCTTCTTCTTTCGGGATAAAGTACCACTTGAACTGGAATTCGAATACCTGGACATAGGAAACGGAAATATCATTGTTGAATACGATAGCACCATGACAGTACTTCCAAATGATAATGCATTTAAATCAGTCATAAACGCTCACTTGACCAATATGGTAGCGTGGAAAACAGCTAAAATTCGGCTTTCTGATGCCTATTTTGGAGGACGGGTCAACGGTCAAGATTTTCGTATTTCGGCACCGGATGCCGGTCTAACCATCCGAAAAGTCATACTACGCAAACTTCAGGATGCTAGCCCGCCCCTTCTGGTAATGCCTTAATGAGTTATGATGCCCTACTGGCATTCAACCAATTGATCGACCACCAATTGAAGTTGACATAACATAATACCCTGGTTAATACACTGATTAAAGCATGTCCGCGAACCGTAGAACCGTAGCAGGATCATATTGCGCCCTTTTGAAAAGTAAGCATTTACTGGACGACGCATTTTTTAAGTATGTTTATCCAAGCTCGGTTTTGCGGCTAGTCTCAAAATTTATTTACATTGCTTAATATTGTTCAGAAGTCTAACCGATTAAAAACAGGAAAAACTGCATTTCACTATATGTATTCACCAATAACGACAGTTGGAACAACTCTCAACCAGATCAATCAGGAATATTGTTTCACCGCACATGACTCTGGCTTGCAAACCGAAGTACACTACACTACGTTAAGAGTTAATGTCATAAACTGGAATGATATGTTTATTTCTCGCTTTGCTCAATAAGATTAAAGCCAGCAAATATATACCTTATTAGGTTGCGGTTTATTCGGTTAAGTTTATAACATATGGCGAATGGCACAGGCTTATCCGCACTAACTCACTGCTTGAAATCCATAAACAAATCAGCCAGCCACTAGAGATTTGTTCCAGTAAAACAAAACATTTACCTGTCTAAGGTGAGCGTAGCCGAACCGCTAAGCAATAATATCAGCCTTCGACACACTCAAGTTGAACGGTATTTCTGTCATAGTTGAGAAAATCTACGAATTAACTAATGTGCAATCTGTTTATCAGCGAAACTTCATCTTTACTTTTTTTCAGAAATATTAATAGCAAAATAGCAAAATTCAGTTCCTGGGTTATCTTCGCTGTCAGGCAAAATACCTACAAAATCTCCACGACCATCTTTCATGACTGGCACATCATACTCCATGGTATGAATTGACCATTCTGACCCTGCGATAAATTTGCGCCAACCGGAATTACCAACTTCGTTAGTTGAATAAGCCACAGCAAAGTGTGATCGATCACTACCAGAAGCACGGGCAATAACATGTACAGTGACATGATGGCCACTTGCTGCAGCTTCAACTTGATCAGGAAGACGAACGCTGTAACCATTCGTAGGTCCACTGGAAAGAGCTTTAGGATTACCTTTAGCGAGAGTAATATAACCATCCTCACCATTCTTGCCACCGTAGCTTGAACAAACCATTCCTGCAGGGATAGTTGTTGCACCGCCTGTTTCAAAAACGTAAATATAAGCGGCATCCTGAGCAATTTCAGTACGTAACTGCTCTATCAGACTAAATGATTTCGCTGGTATTTCTGTTACTTCAGAAGAAGTAGTCTTAGGAGAATGAATAGCTATAGAAGAAGCTGGAGAATTGATTTTTGAAGAAGAATGTTCCGAAGGAACCTTTTCTCCACCGAATACCTCCTGTATCTTCTCAAAAAATATTTGTAAAATTCCTTTTGTCATCGTTTGAGCCTCTCTTTATAAAATCAGAATGGAATTTTATACAAATTCCTATTTCATGCCACCACACTAATTTCTTTAGGATAATACATCTAAATGAAATTCGTTAATATATAATCAAAACTAAAACATTTCCTTTCATGAACACGCCTGCTTTTTAAATAAAAGCTGGATCTTTAAATACAGCAATGTTAAGAGACATGACGCTTGCTGTCACATTGACTCTCATTTTTACCCTGACTTATTATCCCTCTGAAGCGCAACAGTGTAAGAACTTGTGACACACAATCTTCCAAAGGCAAGCTATCTGTTGCAACCACCAATTCTGGACTTAGAGGCGGCTCATAAGGAGAAGATATACCTGTGAAATCCTTCACCTCACCAGCACGGGCACGACGGTAAAGCCCTTTCACATCGCGCTGCTCACAAAGCTCCAGCGGGGCTTGGCAATAGATTTCAATAAAGTCACCATGTGAAAACAAATTGCGTGCCCGTTCCCGGTCGCTGCGGAAAGGGGAAATGAAGGCTGTCATTGCAATCACCCCTGCTTCAGTGAGAAGTTTAGCCGTTTCAGCAATACGACGAATATTTTCTGTACGATCTTCAGCTGAAAAACCAAGGTCCGCACAGAGGCCATGACGAACATTATCACCGTCCAGTACGAAAGTACGACACCCTTGACGATGCAGTTCCTCCTCTACAGCATGGGCTAAAGTGGATTTACCTGCACCGGAAAGTCCCGTGAACCATAACACTACCGAACGGTGACCATTCTGTTGTTCACGACGGTTACGAGTGACAGTAGCATGATGCCAGATTGTGTTAGTGCTTTTTTTCATACAAATAATTGAGTGGAGTAATTAGCACTTCAAGTAAAAGCTAACGATAAGGATGAGCATATGTTCTTTTCATACAAACACAAAGCAGCCATCAACTCAAGTCTCAGCAAGTAATTGATTGCAATGAAATATACAAGTTGTCAAATGTGAATATTACTAAAGTAAAATTTTATTGATTTGTTACTATTCAAATATTTCTTCGTAACTTTGATACACCATTGTTCTGCCAAGTTAACATATATTTTCTATACTTCCGCCATTCAAAATTTAATTTATAAAAGAGTTTTTTATTACTTATTATTTATGGTACTTTTATTATTCTAGTGTAAATGCTTCTAAAATAGAATTAGCTACAGTCTAATAAACGACATTCTCCACCGAAACATTAGAACAAATTTACATTGCCATTTCCTTTAGCATAAGTCGGTAGATTTTGAGCATTCTGCTAACAGCATATTACACATCAAAATGACAAGAACTTTCTGTTACACTCTGTTAAGTAAGAAAGCATAAGAAGTTAAATCATAATCCGAAAGATTCTAATATACTAGAGACATATGCTGAAATTAATATAGAGATTAGTTTATTGAATCGCTCCAATAGAGTCATTACAGCCCAGCCTGCACTGAGCAGTCGGTTTGCCGAACCGTTAGCAATGAGCTTGTCGAATCGTTCGCGGTGAACCTGTCAAACCACTAAGCAGCTGACATCTGCCTTCAATACGCTCAGGACGAACGATAATTTTATAATTGTTATGCTAATACGATTATCTAGCAGCATGATCTTTACCACTTTAAACACTACACAAAATTTGTAATGACAAAGGCTTACCGAGCTCAGACCACAAAGAAAAGAATTAAGCCAAATCAACTTGATGTAGAACAAGCTCCAGCTACTTCTCTGGCAGCTTTGTTCGCCACCTTACCACAACAAACTAGTGCAGAACATTTTTATGCACAGCCTATTCTTGGCCTGGATGTCCCTGGCATCAGTCCTTTTTATGGTTTGCATCTGGCGATCTGGCAGATCCGGGATAAAGATCTGCAGCAGATGTGCCCGCTCACCACAATTGACGGTCGCCATCGCTTTCTTGCCTGGTGTGTCGTGCATGGCCGCAAAGAATATGTTGCATTGCGTGAACTCATCCCATTCTGGCAAACATTGTCTTTACCTGCAGAGCTACCCGTTACCGAATGGTCTGGGGGGATCTCGCGCTTTATGCAATTGGTTATCATGGAACGCAAAGATCTCGACATCAATTCAAGTCTAGCTACCAGTGAAGATCAATTAGCAGTACTCGGCTGGTTCTGGTGCGCTGGGGGATGGCGTGAACTCGATCTCGCAATAGTTGAAATTCCTGCATGGCAAAAGCACTTTTTAATTGATCATGATGAAATCGACAAAACTTGTTTTGCTCATCTCTTATATCAATACCGCGCCGATCTGCGAGCTGCTTTTGATCTTACCACTACACGGGGTTGCGGCGGGTTCCGTCACTGGCTGGAGCATTATGCGCCGCAGGAAACTGCCCTACCCTTGCTCACTCAAGTAAAACCGCAAACCTGGTCGCATATCAGCAACAAATCTTCAACCACACATCAAGATTTTGGTATCAACCTGATAGGCTACGCCTTTGGTGAGCTTGGTATCGGTGAAGATGTCCGCATGGCAGCACATGCATTTCAAGCTGCCAATATTCCCTTTACCGTCATTGACTTCCCTCCTGGCAGTAATATTCATCAACAGGATCGAAGCATCGAGCAATGGGTTTCGAGCGAACCACGCTATTCTATTAATCTTGTTTGCCTGACAGCTCTGGAGCAGTTGCGCCTTTATATTACCCGCGGCGCGCATCTATTTCGTAGCCGCTACACTATCGGCTATTGGCCGTGGGAACTGCAGAACTGGCCGACTAATTGGAACCACTGCTTTAACCTTGTGGACGAGGTCTGGGCTGCTAGCCAGCATATTCAGCAAGCAGCACAACGCGCCAGTAGTGTGCCAGTACTATATATGCCAACGGCAGTAAAGCTCCCGGATATCGATCTCACGGCACCCACTCAACGCCGCCGTTTCGGTCTGCCGGAAAATAAAACATTGTTTGTATTCTCATTCGATGGCAATTCCTTCATTGAGCGTAAAAATCCTTTAGCCATTATTAACGCATTTCATCAAGCATTCCCTTTGATCGAAGATGCGGTCGGTCTTGTCGTCAAATGTATGCGCCCCGATATTCATAACCCAGCTTGGCAAACTATCCTTACTGCTGCAAAAGCTGATAACAGGTTGGTTATTCTTGATGCCCGACTCAGCAAAACTGAAGTGCTGGAGCTATATAGATCATGTGATTGCTTTATTTCGCTGCATCGCGCTGAAGGATTTGGCCGTGGTATTGCCGAAGCGTTGCTACTGGGTCTGGAAGTCATCGCCAGTAATTACGGCGGCAATACCGATTTCTGCCGTACTGCAGGTGCAAGATTAATTCCTTGCCACCTCAAAGCTACGAATTCAAATGATTATGTTGAGGGACAAGATAATTTCTGGGCAGAACCGGATATATCTGCCGCAGCCGAAGCCATGCGTGAAGTATTCCGAGTGCGACAACGTCATACCAAGGGAAACATCTCGATTGAGCGGCAACAACAGATGAAAGATTTATTTTCTCCGGAAATTATCGGTGATCGCTATCTCGAACGTCTCACTGTTCTGAAAAATCATATAAAAAATTAACTTTAGGACGCTCTAAAAATTAGAGTTCTAAACAACACAAGATTTGAAGTGCAAAACTATATTAATATATGTACTTAAAAGCCTGCTCCTCGCAAAGCTCTCTCAATCACCTCCTCATCACACACAACGTCTGCCTCACTCTGCAGTGAAGCCAACAGTGGCACGGAAGTTTGTTCGGTTGCAAAATGGTTGCTTTGATCGGGGAAAAAATGTTTACTAAACATCCTCATCACATGCTTAACTCCGATTTCAGTCACTTGCCTCAAATCATCAGCATAATACCTGCCACCTGCAGCTGGTGAGGTTATAATTTCGTATGAAGGAAAGTAAATCACATTTTTATAGCTTCGTTCAGCCACATCAGCCGCAACCCTAAGCGCGGCCTTACTGTAAGTAGTGGATACCCACACATGCCGATTCTCGTACGTCGCGATCAGAGGTACGGGTGAAACCGTCAGCAGAATCTGCACATCAGGATTCACGCTTCGAATTTTTTCAATAAGCAGACAAAGATCCGCCTGAACTTCGTCACAAGTGAAATTAACAAACTCATGCTTGGAAGAATCAAATTCTCCTCCAGCCACACCAGGAGCTGTAGGATAAATTGCTCCATCCAGTCTGGAACGCCAGGCTTCTGTCAAACCCAGCGTAAAAATGAACCAATCAGCCTTCTTAAAAACATCCCGTACACAATTCAGATGATTGGCGACATCTCGCTTTACCTCATCTATTGAACCATAACCATCTGGCTCGATTTGAGGCCGGAAAGCATCAACAAATCGCCCGTTTCTTTTCCATATCCCATCAATAGGTGAGAATTCTTCAAATGCCCGCTCAAATAATTGAACAGCCTGCCGTACCGTGTACACATTCCCGTATCGGGCAGAAAATACACCATAATTTTTCTGAGTAGCCTCCTGCTCACTCATACCTACTGGCGCTGACTCTGGCACATAATAATTCAAACCGGACGCCCTGATATGCTTAGCCAGGTGCTGGGCAAAACAACTTCCCATGGTAGCGACTTTGTGTGACGGTAATATGCTGGCGTTTCTTGTCGCTGGATCTATTTGTCCGGGAGGAGGTGTTGTCATACTGCGCGACCAAAAGCAATAATCATCCAATCCTTTGTAAGGGTTAGTCATTTTTTAACTCCTGCAATTGGCCCGAGAACGTGGTCATATACGGATTCATCCCGTCCACGGAATTTGATATCATAGCTCTCAACCCTTTGGCTTTGAAAATTATTAAAGCTGTATTCAATATAATTATTTACTCCACTTATTATTATATTTCCATAAAATTTCCAGTCATAAGAACCGCCGGGTAAAGCATAAAAATCTGCAATCTCTGGATAAACGGGCCAGACAATATCAGTTAATCCATCTCTAATATTAATATCTTTTTCCAGAATTGACTGATTAATACCAGCTTGCATAGCAATCATTTTTGCCAGTCTTACTAAAACATATACTTTTGGATGGTTGATCGAATACATAAACAATCCCTGTCGGATAATGAAGGGTAGAAATAAATTTGCATCCAAATTACAGCTCTTAAATAATTGCAAAAGATAATCAACGCTTGATTTCCACTTAGAGAAATAACCTAACTTATAATAAACCTCTGATGTAAAAAGTGCAGCAATATCAACAATTTCCAGGTTATTTTTATAACCCCAGACACATATTGCTGAATGATAATCATGCGGAGTTCTAATTACTTCATTTGTCGATATTTTATTGGCATAAATTAAATCAGGATGAAAAGCTGGAAAATGCAAAGAAGGGATTTTGTAGATCGCTAACTTTGGATTAGTTGTTAAACACTTCTGAGCTATATCAAATCGATCCGACGAAATCCAGATATCTGCTTCAGATAAATGCTCAAGTAACTGATCATTGGTGAAGTTTGGGTGAGGCACAGCCAAGACCTTGTCTTTCCAAAATATTTCTTGTAAAGCAGCCGTTATTCCACCGGTCTGGCAGTTACTACTGACAATAATCGTTCTTCTCACGATATTCTTTTGTTGAAGAACATTTTGAATTTCAATCCTCTTTGTTATAGTAATAGAAAAATAGCAAAAATCAGTTCCCGGGTTCCTCTCACTGTCGGGCAGAATACCGATAAAATCTCCCCGACCTTCTTTCATGACGTTAACATCATATTCCATGGTGTAAACTGACCATTCCGATTCCGCGTTAAACCAGTGCCAACCGGAATTGCCAACCTCATTTGTCGAGTAAGCTATAGCAAAGCGTGATTGATCGCTACCCGAGGCACGGGCAATAATATGCACAATGACATGATGACCGCTTGCCGCAGCTTCGATTTGATCAGGAAGTCGCATACTGTAACCACCTGTAATTCCATCGGAAAGAGCTTTAGGATCACCTTTAGCAAGTGTTACATATTCAACATCATCATCCGTGTCAATATGATTTGAACAAATCATTCCTCTTGGGATGGTTGCATTGCCTGTTTCAAAAGTGAAAAGAAAAGCAGCTCCCTGAGCAATTTCAGTACGTAACTGATTTACTCGACTCACTGATGTTGTTGGCAATACCACTTCTAATGATAAAAGTTCAGTATTAGCAGCTACAGAAGAAGAAATAGCCTGAGTAGTACTTTTTGAAGAGTCATCTTCTGAGGAAGTTCTTTGCCTACCAAACGCTTCCTGTATTTTTCTTAGAGATATTTGTAAAATTCCTTTTTTCATTATTTTGAATTTCTATTTATAGAAATAAGAAGCTGTCTGGCAAAACACTAGACGCACTTTGCAAGTGTTATTTTCATCATGGCAATACGAATCATATTTTAAGCAGTACCAGTCAAGATTTCAAAATCCTTGGATGAACGGCGGAAGTTACCTAGCCAGGAAAACGTACGTTCGACTACCCATCGCTTTGGCAAAACAGCCCATTTACCTTCGATTTTTTCTGAAATGTGGCAAACTCAGACCTAGTCTACCAGCTGCGAAATCAACTGCTGTACCTCGGTAGCCGGCATCCCCTGAGAATGCTTTGAGTGAAGGGCATTTATCGTATTTATCGATAACGCTTTCCAACACTATACAAGCGCTTTTGGTATCGCTCATATTGGCAGCATGAACTTTGACATGGAGTAAATTGCCAAGAATGTCTACTACGACATGCCGTTTGTGACCTTTAACTTTTTTGCCACCATCAATTCCTCGTTCTTCGCTGGCATACTGGGTTTTTAAGCTTTGCGCATCAATGATGCCATAACTGGGTACTGCACGGCGTCCAGTTTTTTGGCGACGAAGAACCGTCAACTTATCCATGCATTTCTCCCAGACACCTCGCTTGTTCCATCGGCTAAAGTGATCGTAAACAGTTTGCCAAGGAGGAAAATCGTTCGGCATAAGCCGCTACTGAATCCCGCCTTTGACAACGTATAGAATGGCATTCACAATGCTTTTTTTGCTATGTTTGTGGCTATTGCCGCGTTTACTGATAGGGTCAAACTCTTTTTTATCAAATTCCATTCCTCATCATTTATATCCGTTTTGTATGACATTTCTTAACTTATTATAACTAGAGTTTAGAGTTTCAGCATCAAAGGAGAAAAATAATCTAAAATCAATGAAAAAGTAACATAAGGCTTGACAAAGCAACGAAAAAATCGTTGCCGCCTTTCTAAATAGCTTTGTTTTTAAAAGCTATTTAGAAAGGCTGCCTCTAGAAAGAAATGTCATTTTACTTCTGGAGGCCGCGATGAACGCAAAAGGACAGGTTGGTATCCCTGGCGAACTATGTAATTGGATAACATTTTTAGCGAAAGTGCTACCCTTAAGATCAACAGGTACCTTTATTGAGCTGTTGATCGGGGCGATGTTGACCCTAAGGGGATTTGTCACGGACGCGTATTTGATGCTGGCTATGCGCAATCACTGGACGAGTTACTACAAGTGGCTGCAACAGGGAAAATAGTCCTGGCTGGCGCTGGCACGGCAATTTATGCGACTGATGTTAGCAAACGTCACACACGATGTGGTTCATCTGACGATTGATGATACGTTGACATTGCGTGCTTCGAAAAAAGCACCAGGCAGCCGGATTCATCACTAGCATGGCAATAAGGTCAATCTGTCAACATTTGTGCAAGATCAATGCTGGGTCAATCTGGCGATCATCAATCGTCGGCCCAGCCAGGAACCGGTAGCGTTGCCGTTACTTTCCCGATTGATGCCAGCGAGTAGCCACACCGGGAAACGGGTGGCAGCTAATACGCTGATACGTGCTGTACAGAGCTTGCTTCGTGGTTTTAGGGTGCGCGTACTGATGGATAGCTGGTATATGCGGCAATACGTTATCAGCAAGATGCTTAATCGCGGCTTTGATGTAATGGGTCAGGTCAGAAGATATACTCGTCTATACGATGTGCCTGCACCAAGGTTAGAGAACCAACGGGGGCGAAGCCGGAAATACGGCGAGAAGTTTACGCCCGAACAGGTTGAACACTTGCATCGTTGGATGGCTACCTTGCACATCTACGGCAAAGAACAACGCGTCCGTTTGCGCAGCATACTGGCAAAAGCGCGCTTCCTGAACGGCCGGTTGGTTCGGGCTGTCTGGTGCGAGTTTGAGAATGACCATAAGCCTGGACAATGGAAAACAGCCAGGCAGTGGAGATATTGTACCAGTATTCTCCATGGCGCAAGCATCAACCCCAAACTGCTGGTCAGATTCGTAAAGGACTGGTGGATATTTTAAGACATGTCGCTATTCGCTCATGGTGGAATGCAAAATGTAAGAAATTCATGCCGCCAGATTGGAATAAAAACTCGAATTCTGGATAGGTATAAAGCAACAACATGTAATACAACAAAAAAGATCATATGCATTACATTTTTCAGGTTGGGAAAAAATTCCAACTATAAGGGGCGTTTACTCTAAACTCTAGTTATTATAAAAATCATTGATTTTAATTGAAATTATTTTTCCAGACAGCTTCTGAAGGCTGCCAGGTAATAATCAAAGCAGCAATTTGATAAAAATAAATTATTACTTAATAGTTTAAGTACGACATTATCGAGAAAATACTTTTTATCAACATTTTTGCCACATCAACATCAAACTGAGGCACCACCTCGGCTATCGTAAACTTTTCTTTATCTTGGAGAGCCAGGACTTTATTGCTGAATGCAGTGAATTTGCCAATAAAGTTCGTTCTTATAAAGGGCTTATAGCTCATGTATTTGGAAAACTAACTGTGTCTCCCTTTTTTCTGGAATTTTTACATATTAGCTCTTAATTCAAATTTTAATGATTAGATTTCGCCAGCGATGCGTACCCGCTCCAGTGTCATCTTCACTAATTCCTTTGCTTGCACCTCGGAATCTGTCTCAGCATAACACCTCAGTTCCGGGGCATTACCCGATGGTCGCAGATGAATAATCTGCCCAGAAGTAAATGTCAACCGCAAACCATCCGTTTCATCCTGGCTTACTACATTACCACATGCATCCCCCAGCACTGTTAATACGTTCTGACGAGAACTCGCCAAGTTGGCGATCATCGCTTGACTGCGCTCAGTAGGGAATTCCTTAATCCGGTCACTTGCAGTAAATCGCTGAGGCAAGGATGCGGACAATCTAGAAAGTGGTACGCCTTGCTCTCGCGCTAATGCAAGCAGCGCCAACATTGGCAAGACAGCGTCACGGGTTGGTAAAGGTTCTAGCTTGCAGCCGTTTCGTTCAAAATTGTTCCCAACTAGAAAGCCGCCATTGGCTTCGAATCCAACTACACCACTTCTCTCTGCAATCAATGCTGTCTGCATAGCACTGATTACATAAGGTGATCCTATTTTAGTACGCATGACATGAGTAAAAGCATCGCAGCGCTCAATCGCGGTAGTACTGCTAACAGGCGTCACCACCGTGTGAGCATTGAGATATCGGGCACAGAGTAAACCTATAACATCTCCACGCAGCCACCGACCAGCTTCGTCACCAATTAAGGGACGATCTGCATCGCCATCCGTGGATAACAACGCATCTAACCGATGCGCGGCAGCCCATTTTTGACCCAATACTTGGTCTTCTTCACTCACCGCCTCAGTATCTATCGGCACAAAGTTATTTGTGCGACCGAGTGAAACTACCTCGGCACCAAATTGTTTGAGCAGCTCCATCAAGAAATCCCGTGCCACGCTGGAATGCTCATAAACACCAATTCGCTTACCACTCAGAAAGTTTTTCGGAAAGAATTTTCGATAACGCTCCCGGTACATATCTAGTGAAGCGGTAACTGGGATTAGGTCCGTAGCGCTGCTATAGGTTCCCGCATCAGGAACTACTGCTTGTGTGATCGCAATTTCGTGCTCCTTGCTTATTTCACCCTCGTCAGTGTAAAACTTAATACCGTTGCGGTCAAAAGGGATATGGCTACCCGTAATCATAATGGCGGGTATCTGCTCCTGTAATGCATAATAGGCCAAAGCGGGCGTCGGCAGTGCACCCGCATAGACAACATCCAACCCTCGCGCCTGGATTGCTGCTGCACAGGCCTGGATAATCTGCGGGCTGCTCGGCCGCAGATCGTGCCCTAACGAAATACGCTTCGCTCCGGGTATAACTTCCTGTAGGAACGCGGTTGTATACGCCCAGCACACACGATCAGTCATATCTGATACTAAACCGCGTGCGCCGCTGGTGCCAAAGCGCACCCCCGAATCTTTGACAATGTCTTCCAAACAAATTTTGTTACTCAAGACCTTCCCATCCCTTATTTGTACAAGTCAAGTATTTAATACACTATATACGAAGGTATTACTAAGGTCAGCTTAGTATCTATTTCAAGCCTGCCGATAACGATCCTGATTCGCCACAAACCAGGCATAGGTTGCACGCAGACCCTCTTCCAATTGAATTTTCGCCTGCCATCCTAGCGCTTTAAGACGAGAAACATCCATTAATTTGCGTGGTGTTCCGTCGGGTTTACTGGCATCGAATGCCAGCTGCCCCTTAAAACCAGTAACCCGCGCCAGCGTTTCTGCCAGCTCGCGAATGGTGCAATCAACTCCAGTCCCCACATTAATGTGAGACAGCATGGGCTGAGTATTGGCGCGATAAATATCTTGATTCATATTCATAACGTATACACTGGCCGCTGCCATGTCATCTACATGCAGAAACTCTCGCTTGGGTGTTCCGCTGCCCCAGATCACCACTTCTTCGGCTTCAGCCTGAACCGCTTCATGAAATCGCCGCATCAGCGCAGGAATGACATGGCTATTATCCGGATGAAAATTATCATGCTGACCATAAAGATTAGTTGGCATGACTGAACGGTAATCCCTGCCATATTGCCGATTGTAACTCTCGCACAGCTTGATACCGGCAATCTTGGCAACCGCATAGGGCTCGTTAGTTGCTTCGAGCACACCGGTAAGGAGTGCATCTTCCCGCATTGGTTGCGGAACATTCCGTGGGTAAATGCATGATGATCCTAAAAAAAGTAACTGCTGCACCCCGGCGCGATGAGCGGCGTCGATAACATTGCATTCCATCATCAAGTTTTCGTAGACGAACTCGGCCGGATAAGTGTTATTGGCATAAATGCCCCCAACCTTTGCTGCTGCCAGATAAACCTGATCAACACGCTCATCCCGGAAAAATTTCTGTACATCCGCCTGATTCAATAGATCCAACTCCGCGTGAGTACGTGTTACGACTTCACAGTCACCTCTCGCTTCCAACTGTCGCACAATTGCTGAACCTACCATACCCCGGTGTCCAGCTACATAGATTCTTTGCATATAAACTCAACTCCAAAAAACTGAATAGTTGGAAGGCTCATTTCAATATCTTGACAATGGCACAAGCAGATCCATAGCCAGAGCAAAATGGAATAGGCACAGACCCTTTTGTCATAGTAACCCACCAGATATGCGTATTTATATTCTATAGCAATGCTGGCAAGGTTACGCAAAACGTTAATTTAGCTTATAGATTAAATATTATAAATGCCAATTTTTAATCGATCATCACTCATGATAGTCAAACACCGCAAAACCATGGCGTTTCACCAGATCATCTCGCTCAGCGGACTTCAGGTCTTCCTGCACCATCTCAGACACCAGCTGAGCAAAACTTATGCGTGGCTGCCAACCCAATTTTTCCTTTGCCTTGGTTGGATCACCTAATAAAGTTTCCACCTCAGTAGGACGGAAATAGCGAGGATCCACTGCTACAATCAGCTTCTCATTCCCTGCCAACATTGAAGAAATCGAGGGAGAAATCCAATAACCCTTTTCTTTCACCCCTTGCCCTTCCCAGCGAATTTTCATCCCAAGTACATCCGCTGCCGCATTCACAAAATCACGTACACTGTACTGCACCCCCGTAGCAATCACAAAATCATCCGCTTGATTCTGCTGCAACATCAACCACTGCATTTCTACATAATCTCGTGCATGCCCCCAATCGCGCTTGGCATCAAGATTCCCCAGATACAAACAATCCTGCAGACCAAGCTTAATTCGTGCCAAAGCGCGCGTAATTTTGCGAGTAACAAATGTTTCACCACGCACAGGTGATTCATGATTGAACAGAATACCGTTGCAAGCATACATTCCATATGCCTCACGATAATTAACCGTAATCCAATAAGCATATAACTTAGCTACCGCATACGGACTGCGCGGATAAAATGGCGTGGTCTCCTTCTGAGGAATTTCCTGCACCAGGCCATAAAGCTCGGAAGTTGACGCCTGATAAAACCGTGTTTTCTTTTCCAGTCCGAGAATGCGAATCGCTTCCAAAATTCTCAAAGTACCCAGCGCATCAGAATTGGCAGTATATTCAGGTTCCTCAAATGATACCCCAACATGACTCTGTGCCGCCAAATTGTAGATCTCGTCCGGCTGCACTTGCTGGATAATGCGGATCAAACTTGAAGAGTCCGTTAAATCTCCATGGTGGAGGACAAATCGACGATTTTCGACATGAGGATCCTGATACAAATGATCAATACGATCGGTATTAAAAAGCGAAGTGCGCCGTTTGATACCATGAACTTCATAACCTCTTTCTAACAGATATCCTGCCAAATAAGAGCCATCCTGACCAGTAACACCACTAATTAAAGCTTTTTTCATTTTATATTTCTTATAAAATTAATTTGAATATGTCGATTAAATGGAGATTAAAACGGCCATAATATGCTGTAATTATCTGTTTATTTATGATAAATTCTTTCTCCTCCCGAGGTGATAGAATTGATCATAAAAATAATCAAACTCACGAATAATAAGAGCCTGGCCGATTTATAAATTATATTCAACTATTGATTATGACAAGACCATTATAATCAATAAGAATTTACCGGCAACTATTGTTTCTGATTAAACCCAAGTGCAATAGAAATGGAAGGTCTTCAGAAAATTTGCATATAAGGGTAATCGGCAATTTATTCGTTGGCTTTAGCAGTTTAAGCATGGTTAAAGCATCAAATTATTGACGCTATCCACAATAACCCGCTTCAACAGCCACTTCATCGCAGTCCACTTCAGCCATTAACGCAATTTACCGCATCAGATCCTGATCAAGAAAGTTTACTTGCTTTTCAACCGCAGCTCGATCGGCATCAACGCTGGCCGGACACAGCCACAGGTGAGGCAACATGCAATCCATGGTTTTTTACGAACTCGTCCAGCATGACCTGCATTGAGCGCATGCCCTGTGGGTCGCGCGTGTCGCAGCCCCTGCAGGTATCGCAGACTGGTTCCTGCCCCGGGTTGAGCTGACCCCGCCGCAGCGCACTGAACAAGGGATTCCGCCACAGAGTCTTGAAGCCCTTTTCCTGCGGGAAATCGAACGGTGTATGGGGCGCAAGGTTCAGGGTAGCCAGAGGTCCCAGGCAGGGATACATGTAGTGTCCGCCCGGAGCTTGCGTCTGGTACTTTTCGCTGATCCCGATAGATGCCTGCCGCCAGAGGTAATGACAAGGAGCAGACTCTACCGGTCGAAGCGGTGTACTGATCAACAGCTTTTCTAGCCGTGAATCGTGGAGCTCCGAGTTGGCAAAATCTAAGAACTGTCGGTGCTCTATACCGAAGGCCGCTGCCTTGGCGCCAGCAGGCGCCGGCAATTCAACGGACACTTGCCAGTGTTCGGCTGCCTCGACTGTGCGGGCGTAAATCTCATCGTAGGCGGAGCCAACATGGTGATACGCATCGTTCGGACCCAGCCGATCGAGGCGGTCATACCCTAGCGAGAAAAATGGGATGGCAGTGAAACGGTCCACACCCAGCTGCCTGCATAGCCGCGGCATCAACGGTAGCTCGTACACGCTCTCGCGCGTGAGTACCATTGTGCCGTACAACACTGGGGTAAATGACTTTCGGTGGCGCTTTTCCTCCAACAAAAACCGCAAGTTACGAGTAACTCGTTCGAACTGCTTCGTGCCGCAGAGCCTTGCCCAGAGCTCTGGCGTGGCTGCGTTGAGCGAAACGCTGATCCACGCCAGTTGGCTACCCACGAGTGCCGGGATCAGACCAGCACGGTCCAGCAAGATCCCGTTGGTGAAGAAATTCATCGAGATCTGCGGAAAAGCCCTACCGATATAGCCAACGATGTCCGCTAAGCCGCGGTTCACGGTGGACTCTCCGTTGCCGCTATGAAGCCGTAAAATACGGATATCTCGCAGGAAATCGAGTTTCATCATTTGCGCAACCGATGCCTGATCCTTGCGTGCGGTGTTATGGCTGTACGAGCAGAACCGGCATTCGAGGTTGCACAACCCGCTCAAGGCGATGTGGATTTCCGACGGAATGCTATCGGGCTGGGGTTGACCCGAACGGTGCTCCACCACGTTGAGTAATTCGTTGAAAATCCATCTGGCTGCGGATGTCTCGCGTTGGGCGACCAGCGCCATGTGCAATTGCTCCACGTTTCCATCGATGGGCATGCGGTGCGCCGGATGCAGGATGGCTTCCGCCAGAGCAATGTTCAGGTACGCAGGCGCATCGAAGGGCATCACCGCACTACTCGCGCCCGAACCGGCCATGGTAGGCGACAGCTCAGGCCCTGAGGTCTCGATGGACTCCCAGGCTTCGACTGCAACGCCCGCTGCGGGCTGCTTCGACCGTGCTGCAAGCTTGCTTGTCAACCGCCGCAGCAGCTCGGGCACGGCTCTTTCGTGGCCACTCAGTTCGCGCAGGGACACGGCCACAGCGTACAAACTGCCGTCTCCGGTGCCCGCGCAGGCAATGCTCGTGCGAAGCGCCCTCCTGAGCAGCGCATCGAGCCGCGGATCAATACGCAACAGGTAAGAGGCCGTGGCAAAAACAAGGACCTCACAGCTGGCAAGATGCTGTGGCCTAGTCCCCATCGCAAACCGCTGCAGAAATGCGCCCAACGGCTCACGTCCGCGCGTAGCCCAGGAAACGATACTGGCGGCATCAGCTGCGGCCCATTCGGACGATAGATGCATGATGTGATTCGAAGCTGCGTCATAGCCGGCCACCTGCGCCCCCAGTTTCACCAGAGCTGCGCCCGCCAGCGAAGATGTCAGCTGGCGGATGGACTGCACTAACACCCCACCTAAAAACATCGGTCCACTAGGCGCCTCGATGGGTGTGACCGGAAACATCACGTAGATGCATACCCGCGGGACTGGCTCTTCACGCGCATGGCCTTCGCCCCTTGTAGAAGACTGTCGCCACATCACCACTTATCTCACCAGGGGTATTTCTATAGCACGATGCAGTTCGGCCAATCCACCTTCGTTGCACTGCTTCACCTTCCGCAAAGCACTACTAATGACCGACAATGTTTCTTCGAGCTCAGCCTCAGTGTGGGCGTAACTGGGAAGCATAATTCCGGAATACGTAATCAGCCCACCGCGTAGAAGCTCCTGTAGGTATAACGTACGAATCAATCTGTGACGCTTCGGATCGGTCTCATTGAAGTGGAGCACAGTGCGAAACGGCGGCCCCGCAATAGAGGCATCCAGCCCTGCTTCGGCACAAAGTCGAGAGATGCCCTCCTGCAAGCGCCGTCCGTACGCCCAAACATGGTCAATTACCGGTTCAGTGCGGTACAGCGTCAACGCAGCCTGGGCCGCCGCCATAGAGTACACCTCGCCCTTGAAGGTTGGGCCGTAGAATGTGCGATCCATATGGCGCATTACACTATGCCGGCCCAACAGGACCGAGATGGGATATCCGTTTCCCACGGCCTTGCCAAAGCATGCCATATCTGGTACCACGCCAGTAGCCTTTTGCACACTACCCTTAGGGTACCGGAAGCCGGTGATAATCTCATCGAAGATTAGCACCGCACCAGCCTCGCGCGTGGCTGAGGCGGCTGTCTGAAGGAATTCCAGGTCGATGTCCTCCCCCACCATCCGATGACCACCCGAGGCTCCGGACGGCTCCATTATGACGCCTGCCAAGTCCCGGCGATGCGCCACGATCAGCCGGGTCAGAGACGTCGTATCGTTGAAATCCACCCGCAGTACCAGGCTTGGTTGGCGCTCGGGAACACCTGTTCCGCCAAATCCCAGCGACTCCGAATACCAATCCTGCCAACCGTGGTATCCGCAAAATAAGATGATCTTGCGCCCAGTTGCCTGACGCGCCAGGCGGACGGCCAGCGTGCACACGTCCGAGCCATTCTTGCCGAAAGCCACCACTTCGGCGCAGGGAATCTCCGCGGTCTGACACAACATGTCCGTCAATTCCAGTTCAAGCCGGTGTGGCAGGGGCAGCGTCGGTCCGCATCCCATCGAGCGGCGCACTGCTGCTTCGACAACGTCGTTGCCATGCCCCAGAAGGGCGCAGCCCCAGCCCATCGTGTAATCGATGAAGCGCCGCCCGTCGAGATCCCAGACATGGCAGCCCTTGGCCCGCTCAAGCACTTGGGGCAGCGCCGTGCCATCGGCCAATCTGGAGACCCCCAGTGACGGGTGATAGAATGCCCAGTTGCTGCGCAAGGCGGTATCGTAGAGCGCGGCTCCAGCTGGGACGCTGGCTGAGCTGACCGTGAGTGGGGTTTCCATGGAAGACACGTTTTTCGCCTTGAAGTATGTAATGCCTTCGTGCACTAGATTGACCTCCAGCACATATTGCCCAGGTACCACAGGCGCGGACACAACCATGTGCAGGTCGCAGATCTGGAGCGGCCCCACCGGAGCGGGCAAGCTCTCACCGGCCACGATGTGACCATTGATCCACGCAACCACCCGAACACGACGGCCAGATGCCGCGGAGATATCCCAGTGCAAGGAGCCGCTATTGCGCAGCCGCACCCAAATGCCGAAGCGCGCTTTTGGGCACACCGTCGCGGGTGAGCTGAATTCCAAGAAATCAACACCATAGGTCGGCGGGTTGGCAGTGACATTGCTGGTCAGCTGCAACAGCGCCGATCGTGCATCGGAAAAATACGTAACATTCTGCTTGACCATGTCCACAGTCAGCACCACGGGATCAGAGGTTGAAGGCCAGAGAAACACCATCTGAACTCGCGCCGCTTCCTGCGGATCGACCGGATGTGGCAACGGGAACTGGTGTGTGACTTGCTCCACACGTAGGACTAGATTGACAGCCTGGCCATCCGGAGGATGCGGTTCCCAACGCTGCGTGCCCTCGTTGCGTACATCCACCCATGCACGGCACCACTGGCCGGGTATGAAGTGTGAGGGTAGCGAATGGTCGACATAGCGAACCGCATGTGCTCTGGCAGGTTCGGGTGCGGGCGGGCTATCGATGCACGCAATCGACAACGGCTCCAACTCGATGTATTCCAAGATTTAACCCTCCTTAGTCGGTAGATTGGCAACGGCCTTACTGGTCAGCTGCAACGGCGCCGATCGTGCATTGGAAAAATACGTGACGTTCTGCTTGACCATGTCCACGGTCAGCACCACGGGGTCAGAGGTTGAAGGCCAGAGAAACACCATCTGAACTCGCGCCGTTTCCTGCGGAGCGACCGGATGTGGCAACGGGAACTGGTGTGTAACTTGCTCCACACGCAGGACTAGATTAACAGCCTGGCCATCCGGAGGATGCGGTTCCCAACGCTGCGTGCCCTCGTTGCGTACATCCACCCACGCACGGCACCGCTGGCCGGGTATGAAGTGTGAGGGTAGCGAATGGTCGCCATAACGGACCGCGTGCGCTCTGGCGAGTTCGGGTGTGGGCTGGTGGTCATCGATGCGTGCTACTGACAATTGCTCTAGCTCGATGTCTTCCATGGTTTTGCCCTCCTTATCCAGCAGCGCGAGCGACAGCCGCGCCAGCGCTGCGCCATCCTCTCGAGATTGTTCTAGCGGAAAATACGCGATGCCTCCTGATGGTACCTCGGCCCGCAAGCGTAAGCGGCCGACCACCTTATCATCGTCGGCACGGTGCATGAGCAGGTGCACAGACGGCCGGTCTTCAGCTAGATGCCATCCGTGGGTGCCGATATTCTGGATCACGATCACAGCGTTCGGGCTACTGCAGGTTCCGGATATCCAGCGTCCCGCATACTTCGAGGGCTGAGTATCTGACGCAACCATGGGGCCAGGCACTACGCCGGTTCTGAACATTTGCATCATTTGACCGTGGCGTTGCACAAGCTGGCCCGGTATGTCGATACCCTGCGGGCAGCGGCAGCTATGGTTATCGCATGCCGAACAGACGGCACCTTCGGTAACCGGGTGAATATCGAAGTACTGCCTTTGCTGGGGTGTTTCGAATGATACGGCGCCAGTGCGCTCGATGTCGCTGGCACGAAACAGCCATGATATGGGAAGCTGTCGGCTGCACAACGGCTCACATTGGCCGCAACGTGAGCAAACCGAGTTCTGCAGCTGATCCACTACCGCCGACACGACAGACTCGAGGCCCACGCTGCCCCCCAACACGCCGTGTCCGGCCGACGCGTTCTCAAGCGCCTCCTCGACACTGGCTGTGCCGGGCATCACGCAGGCAACAGTGGGTGCCCTGCGCAGAATATAGCGCAGCAATTCGCTCACCGCCGGGAGCGATGCATGGGTCGGGGTAGCCTGCGCATTCCCCGTCTGCAGTGGTATCCGAGCGGGAAAAGCACGACTGCGGCACAGCAGCCCGCCCGCGAGTACTTCCATCAGCATGACACCCACGTCCCGGGCATGGGCCAGTTCGAACAGAGCCAAGTTGGCGTCGACAGCTTCTCGGCCCCGGTCATCGGGAGGAGTGAACGAGAGCATGTGGTAGCCCAGCGGGTTGTACGCGAACATCACCGCGTCGAAAACATCGCTCTTGATCAGTCCGTGGATGTAATCGGGCGAGCCGTGGGATGTGCAGAAGGTATGTAGTAGCACTCCTTCTCGCTTCTTACGCTGCAGAAAGGCGACCAGTCCCTGGCTGCCCCAGACGTCTTCATGGAGTATTTCACGATCCTCGACGCTTGCGATACCGAAGAAGTCGAGCTGCACTTTACCATTGCTGCCCTTGTGTCCGAACTTCGATATCGTGTCCTCGAACAGCTGCTCGAAGTAGGAAGTACTGCCCCATCCGTTAGAGCATACATAAACATGCCGTCCGCTTACCCGTATCGCTTCGGCGATCAGCTCGGGAGCATCACCGTAGTCGGGTGCGGTATGGACGATGTTGACGCCCATGTTGAACCCAGTTACCAGCGTTTCGATAGCCTGATGGACAGGCACCATGCGTAACTGGCAAGTGCCAAAACCAACCTCCGACACCTTCAGATTGGTACGTCCCAGACGCCGATACCGCATCTAGACACTCCTCTTGTGTGAAATCGACGATCGTTGGGCTAAGTGTAGGATAAATAAATACTCATTTTTCATAAAATGAAAATACAAGAAAACAGATGGAGTGTCAAACTTAAGTCTCTTCCAATGAGGAATGAGTCTGAAGTGATGAAGCGTAGCGTTATTTGAGACCCCATCTGCCAGTATCAGCCGTAGGAAAGCCACGAGGGTTGAGTATGCGTCAAGTGGTAACAGATTGCCAGTGGCGACAATTGCCTCGTGAATTCCCGGTCTGAGCTCGGTTTATTACTATTTCTACCGCTGGTCCTATAACGGGACATGGAAACGTCTTCATAATTTGTTGCGCTCTCGCTTGCGAGAAAAATGTGGTCGACATAAACAACCGACGGCAGGCTGCCTGGACAGCCAAAGCGTCAAATGTAGTGCAGTTCCTGGGCAACGTGGTTTTGATGCAGGCAAGAAGATCAATGGTCGTAAACGCCACATTCTGGTAGACACACTGGGATTGCTGTCGGCGGTGTAGTGATTGCTGCCAGTGTGCAGGACCGTGACGGTGCCCGCCTGCTGTTGCGACATCTGCCCAGAGGGTGTAAAAATTAAGGAAGATTTGGTTGGATAGTAGCTATGGCGGTCGTTTAGTAGACTACAGGGTCGCAACGGTTTAAATTCTGTCTGAAAGTGGTGTTGCGCCCCAGGGAAACCAGGAAATTTGTGCTATTGCCTCGTCGCTGGGTAGTCGAGCGCACTTTTGGCTGGCTGAACCATTCACGCAGGCTTAGTAAAAGCTATGAGCGCCTCACCCGAACACATGAAGCCTGGGTTTACATCGCCATGACCCGCATTATGTTGAGGCGCTTGACATAAAACAGGAGTTTCCAAACAGTTTCTTAGGTATAAAAGTTAATTAATGCAGTATTACATTGAACAAAGCCCAGTGCATTACTTTAATTCTTACAATTAGTTGGAACGGGTGAGGTAACAGGATATAAATATTTTCTTATTGCCTTAATTTGCTCAATCTGTGCTGGGTCAATATAACCCACATATGGAGTAGGTACACTGGGCCCAGCACTTCCCTCTCTATTAAACCCCAGAGTCCCTACATCAAATGTCAGCGCACCTCCTTTTGAGGTAACTTGCGCTATATACTCACCTAATTCTTGGTTGGAAAAACGAACTCCACCTGATGACCAAAATCCACCAAGATATGTCCAAGAATGCCATTGTGCTCCATCAAGCCAACGATTATTAGGGATCGAGCGGAGGTTTTTGCTTTCACCAGCAATAAAATCAGAATTAAGCGTATAACGATTACTCACTTGTCCTGGATTAAAGGCAACAAGAGCATTCGGATTCCCCACACGCAAAGCATTAGCAATCATAGTAAACCAGCGCTCACGATTTAGTGATTTTTTATACTGTGGCACCCCAGCTCCATCTACCCACCAAGCGGCAACTTTATTACCATAGCGCAGTGAATATTCCCTGTAAACAGCGGCAATATTATTAATTAAAGCATCATTAGGCGGCCATCCACCCATGGTATCCTTTACCATTGAATTAGCTGTCATAAAAATATTGACGTAAAGTATCAATTTGATGTTTTTCTTACCTAGGGCTTTATATAGCTCGAGCGGGATATCTCTACTAGGTGTGTAGTCACTATTACCCACGATAGTATCAAATGTCTCATTAGGAGCCATCATCATCCAATTTTGGTGCTGTAATGTAAAAATAAACCAAGACGCCCCTGATTCTTCAACTTGATTCGCCACTTTCTGTACTTGAAAGGTATTGGCGACTTCCTCCACACTCTCCTTCTTCAAAGGAAAATAGTGCGTAGAAAGTCCTATTTTTCCGCGATACATCCAATCTGTCTTGCACAATACTGAATGGTTGACACTCGTTTGTACGTTGGCCTGCTCTGCCCAAGACAAGTCGGCAGCAGTAAATAACCCGAAATAAAAGATAAGTATGACAGCTAATCCGCGCCAAGATCGCACACTCTTTTCACATATTGCATAGCGTTTAGATCCGAGTTCTTCTCCCTCTGTCATAATAGAGATATTTGATTTTTCTATCATAAATACACATCTCAAGAGATTTTGATCAAAAAAATGTATGTTTTCTTTTCATATAGCCCACCAACAATACAGAGCGAAATCAATCTTTGAAAGATTCTCAGTTTTTCAATTTTTAACCTCAACTTCTCAAAAATGAATAAACTCGCCACAAGCATCGGGTTATCAGAAGATGGCTAGTTGCTTATCTTTGCATAACTGTTGATGCTCTTTTCTCTGTTTTGACATAGTTTCTCATTATACTTTCATTTTTATGGTAGCCAACTGTGCTGGCAAAAGATATCTGGCTAGAATTCATCACCCCACAGCAGTTTCCTCACATGAGGACACAAGCGAAATATCTCTCGTGCATGACATTACTATCAACCTTATTAGATTTATTACACTATAATCCGCGTGGTTATAATTGCGGATTTAAAGTGGATGAACATATTAAATTATCAGTTTTTTCGTTTTTATTTTCCGCTTCCGTGGCTGGGCGAAGTATATAATTAGAGCTTACTCAGAAAATATAATGAATTTTTTTACTAAGGTCTGTTGACATTTTACATAGGTAGCCACAGATATCCATACGCTATGGCTACCATACTCTCGTAATTTCGCTTCAGTTTGTCGTATCGTGTTGCTATTGCTCGATACTGCTTTAGCCGGGCAAAAGCATGCTCCACCAAATGCCGGTATCTATACAAATCCCAATCCATATCTGCATTACCCTTCAACGAGTTGCGCTTGCTCGGTATCACAGCTCGAGATCCCTTCTTCATTATCTGTTCCCGTAACCATTCGCTGTCATAGCCCTTGTCCGCAACTATTGCTTTTGCGTCAGGCAACCTGGCAATCAAATCAGGTGCGGCAGAACAGTCATTGACTTCTCCGCCGGTGATTTCAAACTCAACTGGTAAGCCATAACCATCGACCCCTAAATGGATCCTGGTGGTATTGCCTGCACGGCTTTTCCCGATAGCGTGCGATTCTTGACTCGCTGCTCCCGCACTATGTTGATGCGCTTTAACATAACTGCCATCCATAAATCTCCATTCCCAATCCGGATCAAGCCAATGCTTTGAAAACATTGAGCCATTTCCTGCTCAATGACCCTGCATTGAATCTTTTATAGATAGAATTCCAGCAGCCGAGCACCCTGGGCAGATCGCGCCATGGACAGCCAACCCGCATCGATACAGTATGCCTTCTACCGTCATGCGCAGATTGTGCTTGTTATAAATCGCTTCTTGAAGCAGAATCTTCTCCAGCTTCGACCAGTACTCATCATTGAGCATCATTCGGGGCATCGCAAACTCGTTTTGTGGGTGGTGTAGGAGCCCTAATATTATGAGTTTGTTTTTATCTATGAAATACTTATCTTAAAACGTCAACAGACCCTAAGAATATCGTAAAAGTCACTTTTTAAGTGCAAGGTTTTTGAATAAATTATGCAGAAACTTTTACACTTGATTTGAGCTCAAGCTCACCTGAGTACGATCAATTTTTATTAAACTACCTACTGCTATGAATAATATTCTTTAGGGCGCCTCTAAAAATACGTAAAAGAAACCAAATCAATCTAATCCGGAGAGCGATTTCACTCTATTTGGAAGATTTTCTGTCTGATGATTAGATTTCCCCTCAATTCAAGGTGATTTTAGGCAGTTATCCTCTTGTTTTTGTCCCCTTTAGGCCATTTCGGACGCAATAACCCTATCGAAGCTGAAATATCCTTTGCGAATAAACGTCGCTACACGCTTGATGTTATAAACGAGATTGAGTAAGCCTATTTGTACTTTTGCTCTTCCATGACCAATGGTACGAATGGTGATACCGCCCAGTTCATTCGTCATCGAACCAAATACATGCTCGACTCGCGCATGCACCCGTGATTTCTCCTTGTTGCTGGATGTTTGTGCATCCGTGAGTCGGCGATTGCGAGCACCCTTTTCGTGAATCTGACTCGTGTGTCCTGAGGCGAGCAGACTTTCTTCCTGTGCATTGCTGCGATATGCTGAGTCCGCGTAAACCTCTGCTCCTCCCACTTCAGGGGATTGGAGTACTTCTTCCAAAACCTGACTGTCATGAATTTGTGCTGAGGTAACTTCCCATGCGGTTATCAGCTGGTATCCTGATCCACATTGACGTGATCTTTGTAACCATAAAATGATTCGTTGTTCTTCTTAGTCCAGTGCGCATCAATGTCTTTTTGTGCCCGTTTGTGGGGGTTCTTCCCCCATTCAATCGGAACAGCGCCTTCTTTGATTATCTCGTTTTCTTCACGCGTATTGCGTTGTTTAGGCACAGTCACAAAGCTCGCATCAATGATCTGACCTGATTTCAGCTCTACACCCAGCCCCCGTAAACATTCATCAAATCTTGCCAATAGACGCGCCATCAGATGGTTCTCTTCCAGCTCTTCCCGAAACGCCCACATGGTTTTTGCGTCAGGCACCACTCCTGTCAAATCAAGCCCCAAAAACCGCATGAAACTCAATCGATCCCGGACTTGGTACTCCACAGCCGATCATCTGACAGATTATTCATTCTTTGCAATACCAGCATCTTAAATAGCATCACTCGATCAAAGGGTTTGCGCCCCGCTGCATTTTTCCGGGGCTTCGTCGTTGTCTCTGCAAGAAGATCAGCGAATAGATTCCAGTCGATTACGCGATTCAGTTCTTCAAGCGGATCTTTTAGCTTACTTAGCTGAGCATATCGATTGTCAAGATCAAAGAAACCGAGTTGCATGGTGAGTTCTCATATCGGAAAGAATAATTTTTATATTATAGTTTTAAAACAATGTATTATCCTAACTCAACCAAAAAACAACTTTCTTCCCCTCTTCCCCTGATCTGCCTCATTTGGTAAATTGAATTTTTAGAGGTGCCCTTTAGAAAGCAGTAGATTATATAGATAATAAATTTTATATAAAATTACAAGAAATACTTTTTGAGTAGACGCTATTTAAGAGCAGACTGCACCAGAAAATGAAAATAATACTTGAACCTTTCGATCTCCAAAAATTTCATCTAGTAGCGCCGCTCAAGCTCTAAAAACACATTCCGCAACACTCCGTCTGCATCACCAAAACGGCACGACGATATTTCACTAGAGACCAAAAATAATAGTGAAATATCATTTCATTACAACTTTTATGTATATATTCTTTCACATCAATACTCTAGCCGCAAAGGATGGTAAATAAATCAAGGAGGTATAATAATTATTTATATAACACTAAAAAACATTCCGGTTCAATATCGTTTCATGTAACTAGAGTATTTCTTAGGTATTATCGGCAAGATATCCATATCCAAACTGACGAAGTATATTTTCGTTCTTAATTAAAAATCTTGTTATTGCAGCAGGTGAAAAGAACTCTCGATAATAATAAGCTCCCATCTTATTGAAAAAAATCGCATTATTAGAGGCTTGATCAGTTAAATTTGATTTTCTTTCTTTAGTGGTTTTATTTACAGAATCTAATGCGCGAGATAAATCAACAGAATTAAAGGTAAAGTATGGAAGTGTTTTCATAAATTCTTCGCTACCTGCTAAGCAATCTTCATACCGAATTGAGATTCCCTTACCTTCATTGGCCGCATTAATCCATGAAAGAGTGTTCTCAAACCAAGATCCACTCATATTATTAAGAGTTTCAATATTCAATTGACTATCTGAGAAAGCATCTAATGCATGATCTAAATTCGCAGTTGGTATGTCCTCCAGTTTAATATTTCGCCAAGTATCACATTCAATGTAATGATTATAACCAAGCATATGGTAAAAAATAATATCCTTATAATTTTTTTCGTTAAATCGATAAGAATACTCAAGACGAGTGAAATTTAAATAAGAAAGCAAGACATCAAAAGGATTACGGTAAATATGAATAAATCCAACCATATTAAAACCATTGTCATGATGAGGGGGAGCTACACCAATTAGAGCATGTGTCTTCAAGACGGAGCATGGCTTAATGGTAACATTTGGATTTACGCACTCACAAATCGGAAAATTTTTTCCTTCCTTACTTAACATATAGTAATCAAGAGTACTCTCTGGAAATCCATAGTTTATCCCAGCATTTTGGATTACTGAACAAACCCAGGTATTTCCCGATTTTGGATAAGAAGCGATCCAAATCACATCTCTTAATTCATTCACTATTCTATCTCCGCTTAATTAAACAATACGATATTAAATTTTAAGTATCTCAAACATATTTAACTTACCATATCTAGCTTACCTCGTCAGAGGCTTAATTAGCAATATTAGACATATTCATCTTCTTAATGACATCACCATATAACATTTAACACACCAGCAGAATAGGTAAGTTGCTCTACTAATAATGTTAGTTGTTCGGCAAAGTACCAGTGAAATATCGACATGTTTTTGTCACATATGTGCACCAGCTTCGAATATGAACGCAACAAGATCGACCAGTGTATTAGACTCACCGCGTGCAATGACTAAGTTATCCGGGGTATTCTGTTACAGATATACCACATCGCCTTGGCATATTCTGACGCACAGTACCGTCGCGCTTGGTATCAAGTCTGCCAAGTACAAAACATTCTTTACCTTCTGCCGCAATTCGCTCTGCAATTTGAATATTTTTTGTGTTATGAAACGCTTGGGTCTTAAAGTTAATTTATGGTCGAATAATATTGCAGTGCTTGCATACAAATTGTATGACGCCGGATAATTGGTTAACAACTTTTGGGCTGAGGTCTTAGCTACTGCATGTGGATTATATGGCTTGAATAGTTTTTTTTCATCAGAAGGTGTATTACTGATATTACCAAAACACTTGTTTGAACCAATGTTATAGAGCCCGACCGTTTTTTTCATTACTTTAATGACCTCGAGTAGAAGAACTCATGTCATAGTGCTTTTTAAAGTGTCGGCTGATTGCTCAAAAGACAGACCAACTAACTTTGTCCGGCTAGATAGGAAATTTCCGCAGGATCACTTTGTTCTACCGCAGTCAGCACATTGGAAGCCGTTAGGTACTATGAACATGCCTATCACTTGTTCAGCTAAACCTAGTGCCTGCAGATTGTACAAGGATGATTACCGCGCATCCCGAGAGGTGCCCTAAACCTGATAGCCCCTGCCAAGTATAAGCTGAATCAGATAACTGCTCTCCTGTCCACGATTGCTATAAATTAATGCTCCCATACTGATGCCTTCATTGTGAGTAGTCGACGTTAGCCTGTATTTGACGCAATCTTTTCCATTCAACAAAAAAATTATCGTAAACACCAGCACGAGACTCTTTGACTAAAACTTCAGCTATAGCTGTTAACTTGTTCGCTATGACCTCCCAATGAAATTTTTGGGCATGAGCTAGCCCTTTCTGACGCAAAGTGTCTCGTATATTTGTATTCTGGATCTGTATCAATGCTGAACGCATCTCTTCAATCGATGTACCACTGATGAGTAATGCAGCATCACCTGCAGCCTCTGCAAGAGAGCCATGTGAGGTGGTGATTACAGGGCAACCCGAAGCCATTGCCTCAACCACAGGCATACCAAAGCCTTCATAAAGAGAAGGGTAGACTAATGCTAATGCGCCCCCGTAAGCTAGCGCAAGTTCTTCATCAGTCAGTACGACACGCTGACAACGTACGCCCGCCGGTAACTTGTTTAGAATTTCCTGTTCGACCTCACGCTCACCGCCAACACAAAACACGTCAAATTGAACCTCGCTCATACCAGCCAAAGCTTCGAAGAATAAACCACTGTTCTTATAGCCAGTGTGCTGTACGCGCGAACCTACGAACAGAAAATAAGGTCGGTTAAGTCCATATTGGATCCTGAATGCATCAATCGTAACTCGGTCATGTTGATGGAATACAGTATGATCTACACCATTATATGCCGTGAACACCAGGTCAGGAGGAATTTCCGGGTAAAGAGCTAACAAGTCGTTACGAGTATTATCAGAAACACACAAATAACGTTGCGCATAGCAGATCGCAGTCATTTTTTCCATCCAATCTTTATGCGATAAATCAAAATTGAACAATTCAGGTATCATGTCATGCACCATTAATATCATCGGCGTGGATATCGGAGTGGTATAGTAGGTAGAGCTGAATACATCAATCTTGTAGTAATCGCAGATATCCTGTATCAATTGCGAGTCTGCAGGACAGTTGGTTGCTAAGTATGAGGGGAATGGAATGTACTCTATGCCTGAAATTGAAGGAGCTTTTCCTCTATCCAGGAAATATATCTGAAAGCGTTCATCTGCAACTAAAAGCTCTAAAACTGAACGCCACACGCGAGCGATACCGCTATTACTTAGCTGAAAAAAGACGCCATCAACAAGCAACTTGATCATAATTTGATTCCTTGGTCATTTTGTACTTTTGATGTCGCGCTAAATTGCGCAGCGCTTGCTGCGCCAATACATAGCGATCTTTAGAATTATTTACATCCACCCAGGTTGCTTCCTTTGAGTTCAGTCTTTGTAATAACTGCTCGTGTGAAATCACCATTTCAGACGGGATGAGTTTGCGGCAATAGCTCTTGTTTATTTCCATACTTTCCACAACCCCTCGACTATCTGGTCGCGTAGATAGTCCTTTTGGATTTTGATAATAAATCACGTGTGGATCATTGATTTTATAAAACTTCTTGCCTGAAGCAAGGCAACGCATCCAGAATTCATAGTCGCCGGCTGACTTATAATGCGTGTCGAAATATCCAAGCTCATCGTGCAGACGCTTTCGCCACATGGGTGCATTATGAGGTGAATTGTACCGCATCATGTTATGGGGTGTGATAACTGGCAGCGAAGTCTGGTAACCGAAGGCGCTGATCTCTTCAAATGAAAGACGGGGATCGAATGTATAGTACAAATCCTGATAAACAACATCAACGAAAGGCAGATTGTCCAGAACGCCGGCTTGTAGTTGCAACGAATCATGACGACGAAAATCATCCATATTAGTATTTGTAAGATATTCGCCACGAGCAGCTTTTGCCGCTACATTCCACGCGTCATAAATTCCTATCCGATAATTGCAACGGATATAATTAATATTTTTGTAATGCGCAAGATATTTTTTAATGACTTCATACTCATTCTCAGGTGATTCTGCATCTACGATCACGAGTTCTAAATAATCGTCGAAACCATCTTGACTAGTAATATTGTCCATAAACTGTTCAATAAAGTCACCCCCGCGATACATACTCGCCAGTGCTGATACTAATATACGGGGCTCGCCCTTGATATAAAAGCGATTTATATATCGTTTGTCTGCTTCTTTTGGAGGTGCATCGCGTAATTCCTCTGATCGATGCTGCCAGTCATTAACAGTGACATGTTTATCCGTTCCCATGATTAAACAGGATAAACCATCATGAGGTGCTGAATTGGCTCGCGCTAAAGAAGAATTGTATGAAATCTCGAACAAGTTTGCGAGCAGCCCTGCACGATCCATACTGCCATCTTCCAACTTGAGTATCCAAGGCTCGATTTCCCATGCTGCAGCACCGCGATTCAATACTAATTCGTAGGCCATCTGGATAAACTCACCATTGCTAATATCTGGCAGAATTGATCGGCGCTGGGAATGTTGTTGCGCTTCCTGGCTCGCACCCATCAGCAACATAAACTCATGAAATGGCAGGCCATTATTAAAATTATTTTTCCATATTTCAATCTCTTCAGATACGGGTGTACGGCCGACAGAAGTCCGATAAGTTTTGACGATCGCGTCCTCAAGCGTGAATTTTTTCTCGCTCTCCTGCTCTTCAGCTGGGGCCAGAGTCTTATTTATCGGCATAGCGCTAAGCTTGGCAGCCAATTTTTCACGCAGGTACAGTAAAGAGCGTACCAAGGGAGCTCGGGTAGCTGCCGATCTACAGTGGGAAAGTTCGCGTGAGCAGCGATTAATGTACAAGGCCAGCGACTTAAAAGCTATCGTAGGTTTGTCTGCTTTGATCAGTTGTAGGATATTGTCTCTTATATGATTGCTTTCGCTCTGTTTGAGTACCCAATCCACTAATTCGATAATTAGGCTAATCTCTTGCCTTGTTACCGTCGCACTCGCAAGCTCGATTAGTTTTTTTGTATATTCCATATCTTTTTCTTATCTCTCCGAAAACCGCATATTATCTTGCATATCGCTTTATGCTTCTTTTAATAACCACATTAATTCAAAATCTTGATCACTCAAGAATTTAGAAAGATCAAGTTATTAATATCCCAGGACAAACTTCAATTTACCCGTAGCCTGCTGTAAATCTCTTTCCACCCGATCAAAGCCTGAGGAATAACTCAATATGAAAACTTCTTGTCAATATAAAAAACATGTTTTACATCTACTGATCTCTGAGCAGGAAACTTGTTATCGATTCTACTGCTCCATTTGGTAGGGTATTAGCACCTCGCTTAATCACTACTCCAATACTTACGGCAATAGATAATAAATGTTTAATGTTTTTAACTTCTCTATCGATTCTGGGTACGTGCCATTATCCGTCTGGTGGAGAATAACTTTCTGATATTCTTCATTCTTCTATTTTTTCATACCAATCATCCCATTGCTGCTCAGTACATCGATAGCCTTGCTGCTCCAGCAGAGCACGAATATCGGCACGCCTTTGTGTAAAGTTATGCTCGATTGTTAGCAAACGGATATGCCATCGATCAAATGGAAAATTTTCAAGGATTTCAAATTCGCTGCCTTCCGTATCAATACTCAGATAATCAATTTCACGCGGGGCATTATGTTGCTCCAGAAAATCATTGAGTGAGGTGGCGGTGAAAGTGAGCATCCTGCCAACGTTACGATACGCTGCGCGTTTATCGGCGTGTTGATCATCATCGGCATATTCCTGGCTACCACCATAGGCATCAGCGAGAATAAATTCGACCTGTTTCCCTGTTATGCCTCCAATATATGCATCAGATATTGTGCATTGGCGGTTTTGTTTGAGTTTAAGAAAAAACTTGGGATTGGGTTCTACACAAATACCCTGCCAGCCGAATTCTTTTTCCAACAGCCAGCTATTGCTGAGCAGTACTCCATCAGTAGCACCAAATTCTACGAAGTAGCCGTTGCGCTTATATTTAGTTTTTTCCAACACCCAGAGATCCTGCCCAAGTTGTGAGACAGATTTTTTCTTGAGGGTATCAAGGCATAAGGAAGCGCCTTCGACGAATGCTGGTGTAATCTCAGCCGATGAAGTATGAATCATCTTTTGTTGCGCAAGTGATAACTCACTGTGAAGCAGTTCGAGTTCAGTTTCAAATATCTTCAGATGGGATGTTTCAAGGAAAGAAGCGCGCTTCATGGCACGTAATTCTTCATCCATCAGACGTGCAGCTTGGGGCAGTAGTCCGAGCTTCGCTGTCTCGCGGATGATCCGGGTTTGACCCAGCAACCGTACGTCAGACTGGGGCATTACGATGGCAATGGATGTCTCGAAATGCTGGATAGCGCGCTGCTCCTGCTTACCAGCGACAGCGGCACGGCCTAGCGTGTTATACACGCTGGCAATCAGGACCTGGCTAACTATTTTCTTGCTGCATCCCCATTCCTGCGCCAGACTGGTGAATTGACGAGCAGATTGAGTATCGCCTTGCTGCATATGACCCGCGGCGGCCAATAACGCAAGCTTAGCTCGGTCCGGATGATGTTGCAAAGTGTCATTATTGAGTTTAACGAGATTAGCCCAGTCGCCAAACTGCCATTGAGTACGTGCACGCTCTAGCAGGTTTTCATCATAAGGAATGACAGGACGAATGGTGGATTGCTCATCCATATGAATAGTTTCGGTGTCTTTCTGGGTATTTTCCACTGGCGTGGCGGAGCTATCGGTCTGGGTGGAACTACTGAGCCAACGAATAATAAATGTGCGAAGATTGAAAAGCATAGTATTAGGATATGCCAGGATTACAGTCCAGGCTCTCGGAGTAAAACATCCTTAAGCTGCTCCAGCTCGGCCTTATGTTGACTGATCATTTTGCTTTGTTCAGCTTGTGTCTGGGTCAAGGTGTCGATCTGCGTCCAGCGTTGATGGGTTAACCTATTTTGTTCTTCGCATGCCTTACTCAGCACCGTCATTTCCTGTTTCAGCACTTCGTATTGTGCCGTTAAGGTTAATTTTTCCTGAATCAGCGCTTCTTTAGCAGCCTTCAGCGCAATATATTTCTGAGTCAGGGTATCAATCTCCATTTTATGTTGATCTGCCAACACGCGTTGTTTGTTACGCCCTTTGTTGAGAATTGCCACCTCCTTTTTAAGCGCCCTATTCTTTGTCATCAATACTGATTTTTCTTGAACCAGTTCTTTTATATCCGTTTTTAGGGCGAGATTGATCTGAGTCAGGGTGTCAATCTGCGTCTTATGTTGATCCGCTAACATTCTTAGCTCATCATGGGCTTTAATAAGTGTTGTTACTTCTTGTTTGGACGCTTCATGCTGCGCCATCAGCTCTGATTTTTCCTGACTAGAGTTTGTAGTTGAGTGGACAAGTGCTAAGATTTCTTGGTCAAGCGTATCCAGCTGTGTAGCCTGCTCCGGTTTTTCCTCAATCAGACAAGCACTCTTGGCATAGAACTTTTCTAAATACTTATCGCTAACACCTGCAAGCCAGAATAGATGTTTGCCAAGCTCAGGGTGAATGCGGAGTTTTTTTATCGACGCCTCCACTATCGCTTCCTGCTTTCCGACAATCACTAAATTGGCATGGCTGCCTTCACTCCAAAGTAACTCAAAAGCCGCGGGCATTTGAGTTCGTCCTTTATGCGATTCAGTAGTACCAACTAACAGGAGCGAAAGCCATGTTTTCAATGCTTCGGCCATTTGATCCGCATCGATGGTCGTGCCTAAAGCAGGTGCAGAATCTTCGATACCTGATCCTTGATGGAGCCAGCTCAAAACAAAAGGTTGCTCGCGCTTCGAGCCGAAGACCTGTAACCATTCATATAATTGGTCAGCCACAGCACGTGAAATACATATTGCGCCATCAAAACAAAGGATAGTCTTGAGTCCCCATTGATGTATCGCCTCAGCATCGTCCAAAAAAATCTGTGGTAACAAAATAGGCGATAAATCATAGATTACAAAATAAATCTTGATACCCCGTTGATTCAAACTTAGCAAATAGTTTTTTTGCGCTGACACAACCACTGATTGCAAATCCAATCCCAGGAATATATCTCCCTCCCAGGAATTAACCGGCATATCTTCAGCCCAACTATCATTAATCTCCAGAAATTGGCTTGCAAATCGATGAGCATAACAGTAGCCATTAGTGTCTTTTGTTGCGTAAACAGGTTCAATCGTCCATCCTTCAGGAGGGTTACGCAGGAGTTCCCTAAGAAGCGCATGGAGAACGTGCTGAATACCGCTTTCCGCATCATGCTGAACGAGTTCACTGATATCCAGCAGTAATTGCTTACGATGAGGTCGAGGTGGAAAATTGTTCACTGATTGGGATGAATGACGCGACCATTCATCTAAAGATAAACCTGGATCGGTATCGGCATCAGCAATTGCATCAACTAATGCCGGTAGCTCTGCTGATGTCTTATTATAGCGGGTTGCCTTATTGTAAAAATCTTCAATAGCCTGAGTATACAGTTTGGCACAGTGCCGTGGCTGATGAAAATTGCAGATCACTTCTCTGGCATGTTTCCCTAAAGTATTGCGGCGACCAGAATCATGCCACAGCGTTGTTAGTGCCTCAATAAGTTGATCATCGGCAAACTTATCAGGCAACATCCACACGGCATTTACCGGCAGATCTGCCATCGAACCATGGGCATTGACGATGGTAGCCAACCCGTAATTCATACAATCTAACACTGTGCCCGAAGTTTCACCACGCGATAAATCACGTAATTGAACACCTATGTCGGCAGCAGCCAGCCAGGTTCGATAAAGCTCCCTCTCTGCCCAGCCGGTAATCTCAATACGATCCGCTGACAGACTACTGTGCCAGGTACGCACCAATTTATTGCCATACTCTCCGCCATAATTCTCACCGACGAAAACCAGGCGGCAGTGGAGATCACTTGCCAATGGTGAGGCCAGCCAGGCTGATAGTAATTTATGATTAAGCTTATGGGGCCCTAGAAATCCGAAACTACAGATGACCAAGTCATTTTCTGCTAGCCCAAGCTTTAGCCGTGCGGCATAACGAATAGCTTTCCGGTCAACATTTAATAAAGGTACACGCAGGTGTGGAACTTTTACCCAATTATCCTCAAATCCTTCACCATACCACTCTTTCGCCAGTCTCCGAGAGTATTCCGCATGGACGATCACTCCCAAGGCTTGTTCTAAAATTTCCAAATTGCAGGGATACGCCCAAACAACATCAGCTGGATCTTTTGCCAGGTAGCGCTCCTGAAGGGCTCGCCAACCATGCGCATAAGCAAGCGCTTTGGCCCAACTATGCGGCTTGAACCCGTGGACATCCAAATGCGCAACAACTCCCGAAAGAAAAAAGTCATGCAATACTACTACACCTGGAAATTCAGGAAGCAGGTCAAACATATGAATGTGAAACAGAGAATTGCCAAAGTGATACAACACTCGATCGAAGCGAGAAGCATGCTGCCGAAACCATGCAACATCACGTATTGGACAATGGGATCGAACCCAATCATCCGACACTTCTGATTGCATAACAATAACTTCTATCTCGTAGTGTTGAGCCAATTCCGGGAGCAGTTCTGCGCTGTAATCACTAATACCGCTCTGTTCTGGTGGTAGAGGAGAAATATAGGCTAAACGTGGGCGCTTTTGCATTGCCTCTAAATCTTGCATCACTGAAGATTAATTATGTTCAGAATGGCGCACTTCCTTGGCACCTTCTGCCTCAGGCGTAATCTTCCCTACGGCTGCGCCAATCATAACTATCGCCGCAGGCTTACCAAACCATTGTTTTAAGTAAGTATTAAAGGTGGATTTAGCGGTATTTTTTGACATACTTACAATCCAGGCTCTCTAAGTAACACATCTTTAATGAGCTCGATTTGTGCCTCGGCTTTGATCATTTCTTCGTTAATTAGATGTTGCCGAGTATTGTTTTCGGCAAGCTCCGACTCCAATTGAGTAATACGTACACTCGATTGCCGTAATTTTAATTGAAGTTGCTCAAGCTCAGTTTTGTATTGAGCAACCAGCTTGGTTTGCTCAGCTTGGTCTTGGGTCAAGATATCTATTTGCGCCAAACGCTGATGAGCTAATGTACCTTGTTCATCACAGACTCTGTTAAGCTTTGTCACTTCCTGTTTTATCGCATCAAACTGAGCCGATAATTTCAGTCTTTCCTGAATCAGTGCTTCTTTTTCAGCTTTTAGCGCGACGTTATTCCGAGTCAGCGTATCAATTTGTTTCTTTCGTTGATCTGCTAGCGCGCGCTGTTCGTTACGTGCCTTATTGAGAGCTGTCACCTCCTGTTTAAGCGTCTTTTTCTGTGCCGTCAGTGCGGATTTTTCCTTAATCAAAGCTTCTTTATCAGCTTTCAGGGCAATATCAGTTTGTGTAAAAGTATTGATTTGAGCTTGCAGCTGCGTCGCTTGGTTGGCATGACTATCTCGCTCTTGTGCGAGTACTTCAAGCTGCTCTTGGCGTTGATTCGCTAATGCACTTTGTTCATCGCGTGCCTTCCTAAGCGCTACTATCTCTTGTTTAAGCGCCTCCTGCTGTCTCGCTAGCACTGATTTCTCCTGAGCTATTGCTTTCTTTTCATCATTCAATGAATTATTTGTTTGTGTTAAGGTAACAATTTGAGTTTGCAGTTGCATTGCTTGGTTGGCATGACTATCACGCTCATGCATTAGCGCCTCGGTTTGTGCCTTGTGTTGATTAGCTAATGCACTTTGTTCGTCACGTGCTTTGCTCAGTGCTGCCACTTCTTGCTGCAGTGCCTCGTACCGCGCTGCTAATAATGTTCTCTCCTGGTCTATTGTCTTCTTATCAGCATCCAGGGCAATATTAGTTTGTGTCAAGGCATCGATCTGCGTCTGCCGTTGGTCCGCTAACGCACTTTGTTCATAGTGCGCCATGCTAAGCACGCTCATCTCCTGCTTCAAAGCATCATGCTGAGCGGCTAGTTCTAATTTTTCCTTGGTGATTGTCCCCTTATCAGTTTCCAAAGCAATATTGGCTTGCTTTAAGGTATTGATCTGTGCATGTAACTTCGCCGCCTGGCTGGCATGACTATCACGCTCTTGCGTCAATGATTGATTAGCTAATATACTTTGTTCATCGAATGCCTTGCTAAGCGTTGCCACTTCTTGCTTCAGAGTATCACGTTGAGTTGCTAGTACTATTTTTTCCTGAGTTATTTCCTCCTTTTCAGCTTTCAAAGTAACATTAGTTTGCGTCAAAGTATCAATCTGCGTCTGCAACTGTGTCGCTTGGCTATTATGCCTGTCGCATTGTTGTGTCAGTGCTTCGATTTGTACTTTACGTTGATTAGCTAATGCACTTTGTTCGTCACGTGCTTTGCTTAGCACTGCCACTTCCTGTTTCAGTATTTCATACTGAGTTGCCAGAGCTGATTTTTCCTGCACTAATGCTTCAATCTGCGCAAGATATTGACTGATTAATTCATTTTGTTCATCGCGTGCTTGGCTTAGCGCTGTCGTTTCCTGCTTCAGCGCCTCGTACTGTGCAACCAATATTGATTTTTCCAGAGCTAATGCTTCTGCACCATCATTTAACGCAATATTGGCCTGACCCAAAGTGTCGATCTGCGCTTGTCGCTCCGCTGATTGGCTGGCATGTTTGACGCATTCTTGCGTTAATGCTTCAATCTGCACAAGATGCTGACTTACTAATTCGTTTTGTTCATCACGTGCTTGGCTTAGCGCTGCAACTTCCTGTTGCAGCGCCTTGTACTGCGCTGTCAATGCTGATTTCTCCTGAGCTAATGCTTCCGCATCAGCATTCAGCGCAATATTGGCCTGACCCAAAGTGTCAATCTGTGCTTGTCGCTCCGCTGCTTGGCTGGCATAACTATTGCGCTCCTGTGTCAATGATTCGATCTGCACCAGGTGGATATCGACTAACGCCTCTTGCTCTTCATATGCCTTGCTAAGTGCTGCTACATCCTGATTCAATGCCTCCTGCTGTCTCACTAGTGCTAATACTTCATCAGTTAGAATAGCATTCGCCTTACCAAGCGTTTCAGTTCGAGAATGCAATATCCTTTTCCAGCTCCGGGCGAAAAGTGCGTAACCGATCGCAGGGTGGTTGCTTTCCGTGATTTCGACACACTGGAAACCTAGTGGCTGAAGATAGGTTTCGATACTTTGCAGCGCCGCGTCTTCTTCGATTTCGGCAGCAGGATGAAGCAGTACGCGAAGTTTGAGCACATTCCACTGCTCGATGTATATACCGGCGCCTCTGAGGATGGGCAAAGCAGGAAGGCAATCGACAAATACCCAGATCGAGTCGGCTTGTGCAAATGTACTACCGATATCTTCAGCCAGGAGATGATCAAGACGCCGGGAAGGACAAACACTTTGATCTGTTGTATGTAGATTAGGCCAGAGACTGCTCAAACGCTGTGGAGAAATGAGACCATCTTCTTCAGGGTTGCTCGCCTGGTAGTAGTCAATCTCACCTTCATTTTCGGAAAGAACTGCACTAATAGCGTACCAACTAGGATTCTCGGCAATTAATGGTCGTGCCCACTCGAGGCGGTCTTCGTTTGCATCAATGAGGAGAGCATGGGATACATCCCATTGTCTCCATTGATGCATTTCCCCATAGCCATCCCCTGCACCAATATGAATGATCGCTTGCGGTGGCGCAAGCTTTTGCAACACACAAAGTGAGCTCAGTGACTTTTTAACGATCGTTGGTCGTTGTTTGATATTGGGTGAATATATCATTTTTGGACTCTGCGTCTTTTTGTACCTGAAGCAGATTTAGCAGCACTCGTCTTTAATGCAGTTTGAGTTGATGATTTTTCGGAGGGCTTAACCACAGAAAGCAGCTCCTGAGTTTGCTTGGGTTCTTCCGGGGATGAAGCACTCGTTGACGGTGCCGTGGACTTAATAGAAGCAACGGACATTGGTACCGCTGGCACTGGTGTTGGCACCAGAGATACAGTAGTACGCATTGCGAAGATACGCTGTATTTCGGTGGCCAATTTGCTCCATTCCGCCCACGGCCTTTGGAGCTTCCCATCCGAATTTTTCACCGTGTCAAGAATAAATGGTAAACATTTGATCAGTGCGGCAAGAAAGGTACGGTCGTGTTCCGTCAGGCGCCACCAGATAGCCATATCCATGGCATCAGGCTGTGCAAAACGCAACTCGAGCTTGGTCCCAAAATCATCATATGATTCTACGAACCAGGCATTGAACGGAACCTGACCACCTTCTTCTGGAAATTCCAGCCTGGGATGAGCACCAAACTGATTTGGCTGAACATCCGCACAGGCGATACGAAATTCAAATTCAGGCCAGCCTTTGCCGTGGAATGAAAAATTATCAAAATGTAACCACAAATGTTCATAGCCAAGTGTAGTATGCACACTCTTGAGTTGAACTTGATCATAGCGCACTGTTGCCGGGAACTTCTTAAGAATCTGCATAAACTTTTCCAGTCCGCTGCGAAATGCTTCAGCCTGAATATCAGTATATTCCTTAATAAAATCAGGGGAAGCAAGTTTTTCAATCAATAATGCAGTAAGGGCTTGGATTAAATTCCAGTCACTAGTAGTCAGTTCAAATGAAGTTTCGATGAACTTCTCAGTGGACATTCTTTCCCCGACAGGCATAAGAATGAGTTCATTATGATGTCTGGCTGAAGCGGGCCAGCGAGTAAAGAGAGAAATACTTTCTGACGAACGGGTGAATATTATTCCTGCAATACCTTGTTCAAGCGGTGTTCTGAATTCAAGAGTGGGGAGTAGATGCCCAGCAATAAACAAATTAGTTAATTGCCATGTTATTGCTTTATCTTCACCGAGTAAAGCGGGTAGAATTTTGATTGTCTCATAATCCAGATAAGCAGGATTGCGCTGTAACAAGCGTTGCCATCGAGCTTCAGCTATTTGGAGACGATCAAGTGTTTCCTCTTGTTGCTGTCGGAAGGATTGCTCGCTTTCCAGTTGAGCTTGATGGAGTTGAAGCAACAAAAGTTCATTATTTTCTGTCTGATTTTTATCAAGTTGCTCAAGCTGAGATACAATTGCTGAATTCTGCTGGGCTAGTGCTTCATTGTTGGTTTTCAGAACCGCATTTGCTTGAGTTAAGGAGTCAATATGAGCTTGTTTTTCGGCCACATGGCTAGTGTGCTCTTGAGTGAGCGCTTCAATCTGAGCCTGGAGTTGATTCGCAAGCTCACTTTGTTCATCGTGAAGTCTGTTGAGCATCACGACTTCCTGCTTCAGCGCCCAAAACTGTGCCATCACTGTTGATGTTTCTTTAATCTGCGCTTCTTTGTCATTTTTCAGAGCAGCATTGACCTGATTCAAAGATTCGATCCGTGCTTGCTGTTCTATTACTTGATTAGCATAGCTGTCACGCTCTTGTTTTAATACTTCAATCTGTTCTTGGCGATTGGTCGCAAGCGCATTCTGTTCATCACGCGCCTTACTTAGCGCTGCTACTCCTAGTTTCAGCTCTTCCTGCTGTGCGAGTATCGTTGATTTCTCTTTCACCAGAGTTTCCTGTTCAGTTTTCAGAGCAACATTCGCTTGAGCCAAAGAGTCGATTCGAGCTTGTCGCTCCGCTGCTTGGTTAACGTGCGTATCACGCTCTTGAGTCAGTGTCTCAATTGCTTAACAATTGATTTTTGTTCTTCACACATATTGCTAAGCATCGTCACTTCCTGCTTCAGTGCTTCCTGCTGTGCTGCCATCACCGTTTTTTCCTGCAGCAACGCTTCCTGTTCAGCTCCCAGCGCAGCATTAGTCTGGATCAAGGAGTTGATCTGTGCTTGCTGGGATTCATGTTTTACGAAAGCTGCCTCAAGTTCCCCCTGCATCTGGCGTGACTGCTGAAGCAAGAGTTCAATTTCCCGAGTAGCTTCGTTAAATATATCCTCGTTATCCTTCTGCTTTTGTGTATAGCTCGCTAGAGTTTGTTCGAAGCTGATCCTGAGATTTGCAAGCTCTTCTTCAACAGCTTGAATTTGTCGCAATTCGGCAGATCGATCGCATAGGGCACGGTAACCAGCAATAATTTGCGTGGGTCCGAGGGTACTCGTTTTGTTAGTTTGATCTCCATTACTGAGGTGTGTGAGCGTAGCTGCAAGTTCATGATGCAAACTAGTGACTTGAGGATAGTCCTGGCACAACTGATGAGCCAGATAAATAGCTAAGGGATCAGTTGTTACCTCGAACTGGATTGAATCAAATGAGGTAGTGAGCGGAAGCTTCCATTGTTCAGTGCAGTGTTTGACTAAATTTTCCGGATAACTGATGCACTCATTAAAATCAACCAGCAAGCTACGTTGTGGATTGCGGAGGTGAAAACGTAATAATTCCTGATGATATGCCTGCCAGGTATTCATCACCATTTCGACAGAAAGAGTCTCTGTTTCAGTCGCCATGACACTCGCAAGCATTTGTTGTGGTGAGATACAAACGAGGATGAAATTGAGGTGGGGCTCAAAGCCAAGCCAATAGTCGAGAAGCCAGGTGCTGTAGGTATCAGACCAACCCCATATTCTTGATTTGATGTTGGCAACAAAAATATCGCTTGCGAGTTGTTCCCAGAGTCTGCCAGGATTAGCGATCGATTGCGCACTGCCGAAATCTTCCATTGTCAGGGCCATGACTTGCTCATGCCAGAATCTTATGTCAACAGAATTGTCATTCTTAACTGGCTTTGACTCCTTCATGCCGGCTTGATGCAGAATATTGGCAACGATTTGTAAATTGGATTGAACTGCCCCGGTGATACAGATACTTTTCATTTGCTCTCTAAACGCCTTTTCTAAATACTTATTATTATTCCAATTCTAAATCAAGACTTACTTTATCGATTTTTCCTTGCCATATTGTTCAACCTGCCTGCAGCACGCCTTCTCGTCATTTTAAATTGGAAATAGAATTAGCTGGTACGGCCGTAATTGTCTTCAAACCTTACGATATCGTCTTCTCCAAGGTATGAACCGGATTGAACCTCAATTAAATGCAAAGGGATTTTTCCCGGGTTTTCCAGCCGATGAACGTGGCCGAGCGAGATATAGGTTGATTGGTTTTCAGTGAGCAGAATTTCCTTGCCATCGACTGTGACCTTGGCGGTGCCGCTGACCACAATCCAGTGTTCTGCACGATGGTGATGCATCTGTAGCGAGAGTTTTTCTCCTGGTTTCACCATAATGCGCTTGACCTGAAAGCGTTCTCCTTGATCGATACCTTCGTACCAACCCCAGGGGCGATGCACGCGAGGGTGTTCCAGGTGTTCCTTCCGATCGTTTATTTTACAGTGCTGCACAGCATTCTTGATGAGCTGGGCTTTGCTCTTATGCATCACCAGCACAGCATCAGCCGTTTCGATGACCACAACGTCTTCAAGACCTATCACGGAAACCAAGCGATTTTCGGTGCGGATGTAGCTATTTTTGGTATCAGCAAGGTAGACATCGCCACTGGTAACGTTGCCGTTCTTATCCTTAGGCGCAATCCCCCAGAGGGAATCCCAGGAACCAACATCGCTCCAACCAAATTGTGCGGGCACCACTGCGGCTTGCTCGGTGTTTTGCATCACCGCATAATCAATGGAATCCGAAGGGCAAGCAAAAAATGCACTCTCACAGGGACGGATAAAGCCAATATCTGCTGTTCTCTCCTGCCAGGCTTTTTGTACGGCAGCGAATATATCCAGCCGGTGCCGCCGCAATTCTTGCAGATAACGTTTAGCCGTAAAAACGAACATGCCGCTATTCCAGCTGTAGCCACCTTCCTTCAGATAAGCCTCTGCGGTTGCACGATCAGGTTTTTCGTAAAAAGATTGCACCCGGCAGGGGTTAAGCGAAGTCGATGTCGTAAGCGAGATCGCTTCTCCCGCCTTAATGTAGCCATAACCTGTTTCCGGCGCGTGCGGCACTACGCCAAAGGTGACAAGATAATCTTCCTGGGCGGCTTGTACTGCCGTGTTCACGGCTTCTGCAAAGGCAGCTTGATCTTCGATGACATGATCAGCTGGCAAAACGAGCATCATGGCATTTTCATCCGTTTGCGCAAGATGGAGTGCGGCCAGTGCAATGGCTGGGGCAGTATTGCGTCCGACCGATTCAAGATAAATTGCCGCTGGGGTGATGTCGATTGCCTCACATTGCTCTCTGATCAGAAAGCGATGCTCTGAATTACATACTAATATAGGGGCCTGTGTTCGGGGCAAGCTGATTGCTCGAGCAAGCGTGGCTTGCAGCATGGTTTCTTTATCCACCAGCGACAGCAGTTGTTTGGGATAAGCAGCACGGGAAAGTGGCCATAGTCGAGTACCACTACCACCAGAAAGGATAACGGGGTGAATGTATGTTTGCATAATTTTATCAATAGATATTAGTCAGTACTAAAGATTAATCATATCTTTCGTTGAGAGATTTTGAAAACGAAGTTTCACCAAAACGGAATTTCGATAAAACGAAGTTTAATTTATTTACTGCGTAATCCAATCGCTATATTGACCAGCACTCGCTTCCTGCCTCTCTACGTGATATGTCGCCTCAGCAAAACTCGCAAAGCTTATTTTACATAACCGAGTTCCGTCTGCCCTGCTCTCGTAGGTATTTATTAGATTTTCTTTACAATTTTTAGAATATTGTGTGATTATCAACAGTGTTCCTAGCAAATTTTTATAGCTTCTTTGCGAAGGGTTAAAGTGCTCGCCAAGGCAAGCAAGAAAATTCAATAAATATATCATTTAATAATTAAAAAATTAAGTGTAGAATATGACATTATCAGTTTTCTTATGAAGATCTTGTTGCGAATGTGCTGAGTCAATTTATCAGCCTTGTCATAACACTTTCAGCACTTATTCATATTCCTGCCTGAATCAAGCTTTTGCAATTTTACTAATTAAAGACCTATAAAATTATTGACCAGCAAGTCATGCGAGATTTGCCGCTGTATCTGTTTCAGTAAGGTTAATTAGGTATGGTTACAGATGTTCATCTAGCGTATTCTCCTGAATACTATATATAACGGCCAGTGATTCTAATAATTGAGCAAAATATTAGAAAACGTAAAGTAAAACATTTGGTAAAGTAAGGCGGGCACGTCGAGGGATAAAGGATCCCTATCAGTTATTGTGAGTGACAAATTCTAATAGCAAACCGCGGTTTGCTCCTTATTAAAGTTTCCGCTCCAAGGTATTTTCGCTACTGCATAACAATGTAAGCTGCTCAGAGCAAACTCTACCTCTATACCTGCCATCAACTTTATGCCCACCATTGAGTACGTCGTTACCAAAGGAATACGAGTCAATGGATTTTTCTTAGAGAATTCGAGCAAGCCTTTGAACTGTTGGGGATCTTCGAACGGACGATCAGACCATTTGACCTCCACCGCAAACCGTGGTCGCTGCTGGGCATCAAGACTGACTAAATCCACTTCCCCACGTTTCCAGCGAGCGTAATAAAGCGAGTCGACAAACGTTACGTTATGTAACCATTGACTAAACACTGCTGTCTCGACCAATTGTCCGATTGTTTCATGATGCTCATCCACAGGACCAAACAATGCCGTGCGCATCGTTGTATTGGTCAGATACACCTTGAATGTTGTAGCGCGTTTAAAATGTGCTGCATCCTGGTCCACGCAACGAATACGCCGAATTAAAAAAGCTGCTTCAAGCTATTCTAACCTGAGTTCGGGATAAGCTTTCAAGCTTTGGCCAAGCTATTGACCCTGGTCAGGTTCAAGGCTGGCTTGTTATCGGACAAACAGTAAGCCACGATGCCAGCCATCAGATTGACGAGGAAATTGAAAAGGGAGCGATGGCGGGTGTGCTCGATCTGGCAAAGATTCTTCAATCCGTCGAAGATCGTCTCGATCAGGGAACGGCGGCGTAGAATGATTTTTTCGAACTCGGTACGAGGCACAGGCTTCATGTTTTTCTTAAGGGTAGTGATGAGTTGAAGGTCTTGCCGGGCCAGTGTCGAAGTCAAGCCAATGGGCGATATAGTCCTTATCGGCGAACAACTGGCCGAACAGTCCTTGGCAGAGGTTGGGCATGGGCTGACGGTCATCCACATTGCCGGGAGTGAGCTGGAGGCGGATCAGCTCACCCTTGGAGTTGATAATGGCGTGGAGCTTGAATCCATAGAACCAACCCATCGAGGTCTTGCCACGCTGGGCGCTGTCTGCGAAGACTCGATGGCGGGCGATGCGCCGGTTATCACAAACAGCGATCGGGGTGGCGTCGGCAATGGAAATCCCGTCGCATTGGCCTTTGAGTACCTCGAACAAGGCTGCCAAGGGAGCTGCACAGCGGGGCAGGAGTTCCACACATCGTTGATAGCTCGGCAGCTTCGGAAACTCAGTCCGCAAGTAGCGGCACACGTAGACCAGGTAAAAACTCTTGAACTGGCGAAAGCGCAACTGATGGAATAAAACGGTCAGAGTCATCAACTCCGACAAGCTTAACTGGCTTCAGCGTTTGCGCTTTTTTGCTCCTGTTTCCAGAAGACGGTGCTCTAAAGTGGGTTCAAACAGGCGGCAGAAATCATCCATAAGGCAAAAAAGTTCGGTTAAACTGTCCATGGGCGTCTCCCGGATGCGATTAATTTATGTGTGGGAACATAATTTTACGCAAAAAAGCAGGCGCTCACTCTCACTCTTCTTATCCCGAACTCAGGTTATTCTAAATATTTTACTAGTGTATTTTTTGCAACATGCGAAGTTTGAGATAAATCTTCCAGGCTCAATTCCTGCCCGGTGTTATATGCTAGCGTACTGAAGAGACTATTCAACTCCTCGATTCCGTAATACCATACAAAATGGATAAATCTCGCAGCAACACCTTGTCAATGATATCGCTCTTGATATAGGGACGCGGATTCTGACGTACAGCTTGCATAAACACAGCTTCAGGATACCCACCGAAATTCAGGTAATCAATAAAAACTTCGTTCAATCCATGCAAATCATTCGCTGCAAAGCGCAAGATTCCGCGTTCTTCTTCTTCACGAATCAGCTCTTCCTCACGCTCGATAAAACGTAAATATTCAGCAAAGGTTAAAGATGGCAATACAAACTCAGTGAATCGCCCTGCTCCGGATTCAATGCTTTTGGTCTTGAGTGCTGCAGCTGCAGAACTGGTTGCAACAAAACAAATTCTACGAAATGTGTCCACCAGTGATTTGAGATGCACTTGCTAATTTTTTAAGTACTGGATTTCATCGAAAAATACATATAACTGTATACCTTCAGGACGATGAAACAACTTCAAAAAACGGGTCACCTAGCCCTCAAGCATTAATCCCGTATAAAGCGGGATTTCCAGTGAAACGTATAAAATATCTCGTCCACTAACGCCGTATATATCCAGCAAATCCTGAATGGCAGGATAAATCAGAATGGTCTTGCCAAAGCGACGTGGTCCGAGCAGCACTACCGACCGATTTACCTCCTGACGCATCAATCTTGAAAAATCATGCAGATATGCGCGACGAGGAAAGATTTAGTAATCTGATTCGATTCCATTGCCCGCTTGCCACCAAGAATTATCCAACCTCAAGCGATTTTCTATTTCTTTTTCAGAAACTTGTAACATAACCAGCACTCAGAAGCAACGAAATGATGCTAAAACATACCAAATAAGATCAATTCTGTAACCTTATTTGAATAATATTAATATATTAAATTATATCAATGAGTTATCATGAGATTAAATACGAACAATAGTTTACTCATGCATTAAGAAATGGTAGAAATTCTTAGAAAAATTGATGCACCTCGGATTTTTCAATATAGCCTAGCCAGTTAAGAATGATTCAAAAAGAATTCTCATCTAAACCAGACATGACGTGAAGGCAAGCTGTAGACAGTATCAATAATACGGCAACAAGAGCCGACAAAGTCATGTTTGATTTAGCTGGCAGGGTGCAATAAATGTAACGCATTGCACCAGATGGTAAGCACATACTACGCGGGGTGTTCTATCGAACACAAATAGGCGTTGTCCAAAGTACTGGGTAAACAACCAAACCGTCGACATGCTCTTTGAATCCGATACATTCTGAATCATTCTTAACTGGTCAGGCTATAGATGTTCCTTATCCCTGCGAGAGGTATCAGGTAGGGAAAAATATTTTTTCCTCTCGCACACACTAAGCGGGCAGTTTCCACTGTTTGCCCTGAGCTGGTCGAACCGTGAATCGCTAAACAACAGGAATCGACCTTTGACAGGCTCAGGTTGAATGGTGTTTTATATCTGTTGATTTATTTATGTCGTTCATTGCTGATAGCCGATAGGATCCACTAAAAATGTTTCTTGACAGGAAGAAGGAGTTAGTTTTGGCGCCTGTGCAATGAGTTGTTCGAGATCCTTGCCTGGCGTCAGGTCAGCAATCAGGCTGATCTGTACTTCCACTAGCATTCCCTGTTCACAGTTCAGTTTCACCCGCTCGCGTGCTGCTGCACCCAGGACTGCGGTAAGATGATTCAGAAAATGCTCGGTACGTACTTGCTGACCGATTCTGCGATTCATAAAATAAGCCATCCCTGCCTCATTAAATTGGCGGGTTAAATCCACTGAAAGATCATAATATTCCTCCATAGACCAAATGGTCTGGCAAGTGCCGTGCTTATGCCACTCATGCCGTTCCAAACAAGAGCCGGCTGTTACACTGGGCATGACTTCTGCTAAGGCGGTCCGGGAATCTGAATCTAATTTGATGGCCGGGTAATCGCAAAACTTCTCTTTCTTAGCACGAACCTCACCACAAAATTCATAACGCTCTCCACATGACTGCTGGTTGGGCCATAAGCCATGCAAAGTAAAATGACGTGCCTGATAAGAGGTAGGATTGGTAATCCGGCATTCTGATTTTTGTGGTTTAATTTCGCAGAATGCAGGCTGCCATGAGAGAGCGAGTACATAACTATCTGCTCGACCAGCGGTATTACAAGCTTCATTTTTTACGACTGCCCCAGTTCCTAACCCCTCCTCTGACTGGAACTGACCACAGTCAGCACTGACCCAGCGCTCTTTAGGATAAGCATTCGGGACGATAATACGATACCAGCTTGGATGATCAGGCCGATTCACCTCGAGCGTCTGGTAATGCTCTCCCACCTTAAGCTCGGCATTACCTGGGTTAGTCAGTTTATTTTTGGATACATAGGCTGAGCATGATTGCTGTGCTGAGAATATTCCATTTGTTTTATCCGCCCAGCTTGGAAATACACAATTGATACCAACAATCAGCAGCAATAATTGAAATGCAGCGCGCCTTCGAACAGATATCATTTTCTCTTTTCTATAACAATTCAGATGCAAATAAAATACTAAGGTTAGTTGGTATTTCATATAGGTAGCCCCAGATACCCACAAGCCATGGCGGTCATGCTTTCGTATTTTCTCTTCAGCTTGTCATATCGTATGTTTCCTGCTCGATACCGCTTCAGACCGGCAGAGACGTTTTTCACCAAAAGCCGATTTTATACAAAACTAAGCCATGTTTGTGTTAATTTTAACTGTGTTACGCTTTTTTGGTATCACCGTTCTAATCGTCCACAGCCCTTAGTTACAGAAAAAGAAAAATAAATAACTCAACCATTTATAAATATTATCTATGTATATTAGATAATAATACACAGATACTGAATAACATATTTGAGTTTTGAATAAAATTCTGTCGAAGAATTTTACAATTTTATTAAATAATATCTCTCGCAGCGCACGTGCATACACCCATGCACACTTCCCTACTCCTCTTTATCTCGCTGATGCGGACTTACCTGGTATTAAAACCAGATCTTTTTGTACTAAATCAAGAACGTAGTTTTCTCTCTAAGCACAACAAAATCATGTCGCAGAATTTTACACTTCAATTCAGTTTTATGCTCCGTTTACCTGCAACATGATGTTTATTCACGAATTATATAGCTTGGCATGAATTATGCTGTGTTTTTAATACAATTTATGCTTTTGTAATCTTTAAAGATAATAGAAATAATAATAAATTGTAGAAGCTTAGAGGTTTAACCTCAGAAAATATTTATATGGTCTAAAAGGAGGATGTTTATGAAAAAGAATTGGAGATTAACAGGGGGTCTGCTTGTCACTGTGGCAATGTGGCTAGCATTAATGATAGCGCCGCCTGCCTTTGCCGATAATGTGGTCAAATTGAAAGTATTGGTTATTTCGACAGGAGATGTAACCCAGGATCTGGGACTCAGCTATATTAAGCCTGTTCTTGATGAAATGGACGTACTCTATGAAGTATTCAATGCTAACACCCAGGATTTAACTGCCGATATGCTCGCCTCTTTGAATGGTGTAGCCTGCAACTCTCTGGATGCGGGTTGTGTAGGTAACTATAACGGTATTATCCTGACCCTCTCCGATTTGACTCCCAACTTCACCCCGGCAGAGTGGGACATTCTGCACAATTACGAAAAGGACTTTAAGGTGCGTGAAGCCGTCTTGTCGGGGTGGCCCGCCACTTATTTTGATGCCAATGCGCCATTCGGAATCTACCTGGATTATGGCTTGGTTTTTTCATCCAGTGCAGCCAGCTACAATACGCAGTGGTCAGTACCGGCTGCCTATCAAAAAGAGGTACTTGAATCGGTAAACCTGGCAAATCCGTTGCCGATTACTGATTTTGCCTTTGCAGCCACTCCCCGCAATAATAATGCGGGTCCACGCGATGGCACTATCCCGAGTGTTACCCCTCTGCTGAAAACCACCAATGGAGAGGCGCTGTTATCGATCGTACAATACAAGTTGCCCAATCAGACCACGCCAGCGCGTGAGGTGATGATCTCGACCATTACCCATGCTTCATTCCTCATCCATTCAAAAGTATTGGCTTACGAGTTTATCAATTGGGCGACGCAAGGCGTGTTCGTGGGAGGACGTCACGTTTATATGGCAGCCCATTTGGATGATTTGTTCTTAGCGAATACGCTATGGGATCCCAGCCTTAAAGCGGATAATCCGTTGCAAACCTATCGCTTGAACAGCGGCGATATCAACAATCTTGTGGGCAAGCAAACTGCCTTTCGGGCTGCCCATCCCACGGCAGGCAGCGCTTTCCAACTCGATTTTCCATTCAATGGATCCGGGGCTGTGGTTGATCCGGAAGCCACGACACTGGTTGCAAATCTGACGGAAGATTTGGTAGCGGCAGTAATCACCAACAAAAATGCGTTCCGTTACATCAATCACACCTTTACGCATGCAGACATGGATAAAGCACCAACTCCGGCAAATGCTCCGTGTGATTATGAGACCTTCACTACCGTGGCACCTATCCAGGCAGAAATTACCAAGAACCGCACGGTATGGGGGCTTCTAGGGCTGCCTGATCAAGCGAACAACGACCGGATCCTGCTAACTGGCAATCACTCCGGCCTAAAAGACCGCAAATGCACCGATGATCCTTTGCTGCACACAGATATGGCCAATGTTCAGGATGACGATGTAGCGTTTGATGAGGGTGGTGCCAATCCGCTATTCCTACGAGCCGCTGCCATTACCAATGTGAAATATCTGGCTTCCGACTCATCACAGCGAGCGCAAAACATTGAGCAATTTATCACTCAGTACGATGATGGCAGTGCGTCTTCTAATCGCATTATGCTGCCGCGCTGGCCAACCAATGTGTTTGTTAATGTCATCAATCCGGATCAACTGGTTGATGAGTACAACTATATGTTTCACGATCGATTTGTCAATGCCGGCCAGGATCCCTGCACGACACCCGGGGCGATTTGCACTCCCCGCAATTATGCAGAAATTCTCGCAGCTGAAGCTGATAATGCGGTACGCCATATGTTGTCCTTTAATAAATGGCCTCACTTTTTCCATCAATCGAATGCAGCCAATTATGCAAATGGTAATACCCTGATATTTGACTGGTTAAACGCTGTCTTCGCAGCCTACGAGCGATTATTTAAATTACCCGTCTTGAATTTGCCGTATTGGCATATTGGCGATAAGACAAGACAGAGAATCGACGCGAAGACTACAGCTATTCAAGCGGAGTGGGATCGGACCACCAATCAAGTCACCTTATCAGCAAACAAAGGTGTAACTCTAAAGGTTACGGGGATTATGGGTGGAGGAATCTATGGCGGCCAGTATGTCCGCGTAGTTAGCTTAACAACGACACCAGCAGTGTTCACGGTTAACCGGGGACTGACGCAGTAAGTAACCGCTAGTTCGGTAATTTTATAGAAAAGGGTTAACAATTAAGAGGATAATCAAATGAAACACTATATTCATTCATTGAGAACCATCCTTGCTCTGCTGATCGTCGCCACAGCTATAGCGATCGGCACAGGGGTGTCAATATCGGCCCATGCAGCGGGAGGACAAAAACCCGATAATCCTGGCAAATCTGATGCCGCACCAGGACATAATAAGGATGAGTTTGAGCAGCAGAGAAATAAAATACGGAAAGAGGAAGAGCATAAGTTAAAAAAAGGAAAGGGGATAAGAGAAGGGAGGGAACAGGGAGAGGAGAATTCAAATTACCCTCAGCAGGCAAAGTCAATGGCAGAGCGGCTTAGAGAATCGGCAGCTATTGTGGCTCAACAAGGCGGCAATGCCCAACCGCTACTTGATGCGGCTGCTTATTTCGAAAAAGATGCGGAATAATCGCTTTTTTGTTCGATGGGCAGCCTAAATAGTTGCCACTGAGTAATTATATAAGCTCTAGACTAACAGACATCATCTGTTAGTCTAGAGCCTTTTTTATTGAAAGTTAGAATGATACGTTCCTCGTGAAAAAGAAACCTTCCCTTAATATTAGGCCCGCTCAATCTCTTCCACCGTGGTTTGTTGCGATCCTTATGCCGAACTCACGTTATTCCATTTCTAAATCAAAACTGACATTGTCGGCTTCACCTTGCTGTATTATTTATACTGTCTGCGACTCGCCCTCGGGTCATTTTTGATTTAGAAATGGAATAAGAATGTGCCTCTTGTCTGTACTCTGGATTCGCACAACTATGTGTATAGACAGATTTTATTATACACACCGGAGCTTCTTCCTAATGAGAACGAACATAGTTATTGATGACAAACTTATGGAAGATGCCCTCAAAATTACAGGACTCAAAACCAAGCGAGAAGCTGTTGAGCTCGCGCTTAAAATTCTGATTAAACTAAAAAAACAAGAAAGCATTAAAGCATACAAGGGCAAGCTAAAGTGGGAAGGCGACCTTGAAGAGATGCGAACCACAAGATGATTCTTATAAATTCCAGTGTCTGGATCGACTACTTCAATAGCCTGGATACGCAGCAAACAAGCAAGCTCGATATGCTACTTGATGTTGAGCCGTTGGGTATAGGCGATCTTATTTTGATTGAAATACTTCAAGGCTTCCGCCTCGACAAAGATTACGAGACCGCGAAACAGTTGCTTACATCATTAAGCATTTTTAATATGCTTAACATGGAATCGCGATTAAATCGGTTGATAATTTCCGGTATTTGCGGAAACGAGGCATTACAATAAGGAACACTGTTGACACAATCATCGCAACATTTTGCATCGAAGAAAAATATCCACTCCTATTTTCTGATAGAGATTTCCTTCCTTTTGCAGAATATTTCGGCTTACGCGCTGTCACAACCAACACATGACGCTAAAGTCCACCCGCTTATGCCCCTCATAAATTCAAGAATATCCATAGCGCTTACAGGAGCGGGCCGGAGAGAGCGCAATATTAGGCAAGAAATAGTGGGATCAGGTTTACTATTCGCCATCTAGCTTTTCTCTATTTTTTAACTACCAGACTAAAAGTAGAATAATATAACCCAAATTTATCCGCGATCTGTTTTTCTTGCCGTCTCATCATTGCTTATTCCGTAATTCCAACGAGCCAAAGAATAGCTCAGAATTTTGGTTTGTCATAATGAAAGACTTCGTATATTAACACTGTGTGTGATTGGTACACTGTAAATCGGTCCAGAATAACATTTACAATAGTACCGTTCGGCCTAATTCCATTTCTAAATCAAAATTGACTTTGTCGGCTTCACCTTGCCATATTATTTATACCGTTTGAGGCTCGCCTCGCGTCATTATTGATTTGGAAATGGAATTAATTATGCTCTTTCATACACCCATCTAATCAGCGCATCCATTGCTGAACGTGCGTTAGTTGCTTGCGCATGATTAACAAAGAAAACAACCACATTACGGCGATTTTTATGATCCAGTAAATAACCCGCGATCGTCGCTACCTCGTTGAGCGTACCGGTTTTCATATGCGCCCTTCCTGCTACCAGCGTCCCTTTGAAACGGCTTTTCATGGTTCCATCCACCCCGGCTATTGGCAAGGATGAGATGAATTCCGGCATCACCGGGCTGTGAAATGCTGCGACCAGCAATTCTCCCATTTGACTGGCACTGATCCGCTCCGTGCGTGATAGCCCTGAGCCATTCTCCAGAATTAATTCCGGAGAGCTTAAACGTTTGGTCAACAACCAGCGTCTGATGATTTGATCGGATTGCGCTAAAGAAACAGAAGTATGGCCATTGGGTGGAATGGTCGTGTCCCCCAGCGCCAAATAGAGCTGCCGTGCCGCCACGTTATTGCTGAATTTGTTGATGCCCCGAATAATTTGTGCAAGCGGTGGCGAATGATACACTCTGAGCGGTACTATTCCTTTTGGCACGACGCTATTACGCACAGCGCCACTAAATGAGCCGCCCTGCTGTAACCATAATTTTTTGAATAAATCATGAATATAGTCTGGGTTTTCATGCAGGCTCAAATAATAGGTATTGTGACCACATTGCATGGCGTAATTACCATTGAGAATAACGGTAGTTCGACCATTACCGTTTTGCCGTTCACGCACCTCGACACGCAGTTGATTACTCCAGTCACCACAATTACCGCGAGTCAGTTTCAGATTGTTCTGCAAATCGAGCAATTCCGAAGCAGGATCCGCCACGACGCGTACTGTATTATTTTCCACCTGCGGCATCAGATGCAAAGCTGAGGTGCGATAATTGACCAGTAGTGCTTCAGGGAAAATGTTATAGGTCTTATAGCGGTCCCCATCAAAAGCGCCAGGGTCACCCACCGTCACATTGTAATAGCTGTTGTCGAGCAGCAGATCGCCTGTAATTTCTTTGATACCAGCCTGCCGGATCTGGCGAACCAATAGCCAGAAATTTTCCAGATTGAGATGGGGATCACCATACCCTTTAAGCGCGAGGTCGCCTCGTAACACCCCATCCTCTATCTTACCCAATGCATAGATTTCAGTTCGCCAGCTATAGGCAGGCCCCAGCAACTCCAGTCCGGCGTAGGTGGTCACGAGCTTCATCACCGAAGCCGGGTTCAAGGCGGTCCCTGAATTAACCGCAATCACTGGCTGCTGGCTGCTGACTTCTTTTACATAAATACCGACCGCCGCCTCAGGAATCCTTGCTTGCTTGAGTGCCTGACGGACAGCCTGCGGCATATCGGCCGACCATGCAGGTAAAGCACATAAGATGGTGATCGCCAGTAAAAAAGAAAGCATCGCGCTTGATTTAGGCTTCAGGCTCAAGAATGGCTTCATCCCAATTGAAACGGTCTGAATAAATTTGCGTGCTATCGTTTTTTTACTTAAAGCAGTTTTGAGGTTGAATTAACGTTTACCCTTGCAAATCGAAAACCCATCATCCCATCCCATGCGGTATTGCCCATCATTACGGTAGCGTTGCTCATCCTTGAACCCATAACGGGTTTTTTTCGCGGTTTCACAACCATCAATATAGCCTTCCTTGGTGGCAGGAGGATAACCGCTCAGATTGTAAGTAGGCCGTGCACTCGGGGGTAACGGGCCAGCCGGGCGCTTCATTGGTGCCGGGGCGGGCGCTACCTCAGGCGCAGGTTTTGCAGGCGCGCCAGGGGATGGTAAAGGTTGAGTCGGAGCACAGCTCGCCAGTAATCCGACTAAAAACACAGCCATTAAAGATACAGCTGAAATTCGATACATCGTTGTTCCTTTTTATTTTATCCAAACGATTTCTTCGGCAAACCTTATGCCATTTCTAACTCAAAACTCACTTTGTCGGCCTGATTTGGTCTTTTTTATCTTGCCATAGTATTGATACTATCGGCAGTTCGCCTTCGCGTCATGTTTGATTTTGAAATGGAATTAGAGCCATGTCTTTGTGGTTATAATACCGATTTGAGTAATTTCCCCATTTCTGCCGGGTTGCGGGTGACGCGAATGCCGCATTCCTCCATGACGGCAATTTTTCCCTGCGCTGTTCCTTGACCACCTGCAATAATGGCACCGGCATGCCCCATGCGTTTACCGGGCGGTGCGGCCAGGCCTGCGATAAAGCCAACCACCGGCTTTTTCATGTTGTCCTTGATCCAGCGCGCGCAGTCCTCTTCATCCGTTCCACCAATCTCGCCGACCATCAATACCGCATCGGTTTCAGCGTCCTCATTGAACAGTTCCATCACATAGCGATGTTTCAAGCCATTGATCGGATCCCCGCCGATGCCCACGCAGGTGGATTGCCCTAATCCCAGCGCCATCAGCTGCGCAACTGCCTCATAAGTCAGCGTGCCTGATCGTGACACCACCCCAACGCGCCCTTTCTTATGGATATAGCCGGGCATGATGCCAATTTTGATCTCATCGGGGGTAATGATGCCGGGGCAATTGGGTCCAATCAGGCGGGTTTTGCGCCCTTCCATCTTATAACGGGTACGCAGCATATCGTGCACGGGGATGCCTTCTGTGATACAAATCACCAGGTCGAGCTCTGCTTCGACTGCTTCATCGATTGCTGCCGCAGCAAAGGCAGGCGGCACGTAAATGACCGAGACGGTTGCACCCGTGGCTTGCTTGGCTTCCTGTACAGTCGCAAAAATGGGGATTCCGTCAAACTGCTCACCCGGTTTTTTGGGATTGACCCCGGCGACGAAACATTGCTGGCCGTTGGCATACTCACGGCACAGTCGGGTATGAAACTGTCCTGTTTTACCCGTAATGCCTTGGGTCATTACTCGGCTATTTTTATTAATCAAGATAGACATGGTCTAGATTCCCCTTGTTCCTATGCAGCGGCACCGACTGCTTTCTCAGCAGCATCGGCCATGGTCGTGGCAGAAATAATCGGCAATCCCGATTCTGCCAGAATTTTTTTACCTAATTCGACATTGGTTCCTTCCAGGCGCACAATCAACGGCACTGCTAATTTTACTTCTCGTGCTGCCGTGGTCACGCCTTGCGCAATGACATCGCATTTCATGATGCCGCCAAAGATGTTGACCAGGATAGCGCGCAAGTTTGGATGACGCAGCATGATTTTAAATGCCTCGGTTACTTTTTCGACGGTCGCGCCACCGCCCACATCCAGGAAGTTAGCGGGATTACCGCCATACAGCTTGATGATATCCATCGTGGCCATCGCAAGCCCTGCGCCATTCACCAGACAGCCAATGTTACCCTCGAGTGGAATATACGAGAGATCATGCTCGGCTGCTTGAATTTCTGCCGGATCCTCTTCATCCAGATCGCGCAAAGCAACAATATCGGGATGACGGAAGAGCGCGTTATCATCAAAATTCATTTTTGCATCCAACGCCAGTACCTGACCGTCACGCGTGACAATGAGCGGATTAATTTCCAGCAGTGAGGCGTCATTCTCGTCAAAAGCTTGATATAACCCTTTCAGTAAAGCTTGGGCTGCGAGTTGACTGGAGGCAGGGATACCGATTTTGCACACCACGTCATTGACTTCCTGATCACTGAGCCCTGTCATGGGGTTAATCAGAATTTTATGGATTTTTTCTGGTGTGCTCGCAGCCACTTGTTCGATATCCATGCCCCCTTCCGAGCTTGCGATCAGACAGGCACGCTGACGACCGCGATCGATCACAATCCCCACATAATATTCGTGCTGGATGTCGACCCCTTGTTCGAGATAGAGTCGATGGACCACTTGTCCGGCTGGGCCCGTTTGCGGCGTGATGAGCGGTTTATTCAACATCCCTTCCGCCAGTAACCGTACTTCTGCCAATGATCGCGCTAGTTTGACCCCCCCGCCTTTACCCCGTCCGCCTGCATAGATTTGGGCCTTGACGACCCATTTATCCCCCCCTAGTTTTTCAGCCGCGGCGACAGCGTCATCCACGCTGAAACATGCGATGCCTGCCGGTGTCTTTACCCCATAACGGCGTAAAATCTCCTTCGCCTGGTATTCATGAATTTTCATGGTTAATTTCCCTATTGTGCTTTTTTGTTGTTATCCAGTGTCGCCAGATAAGTATCGACCGCTTTTAATTCCTGTTCGAAATGAGGCAGCAAATTGGCCAATTCTTTTTCATTGCGGTCTTTGACAGCTTGCTCTATTTTCGCACACCATTCGCCCAGCTGTATTGCGCCGACTGATCGCGACGAGGATTTGAGTTTATGCGCGGCTGCCTTAATTAAATCCAATTGGTTCTTGTCAGCGGCACTACGCAATTGCTCGCCAATTTCGCGCGCATTGATACGAAAATCCTGCAAAAATTCCCGAATGATGGCGGGATCATTCCCCACCAATGCCTCGAGTACACTCACATCGACCGAGCTAGCTGCCTGGCTGCCCGCAGCCTGCTCAGCAGGTGCAGCGGGCTTTTGTTTGGATTCGGGGGCAGGCATCCATTTCTCCAGCGTCGCTTTGAGTTGTTGCAGTTGCACTGGCTTGCTCAGATAATCATCCATGCCAATGGCACGGCATTTATCGGCTTCCCCTTTGAGTGCATTAGCGGTGAGCGCAATAATGGGAATACTCGTCTTGCCTTGCTGGGCTCTGCGGATAGCCTGGGTAAGCTGATAGCCATCCATCTTCGGCATATGCAAGTCAGTGAGGAGCAAAGCATAGTTTCCGCTTTGCCAGCGCTGCAAGGCCTCCTGCCCATCCGGTACCACATCCGCGGTATACCCCAGCAAAGCCAGTTGCTGTCGAATCACTTTCTGGTTGATCTCATTATCTTCCGCTACCAGGAGCAGTTTACCTTGTTGCAAGGCTTCCTCACGGGAGGGGGGTGTCACCTTTTTAATCCCTTCCGGCGTAGCGACTTCTTCTTCCAGTTTTGCTCTGCCTGCCGCAGCAGCAACAGCCTGAAGAAAGGCTTGTCGATAGAGAATATTTCCGTCCAGCGTAACCGATCCGTCTGGCTCGATACGTCCGCGATGACGCCGCCCACGTTTAACGATGACAAAGTGAGGTTTTTCTTGTGCTTCCAGCATCATGCGGGTGCGGAAAGCCAGCCGCAAATCATCGACCGGGGGCTCCTCATGACCGGCATCAATTACCAGTAGCCATTGCCCATGGGGTAGCGTCTTGATGCGCTCACGCGCGGTAGCAAGATCAATCACCCGCTCAACATTCGCTCCAGCAAACTTCAGATAGGCAACCAGGTCGTTACTGATGCCCTCATCACTACCGACCACTAGACATGAAAGCCCTTTCAAATTAAATACTTTTTCGTGCCTGTCAGCTGATTTAACCGGTACAGGCTTAAAGGGTAAATGCACGATAAAGGTAGAACCTTCACCGAGGACACTCTGGACAGTGATTTCTCCTCCCATCAGTTCCACCAAATGATGAGTAATCGTTAGCCCCAGGCCAGTCCCGCCAAAACGCCGCGTAGTCGATACATCTCCTTGGCTAAAGGGGGTGAACAGACGATCCAGTGTCTCCTTATTCATACCAATGCCATTATCGGCCACCTGAAATGCAATAAGAACACGGTCGGGACTTGACTCAGTCATGCTTACGTTAACGGACACTCGTCCCAACCTTTGCTGACCACTGGAAAATTTGATTGAATTATTGATCAAATTGACCAGCACTTGGCGTAGTCGCAACGCATCACCCAAAACTTCCTCCGGGATAGTCGGGTCAGTAAATAAAGTCAGCTCTACTCCGCGGTTTGCTGCTAAATGCTCGAGCATGCTGCAGGCCTTTTCCACCACAGCTGCCAAGGGAATAGGGGTAAGTTCGATCTCTATCTTGCCAGCTTCCACTTTTGAGAAATCCAGAATATCTTCGATGATTTCGAGTAAGGTAAACGCTGATTCTTTGATCAGATTGGTCATTTCCATCTGATAGCTGGTCAAGCTTGATTGCTGCAAGACTTCGATCATCCCAATGACACCATTCATAGGCGTTCGAATTTCGTGACTCATCACTGCCAGGAAAGCTGATTTAGCCTTATTCGCTTCCTCTGCGTCCAGTCGAGCATTCTCTAAATCCTTCATGATCTTTACATGCTCGCGGATATCACGCATCACTCCGGTAAAATGGCGTTCATTTCCGACAAAATATTCACTGACCGCGAGATAGATAGAAATCCGTTCACCATTTTTGTGTACGGCTTCGACTTCACGCCCAAGACCAATGCTATGTGATCCGGCAGAATAATGACCGATATATTGTTGACCTTGCCCAGTCTTACAGTATCGCTCCATATAAAAGGAATGTTTGCTTCGATCCGGTTCAGGCACTAAAATAGACACATTCTGGCCCACTGCTTCCTCAGAGGTATAACCCAACAACTTTTCCATCACGGGATTGACCGATAGCATAACGCCTTTTTCATCCGTTGTGACGACACAATCCACCATGTGCTCGACGACTGAACGCATCTCCTCTTCCTTAATGGCTAATTCAGCGTTAGCACTCTCCAGTTCGGCTGTGCGTTCTACCACACGATCTTCCAGCTCACGATAGCTGTTACTCAACCGTTCAGTCATGACATTGAAGGCTTCTGCAAATTTCCCTATCTCATCCCACCCTTCGCTTGGCACCCGCTGTTGCAAATCCCCGGATGCAATGGCCTGCGCTCCCTGGTTGAGTTTTTTCAGGGGAATGACGACGCGCCGGTTGAATAACAAGGCACCTAACGTGGTCAGGATAAAGGCCAGGCACAGAATTATAAAATCAATGATGCGTACCCGAAAAACAGCGGCAAAAGCTTCTTTCACATCAACCTGAACCACTATTCCCCACTTCATACGTGGAAGATAACGCCAGGCCGCCACCACCTTATTACCACTATAATCGAAAGCCAGCCCTGCTCCCGCCTGACCGGCCAGGCTATGTTTAATGGTAGTCGACAGAATGGGGTTATCCAACGGAATGGTTCGCTTTAAGGCCGCATCCGGCTCGTCACTCAAAGGCGCCATGACCAGCGCAGTATGTGCATTTTCAAGACGCGTGACCACTGTTTCACCACTCTTTCCCAGCCCGATATTATTGGTTAACACTTTAAATACATGCTCGCTATATATCTGCAGTGCAAATACACCACTTAACTTCCCTTCAATCACGATAGGTACGGCAACGAAAGCCGCAATTTCTCCTTTGGAAGGTCCGTAATATTCAAAATCCGAGATACTGCTTGCCTGCGTATTGAGTGCCTGACGAAATACTTGAGCCAACCCTGTCTTCTGATATGGGCCCGTCAATAAATTGGTAGCAAAATCTGATTCATGTGCATAGCTGAATACTATCCAGCCATCCGTCGAAATCAGGAAGACATCATAATAATTTGCTCTCTCGATAAACCGTTTATAGTGACCGCGGTGAATAGCATCTATATTACGGTACTCTATAGAATCCGCACCATACTGATGAAAGGCCCTGGTAAAATCATTCATTGCCTGATAGGTTGTTTCAGCTGCCTGGATTACATTGGCATCCAGCATGCGCTCATTTAAGTAGTCATTAATTTGTTCCACTTTTTTATCAGCGATGGCTGAGACTTGTTGGATAGCTGCCTTGTGAATTTCGCTCTCAAACGTCCGTAACAGGCTATAGCCAATCAGCGCTATGGGTAGTAGCGCGACCAATGCAAACCAGATCGCGAAGCGCTGTGTCAGGGAAGTGAATTGAACGGGAATCATTCTCACAAGCAATCTGCATTGTGTGACTGTTTCAGGCTGCGGCGCGCATAGTAGGCAAACGCAGCTGCACTGCGTTGCGCACGTAAAATCCAATCATGGGCTTCACGCCCGAGTTCCGGATCAATCGGCTCAATCTTACCAGCAGAAGCGGCCAGCAGATGCATACGCGCAGCCCGCTCAAATGCGAGCGCCAGCAGACAAGCTTCTTCAATACTGCCACAAGCCACCAATAAGCCATGATGCGCCAGCAATAAAGCCCGTTTATTGCCCAATGCGGAGGCAATCAGCTCGCCTTCCTCGTTGCCTACCGGCACGCCTGGCCATTTAGAGAGGAAAGCCACATCCCCATAGAGTACGCAATTATCCATATGAGAAATTTGCAACGGTACTTCTAGCATGCTCAAAGCTGCTGTATGCACCGCATGGGTATGGATGATACAGCGCACATCAGGGCGCGCGCGGTAGACCCAGGCATGGAAGCGATTGGCAGGATTCGCCATGCCGTCCCCTTCCAGCACCTGCAGATTCTCATCAACCAGCAACAGATTACCTGCACTGATCTCGTCAAATCCCAGGCCAAGCCGCTGCGTCAGAAAAGTACCCTGCTGCTCCATACGTGCCGTGATCTGGCCAGCCAGGCCGGAATCATGACCATTATCGAACAGAATGCGGCACGTCAAGGCCAGTTTCTGGCGTAAAGAATAGCCGGCCTCCTGGATATGCTGCTCCATCTGACTGAAAGCGTGTTGAATCAATTGATTCTTATCGAGGTTAAAGGTGTCATGGCTCATGGTAGCTTTCTCTGATTGTGGCTCACACTGACTCATACCGGTATAAAATGGTGAATAATAATCAGCATACCAAATAATCATACCGATTGCGTTAACTATTCTTGCGCCTTCTTCAAGCGATTAAAAACAGCTAGTGAAATAACATGATAAATTACCCTGATGTGCGTTGGCAGCAACGCTTTAGCAACTATAAAAAAGCCTTAACCCAGCTCAGAGATGCTGTGGCACTCAGCAGACAACGACCCCTATCGCAACTGGAAAAACAGGGAGTCATCCAAGCTTTTGAGTTCACGCATGAGTTAGCGTGGAATGTGCTCAAGGATTTTCTGAAGGATCAAGGTAACCCAAATATTAAAGGTTCAAAAGATGCGATACGTGCAGCTTTCAAAGTGGAGCTGATCGTAGACGGTGAACAATGGATGGCTATGACTCAAAGCAGAAATATCTCATCACACACCTATAACGAAGGCACCGCCAATCAGCTAGTGACGGTCATCATAATGATTATTTCCCCTGTTTTGAAGATCTGCAAACAGAAATGGAAAAATATCTGTCATGAATACAGACGTAGCAGCCAAACTCGGCTTATCACAGATTACCCTGGATAAACTCAACAGTGTTTTCAGGCAACACAGCACAATTGATTCAGTGCTGATCTATGGCTCTCGTGCCAAGGGCAATTACCGTTCTGGCTCGGATATTGATCTAACGATTAAGGGGCACATACTCGATTTTGCTGAAATGATGCAAATCGAAGACCAAATCGACGAGTTATATCTCCCCTATACCGTGGATCTGTCGCAATATAACCAACTCACCAACATTGATCTAATTGCACATATCGACCGAGTAGGGATAGTGATCTATGATAAAAGCGTACAACCCGCGTAAGGCGCAATAACCAGTGGTGGGCATTGCGCCACATGTGCTACCTCACCATCCGGTGCAATGCGCTGCGCTTATTGCACCCTAGTGTGCCCGGCATGGGTTAAAACTTGTTATCTGAGAGGAGATAACCGGAGTTAGTAACGACAACCGTAGTGAAACGCAAGGGGGAAACCG